>JAAYOQ010000020.1 GCA_012520255.1 Erysipelotrichia bacterium | reverse complement strand
GATAATCTCATTGATTCTAATTGTTATTTTAAATGTATATAAAAATGAATATATTAAAAAGTTATATATGAAAATATAAGATTCAATATACGAAATAACAAAAAAGTCTAAAAACTAAGTTATAAGGTAGAGACCAATGGTTTCTACCTTTATTCTGTCTACTTTCCTATCAAAAGTTTAAATAAAGGTTTATCTATTAATTGAAAAGTAGACCAGTTTTATATTTAATACATTATTTGTCGTGCAATAAAAAAATAAAACTGTACAAATAATTGAATATTATTGATTTATAATGTAGAATAAATTAAATTGGGGTTGTTTTAGGAGGGATTTTATGAGATATAAAGAATTAGCGGATTTTTTCAAAGCTTTAGCTGATGATAGTAGAATTAAAATTATTGCTTTACTATTGGAGAAAAAAGAAATGAATCAAAAGGATTTACTTGAACATTTTAATATCTCACAACCGACATTTTCATATCATATGAAGGAGTTGACAGGCAAAAAGATGGTGAAGGTTAAAAAAGTAGGAACCTCTCATTATTATTCAATTAATACAAACATTTTTTCAGATATAATTGATGCTTTTAACAGATTGAAAAATCTATAGAAATTAAATATATAGACACTGTAGTATTTAGTGTCTATATTTATTATTGATTTGGTATTTGTTATAATTGGAATATGAAAAATAAATTAATTTGTCAGATAAAAGAATATAAGCCTTTTAATGAACAGGAAAAAGTGGATAAAGATATTATCCTTTCTTATCTGAAAGATTATGATGATATTTTTTATCGCACCAATCTAATTGCTCATATGACGGCTTCAGGCTGGGTATTAAATAAAAATAAAGATAAGTTATTAATGGCTTATCATAATCTATATGATTCATGGGCCTGGCTTGGTGGTCATGCCGATGGTCAACAGGATTTATTAGAAGTAGCTATAAAAGAGGTAAAAGAGGAAAGTGGTCTGGAGGTAGTTGAAGCATTAAGTGAGGATATATATTCGTTAGAAATATTATCGGTTGATGGACATTTTAAAAATGGTGAATATGTTCCTACTCATGTGCATTTAAATATTACATATTTACTGCAAGCTGATGAAACAGAGACCATTGTTAATAAGGAAGATGAAAATAGTGAAGTGGGATGGTTTGAATTAAAAAAAGCAGTTGAAGTCTCTAATGAAAAGTGGTTTAGAGAAAATATTTATAGTAAATTAAATGAAAAATTAAAACTTTTAAAATAGATTAGGAGAACAATATGGATTATTATCAAGTTTTAACAATCGCAGCGGTTGTACCAGGACTACTATATGCAGTCTATCTGTATGTAAGAGACAGGAAAGAAAAAGAACCTTTATGGTTATTGGCTTTAATGATGTTTGGTGGTTTTTTGGCAACTATAGCATCTTTCTATTTAGAGACGTTTGCGGATAATCTTTTATATGAAATCTTTGATTATCCAAATACGTTATTCTATCTGATTGAGGCTTTTATTGGTGTGGCTTTAATTGAGGAGGGAACAAAATTTTTGTTTTTAAATCTTTTCTCTTGGAAAAGCAAACACTTTAATTGTCTTTATGACGGATTAATTTATTCAGTTTTTGTGACTTTGGGTTTTGCGATTTCGGAAAATATATTATATGTTTACTCCTATGGTCTAAAAACAGCTTATCTTAGAGCCTTTACCGCTATTCCGGCTCATGTCTGTTTTGGTGTTGTTATGGGAGCATATTATGCTAAAGCCAAGATGGTCGCTAATCAGGGTAAACTGCATTCTGCCAAAATATATAAAGCAACTGGTTTGTTTTTAGCAGTTTTATTGCATGGATTATATGATTACTGTTTATTTGATCCATCAGTAGATTTATATAATTTGTGGTTAGCTTTAGTAGTGCTGATTTACATCATTATTTTTACTACTGTTAGAACAACATCAAAAAAAGATAGATATATATAATTTAAAACAGTAAAAACCATGATTAATGAAGTCAATAGAGTAATTCTATTGGCTTTTTAGATGGTATTGCTTTTTAATTAAAAGATAAGTGATAACAATACAATTGATTATGTTATAATTATTAAGTTCATTTATCAAATGAAAGTGAGAATTATTAATGGAAAAAATAAGAAAGAATAGATTGTTTTACCACGTTTATAAAAATAAGCATTTATATCTTTTAGGTTTAATTGCTCTTTTAATAGTGGATTATCTGGATTTATACATTCCCTTATTTATTGGTGATATTACTGATAGTTTAACTTCTCATACAATTGATTCATCAGGTATTGATAAAAAAGTTCTTTTGATGATTGTCTTATCTATCACTATCGCTGTTTTTCGTTTCTTTTGGCATTATTTTATTTTTGGAACCTGTCAAAAGATAATTAATAATTTAAGAAAAGATATTTTTGAAAAATTGGAGCTTTTATCACAGTCATTTTTTAATAAGAATAAGACTGGTGATATTATGACCAGGTTTACCAATGATTTAGATGCCATTGAAGGAGCAATCGGTTTTGCGGTTATTATGTCATTTGATACTGTGGTTATAACGATTATGGTTGTTTATCGAATGATTAGCTATGTAAGCTTTTCATTAACCTTATTAGCATTGATACCGATGCTTCTTATTGCTGTATTCAGCATTATTTCAGGAAGAAAATTTGATGAAAAATTCCTTGTTAAACAGAAAGCTTTTGGTGATTTAAATGATGCTGTACAGGAATCTGTAACGGCGATAAGAGTAATAAAAGCATTTGTTCAACAAAAAGAACAGTTAGAATACTTTAAGAAAATAAATGACAATAATCGTAAAGCTAATGCTGATATCTCTATTTTACGTTCAATTTTTTGGCCTGTTTTAGAAACTTTTATTGGTCTTTCATATGTTGTAGCTATTATATTGGGTGGTTACTACTGCTTGATTGGTGATATTACTTTAGGTAAGTTTATTACTTTTGCTTCCTATATTGGAACATTATTCTGGCCGATGTTTATTGTTGGAGATATTGTCACTGTTTTTTCTGAAGCCAGTGCTTCACTAAAAAGAATTGATGAAATATTTGATGCTAAGGTAGAAATTAAAGATAGTGAAAATATGGTTGATGTAAAACAGATAAAAGGAGAAATTGTTTTTGAAAAGGTAGACTTCAGATATGAAGATCACTTACCTTTGGTTTTAGAAGATATCAATATCAGAATTAATAAGGGAGAAATGTTTGCGATATTAGGTAGAACCGGTAGTGGAAAGACAACGATGGTTAATCTGATAACTAGAGTTTATGATGTTACAAGTGGAAATATTTATATTGATGGAAACAACATTAAAGATATTCCATTGAAGGTATTGCGCTCTAATATTGGATATGTTCCCCAAGATAATTTTCTGTTTTCTGAAACTTTGAAAGAAAACATCTCTTTTGGTAAGTTGGACGCTACTGATAAAGAGATATATGAAGCTTGTAAAATAGCTGATATTCATGACAATATTATGAGCTTTCCTAACAAATACGAAACGATGTCAGGGGAAAGAGGGGTCACTTTATCTGGTGGTCAGAAACAGAGAATTTCTATTGCCAGGGCCATAATTAAAGATAGTCCAATTTTAATTATGGACGATTCTTTAAGTGCAGTTGATACTGATACAGAGGATACGATTATTAATAATCTTAAAGAGATTAGAAAAAATAAAACCACAATTATGATTGCTCATCGTGTATCGACAGTTCAATCAGCAGAGCATATTTTATTTTTAGAAGATGGAAAAGTAGCTGAATATGGCACTTATCAGCAACTTCTTGACAAAAAAGGTTTGTTTGCTCAGCTGGTAGAAAAGCAACAGCTGGAAAAACAGTTAACTACTGCCGAAAAGGGAGGTAATTAAATGGCTAAAATAGAAAAAGAAACAGTTATTACTTCTTATTCCGGTAGTGTATTTAAAAGGCTATTTGACTATATGAAGCCTTATTCAGGCAGGTTCATTGTGGCGATAATAATGATTTTTGTGGTCACTGCTTTTGAATTGATCAGGCCGATGTTAATAGCACAAGCTATTGATACCTATATTGAAGGTTATGATAGAACTTATGCAATTGTCGATGAAACAGAAGCTGATTTATCTTATGAGGGCTTATTTTTAACTAAGGATTTTAAAGAAAATGAGGTTGTAAATTATTGTCAAATAGTGTTATGTGATGAGGAGTATTACTATTTTGAAAATCTGAATATCAGACAGGTTCAGCTGTTAGTTGAAAAAAATGATGCCGGTATAAAAGATGAAGCATTAAAAACTGACAGGGCAATTATAATCGCTGATGGAAGTGGCAATTTGCTGGAAGGGAAATTGTTGTTAAAAGAAGACTTAAAAATATTAAGAAGTTCAGATTATAAAGGAATCTTTATGATAGGTATGATCTATCTGATTGTTTTAGTTTTAAATGCTGTTATCGATTCAGGGCAAAGCTATATATTGCTGATTACTGGACAAAATATTATCTACGATATACGTAATGAGCTTTTTGAACATGTTCAGACCTTATCTCTGAGATTTTTTGATACTCATCCAGTTGGTCAGATAGACACTAGAATTACCAATGATGTTGAAGCTTTAAATAGAATGTTTTCACATATACTGGTTAATTTAATTAGAAACTTTACTATGATTACAGGGTATGCAGTTGTAATGTTAGTATTAAATAGTAGACTTGCTATCATTGCCTTTATTTATCTGCCGGTGATTTTTGTTTCAACCAGTGTTTTTAGAAATATTTCCAGAAGAGTATATCGTATTGTAAGAACTAAAATATCACATTTAAATACTTTTTTAAGTGAACATATTTCAGGTATGAAACTGATTCAGATTTTCGCCAGAGAAAAAGAAAAATTCCAACAATTTGAAAAACAAAGTGATGACTTATATAACACCAGAATCAAAGAATTATTTGTTCATGCTATTTTCAGACCTTTAACAAGTTTAATTGCCAACCTTGCCCTGATAGGAATAGTCTATAAGGGTTCTCATTATGTGTTGTCAGATACTTTAACTGTCGGTGTGTTATATATTTTTATCAGTTATATTCGTTCATTCTTCTGGCCGATTCAGGAGATTGCTCAACAACTTTCAACCTTACAGAATGCTTTTGCTTCTGCTGAAAAGATTTTCACCCTGTTAGATGAAAAAAGTGTGATTCAGGAAATTGATAATCCAATCAGACCTGAAAAAATTGAGGGTAAAATTGAATTTAAAAATGTCTGGTTTGCATATGAAAATGAAAACTGGGTTTTAAAAGATGTATCATTTGTGATACAGCCAGGACAAAGGGTAGCCTTTGTTGGAGCTACAGGAGCTGGGAAATCTTCGATATTAAATCTGATCGGTCGTTATTATGATATTCAAAAAGGAGAGATACTGATTGATGATATCAATATTAAAGAGATGTCTTTAAATCAGATTAGAAAAGCGATAGGCCAGGTTCAGCAAGATGTCTTTATTTTTACCGGTGATGTTAAATCTAATATCAGATTGTTAAATGAGAATGTTACTATTGAACAGGTTAAAGAAGCAGCTAAGGCCGTCAATGCGCATCAATTTATTGAAAATCTGCCTCTTCAATATGATGAAATGCTGACTGAAAGAGGAACAAATTTATCATTTGGTCAAAGACAGTTATTGTCTTTTGCCAGAACATTAGTTATAGATCCAACAATTCTGGTAATGGATGAGGCAACTGCTAATGTGGATACTGAAACTGAACAATTAATCCAGGAAGCATTAGAAACCCTGATGAAGAAAAGAACAACAATCATGGTTGCTCATCGTTTGTCAACGATCCAACATGCTGATAATATTATTGTTTTAGATCACGGACAGATAATCGAAAGTGGTACTCATCAAGAATTATTAACTCAAAATGGCATCTATAGGAAATTGTATGAATTGCAAAAATATGATGATGAAATTAAACCTTCAGATTAAAATTGAAGGTTTTTTTAATCAAAGATGGGATATCTGATGATGTTATATAGAAACTATTATAAACAGCTGAATAATAGAGTTTGTGAAAAAAGTAGTGGAAAATTTAGTTTGAAATCGTTTACAAAAAAGCAAATTAGATGTAATATGGAGTCAATAGAAAATTATTATATAAGTAATAATTAAATAGTAAAAAGCACTTCAAGAATGTGGCTATTGGAGTGAAAACTATTGTTTTTTGTGAAGTTGCTAATGCAGGAAAGGAGAGATGAATTTGATTTCACTAGTTAGAAACGATGACCGTTTAATACATGGTCAATGTATGGTGCGCCTGGTTCAACATTTCAAACTGTCTCGTATTATCGTAGTTGATGACATGACAGCTACCAATTCTATTTTAAAGATGGTCTTTGAAAAAGCTGCTATGCCAGGAATGACGATTAATGTTTATACTCACGAAGACAGTATTGAACATATTAAGGCAGCAGTAGTTGATAATGTATCTACAATGGTTGTATTCCGTTTCCCAACGACCGCAAAAGTATTGTTTGACAGGATTCCTGATTTGCCAAAACATATAATGGTTGGACCATGCCAGATGAGACCTGGCTGTAAAACTGTTATGGATGGCTGTTATGTTTCTGAAGAAGAAATTAAGGTCCTTAGAGAACTTGCTGAAGAACGCGGAGTTGAAGTTTATTTCCAGGCAGTTCCAGATATGCAACGTCTGGATTGGAAAGACGTTAAAAACAAACTTGCATAACTCAATAGAAAGGAGAGATATTTTAGAATGCAAATTTCTTTAATTCAAGCAATTTTAATTGCATTATTAGGATACCTGACCTTTATTCATACTCCATTTTTAGGAGGCGGACTAGTAGGTTGGTATTGTATTGGACGTCCATTAGTATCTGCCTTGTTTATTGGTATTATTTTAGGTAATATACCTAAGGCTATGGAACTTGGACTTTATATCCAGTTAATCTTTATTGGGTTGATTACTCCTGGTGGCTCTATCACACCAGATATGAACTTAGCTACTTATGTGGCATTACCATTAGGTGTTGCTGCTAACATGGATGCGGCATCTACTGTTGCACTGTCACTAATTGTAGCTAACGTTGCCAACATTATGGCTACTCCAAACTTTGCTATGACTATGATTCCTGTAAACATCCAGAAGAGAATGGTTGAAGAAGGAAAACTTGAAGAAGCAGTTTGGGTCCCTATTTGGGGTAATGGTGTTAAATTCTTATTCCGTTTTATTCCTACTTTTGTTTGTATTTACTATGGACAGGCAGGTATTGAATGGATTGTTAAGAATTCACCACAATGGTTAATCGACATCATGACAATTTTCGGTAACCCAATGTGCTTAGTTGGGTTTGCTATCCTGTTAAAACTGATGGTCAAGAAGCCAACAGATTTAATTTATTTCACCTTCGGTTTTGCTCTTGTTGGAGCATTAGGTGCTGATATGATCACTGTTTTAGTGTTCGCACTGGTAATTGCTTTAATCCAATTCCAAATTGGCAGAGCTGCTAAGAAAGGAGGCGCAGTATAATGTCTGAAATTAAATTAACAGATAAAATGATAAAAAATGCTTATATCAACTGGATGTGCTTTAACCTGGCATTATACCAGCCAGAAACAATGCAGGCTCCTGCACTGGTAAGAATGTTTGGTTTACTACGTGAAGACTTATATCCGGGTGATAAAGAAAAACAACAAGAATTGATGGCAAGACATCTTCCATTCTTTAATACTGAGCCATTTTTAGGATGTATCATTCCTGGTATTGTACTAGGTATGGAAGCTGAAAAGGCATCAGGAGCAGATGTACCAGATGAATTAATCACGGCGATTAAATCAGCATTGATGGGTCCGTTTGCTGGTATCGGTGATGCTTTACTGCCAGGAACATTCATTCCAATCTTATTGGCTATCGCTTGTGGATTGACACAGGATGGTTCTCCAATTGGTGCGATTTTCTATATGGTAGTATTCCTTGGCGTTATGATTCCAGTTACATGGTTCTTATTCAAGAAGGGCTGTGAACTTGGTGCTAATGCTGCAGAACTGATTTTAGGAAATGATTTAAAGGATGACATTATTACTGCATTAAATACTGTAGGTCTGATTGTTGTAGGATGTATCGCTTGTGCTTATGCTAATGTAAACATTGGTTTCAAGTTTATAAGAGATGATGTTGTTTTGGTTGACTTACATGAGTTATTAAACGGTGTATGGCCAAAATTACCTGTCTTCGTTACAGCAATGCTTACTTACTGGTTAATGGCTAAGAAAAACTGGAGTGCAATGAAAGTTATCTTATTGTACTTAGTTGTGGCTATTGTTGGTTACTTCACAGGATTCTTAGCACCTTAAAATTAAATGAAAGAGGTAGTTAAGAAGTTAATTGGAAAATTAATCATCTCTTGTCAGGCTTATGAAGATACCCCTTTATATGGTGCAAATTATATGAAGGTCATGGCTGAGACTGTCTTAATGGGGGGAGCAGAAGCTATTCGCGCCTGCTGGCCTCAAGACATTCGTGCCATTAGAGAATTAGGTGATTTTCCAATAGTCGGTTTAAATAAGGTAATTGATCCTAGCCACGAGGATGACAATTATATTATTATTACACCAACCTTGGAAGCTGCTTCTGAAGTTATCGAGGCTGGTTGTGATATTTTAGCTCTCGATTGTACAATTCGTGATTGTCGTGGAAAAGAAGAGTTATATGACTTGCTTAAATCAATCAAAGACAAATATCCAGATATCGCTATTATGGCAGATTGTGCTACGCTAGAAGATTGTATCTTTGCCGAAGAAACTGGCATGGTTGATATTTTAGCTACCACATTATCAGGAGTCTTCAAACACATTGATGGCCCAGATATTGAACTGGTAAAAGAGATTAAAAAACATTGTAAATTACCAGTTAATGCTGAAGGGTCAGTGTGGGAAGTAAAGGATGTTGAAGATTTGATTAACGCTGGTGCTGATATGATTTGTATTGGTTCTTCAATTACAAGACCACATCTGATTACGAAACGTTTTATCGAAAAAAATAAAGAGGTAAGGGGTGAATAACCCCCTCTTTTTAAAGGATGTACTTTTATGAAAATTGTTTTTAAACTGGAAGCAGAAGATTATTTAGAGTATTTACGCTTTATCATTTCAAATTCAAAAAAGAACAGAAATATAGGATGGTGGTTAAGGGTAATTATTCCTTTATTACTTCTATTTTCATTTACATTTTTTAAACTTTATACTAACCTGCTTTATGTTGTAATTGGAGTTGCTTTTGCATTGCTGTGGTTTTTCTTTTTAAGTGATAAAATATGGAAAGCTTTCTTATTTCGTAGTATCAACATTAATTTTGTCAGTAAAATGAATATCGCAAAATTTGAAGAAGTAGAAGTTGACTTTAAAGAAAACAATTTTATAGTTGCTGGAAAAGTTATTGAATATAAAAATATTGAGAATGTTATTCCATTAAAGCACATTCTTGTAATATTTTATGGTGGAAGCAATTCGTTTGTTATTCCTAATAAAGCAATCGGTGATTTCCAACAGCAGACAGAGCTGATCAGGTTTATTTATGAAAAGATTGCTCATAATCTGGCTGCTGAATGATAAAGACCTTTCAAAAGACAGAAAAATGCTCTAAAAAGAGCATTTTTTAGTGCTTGGTAAAAAAATTATAAATCGATTTTACGTTGAAACTAAGTAGATTATGCTTATAATAATAGTGTAAACAAAGTATTAAAGAAGATAGAAAGAAGATAAATATGGAGATAATCAAATTAAAAGGAGTTATTAAAAATTATCCATGGGGTGGAAATCGCTTAGAGGAATATGGAAAATCAAGCGATGATATTATGGCTGAGTCTTGGGAACTGTCAGTTCATCAGGATGGTATTTCTGTTATCGACAGTGGTAAATATAGAGGTATGAATTTAAAAGAGTATTTTAAAAATAATAGTGAAGTCTTAGGAAATAAAAATGACTTGAACATTATGATTAAATATATTGATGCCAGATCTTCATTAAGTATTCAGGTACATCCTGATGATGAGTATGCTTTAATAGTTGAGCAGGATTTAGGCAAAACAGAAATGTGGTATATAATGGAAAGCTTGGAAGGCTCGTATATTTATTATGGTGTTAACAGAAAAGTCTCTATCGATGAATTAAGAGAAAGAATTGAAAACAACACAATTCTGGAAGTTCTAAATAAGGTTGAAACAAAAAAAGGCGATTATTTTCTAATTGAAGCAGGAACAATACATGCTATTGGTGCTGGAAATATAATTTGTGAGATCCAGCAAAACTCAAATTTAACATATAGACTGTACGATTTTAATCGTCGTGATAAATTTGGTAATTTGCGAGAACTTCATATTGATAAAGCTCTTGATGTAGTTAAAACAGTTCCCAGTATGAGATACAAACATGATAAAGAATCAAGTAATAATAATGTAATATGTTCATGTGAATATTTTGAAGTAGAGCATTACAAAGGTGAACATGAATTAGTTTTTAATACTGATGGAGATTATCAAATCATCAACTTCTTAGATGGAGAAGGGATGATTGAAAATCTGACATATAAAAAAGGTGATACTTTTCTTGTTCCAGCCAATTATGGAGAATATAGAGTTACAGGCGAGTGTGAATTTTTAAAAACAATTTCTAATTTTTAGTATGTGAAAACATGTTTCAGTAAAACTTGTTTATATCATATGCCCCAAACAAGTTAGTGACTAATAAATAAAAGGGAAGACAAATGTTTGTTTTCCCTTTAAGGTTAAGATTGTGAATTTTTATTTACAGGATTTTTGTTGAATTTACATACAGGTGGAAAGAGCAGTCAAATGTTTTAGCTGCCATTCGACACATCAGCATTCTGTCCATAAAGATTTCTAAATATTCATACATTGAGCAGATTTCAGTATCAATTTCTAGATGAAGATTGATGCTTTTATTTTCATCATTGATTGTAAGTTCATTTTTCAGTACTGAATAGTTTACCTGGTCATGAATATCAAAGTTGACTGGATTGAAATTTTGAACCCGAATTCTTCTAACATCACTTTTATCAGCGATAATCACAGCGGCAGTAATTTTATCAATAACAACTCCTGTGCTTTCATCATGGTTGGCAATAGCTCCAACAACAGTAATGGTATCTTTTAAAGAGATATCAATTTGTTTTAACAGGTCCCTAGCTAATAAAGCTCCATATTCAGCATGATGTTTACGAGCTATTGAATTGCCGATATCATGCATATAGGCTGCAGTTTTAGCTAAATCTATTTCATGCTGACTGCCATCAAAGTGTCTTAGAATATAGCCAGCTCTGGCAGCTACAAAAGTGGTATGTATTTTTGAGTGATCAGTATAGCCTGCCGCCTTCATAATTTCATTGGCTTTATTTATATAGGAAGTTATTTCTTCATTATTTGTTACTTGTTCATAAATCATCGTATTTACCCCCAATTTCCTTCTTAATTATATATTTTTATAGAAAAATATCCAATAGATAACACAATCATAGGAAACTAAAGATGATTATTTGTAGTATAATAAAAATATGAAAAAACCATTTATTGGATTAAGAACCATTAAAACGATAGTAGCGGTATTTTTATCTTTAGTAATAAGTTCACTAAGGGAAAAAAGTGTTCCTTTTTATTCGGCTATTGCCGCTGTTTTATGTATGCAGAAAGATTCTGAAAATTCTTTTAGAGTAGGATTAAATAGATTTGTGGCAACGATAGTTGGAGCGATAGTAGGATGTCTATTTTTAATGTTTGAATATTATGTTTATGTAGTAGAAAATCAAATTATACGTAATTTATTAATTGCGATATTTTTAATCCCGGTAATTTATAGTTGTGTCTATTCTAAAAGGCCAGGCTCAGTTGGTACCGGATGTGTGGTTTATCTGTCAATAGTTATTAACCGAGCAGGGCAATTGCCGATCACTTTTGCGATGAATAGATTTTTAGATACTACAATAGGTATTGTTATGGCGATATTAGTAAATACCTATTTTAAAAATCCATTTAAAAAAAGTGAAAATAATAAAAAAATAGTGGAAGGCTGAAAGTTTTAATTAAACCAATAAAAAATTATTCAAAATAGAAAAGAAGTAATTCTTTATAAATCAATAAACATATTTGAATAATTTTTTTATGTTTTAATAATCTTAATAAATTTGCAAAAATAAGAAGAGGAAAAATAGTTAAATGGTTAGTTTTTCCTTTCCATAATATTTATCTGACTGCTTTAAATTCACTGGTTTCATCTATTATACCTGTGAATCTAAAAATATAGGCTGAACTTAACCAGGGGTTTTCATCATAACCTACTTTGGCATAATAATGTTCATAACTGCCTTCATATCTGTTAGCTTTGGTATTGGGGAATTTTTCCTGGACTAATGAATTATCTAACCATCGTCCATTTTCCCAGGTTGCTAAATACATCCATATGTGACAGATATATCCTTCTTCATTTCTTCCCAGTGCAATATCACCAGGTAGAACTTTAGAACCCGGTTGTACCTGAATCCACTTATCCTTACTGTAATTGTGAATTAAATAGCCGGTTTGTCCAGAAGTAAAGTTTGGATCAAACTCTCCCATACGTCCCAGGTAAGCGGGGAAATTATCATCAGCGCCACTCCACCAGACTGCTAAAGCAACATTAAAATCGCAACTGGCATATAGACAATATGAAGTTTTGCACCATCTACCAGTATTGTGTTTGGAGTAGTCCATATAGTATAGAATGTCGGTTAATTGAGGAGCTATTTTAATAAATGTTTCGGGACAATAACCTGGAATACCGACATACTTTTTTAAATCACTTAAACCCCAACGTGTAAACCACAGTCTGTCCCTGCCATTTGAGTTGTCCATTGTGGCTAAGGAAATTGCGGCTCTGGCAATATTTATATTTTCAAATAGAAATCGACGATATGGTTTGTAATAACCTAAATCTTCTATAATCTCATAACTTGGTACAATAGTAACAGGTTTAACAATTCTACTTTTTTTTGTAAAATAATGAACAGTAAAAAGTAGAGAAAAAGAAAAAAATAAAGTAATAACTATTTTAATAAATTGTTTTATAAAATGCTTTTTCATATAATATTCCCTTATAGATACCTTCTTATCAGTATAATTGTACTTTTTTAAGAAATGATTTTCAAGATAATGCTATTTTTAAAATGCCAATAGAATAGATAATCAATTAAAATCTATTTCCATTGTTTATTTTTATATCCTTGTTCAGCTATATTTTCTAATGCTTGCCATAATTCAATGGCATTTTTTACTCCTTCAATTCGATCTTCCAAAGGCCAGCGAAAGAATTCAAAGGTAGCAGTATTTTGATAATTAATCTCATTTAGAGCTTGTATTATTTCAATATAATTAATCGTTCCAAAACCAATTGGTAAATGACTGTCACTGGTACCATCATTGTCGTGTAGATGTAATTCAAATAGTTTATCACCCATAATTCTAATTGTTTCAGCATGATTAATCTTATCAATATTTCCATGACCACAGTCAAAACAATAACCAACATTTGGATGATTTATATCATTGACCAGTTTAACTAATTCATCTATTTGACTGTAGAATCTACCACCGAAGATATTTTCCAAGGCAATTTTAATGCCTTTCTCTTGAGCAATATCGCCAAAATAACGGAAATTATCTACAATTATCTGATGAATCTGTTCAGGTGTAAATATTTTTAAAGCTTCATTGTAGGCTTTTTTATGTTCTGAAGATCTGCCCAGTGACAGATTGCCTGGATGAACAACCATTACTTGAGGTTTTAATATACGATATAAATCGATACTTTGTTTCATCAGTCCACGACAAAAACTCTGGTCAAGACCATCGTGTTGGAAAACGGGTCCAAAATAATGGAAAGAAGTGACTGTAACATTGTTTTCTTTACAGAAATCTCTAATCTTTTTTACAGATATAACATCTGGTCTGTTTGGCTTGAAATATAATTCTTCATTCCATTTGGTGTTGATATATTTGATGTTCAGTTTTTTTATCAGTTCACTATACTGTTTTGCTCTTATTGGATCAAAAAAATCATCTTCACCTTTAAAATTCATATGTATGGAACATTCTCTCATATAATTCACCTCGTTAATTTAAATTGATGGAAAATCAGCTTTTTCATTAAACTTTTATTTATTAGATAAAGTTTAACACAATAATAAAACATATAGAAATACTAAAAAGTCTAGTTCTTAATCAGTGTCCAAAAAAACGGCCAATATAGATAGGTAAACTATTGTATTATGTGATTGTAAAAAAAAGTATAAGTTATAAGACAAATTCAACTTAAAATAATGCAAATAATAATTTTAAAAAGATTCAGATGTAAAAAAGATGGTTATTAAAGAACGCTTTGGTGATAAAGTGCATATTCAGACAGTAGATATTAATATTAGAAGATAAAGATAGAAGATATCATCATTTTAAAATGGTCTAAACTAGAAAAAATATTTGACTGGTTAGATTAAAAGTATAAAAAAGACAGGAGGAGTAATTATATTGTCTATTGATAAAGATACAACTATACCAGAAGAAAAAGAATTTATTGATTGGACTGAAAGATTGACTGAAACGGTTAATAAAAAAGAAAATGATAACTTTACTAGTAAGATTAAAAGCAATTTTTTTTATAAGGAAAAGTCAGTTAATGATACTGATGGGTGTATTAAAAAAATGACAATTGGTAGTTTTTAACTAGTAGCAACTGTTATTGTTCTACTGACAATACAGTGTTTGATAATAACAGTTTATCCTTAGAGCTTCTCACAATCAATTCAAAAATATTAGTAAAAATAGCAGAAGTATTATGTAAAATATTTAATCAAAAAAATGCAATTGTTAAAAATTATAACAACACCAAAATACTATATGTAAATTGGAAATAAAGTAGAAATATTTATTGTCATAATGCTAGTGTTGCAAATAATTATTAAAAATAGTATAATGATTTTGGAAGGGAGAAAAAATGGAAAAAAAATACAAAGTAATTTCTTTATTTTCTGGTGCCGGAGGCATGGACATAGGTTTTATAAATGCGGGATTTGAAATAGTATGGGCAAATGACTTTTTTAAAGAAGCAGTCGAATCTTATAAATTGAACATTGGCAATCATATAGTTTTTGGTGATATAACTAAAATAAAAAGTGAAAACATTCCAAATGGTGCTGATTTAGTAATAGGAGGATTCCCTTGCCAAGGTTTTTCGATAGCCAACAACAAAAGAAGCATGAAAGATGAAAGAAATTTTTTATATAAAGAAATGCTTAGAATAATCAAAGATAAAAACCCAAAATTTTTTGTTGCAGAAAATGTAAAAGGAATCTTATCCATGGGTAAAGGAAAAGTTTTTGAAATGATAAAAAATGATTTTGAATCTATTGGATATAAAGTGGATGCAAGATTACTAAATGCTGCTGAATATGGAATCCCACAAGCAAGAGAAAGGGTTATTATTGTTGGAAACAGATTGGGATTAGAAAATCCATTTCCAAAAGAGACTCATTGGATTGATAGTAAAAAGTATGATGATAAATCTACATTAAAAAAACAAGTTACAGTAGAAGAAGCGATAGGTTTTTTAAGCGATATACCATTAAGTAAGGAACCTATTAATCTTGAAGATGGAACCATAGTTTATAATCATGTTGCTTCAACTAATGTCTATGACAAATTTTGGGGCAGAAAGTATGATGTTAATCAACATGAAATCTGTGATTATCTTAAAAAGTGGCGCTCTAAAGCAGGGTATACTACAAAAAGAATTGATGACCATTTTGGCTATAAGCACACTGCTGGGCATTGGTTTAGAAAAGATAATAATTCTGGAAGCATTCCAAAACCATCTGATTGGTGGGAATTGAAAAAAATCCTTGGATTCGATGATAAATATGATGACCAAGTTACAACAATGATAGAAAAAGAAATAAAGTTTGAACAATCTTTAAGAATTACCAATTGGGATAGGCCTAGTGATACAATAACTGCAACTAGTCCTGAAATTCATATAAACAAAGAAAGAAGGCTAAGTGCTAGAGAATGCGCTATTCTTCAAACTTTTCCTATGGAATACCGCTTCGTAGGAAGTTTAAATATCTTGTATAGGCAAATAGGAAATGCTGTTCCAGTTAAACTTGCAGAAATGATTGCTAAAGGAATATTTGATGAATTAGAAAAAAAAGAAAAAGAAGGGTAACCGAGAAATTTTAGGGTTTGTTTCAATCTTTTAGGGTCACTTTTAGGGTGAGATGGATATGGAATAAAATGAAATAAGACCCTAAAACTTTACAAAAAGCGAAAGAAACGAAGAGCAAAATCGTTTCTTTTTTTGTGGTTGTAACCCCATATAATACAAGTATGTATTGCTGGCTCTTTAATTTTTGGTTGGTATTAAAAAAACCTTTTTTTTATCATAGCGGGGACAACCTTTAAGTTTTCGTGGGGATACCCTTTAAGTTTTAATGGGGACAATAAAAAACCTTCATATTGTATTATTTTACTGAGATAAAAAACCATATGAAGTGAGTCAATATATGAAAATAAAAGATTTTGTCACAATAGTTCAGAATATCGAACAAGAAGATATAGAAAATATAAATACTATTAATAGCTTCTGAAAATCCTTTGATATTATTCTAACCCTTAAGCAACCAAACTAACATGTATATATTGTGGTGGTCATATAAAATGCAGTGGATTATTTATTTTGCTTTTTTGACCCTAAAAGTCCCCCTAAAAGTTAAGACCCTAAAAGATTTCGATTACCCAAAAAGAATCCAATTAATTGTGATTCTTTTTTAGTATATCGTATATTTTGTAGTATTTTCTAACTCCACGCCATAGTTTATTATTCGAATTATATCTTTCTTCTAGCCATTCGTCGTTAAATCTTGCTGTGTTTCCTTTTTTTACAGCATACAGATATATGTCCCAATGCCTGCCTTTCTTTTTTTCTACTGTCCACCATAATGTTTTGTTTTTGGAATCAAAATAACCTATTTTGTTTGACCATAACACTCTTTTCCATGTTTCAGGAATGTCAGTAACTTGTTCTATTTTTGTGAATTTACTTTCGTTTGTCAATGCTGAAAATTCATCTTTGTTTGTAATAAATCTTGGTTTATAATAAGCTCCATTTGGAGCATCGTAATATATATAATCTTTAAAATTATTAAATAAATCATTGTCGAATAGATTGCTTAATGCACCATTTGGTAAACAGGTTATTACGAGACTAGGGTGTTGGGAACTGTTAATAAAATTAAATATACCTCGCCCATCATCTGAATAACCTATTTTCACCAAGAATGTTAGAAGTGGTTTTTTTGTTCGAGGATCTATTGCGTTAAGATTAGATTTCACGGTAAAGCCCGGAAATATGCCTGATGATAAGACTTTTTTATTAAGAAAGGATGTCTGATTGTGCTCAAATTGAGTTGTATATAATTCGCCAGAGTTTCCTACTTTATCAATAGTTTTAACATCTATATTTAGGACAACATCGCTTAATTCTAACGCAATATCACAACTTATAGGAGAGGAATAGAATTTTGCGTTGCTTGAAAATTTTAAATATATGTGGTGTCTTAATAAGCGTTCTGAAACTTCTTTGACTTTATTTTTCTTTCCCCACACTTCATCTAATGTATCGTAGTATTCTTGTGTTTCAGTTTCGATTCGCTTTAAATCTTCAATAAACACTCTTGAAGTAAATATATTTTCTAGACAGTTCATATATTTTTCCTCTAAATCTAGTATTCTATTTTGAACATCAGTTCTTTTGTAAATTATGTTTTGTTTTGACATAGAATAATTACCTCTCAAATATTATAAAATAATTACTTCTTTTAAATGTTTTTAGCTATATATGGCATATCATATATTAAACTTATTAATATCTCTATAAATGTAAGTAATTTTTTTGCATCTTCTTGGTCTAAAAGCATAATTTCATGATTAGCTTCGTTGCCTTTATCTCTTATAATGTCTACCCACATCTTGGCATTTTTTGGTATATAATTATTTTTGTCTAAATAATTTATATAATCAATGAATTTCAAATTTTCTTCAGCTCCACAGTTCACTGCAATATGCATTAATAGTTTTCTGCAGCATAAACCAACAGAAGTAAAAGACATTACTTTCATATTATTTCTAGCTTCTTCGTATAATTGAAACAATAATTTATCTCCATTAAATATTTGTTCATCATATTTTTTGCCGTAAGTTGCTCCTGGCACTTGTAATGAACCGCTAATATAAGTTGGCTTATTGCACTTGTGACAAACATATACATATCCGTTTCCACTCATGCCACTATTATGACTGTTTGCTAAATAATAACCCTTATTAGAACTAATGTCGTTATTACAGTGCCCGCATATATAATTTTTTGATGGTAAATTACTAGTATTATACCAATGCATTTTTTTCACGTTCCTTTCTGCTGATTAATAGATTATAAAACTACTACAAATTATTTGTTAATATCATTTTATCATAAAAATAGTAATGTTTTTAAATTTAATATAACATGTGTTAAAATTAGGAAAATGAAGACAGTGCTAACAAATGAAAGGAGCAAATATGACAAAAGATGAAGTTTTAAAACTGCTTAATAATCACATAGAAAAAAACGAAGGAATTATGACTGTATTTGGCGAATTAAAGTTTAAGAAAAGTGATAAACTTGGGGAGGGTGGAAATGGCTCGGTATATAAAACTAAATTTAATGAAAAAGAAATTGCTGTTAAATTTTTGACATTTCTTTCTGACAGCAAAAAAGAAAGGTTCAGGTCAGAGTATTTTAATACCAACTATGTTAGAAGCGATTTAAATAATGTTGTGAACATGATCCATTATGATGAACTTAAATTGAATGAAGATAGTTTTAATACATATAATATTCCTTATATTTTGATGTCAGTATATTCAAAAAATTTAAAAAAATATAGAGAGGATAAAAATGAGATAACCGAAGAAGAATTTAAGAAATTGTTAAATTTTCTGTCTTCTACATTGAGGTCAATTCATAATAAAGGAATTATACACCGAGACATTAAGCCTGAAAACATTTTAGTTGATGAAAATGATAATTTTGTTATGTCTGATTTTGGAATAGCGCACTACAATAAAAATGATTTTCCATTAGATAATAACACAAAAAAGGGTGACCGATTAGCTAACATATTGTTTTCTGCACCTGAGCAAAAGAATAATCAATATGATGTAACAGAGGCAGCAGACATATATTCTATGGCGCAAATTATGTATTGGTATGTTTTCGAAAAAGTAAGGCAAGGAACAGGAGCGCAGAAAATTTCAAGTAATTATAAATGGGATTGTGCGGTTATTTACGATGAAATTATTGATAAGTGTCTTAGGAATAATCCGAATGATCGCTTTCAGTCAATAGATGAAATATTGGATTTTTATAAACAAAGAAAAAGAGAACTGTCAGAAGTTAATCCATTCGATGATATGGAAAAGTTTCAAGATTCAGTTTTATCAATAGTGCCTGAATTTTATAATAATGTAAATTTTATTGAAGATAAGAATGCAATGAGTGATTTATTTAATAGTATTTTTGAAAAAAAATATAGAGAAAAAATAGAGTTTAACACTGGAAACGGAAATAATTCTATATCTTCTATAGAAAAATTAGAAAATGATGATTTTCTAATGGATTTTGGACAAATAAACATAAAAAAAATATGGGGCTATTTTACTGATTTTATTTACGATGATATTTTATTATTAGAATTAGAAAATTCTTTGGGTTATGAAATAGATGGCGAAACATATTATTCAGTCGGGGTTGTTGAGAATAAAGGAACTTTTCCTCGTGAGGAAATAGATAGTGGATATATTAGATATGAAGATAAAGTTTATAATGTTTCTAAATTAAATATTCAATATCGTGATATTATGAATTGTTATAATATAGTTGCAATTGCTCCTTCTAAAAATTGTATTCTTATGTGCGATAATGATGTATATTTAAAAGAATTGCAAAATAAAGGTAAAATAACAAAAGAAGATATAATTAATTTAAAATTGAGAATAAAAGAAAACAAACATTCTGACGTTCTAAGAAGATTATGAAATAACTTCCTATAATTTTTACGATAGTTTTTGATGACAAATTTTAGGGTAGAAGTTCCCTATTTTATTACAAAAGTATATATTATCACAAGTACCCAGATTACAATCATGATAAATAATATTAATTTTTAAGCGATGTTTTTATTTTGGATAACATAGTAAACACCTTCCTTTTACAATTATTATAAAAGCATTTCGATGTTAAAGAAATATAATAATAAAAAAAGTTCTTGAAAAGTTACTTCAAGAACTTTTGCTATTTTATTCTTTACTTTCAAAAAGCCAGAAATGATTGTTGCTATCAGTGCTTTCTTCTACAGTACATTCAAGAGCTCCTTTACTTTGCATACCTGTTATCAGCTGGTTAATCATTGTAGCCGCAAAAGCACTGCTTATTTTCTCTGGAACAACCTCCAGATATAGTACATAACTATTTCCTTCTTTGAGTTCTGGAATTTCAGAGATAAAATCTTTCGCATTTACCCAACTATGATTTTCGTACAGTGTCTTGTATTGAGGATTTTCCAGAAAAGATTCTCTAGAAGCTTTTTCTCGTTTGGCTATGGTAATAGATTCATCTTCTTTGTCCATGATGTCATCAAAGAAACCATGAACTCTTTCAATAATACTTTGATATTTGTTTTCACTAATACCGAATTCTTCAGATGGATCATAATTTTCCATTTCATCAATTAGTTGTTCTTTTAGCTGTTCAATTTTGTTTTTCATTTCTTTCAGTTCGCTGCTATATGACTTTTGAATTTTCTTTATGCGCTCTAGTTTATCTTCTTGTTCTTTAATTTTTTCTTCAAAAGCTTCATAAATTGAATCATCATCCTTGTTAAGAAGTTCTTTGATTTCTTCTAAAGAAAATCCAGCTTCCTGAAGATTTTTGATTTTTACAAATTCTAGAGCCTGCTTCTTATCGTAGTATCGGTATCCAGAGTAGCGATCTACTTTTTTAGGTTTAAGAAGACCTATAGCATCATAGTATCTAAGAGTTTGGCTGTTGCATTCACAAATATTGACAAATTATTTTATCGTCATAAGAAATCTCTTTTCTAATTGAAATATATCATTATAGTAAACTATAAGGTCAATAGAATTTTTAAATTATTTTTAAAATCATTAAATAAGTTAAAAATGGGGAACTTTTTATGGTGAAAAAAGTTAAAAAGTTCCCCAATTTAAAAGGTTTTGATACATTTGATTTTCATGAAATTCATAATTTCACCATTATCTCTATTTTCGTAGTAAGCTATTAGAAGTTTTTTAAATTCAGAAACTTCTTCTTCAGGAATTATAATTATTCCAGCAGCTTGTGAAATGAGATAATGATTAGCGAAAATAATAGCTGCTCTTTTATTTCCATCGTTAAAAATTTGCGTTTTCATGCAATAAAGACATAGTTTAATGGCTTTTTCATTTGCGGGAATATTTTCATCAATAATTAATGAGATATTTTCTTTGACCACACTTTCAATTGGAAGAGGTGGAATATAACTAGTGCCCCCAATTGTGACTGGAACACCACGAATTTTTCCTCCATCTTGATAGAAACCTTCATTAACTAACTTAGCAATATGACAGAGAATTGATAAATTTGTTGGATAACTGATAACATCTTTATCCAGTATAAATTCCCATGCATGTTTCAGGTTTAATATTTTTTGAACATCTTGAGCAGACATTCCAACAATTTTGCCATTATCAATTATTTCTTCAGTTTGAGGAAAAGTAGTTGCAACTCCTTCAAGGATAGCCTGATCATAAATACAAGCTTTCATATTGGCCCTAGCAAACTCCAAGTTTAATTGGACTTTAGGCGATAGGTCAATATCAGAATATTCGAGCAAGGCTAATTCTTTATTAATTTTTCGAATTTGTTTTCTTATTTCTCTTGTTTCACGAGCATTTTTTAAAAGTAACTGATAGAGTTCGTCTGAATAGATACCTACATAAGTTGATGTCAACTTGCTGGCAATTCTTTTTCGAACATAAAGATATTTGTTTCCATCACGATCTTTTATTTCTGGATTGCCATCGTAAGGCATTAAATTAAGTCTGGCTTGTAAGTCAGCTCTTTGATGCAATAAATTTTGTATTTTAGTGAAATTTTGGTTCATACAATCCTCCTTTTGGGGAACTTTATATGGTTAAATAGTATCATAAAGTTCCCCAATTTTGAATAAAAATAAAAAAATATAACAATATAAAGATAAGTAACCAAATTAATAGTATTACAAATAATAGTGAAAATAGAATAAAAAGTTTCAATCCTAAAGAATTTTCAGGTGGATTGTATTCAAGGCTGGCTTGTTTGGATCTGGAACACCACGGTCATCATTTAAAAGAACACCACACAATTGTTCTATGTGTTTATAATTAGACATAAAACTCATAGGATTTTATTTCTTGTTATATTAATTATAATTATTCTAATTTAGTTTTCAAAACACAAAAAATGAGGGAATATTTAAACAAAACACACAAAAAATGAGGGAATGTTAAAGACAATTGAAAAAGTTCTCTTTTCAGGAGAACTTAAATTTAAATTTAATCTAAAGGTTTCATGGTTGGGAATAGGATAACTTCTCTGATTGATTCAGCTTCCGCAAAGAGCATAATCATTCTATCAATACCATAACCGATGCCTCCAGCTGGTGGCATGCCGTATTCTAAAGCTTCGATAAAGTCCATATCAATATCATTGGCTTCATCATTGCCTAATTGTCTTTCTTTAATCTGAGCTTCAAATCTTTCTAATTGATCAATAGGATCATTTAATTCGGTATAGGCATTAGCGAATTCTTTACCACCAATAAACAGTTCAAAACGATCAACAAATCGAGGATCATTTTCATTTGCTCTGGTCAGTGGAGAGATTTCTACTGGATGACCATAAAGGAAGGTTGGCTGAATCAGTTTATCTTCAACATATTTTTCAAAGAAAGCGTTGATGATATGGCCCACAGAGAAGTGTGGTTCTACTTCGATACCAGCTTCTTCAGCCAGTTTTTTAGCCTGCTGGAAAGAGATTTCTTTGGTAAAGTCAAGGCCTGTTTCTTCTTTGATAGCTTCTACCATTGATACTTTTTTAAAAGGAGCTTTGATAGTAATTTCATTTCCATTGAAATTAAAACTATCTTTTCCAATAACTTCAGCGATTTTAGTAAACATGCCTTCGGTTAACTCCATCATCCCTTCTAAATCGGAATAAGCTAAATAAGCTTCCATTAAGGTGAATTCAGGATTGTGCATTGGTCCCATTCCTTCGTTTCTGAAAGTTCTGCCAATTTCATAGACTGCTTCCATCCCGCCAACTAAAAGTCTTTTTAAAGGCAACTCTAAAGCAATTCTCAGATACATATCTAAGTCCTGAGTGTTGTGATGGGTGACAAATGGTCTAGCTGAAGCTCCAGTTAAAAGGGTAGTCAAGACAGGAGTTTCCACTTCGGTAAAACCAAGTGAATCCATATAATTTCTAATGGTCTTGATGATTGTAGGACGCAAAAAGGCAATTCTCTTGGAATCTTCATTCATAAACAGGTCGACATATCTTCTTCTATATCTTTCTTCAACATTGGTCAGACCATGGAATTTCTCTGGCAGGGGAGTTAAAGATTTACTCAGGTGAGTATAAGCAGCGGTTCTTACTGACAGTTCACCAGAATCAGTTTTCATTACTGTTCCTTCAATACCGACAAAATCACCGACATCATTAATTTTAAAGATTTCATAGATATCATCACCAACAATACCTCTGTTGACAACGATTTGAATCATGCCACTTCTGTCTTGAATCTGCATAAAACCCAGTTTACCCATGCGACGCTTGAACATGATTCTACCTGCTACTTTGACAGTAACATTTTCCTGTTCCAGTTGTTCTTTATCTAAATGTTGATATTTATCTCTTATATCCTGAGTCAGATGAGTTCTTTTAAAAGCATTGCCAAAAGGGTTAATTCCCATTTCTTTTAACTTATTCATTTTATCTCTTCTTGCCAGTTGTTGATCATTGAGTTGTCTTGTCATAGTTGCTCCTTTCGTAAATCAAAAATAAAACGCCCATATCTAAGGACGTTAATACGCGGTACCACCTTAGTTCATACCATAATTAATAGTATGCACCTTCATTAAGTTATATCGTAACAACCGATTTGCTCCAAGTTTTTATTCGACTATTGCTGCATGTTCTTTTACACCTGCCAAGAACTCTCTGTGATGCCTACAAAATAGTGTACTCCTCTTTTCTTAGCAACATTAACATTATATAGTAGAGATTGATTTTATTCAATGACAAATTTATACTTTTATTGAGGTGTATAGATATGAAACTGACAGTTTTATGCGATAACAATAGTATCATTGATAACTATTTACTGGCTGAACCAGCACTGTCTTTTCTGCTTGAGGATAAAGAAGATGTTATTTTATTTGATACTGGCTATTCTGATGTCTTCATCAGAAATGCTGAAAAGATGGGGATAGATTTAGGCAGAATTACTAAAATTGTTTTTTCTCATGGTCATAACGACCATACCAGGGGAGTAGAAAACATTTTAAATTTAAAACAAAAGATTGAAGTAATCGCTCATCCTGAAGTTGATGGAAATAAGGTTTATGAAGGTTTGGATGTATCTATGCCTGTCAAACTGAAAAATTTCCCAGGTAATTTTAAAATAACAACAACTAGAGAACCTTTAAAAATCAGTGAAAACATCTGGTTTTTAGGGGAAATTAAAAGAGAAGTACAACAGATAAAACCGTTAGGTGAAGATTATCTATATGATGACAGTGCGTTACTTTATATTGGTGATAATAAAATAAGTATCATTACCGGCTGTTCACACAGTGGAATCTGTAACATTATTGAGCAGGCTAAAAGGATTAGTGGAATTAGTGATATAGATATAGTAATTGGTGGTTTTCATATGTTGAATAATCCGCAGTTAAATAAAGAAGTCTGTGATTATCTGGCTAAGGAAAAGATTAATGTTATTTATCCCTGTCACTGTACTGATTTACTGGCTAAAATTCAATTAAGCAAAGTGTGTAACATTAAAGAAGTTGGAGTAGGCCTGATAATTGATTTTTAAGGTTTTATTGGTAACATTTTCACAATTTTACTTTGAAAAAATGCTATAATAAGATATATTAAAAGTAGTTATAAAACATACTTTTTGAAAGGAGATTATTGTATGAAACAATATTTGGAAATTGTAAATGTTTTTGCGCGCGAAATCTTAGATTCTCGTGGAAATCCAACAATCGAAGTTGATGTATTACTTGAAGATGGATCTGTAGGTCGTGCAGCAGTTCCTTCTGGTGCATCAACAGGTGCATTTGAAGCAGTAGAATTGCGCGATGGGGATAAGGGACGTTATTTAGGTAAAGGCGTCAGTAAAGCTGTTAAAAACGTCAATGAAAAAATTGCTCCTAAAGTAGTTGGAATGAATGTCTTTGATCAGACTCTTATTGACAAGGTTATGATTGAATTAGACGGCACTCCAAATAAAGGCAAATTGGGCGCAAATGCTATTTTAGGTGTTTCTTTAGCGGTGGCTAAAGCTGCAGCTAATTCATTAGGTCTTCCACTATATCGTTATGTAGGTGGCACTAATGCTAAGGTTTTACCTGTTCCAATGATGAATATCATCAATGGTGGAGCACATGCTGACAACTCTGTAACAATTCAGGAATTTATGGTTATGCCTGTTGGAGCTAAATCTTTCAAAGAAGCTGTAAGATGGTGTGCAGAAGTATTCCATAACTTAAAGAAAGTTTTAGGTGGTAAAGGTTATTCAACAGCTGTTGGTGATGAAGGTGGATTTGCACCTAACTTAAAATCTGATGAAGAAGCAATTCAGGTAATCGTTGAAGCTATTGAAAAAGCTGGCTATAAACCAGGTGAAGAGTTCCGTATTGCGATTGATGCTGCTGCTACTGAAATGTATGATAAAGCAAAAGACAATGGTAAAGAAGGCTTATACTACTGGTGGAAGATTGACAAATACATGACTGTTGATGAAATGATTGATTTCTGGGCAGATATGGTTAATAAATATCCGATTATTTCAATAGAAGATGCTTTTGCAGAAGATGACTGGGATGCATGGAAGAAGTTTACTGATAGACTTGGCAAGAAAGTTCAGATTGTAGGAGATGACTTATATGTTACTAATACTGAAAGATTAAAGAGAGGTATTGCTGGAGGCAATTCTAACTCAATCTTGATTAAAGTTAACCAGATTGGTACTTTAACTGAAACTTTAGAAGCTATGGAAATGGCTGCTCGTGCAGGATATACATCAGTTGTTTCTCACCGTTCAGGTGAAACAGAAGATACTACAATTGCTGATATCGCTGTAGCAGTTAATGCAGGACAGATTAAGACTGGTGCTCCTTCAAGAACTGACCGTGTTGCTAAATACAATCAGTTAATCAGAATTGAAGAAGAACTGGGAGAAGTTGCTAGATATCCTGGACTTGATGCTTGGTTCAATTTAAAATAAGAATTAAGTAGTATGTAAAAGTGGACTATTAAAATTTAAGATAGTCCATTTTTTTATTGCCTGGACTAACATTGGAAGAAAAGTTTTTAAATTAGTATAATTATAATAAGCAGCTGTAGTTATAAATTATATTTAAAGGAGATCTAAAGAAATGCACAAATCTTTTATTATGTTGGGATTAATTTGTCTGTTAGCTTCTGTTATGATGGCTAATTTTATAATTGTGATACCTAAATTTGGTTCAAAGTATTTTGGCGCTCCTGATGACATAAAAGAAATGGTAAAAGATATGCCCGATAAACCTATGTGGGTAAATATGATCGGCGTATTTATAATGATAGCTGGTTTTATAGGAGTAATAGCGATATTTGTTTGGGCAATAGCAGATATCATTAACACGCAGATGTCTTTTTTTGAAGCCTTGGTTAGATTTTTAATTATCACTGAAGGCTATAAACTTTATGACATCATCTTTTTTGATTATTTTATGTTGACTAAATTCAAGTTGCCTGCCAAAATATATCCTCAAACTATTGGAGCTAAAGGATATGATAATTTCGGCTTTAATGCTAAAAGTCAGATAAATAAGTTGGTGTTATTTTTCTTTTTAAGTTTAGCATTAGCTTTTGGATCAACATCGATAATTGGTTAGTAATTGAATAAAAAAAGATGCAACGGATTTTGTTGCATCTTAATAAATAATTGTTAAATGTTGTTCTGCTAGTTTGAAGCAGTATTTTTCTTTTCACCAATACTTAATAGTAAGTGCAGTAGAATTCCAAAAATTGAAGCTCCTGCTACACAAGGAATGTTCAAACCAAAGAATGGAATATTTCCACCAAAGGCAAATTGTCCACCTAAGCCGATAATCATAATAGTAGCGATAATAGCGATATTCTTAGAACTGAACAGGTCAACTTTCTTTTCTACCATAATTGCGATACCCTGAGCTGCGATAGCGCCAAACAGATAAACTTCAAGCCCGCCTATAACAGCTGTTGGAATTGAGTAGATAGCATTGATTAATGGAGTAAAGCAAGAGATTACCATAGCAATAATTGCTGCTGCAATTAATACTGGAATAGAGAAGACTCTGGTAATTGCCATAGCACTTATATTTTCACCATAGTTTGTTCCTGCCGGGCCCCCAATGAAACCGGCAACGATATCACCAATACCATCCCCAACCAGGTTATCACCCAGTCTGTCAGCGATATCATATTCTTTTTTAGAATTCTTTTTCTTCGCTAAGTCATTAACATAAATATCAAGCTGATAAACATGTGCTGTAGATTCAGGAATTGTAGCAATCGCAATCGGCATGATTGCGGCTACTGCCATCCATGAAGGTTTTGGTAAAGTAAATATTGGTAAAGCAAATATTCCACTATTAGCTGTATCTGGTAAAACTTTAAACAGATTAATACCTGTAATCCAGTAAATAACAACCGCAGTCAGACACCCTAAAATAGGTCCTAAAAGTAGAGGAAGTTGTCCTAAAAATCCTTTTAAATGCACTGAGAATAAAATTGTTGATAACAATGTAACCAGGGAGACTATCCAGGCCATATTGGTTGCCAGAGCTGCTTGTGAATCAAGTACCTGAATTGCACCACTGAAAGATTGAGCATCAGTTAATGCTGTCCCTGCAAGAGTAAGACCGATAACCATAGCGATTGGACCGGTTATAGCTGCCGGAAGAATTTTTTCAATTGAATCTCTTCCAAAACGCTTGATAATAAGGCCGGCTGCAATTGATACAAAGCCTGACATCACAATACCAAATTGAGCAACAGCAATTCTTTCATTTAATGTATGTCCTATCAATGCTTCTGAACTCATAAGGCTGCCAATAGCTGCTACATATGAGAAACTTGAGCCATAGTATAGAGGTATTTTTTTACCTGTAACTAAGATAAAACATAAAGTTGCCAGTCCACTTGCAAAGATGGTAGTTGAAATGTGGAAGCCGGTAATAATTGCCACTGCAACTGTAGCAGGGAACATTACAATAACCTGTTGAATTGCATAAAGCAATAATTTCCACATTACTGGTTTTTCATCAGGTAGATACCCGATTACATGTTGATTTTTGTTCATGATAAATTCTCCTTACAAAATTTTAAACAATGCAGAGAGTTAAGGGTTAACTTTTCAGCTGACCTTTTAATCTCTATAAAATAAACCTAGACATAAAAAATCTTGTCGGGCCAAGCTGACAAGATTGTTTCCTTACTAAAACGCAAACTGATACTGCAAAGCAGTGACCAACTTTGCTTAACTTTTTGTAACATCTTGTCGGCATCTCTGTACCGCCCTTAAAGACATTTTGTCTGTAGGTATTGTAGCATTAAGGATTTATTAATGCAAGTGTATTAAAAATAAATTTATTTACTTAGCTGAATAATAAAAAAATTAAGATTATATATATCTATCAATAAGAAACTATAAAGCCATTTATTTAAGCTGGTTTTTTTATTTATTTCATTATTTTTTAAGTATTTTTTATAGTTGACTACGACAAATAAAAGAGTATAATTAATGATAGTTAACTGGTTAACAGTTAATTGTTTTTGAGGTGTGTCATGAATTATAAGAAAACAATATATAAGTTTTTAAGAGTTCACCAGCTAAAAAGATGGCATAATGCGGTTAACATTAAAAAAGTTGAAGGAGCTCATTTATCTCAATATCCAATATTGGATTATATTAAAGAATACCCAGGCTGTATGCAAAAGGATATTTCTGACAGGTTTGCTTTTAGTAAGGCGGCAGTCAGTAAAACAATAAAAAAACTGATTGATTGCGATTTAGTTAAAAGAGAAAGAAATCATCGGGATTGCAGACAGTTTGATCTTTTTATTACTGAAAAAGGTCGACTTCATATTGAGCAGATGAAACAGGCTTTTAATTGTTGTAATGTGATGATGTTTAAAGACTTCAGTAAAGAAGAGATGGAAGTATTTAACAGCTTTCTGGATAGAATTTTAGAAAATTTAGAAACTGATTATTCTAGAGATAAAACTACCTGTTTATTAAACGATGAAATTAAAAAGTTGGAAAGTGAGGAAGAAACTGATGAAAAAGATTCTTAGCTGTACCAGAAAGTATCTGCCTTTTATTATTTTGACACCAATTATTATCATGGTGGAGGTTTTACTTGAAGTAAATATTCCTTTAATAATGGGTAAGATCGTGGATTATGGTATCCCTTCAAATGAACTTGGCACAGTATTAAAGTTAGGTGGCAACATGGTAATTACGGCCTTTTTGTCTTTAATGTGTGGTGCATTAGCCAGTATATTTGCCGCCAATGGCAGTATTGGTTTTGGTAGTGAATTAAGAAAAGAAGTTTTCAACAGAATTTTAAATTTCTCTTTTGAAAATGTTGATTCTTTCCAGCAGTCTTCACTTTTAACAAGGCTGACAACTGATGTAAGATTTATTCAGATGGGTTTAAGGATGACAATGGTCATGGCTGTCAGAGCACCTTTTATGATGATTGCGGCAGCTACAGTTGCTTATGGAATCAATAGAGATTTATTTATTGTCTTTATTATCGCTGCGCCAATTTTAATTACTGCTATCGTTATTTTAGGTAGAAAAGCGATGCCGTTATTCAGGTATATGCTGACTAAATATGATGGTTTAAATGATCGCGCTAAAGAATATCTGACCAATGTCAGAGTGGTAAAATCATTTGTCAGAGAAGATTATGAAATTGAAAAATTCAAGGAAATAAATCATGAATTGATGACATCTTCAATTAAGGTAGAAAGTCTGCTGGTATTGATTTCGCCACTGATGATGCTGGTTATCTATGCGACCATTATCGCTATTTTATGGCTTGGCGGCAATCAGATTATGATTGGTACCATGAGAACGGGAGAATTAATCAGCTTTATTTCTTATGTTGGTCAGATTTTAGCTGGCTTGCTGATGTTGGCAATGATTTTTTTGAATATGGTCAGATTAAAAGGTTCAGTTGATAGAATCAATGAAGTTTTAAATACTGAATCATCAATTGTTGATGGTGATTATGAAGGAACCTTAGAAGATGGTTCAATACAATTTGATAATGTAACCTTCAGGTATGAATCAAGTAGTAAAGATGCCATTATCAATGCTGATTTATATATCCGTTCTGGAGAGACAGTTGGAATTGTTGGTTCAACAGGAAGCGGTAAAACAAGTTTAGTGCAACTGATACCAAGATTGTATGATGTCACCTCTGGCAGTGTTATTGTAGGAAAACATGATGTCAGAGATTACAGACTGGCTGATTTAAGAAAAGAAGTAGCTATGGTCCTTCAGCAGAATGTTTTATTTTCCGGCACGATAAAAGAAAATTTATTGTGGGGCAATGAAAATGCTACAGACGAAGAAATAATTGAGGCCTGTAAAGTTGCCAATGCTCATGATTTTATTATGTCTTTTCCTGAAGGCTATACAACCAATTTGGGACAGGGTGGGGTTAATCTATCAGGTGGTCAAAAACAGCGAATCTGCATTGCCAGAGCCTTGCTGGCTAAACCGAAAATCATTATCCTAGATGATTCGACCAGTGCAGTAGATACTCAAACGGATTCAGCAATCAGATTGGCCTTAAAAGAACAGTTGAAAGATACAACAACGATTATTATCGCTCAAAGAGTAGCTTCGGTTATGGATGCTGATAGAGTAGTAGTTATCGACAATGGAGAAATTATCGATGTTGATACTCCTGAAAATTTATTGAGAACCAGTGAAATTTATAAGGATATATATTACACCCAGATGGAAGGAGTTGAGTTGTAATGTCAAGACGAAGAAGATTTAATTATGAAAAACCAGAAAATGTTACAGCAACTCTCAAAAGACTTTTGGGATATGTAAGAGATAGGATAGGGGCTATTTTATTTGTCTTGTTATTAGTTATATTGAGTTCCTTTTTAACCATCTATGGTACCAGATTAATTGAACCAATTATCAATGAAGGTATTATTCCTTTGATTGGACAAGAAATTACAACTGAAAGTTTAACTCCTTTAATCAGATTATTGATTGCTTTAGCAATTACATATTTACTGACAATCATTTCTGAATATCTGGTTGGTAAAATTATGGTCATAGTTACCAACAACACACTAAACAAAATTAGAAATGATTTATTTACTAAAATGCAGAAGTTACCAATATCATATTTTGATGAGCATACCCATGGTGAATTAATGGCTCACTTTACTAGTGATGTTGGGGTAATTAGAGAAGCAATCAGTGATGGTATCACTTCATTTTTATACAGTTCTATTACTATTGCGGGTATCATTATCATGATGCTCAGATATTCAGTAGTGATGACATTTGTGGTGTTGCTGTTATTGGGTTTAATGCTTCTAATTACAACATTATTTGGTAAAAAGAGCATGAAAAACTTCACCGTTCAACAAGAAGCTGTTGCCTCACTAAATGGTTATATGGAAGAGATGATGGCTGGCCAAAAAGTTATCAAGGTCTTCGTACATGAAGATAAAACAAAACAAGAGTTTTCAACAATCAATGAAACTGCTAGAAAAGCTAGCACAAAAGCTAATATTTATGCCAGTATTGTAGGACCTGTTTCTAACAATATGAGTCATATCAACTATGCTGTCTGTTCAGTATTGGGAGCTTATTTATGTATTATCGGTAAAATGAATGTTGGAAAACTGGCTTCATTTCTGCAATATACAAAAAATATTTCTCGTCCCTTAAGTAGAATTACTCAAAACTTTAATGCCTTAATCAGCGCTATTGCTGGAGCAGAAAGAATCTTTAAGGTGATTGATGCTGAAGAAGAAATAGACGAAGGTAAAATCACTTTAGTCCCATTAAAGTTTGATTTGGATAATTCTCTTCTAGAAGCAGAAAAAAGAACAGGTCTATGGGCTTGGAAAAAGCCTGATGGAGAGTTAATCAGACTTAGAGGAGATGTGCGTTTTATTGATGTTGTCTTTTCTTACGATGGGAAAAAACAAGTTTTAAATAATGTTTCTTTCTATGCTAAACCGGGTCAAAAGATTGCCTTTGTTGGTGCTACAGGAGCTGGCAAAACAACAATTACCAACCTGATTAATCGTTTTTACGATATTCAACAAGGTCAAATTTTATATGATGGCATTGATGTAAGAGAAATAAAAAAGGATTCACTTAGAAAGTCATTATCCTTTGTTTTACAGGATACCCATTTATTTACTGGAACGGTAATGGATAATATTCGATATGGTAAACTGGATGCCAGTGATGAGCAATGTATAAAGGCAGCCAAGTTGGCAAATGCCAATGAGTTTATTGAGATGTTACCTGATGGTTATAAAACCGTGTTGACTGGTGATGGTGCTAATTTATCACAAGGACAAAGACAGCTGTTATCAATTGCCAGAGCAGCAGTAGCGGATGCACCGGTACTGGTGTTAGATGAAGCAACCAGCTCAATAGACACCAGAACAGAAAAACTGATTCAGGAAGGTATGGATAATTTGATGGCCGGAAGAACAGTGTTTGTGATTGCTCATAGATTATCAACAGTCAGAAACTCTAATGCTATTATTGTTTTAGACAATGGTGAAATTATTGAAAGAGGAAGCCACAATGATTTGCTATATCAGAAAGGCCAATACTATAAGCTATATACCGGACAATTTGAATTAGATTAAGGTCTGAAAAAACCTTTTCTAGTGAAAAAACTGCAATAATTGCTTTGAAAAGATAAGATGGCTGAAAGAGTATACAGACATAGATTGAACTGTTTAAAAGTCATTTACAGTAAAACTGATAACAAAACAGTAATTGCTGAACTATCATTGGAAAATGTTTTTTTAAATAAATTTTGATCTTTAGATATCTTTTTTCCTTTTGTTCAGATTGCAGGTATAAACTATTTTAAATGTAAATGCTATAATTAATTTAAAAGATGAAGAAAGATTTTATATAAAATAAAAAAACATGAATTTAAGATAAAAAAAGTGGAGATATTTCAGATGATTATTATTGAACCAACTAAAAATTTGACAGGTATTACCATACAGGGTGACTTAGAGGATTTATCAAACCTGGTTGACAGTATTTATAGACTGACAACAGAGGATAGATTTGAAAATGATCCACATTATGGTGTCAAACTAGTACTGTTGAGTGCCTGCTATGACATTCGTCATGCTTCTTATGGTGATAGAGAGGTCGCACTTAAAGAGAATGTTATTTCAAATGATGTATACAGGCTTCACAAGATAAAAGGCTGCAATAAAAACATATATTATAGCGTGAATATATTATTTCCGACAGCGATATTTTTAGCAGCTTCAATTCCTCAGCTGTATCTATCATCAGCAGGATTTTATGGTAAAAAAAGCAGAAGAAAGAATAAACCAGAATATTTTCCTTCTTTCTTATACACAGATTATATTAAAGACAAGGCAAATCTTGATGTTTTATGTGCTGGAATCTGGCAGGCATTAGGCCAGGTTATCGGAGATGATCAACTGCAGGAGATTATTAGATTGTTAGAAAAAACCGATGAAGGTTATGAAGATTATAATATTCATTATATTGATAGATGCATTGCTGAACTGCTTGTAACAGATGTTGAAAAAAGAAATAAAAAACTGAAAAATATTGCCAGAAGACTGATAGTAAAGGCTAAGGAATATTATAATTTAGAAGATGAATATAAATATTGGGCTAAACATTATAATACAACTATCTATGAATTAAGTGATCCGGCACTTAAATTTTCTGAAGAGATAGAGTGGTAATTTAAAAAGATTTGATTCTTACAGATATGAAACCTGATTACAGGTGTGATAATTGAAAATGAAAGGAAAGTATAATATGAAAGTTCTTTTAGTTAACGGCAGTCCTCATCAATATGGAACAACAAATTCAGCTTTAGAAGAAATATGCAAAGTTTTAAATGAGGAAAACATTGAAACAGAAATTATATGGCTTGGCACTGAACCAATTGCTGGCTGTATTGGTTGTTTGTATTGTAGAAAAAATAAAAATGGCTGTTTTAGAAACGATCTGGTAAATGAATTTCAAGCAAAGGCCAAAGATGCTGATGGGTTTGTTTTTGGCTCTGCAGTCCATTATGCGGGTGCTTCCGGAGCGATAACTTCTTTTCTGGATAGAGTATTTTATTCTGCTGAAAAAGAGCTTTTCAGACTTAAACCAGGGGCAGTAGTAGTAGTCTCCAGAAGAGCAGGTACCACATCAGCCTATTCCCAGCTGATAAAGTATTTAGGTATTTCTGAGATGACAATTATCTCTTCCGGTTATTGGAATATGGTGTTTGGTAACAGCGCTGATGAAGCTAAAGAGGACTTGGAAGGTTTACAGACAATGAGAACCCTGGCTAGAAATATGGCTTATTATCTTAAGTGCATCAAAGTGGCTAAAGAAAATGGTATAGAGCCACCAAAACAGGAGAAAAAGAATTTTAGAACCAATTTTATTAGATAAAAAGAGAGGTCAGTTATGAAATATAATATTGTCTGCGATGAAAAACTCAGTTTATTAGGTTTTGGTTTAATGAGATTACCATTAAATGAAAATGGTGAAATTGATCAACAACAATTGGAAGAAATGGTTGAATATGCGATTAACAATGGTGTCAACTATTTTGATACAGCTTATCCTTATCATGATGGTAATTCAGAGATTGCCATTGGTAAGGTGTTGGCCCAATATCCTAGAGACAGCTTTTATTTGGCGACAAAATATCCTGGACATCAGATTCTTTCGACGGGTTATAATCCTGAAGAGATTTTTGAAGAGCAATTAAAGAAATGTAAAGTTGAATACTTTGACTTTTATTTGCTTCATAATGTTAATGATAAATCTATTGAGACTTATCTGGATGAAAGATGGAAAATTATTGATTATTTCGTTCAACAAAAAGAGCTGGGAAGAATAAAACATCTAGGTTTCAGTACTCATGCTACTTTACAAGTGTTAGAAAAGTTTTTAGACCTTCATGGAGATAAAATGGAGTTTTGTCAGATTCAGTTGAATTATCTGGATTGGACTATGCAACAGGCTAAGGAAAAATATGAATTACTGACTAAAAGAAATATTCCTGTTTGGGTAATGGAGCCGGTAAGAGGAGGAAGACTGGCTTCACTCAATGAGGAAAGCGAAAGGAAACTGTTAGCACTAAGAGCTGATAAATCAATTGCCAGTTGGGGATTTGAGTTTTTAAAAAGACTGGATAATGTCAAGATGGTTTTAAGTGGAATGAGTAATATTGATCAGATGATTGACAATGTCAATACTTTTAAAAATGAAAGCCTGATTACCGAAGAGGAAGTAAATCTACTTCTGGAGATTGCTGAAACCTTGAAAAAAGGAGTTCCTTGCACAAAATGTCAGTATTGTGTGGAAGGTTGTCCCATGAATTTAGATATTCCAACACTATTGGAAATCTATAATGATTTATTATTTTATCCCTCTTCTAATACTTCAATGAGAATAGAATTTATGGATGAAGAAAAAAAGCCTCACAATTGTATAGGCTGTGGAAATTGCAGTAGTATCTGTCCTCAAAACATTGATATTCCCGGCAGTTTAAATGAATTGTCTGAAATGATGGAAAAACTTCCGAGTTGGGAACAAATCTGTCTTGAAAGAGAAGAAGCCGCTAAAAAATTGTAATTTAAAATCCTCTTGATGGAGGATTTATTTATTGTTCCAGGCTTTCTCTAATAATGGCAAGTCAGATTCTTTAACCATGTTTAGATTTATTGGAGTTAAAGTTATATAACCCTTATCAAGGGCGTATAAATCGCCTGATAGAGAATGATTTGTATAGTGAAAGGTAAAACTGGTACTTCTAGTATTGTAGTGATAGTACTTGCCATCAAATGTGGGGGTCAAATCCATATGATACTGAGGATAGCCTCCAAAACCAGCAACCGTATAACCTTTTATTTCTTCTGCTGGAATATTGGGAACATTGACATTTAAGACAAATTCTTTGTTGAACGGTTGTTTGATAAACCACTCTGCTACCTTAAAGGCAACTTCAGCTGCAGCTGAATAATCAAAGTGTTCAGCCCAACCTAAGGAAACAGCCATAGCAGGTATTCCAAACGGTAAAGCTCCACAGGCAGCACCGCAGGTACCACTACTTGGGATATCACTAGATAAATTGCCACCTTGATTGATTCCTGAAATAACAAAATCAATATCTTCCACTATGGCACTTAAACCAAGCTCAACACAATCTTTAGGGGTTCCATAAACTTTATATCCTTCAGTTTCTTCATCATACATTTCCTTTTCAACCTTGACAATCTGATTGAAAGTAATAGAATGACCGGCACCTGACTGATGATAAGCCGGAGCTATTACCACTACTTCCCCTAATTTCTTCATTTCGTTAACTAAACATTTTAACCCTTCAGCATAAAAACCATCATCATTTGCGACCAGTATTCTCATAACTTTACCTGCTTTCTAATTTTATCATCGTATAAATTAAAGCATTATTTCTTTAGATATTCAATAAAAAAGCCTTTTATCAGGCTTTTGACTGTTGAAAGAAAATATAAGGAAATCCTAACAGCAGGGTAGGAAAAAAGATAATAAACAGAAAGGTTAAATAATTAAAGACTAAAGTAGCTTCTAGAGAGAATATTATAATCATAATTAAGTCTAAAAAAACTACAAGAGTAAAAAGAATGGATAACATAATAATGCTTACGGTATAACAGTACTTTTGTTTTTGGTTGTTTAAGGTGGCAATAGCTTTGTGGTAAATCAAATTGAATAAAGTGAATATCAGACTGATATAAATATGATTGATAGAAATTTCTTTTATCTGCTTGACAAATAGAGTGATTAAAATTAACTGGATTACAACAATAAATAAATCAAGAATGTCTAAATAAATTTTTCCTTTTTCGATAATAATTATGGTAACTAAAATTAAAACTGACACAACAATAGAAAGAAGTGAAAGGAAGTAATGTTGATTAATAAAGCTAGCCAGCGAAAATAAAATAAGAGTAAAAGATGCAATAATTAAATAAGATTTTTTCATAACAGATCCTCCTTGATTACAATTAAATTCTAACAAGTTTATAAAATATAACTGTGTAAATAATTGGACTGTGATATAATTGTTCTGGTGATAAAAATGAGTAATAAGAAAAGAATAATGTTGGTGTTGGAATACCTGAAGGAAAACACAAATTATGATAATGGAGTTAATGCTGAAGTATTAATTTCCTATCTGAAAACTAAGTCAATCGATGTGGAAAGAAAAACTATCTATAATGATGTAAAGCAGTTAGATGAGATGGGATATTCAATTGCTAAAAACAAAGACGGTTATTATTTTGATGATGAAATGTTTGAAGCCAGTGAGTTGAGAGTTCTTATCGATATGGTTAAAGCCAGCAGATTTTTAAGCAAAAAAACAAGTGTTGAAATAATTGAAAAATTAACTTCCCTGACTAACAGATTTAATAGAGAAATTATCAATAGCGGTGATTATTTTAATAAGAAAACGGAATATGCTGATTTATTGATTAATGTTGAGAAACTATTGGAAGCAATCAGTCATAAAAAAGAAATAAGATTCAGATATTATGATTTGGATGAAAAAAAGAAAAAGAAATATCGAGGTAAAAATTATATTTATTACCCAATCAACATGTTAGTTGATGATGATAAGTATTATTTGATTTGCTATGGGAAAAAATACAATAAATTCAATACCTTCAGATTAGACAAGATGGATGCAATTGAAATAATGGAAAATACCTATGAGGAGATAAAATTTGATGTTAATGAATATATGAGACAAACATTCGGTATGTATAGTGGTGAAAAAATGTCTGTAAAATTAAAGTTTGATAAGAAGTTGTTTTCGGAAATTGATAGTCAATTTGGAGAAGAAATGATTTTAACAGCTAAAGATGGAGAAAATTTTTACTGTGAAGCAAATATCAATGTTTCATTAACATTTTTCAGATGGGTGTTTGGCTTTAATGGTCAAATAAAAATATTGGGACCAGAAAAAGTAAGAGAACAATATCTTCAAATGTGTTACAGAGCAATAGAAGATAATAAATAGTTGATAATTTTCAAACCATCGGTTATAATATTAGCAGTCGAACGGTTAGAGTGCTAAAAGATAAGGAGTGATTAGATGGCAAAAAAACAGTTTAAGACAGAATCAAAAAGACTATTAGATTTGATGATAAATTCAATCTACACAAATAAGGAGATATTTTTAAGAGAGTTAATCTCTAATGCTTCAGATGCATTGGATAAAAGGCATTATCTTTCTTTAACAGATAATACACTAGCAAGTGAAAAGCCTTTGTCTATCTCTATCTCAATTGACAAGGAAAATCGTATTTTAATTATTGAAGATAACGGAATAGGAATGAACAAAAAGGATTTAGAAGAAAATCTGGGTACGATTGCTCATTCTGGATCGATGGATTTCAAAAACGCTTTAGAGAAAAATGAAGAAATTGATATTATTGGACAGTTTGGTGTTGGATTCTATTCAGCTTTCATGGTTGCTCAAAAAATTGTAGTTGAAACCAAGAAAACCGACGAGCCAGGATACAGATGGGTTTCTTCAGGACAGGATGGCTATACAATAGATGAAACAGACAGGCAGGATATAGGAACAAAGATTTCTCTGCATTTAAGAGAAGATAGTGAAGAAACATATTATTCAGAATATTTAGATAAATATACTATTGAATCATTAGTTAAAAAATATTCTGATTATATCCGTTACCCAATAACAATGATGGTTGAAAAATCTGTTGAAGTTGAAGGTAAAGAAGGAGAATATGAAACTGTTGAAGAAGAAAAGACATTAAATACAATGGTTCCTTTATGGCGCAGAAATAAAAAAGATATTACCGAAGAAGATTATAATTCTTTTTATAAATCACAATTCGGCGACTGGAACAATCCACTTGAAGTTATTCATTATTCTCTAGAAGGAAAAGTCAACTATAAGGCCTTACTGTATATCCCTTCCAAAGTACCATTTGATTTCTATTCGAAAGATTATCAGGCAGGATTGCAACTATATTCAAAAGGTGTCTTTATCATGTCTGATGCTAAAGATATGATTCCACCTTACTATAATTTTGTGAAAGGTTTGATTGACACTGATGATGTAAGTTTAAATATTTCCAGAGAAATATTGCAGCAGGATTCACAGCTGCAAGCTATAAATAAGTCAGTTTCTAAAAGAATTAAATCGACTCTAGTCAATATGCTGGTTAAAGAAAGAGAAAAATATGAAGAGTTCTTCCAGAATTTTGGCTATGCCTTAAAATATGGTGTTTACAGTGATTATGGAATGCATAAAAAAGAACTTCAGGATTTACTTTTATTCTATTCTTCAAAAGAAGACAAATACGTTACTTTAAAGGAATATAAAGAAAGAATGCTGGAAAATCAAAATGAAATTTATTATGCGAGCGGCACTTCAATTGAGCAGATTAAAAAAATACCTCAACTTGAACAGTTAGTTGATAAAGGTTATGAAGTGTTATACTTTTTAGATAATATTGATGAGTTTGTCATCATGATGATGAGAGATTATGATGGAAAAGTATTCCAAAGTGCCCAAAAAGCCAGCACTGATATTGAAAGTGAAGAAGAAAAGACAGAAAAAGAAAAACTAACTCAAGATAATAAAGGTTTATTTGAAGATTTATCAAAAGCCTTAGCGGATAAAGTAAAAGAAGTAAGAATTTCTTCAAGATTAAAAACTCATCCAGTCTGTCTTGTAGCCGATGATATGGGAATTTCAATGGAAATGGAAAAATATCTGGCTCAACTTCCAACAAATGAAGAGGTTAAAGCGACCAAGATTTTAGAAATAAATCCAGATCATGAAATTTTCAAAGTTTTACAAAAGGTCTATGAAACTAGAAAAGACAGTATTGATGATTATGCTGATCTTCTGTATCAGCAGGCACTATTAATTGAAGGATTCCCAGTTGATGATCCGGTAGATTTTTCAAATAAGATCTGTCAGTTAATGAAAGAAGCAAATAACTAGAAATGCAAAGTAGAAGAAATGCCTTCTACTTTTTGTATGCTATAATGGTTGAAGTATTTAATTTTTATCAGGGGAGGAAATATGAAACCATTATATATTTATATTACCAGGCATGGCCAAACGATTTATAACACTAATAACACTGTTCAGGGATGGAACGATTCTCCTTTAACAGAGTTGGGTATTTTTCAAGGAAAATGTACGGGTTATGGACTAAGAAAAATTCGTTTCAATAAAGTATATAGTGGAGATATTGCCAGACAATATGAAACAGCAAAATTGATATTACAAGAAAATTGTTATGGTGATGAAACTGAACTTATTATTGATAAAAAGTTAAGAGAAATGGGCTATGGCACTTACCAGGGTCAGCATGATGAAAAGATGTTGAGACCAATATTTGAAAAAATAAATGTGCCATTTGGCGATTATAAGAAATTGGAGGAAACATTGTCTCCATCTGAAATAAGTAGAATGATTAGTAAAAATAATGATACAGTTGAAAGGTTCGATGATTTATGTAAGAGACTTAAAAAAGCAATAGAACAAATTGTTTCCGAAAATAAAGAGGGTGGAAATGTTCTTGTGGCGACAAGCAGCTGTGCTCTTGATGCCCTTATTGATGTTATGTTTCCAAATTATAAAAAAAGGGTAGGATTGGTAAGTAATTGCTGTATCTGTTTAATCAGATATGAAAACAGCAAGTTTTATCTAGATAAATTTAATGATATTTCTTATCGAATTGAGGGTGAAGAATATTTTCAAGGGGTTGTAACGAAATAGTTAATTCGAATAATTTGAATTAGTACTGTTAAGAGGTTTAGCCCTCTTATCATGTGATAAAAATGTGAGTAATGTCCCACACATATTTATCTTAAAAGATAGAAAAAATATTAGTTACCATTAAGCGAATGAAAAAACTTATCAAGAGGTTTTATCCACAAAATGAATAAATTTCAAAGAAAATCACAGGTTCTATTAATTGAAGATATATTAACTGATACTGATAAAAAGCAAAGGATACATTTATACTGAAATCATATTATGCCTGTAAAAAGTCTTTAGACGTCTTTATACAATTCATTTATCAGTTTAAATAACGGTTTATCTATTAATTGAAAAGTTAGACCGTTTTTATATTCAATAAACCATTTGTCGCCGAATAGCAACTAATCCCAAAATTAAAAACGAAAATCCCAAAATTAAAACAAAAAAATATTGATTTATAAAATATAAATATGATAAAATTATTATGAGTATATATTATTTTCTTAAAAAAAGAATAATAACAAAGTCAAGGATATAATGATTTTATTTTGCTTACAATTATATGATGCAGAGGATTATCTTGAAATCAGATTATCTTTCTTGTTTAATGTAACTGTAAAAAGCAATAAGGACATGACAAATGTTTGAGGGATACTTTATTTTAAAAAAACAAACTATGAGGAGAAAGAATATTATGAAAAAGTTTATTTTGAAAATTTTAGTATTTTTTGCAGTACTGATCTGCTGTTTTCCTGCTACTATAAGCGCAGAAGGAAATGAGGCTAAAGTTGGCGATATTGAATATGCCACAATACAGCAGGCTCTTAATGCTGCAAACGATGGTGATACGGTTTTACTGCTGAAAGATGTCACCAGTAGTGAAGGAATTATAATTAATAAATCTGTCATACTTGATGGGAATTCTTTTACCTTTACTTATACAGGTGTATATAGTGGAACAAGTTCTGCAATTACTATTTACTCGCCTAATGTTACCCTTAAGAAGTTATCGGTTGTTGCTAAGACTACCAGATTTGGTATTTCTTGTTATGCTGGCGGTACTCTGACTTTTACGGAGGTAAAAATTTATGGTGGTTCTCCTCCTGAGGTTCCTACTTTTGCACTGCTTTTTGGCTCTGCAGCTAGTGAATCTGTTGTTAATATTACTGACAGTTTTATAGTGGGTAATTACGGGATAACCATCTGGGGTAAGGAAATGATAATAAATATTGATAGATCAGATATTAGGAGCATAGAAAATTCTCCTGATGAAGACTATGGAGCAATTGTTCTTAGTAGTGATGGTGAAGTTGGTGCAGAAAATACTGCTGTAAATATCATAGACAGTCACATTATTGCATTTGATGAAAATGCCAATCACTCTGTAGCAATAATAAATGCAGCAGAAACAGAGAATATCAATATCGATGATGATTCTGTTGTCAAAGGGAAAACTATTAAGCCTGTTGCTTTAGTAGTCAGTGGTTTTTGTGAGTATTATTTCGAATCTCTTCAAGATGCTGTCAACTATGCAAGTTCTAAAAATACATATATAGATATTATAAAAGACATTAATATTGAAAATTCAATTAGCATTAATGGAAAAGTGACCATTAATGGTAACGGAAAAACTTTGTCTTCATCAGATAAAAAAGGGATAATCATCGATACAACCGATGAAGTTAAGATAAACAATTATAAAATAACGGGTAAAACAGAAGATGTTATCTTTTCTGGAATCAGTATCGATAAGAAAAATGCTAACCTGATACTTGATAACGTCTCCGTCTTTGCTGATGAAGGTTTTGCGGTGGTTGTTGGTGAAACCGCAAATCTTAGTATTAAAAACAGCAATCTGTCAGGTGTTATTGCACTTTCTATTTTCTGGGGTACTGGATCTGTAGTAGAAGTTATTGATACCGAATTGATTGGCACTAATACTCTACCAGATAGTTCAGATATTTTTGGAACCATTGATATCGCAGTTGACGATGTAATAATTAATGTTTTTGGAGGTTCAATTACAGCAACTTCTCAGGAAGGCAAGCAACAGCAGACCATTGTCTGTGTGGTTGACAAGATGGAAGATGCACGTGTGTATTTAGATGCTGAACTGATAATTGAAGGAACTGCTAAAATTGTCAGCATTGATCCAAATAGTGTTGCTCCAGATAAAGTTCCTATCATAGCTGTAAGAAAAGAATACAAGCAGCAGCTTAATAATGAAGGATATGGAGTGACAGAGCCAAATGAAGACGACATGGTCTTTATCGACTATTCAATACAGGTCTTTGAAGTAACTTATGTGGCTGAAGGAACTACGGTGGCAGTGATTGGAGTTCAAAATGGTGAAAATGTCACAAATCCTCCTGCTGTCCCTAAAAAACCTGACTATATTGGAGCTTGGGATCATGATGGTACCAACATTACAGAAAACACTACTGTTAATGCTGTGTATACTGAAGCTCCTGTTCCGGAAACTGGTGACAACATCAATATTACGATGTGGGTGGCAATGATGCTGCTGAGTGGTCTGGGTATGGTCATAGCAACTATCTATTACAGAAAGAAAAGATTGATTTAAAAAACTAGATGACAAACATCCAGTTTGTAGAATAGGTTTAAAAAACATTCATGAAGTCTGGGAGTCTTTAAGTTGCTCCCAGATTTTTATGTGAAAAAATTATAGTTATGCCTTGCAGTTTATTTAATCTTCAAACAATATTAATTCTGATTTTATGAATTGACTATTTTGTTAAAACTCCCTTATTTTGCCTTATGCCTCTTTATTTTGTCTGTTACATGCTGATAAAAGTAATTTGTTCCAATTAATAGAATATAGATTTCCAGTCTTCCTAAAATCATGCCGATCATTTCAACTATCAGGGTTAGAATATTTGTTGTTGGACCAGTAATCCCGATTGAGATACCAGCTCCTGAAAGAGAACTGGCAAATTCAAAAAAGCCTTCAGCTAGAGAGCAGTTAGCTGTTATTGCCAGCAAATTAGAACCAATCAGAAGAATCAAAAGATAAAATCCGATAAAACTAATTGTTTCTTTGATAGTTTCATTTTCAATTAAGGCCTTGCCTGAAGCAGTATTCCAGCTGATAGATAAAACTCTTCTGGCACTGGAGGTTTTCATAACTAATGAATTATACATAGTCTTAAAAAGAATAATAATTCTGGATAGTTTTATTCCCCCTGAAGTTGAGCCGGCACATCCACCAAAAAGCATAGATATAATCATCAATTCTAATACAAGTGGATGAAGATTTTTAATGCAACAATAGTAGCTTCCAGTTGTCGAAAGAGAATTAATAATGTTATAAAATCCGCATAACATCGATTTTATCAGTCCGTCTGTAGAGGAAAACCATATTGTAAAAGTACTGATTGTACCGAATAAAATAATGATAATAAACATAAAACGGATTTCCGTTATTTTTTTGACAATTTTAAACTTGCCCTGGAAAAGCATCAGTAAGACACCTGTATTGATTGAACCTAATATCATCAGAATTAAAGCAAAGATATTAATGGCGTTAGAATTGTAAAAAATCATACCTGTATCCCTGGTTGAAAAACCTGCGGTAAATAAGGAAGTAATCGCATGGCATACAGCATCAAATAAATCCATTCCTAAAAGATAAAAACCTATGGTTCCTAAGACGATTAACAGGTTATAGGTAATAAATATTAATCTGGCTGTTTTTTGAATATTAGGTAAAAGTTTGTCCGAGTGACCTTCAGCAGTATATAAGTTGACAGCAGTGCGATCTTTTATAACCATAATAAACATCAGTACAATTCCAAAGCCTCCACAATATTGCATAAAAGTACGATGTGCCAAATAGATGATAGGAGTTTGGGAAGGTATTACTACTGAAAGTCCGGTAGTTGTATAACCTGATACTGATTCAAAAAGAGATTGAATGAGATTTAACTGGCCTCCTAACCAAAAAGGTAAGGAACCAATAAAAAAACAATAAAACCAGGAGAATAAAACAAGCATCGTAGAGTTTTTCAGATTGGTAGAAAAGATAGAAGTTTTCTCTATTTCTTTAAAATCCTTCATAATTAAAAATCCCAAGATGATAGAAATTATTCCTGGAAGAATGAAGCTATAAATATATTTAATCTGACTCTTATCAAAAATAACAACTAGTACCGGCATCATCAATAAGGCGCCAATTAAAATCATTATTTTTCCATAGCGATTAGACAATTTTTTAGTCATAGCTTTTACCTGTAATTAATTCTATTGCTGCTATTTCATCTTCAATTGAAGCAACTAAAAGCAACATATCATCGGCCAGTATTTTTGTTGAACCACGAGGGATAATTGAAGACTGTCCACGTAAGATACAGGCAATAATTGACTGAGCTGGAAGAGCAATATCAAACAGAGCTTTATTGACAATTGGTGAATCTTCACTGACTTTTACTTTTGTAATTCTAACTCTTCCTTCGCCGATAGGAATCATTGTTGCCAGTTCGTCCATAATGGCCTGTTGTTCGATGATTGTAGTAATGGCGCTGGTAGTACAGACTACAGAATCTATACCCATCTGATAGAAGAAGGCTGTCTTTTTAACATCGCTGACTAAGGAGATTGTTTTTTTGACATTAAAGATTTTTTTAGCCATTAAACAGGTAACCAGATTATCAGCATCATTGTCAGTCATAGCAATCATAATATCGCATTTACCGATATCTGCATCTTCCAAAACATATCTCTTGTCACCATCGCCAAAAACAATCGTCATATTATCTATTTGAGATAGTTCTTTACAGAATTCCATATCATTATTAATGATAGTGATAGGATGTTTTTTATTTAACAGTGATTCAGCTAAGGACTTAACCTGAAAAGAATTGCCAACGATAAAAATATGCTGATTCATGCTATTTACCTCCTTCTATCATTTTTTTAACAGCCTTGGTTGTCAGTTCACTAGGGCAAAGAATTTGAATATCAGTGTCATTGTACAAAGCTTGTTTTGAATTGTCGTTAACTCTTAAAATGACGTTTTTAACGTGGAAGAGTTTTTTAGCCATCAGGGCAATCATTATGTTGGTATTTTCATCATCAGTAACCGCAATAACAGTATGGGCTTTTTCAATATTGGCCTGTTTTAAAACATCGATGTCAGTGCCATCTTTGACTATAGCGATTCCACCAAAAGAAAAAGATAACCTTCTTAGAGAATCTTTATTGTTATCAATGATAATAACATCTCCATTGGCTTCTGAAATAGAGTTAGCCAGTTCAGCGCCTAAACGTCCACAACCTGCAATTATGGTTAATTTGTTAGTGTTTCTTTTTATCATTAGTTTTTTACCTCGACAATAAAATTATAAAACTAAATTTTATTTTTAACAATAGTTGCTTTTTTGAACAATATTTGTGTTAGAATACTATCTATAAGGTTTGTTAGCAGTTATTTTTTAAAAATTTTTAGAAAGATTTAAGATAATTAACAACTTAAAAATTAGTAAAGGGAAAATATTTTAAGGTAATTTATATGGAAAAAATGAATTTGTTGAACAATTATAGAGGAGCTAGAAGTACACTTCTTGCGATAATTGTTTTCAGTGTTTTAAATTGTGTTATGTTGTTGTTGGAAATGGGATACACTTTTCTGTATTCAATGATAACTCCTCAAGTAGCGATAATCTTTGCTAAAGTATTCTTCAGGGGTTTTACTTCAGTAATAATTGTTGTGATGTTTGCCATTGTGCCAATTGTTTTGTATTTGATTTCTTATCTGCTTTCAAATAAAGATTGGAAATGGATGAAAGTAGCTACGATTTTGTTTGGTACTGATATTTTAGTTATGATTGGCTTTTTTATCTTTTATGGCTTTGATTCATCATTTATACTGGATGTATTATTTGAGGGATTGATTATGTTTAATCTAGTCAGAGGGACCATTGCCGGTAAAAAATTAAATAATGATTTTGAAGTTGAAGAAATTATTATAGAAAATGCCACTGAAGTTGATAAAGATGGCGAAGTTACAAAAGTAAAAATCTATAGTTACAATAAAGAGTATGCCAAGAAAAATAAAGCCCATAAAAACTGGATGGTAATAGTAAGTGTTCTGGTGTTTTTCTTGTCAATGTTTGTATTAGCCAGCCTGTTAAATTCCATTTTTAAAAATAATGTGTTTTTAATGTTTATTATTATGTATGGATTATTGATTGGATATGTTGTCTGGATTGTAAAAATGTCGCCTTTCTTAAATGCTAAAAACTTCCAGTATTTTAAAAAAGATGGTATTGTATGTCGAAACACGGTAATTAATGGAATGAATGGTGTGATTATGCCTTTTGAAGATTTGAAAGTAGAAATAAAAAAAGAAGACAGCTATATTTGTTCATACCAGAAAAAAGAAAATAAGCGAAAAAACCTGGTCATTCCTGATGCTTATCCAGATTTAGATGAAATTTTGAAAATTTAAAGTAGAAAATGGGATCAAAGTCCCATTTTTTTAACTTTTATTTTTTAAATAACACTTTTATATTTTTCCAAACCAATAATACAATTAATGCATTGCTTGTTCCTTTTATTAAATTAAATGGTGCAGTAGCAAATATCACAAAGGTAAACAAGTCGGTAATATTACTGTTTAATCTGCTACCCATAGCTACGATATCTTCAATCGGCATTTTAAAGATGGCAGCATAGGCTGGCAGCATAATATAGTAGTTAACAAAACAGCTTGCAATGGTTAAGATAACAATTCCGACTGCTAATCCTAAAACCATTGATTGTTTATCTTCTTTCCTTTTATAGATAGCTACAGCCGGAAATACAAAGGAAACGCCCATAATAAAATTAGCCAGATCACCTACAAAAGCTGAATTTGTAGACGAGGTTACAATTTTAAGAATATTTTTCAATAATTGAATAATAATGGTAGCTTTGGCATTCAATATGTAGCCAGCTAAAATTACTACACTTTCTGAAAAGTCTAACTTATAGAAAGGTGGTAGAAATGGCAGTGAAACTCTAAATAGTAGTAATACCATCGCCAGAGCAGCTGCCAAAGAAACAGTTACCAGATACTTTGTTTTTTTATTCATCATCATTCCTTCTTTCATCCAGACTATTACTGTCGCCAATGGAATTTCACCATTTCAGCCTGTTAAGGCGCCCGGGGTATAACCAGCGGTAAGGATTTTCACCTATCCCTGAAGTAACATGCTCATTATAGCATGTCTTTGCTTAGATACTCAATTAAACAAACAGCAAAAAAGATAGCAATTGAAAGGCGATCTTTTAATATGTTAAAATTTATTAGGTAATTGTTTTAAAAACAGGAAAGGAAGGCAGAATGTTGAAAAAATCTAGAGAAGTCATGTGTAAAAACTGTCAAACACCGATGTTTAAAAATGAAAGAATCTGTCCAAACTGTGGGACAGAAAAGATAAGAACTTTTTATAGAAAAGAGTGGTTAATAGCTATATTGGTTGTTGTACTTCTAGCAGGTATCGGTTATCATCGTAAATATGTTGCCAATAAGTTCCAATGGGATGAACTGATATTATCATATGTTTTACCTGAGCCAAATTCAACTTATGGAAATATAAAACTGAATTCTGATAGATATTTAAGCATTGATGTTTTTAAAATATCAAAAGAAGAATATAAAGAATATGTTGACAGATGTCAGGCAATGGGTTTTGGCATTGAAGAGAAAAGAGATGAGTACAACTATCGAGCTTATAATAATGAGGGTTATATTATTTCATTGTGGTATAACAGAAGTGATAAGGAATTGTCCATTCATCTTGCTGCACCTATGGAAATGGAGACAATTGTATGGCCAAACAGTGAAATTGTCAGTTTTATACCAGTGCCAAAGTCAAATATAGGAAAAATAATTAATGAGGATTCAGAAAGTTTTTCTATTTTTGTTGGTGATATGAGCAAGGAGGATTATAATGCTTATGTTAATGAGTGTTATGAAAAAGGTTTCTCTTTAGATTATTATAGAAGTGATAAATATTACGGTGGAAAAAATAAGGAAGGTTATGAAATTTTTGTATCATATGAGGGAAATAATGTGATACAAATTCGTATTAAGAAAATATAGGTATTTTATTTACACAATATGAAAATGGTAAGGAAATTTTCCTTATCATTTTTAATTGATTAAATCTAATGAAAATAATCACTGTAAATAGTCACGAAAATATGAAGAAAGGGTAAATTGATACTATTTGTATTTAAAAATAATTGTGATTATAAAAGAAAATGCTGGAGAATTATACTCCCTCACTTTTTAGTTATGCTTAAGGAAGTTAATATCAACAATTAAAACAAAGGAAGAAATTGGATAAAAAAACCCTACATAAGTGCAGGGTATAAGTAGCAATCAAATTTCCATTAAATTTAAGATGGCATGGTAATAGCAGGCTACCTGAGTTTTAAGTGAATCCCAGGTCACAAACTCATTGTCATCATGAATGTGATAGTCATGTTTCCCATCATCACAGCCAAAAGCGACAACATTATTCATTGATTTAGCATATGTGCCACCACCAATAACCATTGGCTGTTTAACGGTGTCATTAGTTACATCAACATAAGCTTTATGTAATGCTTTAATCATTGGAAGATCAGGACTATAAAATAATGGATCAATGCCACCTAGATTAATAATTAATCCTTTATCGTTTTCCTTAATGGTCTTGATTACATCTTCTTTTTTCATCGTGACTGGAAAACGAATGTTGATTGTGAAGTAGAGATAATCATCTTCTTTGTAGCAAACCCCAACATTGCAGGTTAAATTGCCATATTCATCTTCAAAATCAATTTTCAGATTTTCTCCATTGTAGCCCAGTCCGATCAGCTGATGATAATTATCAACTGCCTTATCATTGATGTCAGCCTGATATAAACCCTCTAGAGCATAAGAAATGGCATTGACTCCATTTTGGGGAGTAGAAGCATGAGCTGCTACACCATTAACAAGCAATGTATTTCCCTTTAATGAATAATCAATATTATTTTCTTTAAAGAAGTTGTCTAGTTTTTCTTTGTTGAAACAGTTATCTTTCAAAGTAACTTCAACAGCAGCACAAACAGTGTTTCCTGCAGTACCACCTTTAATATTTAAAATCTTGTCACTTTTCAGTTTTAATAAACCACTGATGATACCTTTTTCACCAAACACCAGAGGAAACTCACCATCTGGAGTAAAACCACAGTTTACATGTCCGTGTTTTTCAACATAATGTTTAATACACCTGGCACCAGTTTCTTCATTACATCCTAAGATTAGTCTGACACGTTTAGTAAAAGAGGGCTCCAGCGGCTTTAAAGCACGCATAGCAGTCAAAGAACATACTACTGCCCCCTTATCATCAGAGGTTCCTCTGGCATAGTATTTATCATCTATTAAGGTCAAGGTAAAGGGGTCGGTATTCCAACTGTCACTTACCGGTACAATATCAAGATGAGCCAGGATACCGATGATTTCCTCTCCCTGTCCCATTTCGATATAACCACAATAGTCATCAACGTTGACAGTTTTAAAACCATAGCTTTTTGCGATTTCTAAAGCTTTATCTAAACATTTTTTATTTTCAATTCCAAATGGTGTGCCATTTTCATCAGGTACATAAATGCTGTTATAACTACACAGCTCGCTCAACTGTTCAATAATGTCCTTTTTATATTGGATAACATCCTGTTTCTTCATAGTTTGTCCTCTCTAACTTAAAAGTGATGAAAATATTGATTGTTCTTGCTGGTATTCAGTGTAATAACTAGAGATTAATGATTTACACTCATAAATCAATTCATCAATTGTATCATAATAAATGTTACCGAATTCAATCAGTTCTTTCAGTTTAATACCTTGATGTAATATATTAACGATTTCTTCAGATAGGTTCATTTCCTCAAATAAATCAGCAGTCATATCACTAAGCCAGTAACTTTCTGCCTGTTGAAAAGAAATTAAATCTTCACTTAAGGCGACAAAAGTACCTAAAATACTAGTCAGAAGCATCGCCTCCAGGTCTTGTAAACCTTCGAATTGCTTTGGAATTATCATAGTGAGTCCCTCCTTTTAAAACAATGGTGAATATCATTATACTATAGATTTTATAAAGTTGTAATAAATTGCTAAAAAGATTATAATTTAAAAAGACGGAGGAATTCGTATGAAAAAGTTTTTGATTAAATCAGTCATTATCATTGCATTATTTGCTTTAAGTTATGGTGTAGTAATGATTGTTGCCTATGACTATTTATATCCATATCCCAAAGGATTTTTAGACGATTTGGAAAGAGCTGATGAAGCTAGATATTATGCTTTAGTACATAAAGTAAAGATTGATAAAGATACTTTGCTGTATTTTACTAAAAGTAAAAATGGTGTTGGTGCTGATTTACATTTTGGTACACTGGACTGTTCAAAGCCGGATATAATCGCTAATTTCTTTTGTGAATCAACCAGTTCAGTCTACATGCCTTGTGATACACTTTCCTATACAGTAACTTCTGATTCATCGCAGACATGTTATTTGTTTGGCGCTACTCAAGATGAGAATACCGTAAGGATTAGTGTCACTTTTATTAAAGATGAAAACAATAAAATAACCTATGAATTAATCTTTGAAAATCAATGTTACTATTATAAAGGTTTTGATTCATCATGGGCTCAATATCCATTTGTGATGACAGGCCATAATTCTGAAGGCTTTATAACATTTGAATTATATGGCGAACCATTTGAGATGAATCAGCCAGCTAAAATAAACAGATAACTAGTCGATTGACTAGTTATATCAGACTGTTGACAAACGACAATTTAAAAAAGAATTGTCGTTTTTTAATATATAAAAGAAAATGGAAATATGATAGAATAAACATGCAGACAAAAAAATCCTCATTTCTAACTAACTTAAGGATTGT
>JAAYOQ010000019.1 GCA_012520255.1 Erysipelotrichia bacterium | reverse complement strand
GTAACCGATATCTGCAAGAAAATGAAATTGATAAAAAAGTGGATCATCGTTCATTCAAAAGACAGGCTGTCAAACAAATACCGACCATACATTTAGGAGCAGCTGCAAGTGCATTGGAACGAAAAGGAATCAGAACGGAAAAGGGAGATATTAACCGAGAAATTAAAAAGCAGAATCAACTTTTGAAAGCAATCGGAGAAGAAATTAGGAAAATTACAGGGTGGCTGAGTGATTTTAAGGACAGATTAAAGACCGCCTACCAAGAGCATAAGGAAGAAACAAAACTATCGGTGGAGAATGAATCAGGGCTTTTCAATCTCTACGAATATCTAAGTTTTTATCAGGAAATGCAAGATATGAAAAGGACTGCACTCTCCCCTTATGCCAAACGAAATAAAACCCTCTATGACCTTAAGAAATACGCCAACGGCGTTTTGTATCTCAGGAGCAATAACATCAGAACCGTTTCAGAATTGCAGAGCCATATTTCTGAATTGAGAACAGAGAACAATCAAATCTTCAAAGCCGTTAATGAGAAAACCCACAGGATAGAAAATCTAAACAAGTGCTTCGGATATGCAGAAACGATTAAGGCAACTCAAAAAACTTTCACAGAATGGCAGAATAAAAAAATCTTCAAGGATAACTTCTACAATGCCCACAAGAAAGAAATAGAACAATGCCAAAGAGCAAGGTAAGGAAAGTATCCGGAAACAAATCAATCACTCCAAAAACATTGCCAAGACGAGTCCGATAAAAAACAAAGATATTCACCGTGAGAGATAGGGAGTCATGAAATACGACGCCCTTCACGAAACAGAATCCCATTTTGGAAATGTGTTATCAGATAGTGTCGTGAAAAACGATGGTAGCTAAAATCCGGAGTCGAATATTTCAAAATGAAGAATATGCAAACACTTTACAAATTCGCTTTAGTTTTATATAATTAAAGCGAGGTTGTAAGGGAGGTGTCAGTATGAATACTTTAAAAGCATATCTAACAGAGTATCCGATCATTACAAATAAAGAGGCTGAAAATATAGGAATAGGGAGACATGTATTATCTGATTTAGCGAAGCAGGGAAAGCTTGAAAGAATCAGACCGGGGGTTTATCAAAAGACAGGCGACATTGTAGATGATTTTATTTTGATTGCATCAAACTGCACAAGGATCGTGTTTTCGCATCAAACGGCTTTGTATCTTCACGACTTATCCGACCGCACACCGAATATTTTTCATATATCAGTACCTCAAGGTTATAATGCAACGCATATCAAAAAAAGAGTTGAAAATCTTCAAGTCCGGTATGTCAAAAAAGACTTGTATCCGATCGGAATCACCAATATAGAAACGTCTTTAGGCAATACCGTTCAGGTTTATGATCCGGAGCGGACAATTTGCGATATCATCATTGACAGAGATAAGATAGATAAGCAAATATTCACAGAGGGACTGACGAGGTATTTCAGGAGCAAAGAAAAAGATTTAAGGACACTCATCAAATACAGCAGAACATTTAATATTGAAGATGAAGTCAGGCGGTATATGGAGGTGCTTTCATGATTAACATAGAAAGCGTAAAAGGAAAGATCAGGTATTTTGCCAAAGAGAACAATTTAAGCACACAGGAAGTCTTGCAAATGTATTTCTTTGAACGGTTTTTAGAAAGACTGTCAAAATCCGAATACAAAAAGAATTTTGTCATTAAAGGCGGATTGCTCATTTCGTCTTTGATTGGTGTGGAAAACAGAACAACTATGGATATGGATACGACCGTTAAGGGAATCCCCTTAGAAGAAAAGCTGATTAAAGCAATCGTAGAGGAGATAATCAATATTGACATTGATGACGGCATCACATTTGAAATAACCGGTATGGAGCATATCAGTGAAGATGATGATTATGACAATTTCAGGATCTCACTGATTGCCAACATAGGCAAAACGAAAAATCTGATGAAAATGGATATTACAACCGGTGATCCGATTACACCGAGAGAGGTTGAATACAGATATCCGTGTATTTTTACAAATGAGGATATAGAAGTCCTTGCTTATCCTTTGGAAACGATTCTTGCGGAGAAATATGAAAGCATCATAAAGAGAAATATCAGCACAACACGCATGAGGGATTTTTACGATATCTATTCACTTTACACGTTGAAAGAAAAAGCAATTGATTTTGAGACCTTAAGAACAGCAGTCATCAGAACGGCTACCAAAAGAAACAGTTTAGAAATTCTGAAAGATAGCGAAGAAATCTTAAACGATATCCGAGATGACCGTTATCTCAGCAATTTGTGGGACGTTTATATCAACGAAAACAAATATATCGGAGATTTGGCGTTTGACAAGACGGTTGATGTGTTGGCACTATTTTCAGAAAAAATAAATCTATAGCAGGACAAGCAAAAGAAAAAACTAAATATAAAGCCTTGTGGTGAATTTTATGACCAAAGACAAGGCAATCTGTTCAAAGACGAAAGAAAGACCTAAAAACGCCTTTCCACCGTCTCAGAATAGACATGTACATGGGCAGTAGCAGATAAAAAAGCTATTGCCTTTTTTTACGTTTAAAAAGAGGATGAAGAAAAATGTCGAAAAGTAAACGATACTACTGGTTAAAATTAAAAGAGGATTTTTTCAACGATGTGCGTATGAAAAGACTCAGGAAGATTTCCGGAGAGGAAACCTATACGATTATCTATCTGAAATTACTTCTTCTCAGTTTGAAAAACGATGGAACCTTGTATTTTCAACATGTAGATGAAACCTTTACAAAGGAATTAGCACTGGTATTAGATGAAACAGAAGATGATATCGGTATCGCATTGAATTATCTCTTAAAGGTCAATCTTATAGAAACCGCAGTGGAAGATGAATATTTTATGACTGAGATTCCGAACCTCATTGGCTCTGAAACAGAATGGGCAAAGAAAAAAAGAGTTTATCGAGAACAATTAAAGGCGGACAATGTCCTTGAACAGTCCTCTTTGTGTCTTCCTCAAGTCCGACAAGAGATAGAGATAGAGAAAGAAATAGAGATAGAACAAGAGAAAGAGGGAGAGGGAGAGAAAGACAACGCAACACTCGCTCTCCCTACTTTGAATGCATACGGTAAATTTAAAAATGTGCGATTATCTGATAAAGATTATGAGGAACTGCAAGAAGTATTTGGATCACAAGTAACGGAAAAATTGATTATCTGTCCACATACATGGAAAGAACAGTATCTTTCGCCCTATCCTATTTTATGAAATATAAAAATATTCGCAAATATAATAATATTAGTTGCAAACGTGCTTACTAAACGGTGTAATGTAAGCACGTTTGCAACTAAAGAGGAATACTATGGATTATACAAAACAAATAAAAGAGAATATGAAAAAACAGGTGGGGTCATTACAAGCAAAGAGGTAAGAGACTCCAATATTCCTACGATATATCTTACACGAATGGTGGAAACAGGTGAGATTATTCGAGCAGACAGAGGAATATACATTCTCCCTGACGGAGACTATGATGAATATTATTTTTTTCATAAACGATATAAAGTTGCTATATTTTCCTATGTATCTGCTCTGCATCTTCATCAATTTACGGACATAATCCCGGAGGAAATCGAAATTACCGTGTATAAAGGCTATAATCCTCACCGTATAAGCGGAAATGTAAAAGTTCGCTATGTAACAAAAGCGATTTATAATTTGGGCATTACAGAATGTAAAACTGTCTTTGGAAATACTGTAAAGGTCTATGACTTGGAAAGAACGATTTGTGACCTTGTTAAAAATAGAAACGAGATAGAAACGGAACTGTTTTCTAAAACCATCAATAAATATGTTCGTAATAAAAACAAGGATTTGAATAAACTATATGAGTATTCCAAGAAGATGAAGATATATGAAAAAGCAAAAGAAATTATGGAGCTTGTTTATGAATAAAGGCAAGTTAAGAGCAGTGTGCCAAAAAATACAAAAAGAAACAGGGCTTAGTTTTAATCAGGTACGTACGCATTATTTTTTAGAAAGCATCTTAGAAAAGATAGCAGATAGTTATGAGAATGAAAATTTTATTTTCAAAGGCGGGTTTTTACCTGCTAATGTAATTGGAATCAGGCATAGGAGTACAGTAGATATTAATTTTCTGATAAGAAGATTCTCACTTACAGAAGAAAATATTGAGCAAAGATTTTAGATATTCTTTTGCATCGCCAGTCAGCTTATCAATACCAATATACTTCTTAGGTGACTTCATTTTGTTGACTTTATTTTCATAATTTATTTTTTTAAATCCCACTTTTTATTTTTGTATGATTAATATGTACCTCCCAAAAATATTAGTAATATTCTACCGTCTTTGTTATAATAAGTACAACATAAATATAGTGGTGATGGTATGAACCCCTTAGTTGTTAATGGCCTTAATATCAATATGCTAGGTGTTCGCTAATCTCCTATTTACGTTTATGACACCTGTGAGGATTTGATATATTATATAAAAATTATTGTAATAAAAAAAATAGAAGTCGATTTCTTTCAATCAAACCATGAGAGCACACTTATAGGTAGGATTCAATAGGCATATGAGCAGTGCGATGGAATGGTAATAAATCCCTGTCGCCTGTTCCTACACTAGTATAGCAATTTTCGATGCACTTAAAGCTGTTAGCATACCAGCAGTTGAAGTCTATATTTCAAACGTCAGCACTAGAGAAGACTTTAGAAACATAAGTTATAAAGCCTACCGCTTGTCTAGATTATAATTAAGGCGAGGGCTTTAAAGGTTATACCAGAGCAGTTGATATTTTACTCAACCACAAAGATAAATTTTAATGAAAAGAGCAATAGCACGATGAATAAAGTAAAATTTTTGATAGCAATATTTGCAGGAAAAATTTCAGCATTTTTACTGCAAAAAATATTTAAAAGAGGCACTAATACACCAGGGGCAATAATGCTAAAAATATGCCCTGACGCACTCGCTCGTTTTACTATGCCGGAAAAAATAATCTGTGTAACTGGTACAAACGGAAAAACAGGCACTTCAAACCTTTTAACACATATTATTCGCAACAGTGGGAAAACTGTTGTCAACAATTCAAAAGGCTCAAATATGGCCCCTGGCCTTGCTTCGACACTCGTAACCGATTGCACTCTCGGTGGAAAAGTTTTAGCAGATATGGCTGTACTTGAAGTAGATGAACGTTCATCACAAAGTATATATACTAAATTTACGCCGAACTACATCCTTTGTACAAATCTTTTTCGTGACTCAATTAAGCGAAACGGTCATAGTGGATTTATATTTGATAAAATCAATGATTACCTCGACAAAAAAACGACCCTCATCCTCAATGGCAACGACGGCATTTCAGGTCTTTTAGGCGAAGACGTTTGTGAAAGAGTGTTTTTTTCAGTAAACAAAACCGAAAAAAGTACCGATAAATGTACAGACACTGTGTGCGACTTAATAGCCTGCCCAAAATGTAACCACCTTTTAGACTACGATTTCTATCACTACAATCACATAGGCGTTCCCATTTGTAAGCACTGTGGTTTTAAAATGCCGGAAAGCAGTTTCTTTGCAAGTGATGTAAATTTCAAAGAAGGGACATTCATTTTTAATGATAAAACAGGTGAAACTCTAACTCTTCCATTCCAAAAAGGTAACTTCTTCAATGTTTTTAATATTACAGGAGCCTGTGCTGTTTGCAGACTTCTAGGTATAGATATGAAAACCATTGAAGAGAGTATTGTAGACCTCTCTTCAAAAATAGGTCGCTTTCAGGAAGATGAAAACAGCGGTGTCAAAGTTGTTTCCATGCTCTCTAAAAACCAAAACCCGATTTCGTGTTCACAGAGTTTGAAATATCTTGACAGCACCAGTGAAGAAAAAGATGTAGTTCTTTTAATAACAGATTCAAATGACAAATTTCATGGTCATGAAGATATTTCTTGGCTTTATGATACTGACTTTGGACCGTTAATCAATGATTCTATAAAAACAATTTATATCGGTGGCAGTCGATGTTTTGATGTTGCCACTTGTCTTGAAATCAAAGGTGTTGATAAAGACAAGTTTATTGTTTTTGAAAACTATGACGAGCTTGCATCAGAAGTTAGTAGAAAAAGTGTTACAGGAAGAAGCATCATAGTTTTCTTTGAACTTTATGCTACAAGAGTTGTCAAAAAGATTAGAGCCGCAATTAAAGAGAAAGGGGATAAATGATTATGTCAAAAGTTATAATTGAAGTCCTTTATCCTGAATACAACAACCTTTTTGGTGATCGTGGCAACTGCGAATATCTCAAAATAAAACTCGAAAAAGCAAACATAGAAGTAGAAGTAATTAATACAAACTTATATGACGAACCACATTTCATAAAATCACACGTAGATGTGCTTCTCATAGGTCCTTGCCAAGAAAAACACCAAAAAATAGAACTTGAAAAATTAAAAACCTACAAAGTGGCAATAAAAAATCGTATAGATAATGGTGGAATAATTCTTGCAACAGGAAATGCCTTCGAACTCTTTGGCGAATATATTGAAACACCTGCTGGGGAAAAAATTGAAGGCCTTGGTTTTTATCCATATTACGCAAAGCAGTTCTCAAAGCTTCGATATAATGACTGCAGTGTAGGTGAGTTTGAAGACATTAAAATTGTTGGCTTCAAAAATCTTCTCAGTCATTCGTATGGCAAGAACGATAAACCATTTCTCACCATGTTAAAAGGTGCTGGTATGAACCGAGGCTGTAAAGTTGAGGGTATTCATGATAACAATTTTTTTGCCACATATCACACTGGTCCAATACTTCCACTAAATCCACAATTTACAGATAAACTCATAAAACTCATAGACCCAAAGTATGAAAGTGTAATTCTTGAATTTGAGAGCCGAGCATACGAGAAAAGATTAGAAGAGCTTCTAAAATAGAGACTGAGAATAATCAATCTCTATTTTTAATGTAAAAGACAAAATTTCGATGTTGCTAAATGGAAGAATGAAAAAAATGTTGTACAAAGTGTGAAGTACAACAAAAGAAAAGATGTGTATGATTTGGTACAAATGAAAAATAATTTGTTAAATAAGTTGGAATTGAAAGCTCAATGGTGCAGCAGTTTTTATTGAGGAAAAATGCCATATAGGGCAAAAAAAATCAATAAATCGCTTAATAAATTGATTAGTCCCTTTTATTTAAGGAAAGTAGAGATAAGGATATGAGAACCTTTAACTATTCTGCAATCAAAGAACAGAAATGGGATTTTGAATTTTTCGGACTGATTGCTGCCATATATAAGGAAACCGGCAAGCAGGAACTGTATTTGCGACAACGTCCAAAGAGCTTGAAAAACTGGTGGAGATAGCCAAGATTCATAGTACCGAGGCATCCAATGCCATTGAGGGAATTGTTACAACAAATACACGTATCAGACAACTTGCCCTAGAAAAAACAACCCCGAAAAACAGAGATGAAAAAGAGATTAGTGGATACCGGATGTACTGAAGCTGATCCATGAGAGTTTTGATGCCATTGCTATCTCACAGAACAACATCCTGTGGATGCATAAGATTCTATATAGCTATTCTAACAACCCAGTTGCAGGACATACCAAAAATGTGCAGAATTATATCAGTACAACTTATTCGTATGAACATACGGAGATACACTTTACTCCACTTGCACCATATGAAACACCGGAAACACTTGAAGGACTGTGTAAAGAATACAACCATGTTATTGGAAACATGGAACTTGAACCACTGATTGTGATTGCTGTTTTTATTCATGATTTTCTGTGTATCCATCCATTCAATGATGGTAATGGTCGCATGAGTCGTCTGCTCACAACGCTTCTTCTTTACAAAAAATTGAATGAAAAATATAACTGAATAGAAAATAGAAATATGACCGAATGAAAATCAGAAATATAACCGAATGTAAATTTGAAATCTGATTTATTTGTGTTATACTTTTACTAGGAGAAAGTTATGAAAAGAAAAACTTATATGCCAAGACTAGTAGATAAACAGGTTGAAATCGAACTTGAAACTTTTGGAGCTATCTGTATTGAAGGGGCTAAATGGTGTGGAAAAACATGGACTTCTGAACACCATTCTAAAAGTGCTATATATCTAGGAGATCCAAGTGGAAATTTTCAAAATAAAGAGTTGGCAAAATTATCACCAGCAATAGCTTTAGATGGAGAAGTTCCCAGATTGATTGATGAATGGCAAGAAGTTCCTTCTATTTGGGATACAGTAAGGTTTGAAGTAGATAAAAGAGGAAAAAAAGGACAGTTCATTTTAACAGGTTCATCAACTCCTGTACAAAAAGGAATTTTACATAGTGGAGCTGGTAGAATTTCTGCGATTAGAATGAGACCAATGTCATTATTTGAGTCAAATGATTCTTCCGGGCAGGTATCACTGATGTCTTTTTTTGATGGTACATTTAAAAATGTAGCAACTAAATCTATAGATTTAGAAAAATTAATAAAATTATCAATTCGAGGTGGTTGGCCAGGTAGTTTAGGTTTAAGTTATGAAAAATTCAGGCTAATTCCTAAAGAATATATGAAATCAATAATAAATCATGATATTTATCGATTGGAAGGAATTAATAGAGACTCAAATAAAATGCATCTTTTACTAAAGTCTCTTGCAAGAAATGAGTCAACAACGGCTTCGATTTCAACTCTTAAAAAAGATATCGTTGAATTTGATAATGATAATCTTGATAATGATACAATTTCTACTTATTTAAATATATTTGAAAGATTATTTTTAATAGAGAATCAAAAAGCCTTTTCAACTAATATAAGGTCTTCAACTCGTATTAAACAAGCGGATAAAAGACATTTTGTAGATCCATCTTTAGCTATAGCTTTGCTTGGAGCGAGTTATGATGATTTATTAAATGATTTAAATACATTTGGTTTTATGTTTGAAGCTCTTTGTATAAGAGATTTAAGAATATATGCAGAAAATCAAGGTGCTAAGATATATCATTATCAAGACTATAAAAACAGAGAGATAGATGCAATAGTTCAGCTAGATGATGGTCGTTGGGGAGCTTTTGAAATAAAACTAGGAGCAGATGCTATAGACAGTGCAGCAAAATCTTTAATTAAAATAAGAAATGGATTAAAGGCAGAGGGGGCAATAATTCCAGATGTTTTAGTAGTTGTATGTGGATTAAGTAATTTTGCATATCAAAGAAAAGATGGTGTTTATGTTGTACCAATCACAGCGTTAAGACCATAATGTAGTTGATATGTTTAATTTTGTGAAGCATGTGGAAAAGTAACAATGTTGGTAAAACATATCATCTAACGAAAAGGGATGATAAGTATAAATTTTACTTTAATTTTAAACCAATAAGTAAATGGAATAAATATAACTATATAATGCTTTTAGAGCTTTTTAGATTATGAAAACAATTATAAAGGCCAGGTGATTTAAAATGTTTAACAAAAGTAAGCTGAATGATATTATCGTAGAATACAAACAAGACTTTATTTCAAAACAATGGGGTGCGGAAAAATACAAATGGGAAGCAGTAAAATGGTTTCAGGATAATTGGAATTTAGAAGCTGATGATTTTGCTGAGATGTTAAAGCGTTCTCTGGATAAAACTTTTAACTTGCTAGCTTCAATCAATAATTATCCAAAAGCAACAATTGTTTATTTTGCTGAGACTGCACCAGAAGAAGTGCGTTCAATGTTTATCTCTCTGTTCGATGAAAGTAAAGATGTTTATGATAGAATTAATGAATTTAAACAAAAATCATCAATTATTTTAAAAGAATATAGCGCTGGTATTGGTCAGCATTATCAGAATGAGAATGCTATCAGCACATATTTGTGGCTTCGTTATCCAGATAAGTATTACATATATAAGTATGGAGAAGTTAAAACGGTTTCCAGTGAACTGGAATCAGATTATAGTTTTAAAAAAGGAGATTATGCTAACAATATTAATAATTTTCTTAATTTTTACGATGAAATCAGTGCTATGTTGAAGGAAGACAGAGAATTGGTTAATCTTTTAAATTCTCAAATCACGGACAGCTGTTATCCAGATCCAGAGTTGAAAACATTGACTATTGATGTTGGTTTTTATATAAGTAGATATTATTCAAAGAAGAATATTGAAAATGAGGCAAATGCTAACTGGTATGATGGAAACTATAATCCGGGATTAACTGTTGATGATTGGATTAAATTACTTAAGGATGAAATCGTTTTTAATAATAAATCGCTTGAAATCATGAAACGAATGAAAGATTATGGAGATGAGGCTTCATGTAGTCAGTTATCAGTAAAATACGGTGAAACAAAGAATTTCTATAATTCTAATTCAATAGCTTTAGCTCAAAGAGTTTGTGATTCAATGAAAATAAAACCAGCGACGAAAAATGATGGCTCTGTTCAGTGGTGGCCGGTTTTATATGTTGGACGTAATGCAGAAAAAGATGAAGATGGCAGATTTGTTTGGAAACTGAGAAATGAACTATCAAAAGCTCTTGATAAAATAGATTTAAGTAAAATAGATTTATATGTTACAGAATTCGATGAAGATAATCAAGGTTACTGGTGGTTGATTGCCAATCCAAAGGTTTGGAGTTTTTCTGAAATTGCGGTTGGAGAACATCAATGCTACGCACTTTATAATGAGAATGGAAACAAACGACGCATCTTTCAAAATTTCTTAGATGCTAAAGTTGGTGATATGATAATCGGCTATGAATCAAATCCAGTTAAACAAATCGTTGCTATAGGTTGTATCAGTAAAGAGCAGGATGGTCAAAAACTTTATATTCAGAAAACGGAAGGATTGACCTCACCAATTGATTATGCAGTATTAAAAGAATGCCCTGAATTGGAACGAATGGAGTTTTTTCAAAACCCGAATGGCACGATGTTTAAATTAACCAAAGGAGAATATGATTTTATTCTTGACATAATTCGTGAAGAAAATCCTATTGTTGTAGATACCGATATTGATAACTACAAAAAGATTGATTTTCTTGATGAAGTTTATATGACTGAAAATCAATATGATAACCTTGTGGCTGTGCTTCGCAATAAGAAAAATGTTATCCTTCAAGGCCCTCCAGGAGTTGGAAAGACCTTTGCGGCCAGACGTTTGGCCTGGTCTATGATGGGGGAAAAGGATGATAGTCGTATAGAGTTTATACAGTTTCACCAAAACTATTCTTATGAAGACTTTATAATGGGGTATAAACCTGCTGCTGATGGTTTTGAATTGAAATATGGTATATTTTATCGCTTCTGTCAAAAAGCTGCAAATCAGCCAAATAAGGATTTTTACTTTATTATAGATGAGATAAATCGTGGCAACATGAGTAAGATTTTCGGTGAATTATTAATGCTTATTGAAAAGGATTATAGAGGGACAAAGGTGACTCTGGCTTATAATGGTCTTCAGTTTTCAGTACCAAAGAATCTTTATATAATCGGTATGATGAACACTGCTGACCGCAGTTTGGCGATGATTGATTATGCCTTACGCCGCCGTTTCAGTTTCTTTGAGATGCAACCTGGATTTGATTCAGAAGGTTTCATTGAATATCAAAAAAATCTTAATAATGATAAATTCGATTTGCTTGTAACAAAAATAAAAGCACTTAATAATGAGATAGAGAATGATAAATCGTTGGGCAGAGGGTTCTGCATAGGGCATAGCTATTTATGTAATCAAGATGTCTGTACTGAACAATGGTTACAATCTGTCGTTGATTTTGATATTCTTCCTACGTTAAGTGAGTATTGGTTTGATGATGAAAACAAAATTCAACATTGGGAAACTATTTTAAAAGGTGTATTTAATGAATCAAAATAAAAACATTTTTATAAAGAACATATATTATATGCTTTCGTATGCCTTTACAAATCTTAAACAGGGCGACTATGCGAATATCGATAAAGAAGATTTTGATAACATTCACGATTTGTTTGCGGCTATTTTATCAAAAGGTATCAGCAGACAGTTAAAACAGGGACTTTATAAAGAATATTTTAATAAAAAAGAAGATGTTGCTGTTGTCCGTGGGAAAATTGATATACAGGGAACAATAAAAAATAAACTAAACAGGAGAAAAAACTTGACTTGTGAATACGATGAACTATCGGAAAACAACCTTTTAAATCAAATACTTAAAACGACAGTAATGCTATTGCTTAGACATAAAGATGTTAAGCCCCAATACAAGGATGATATGAAAAAGCAAATATTATTTTTCTCAAATGTTGATAATATTGATCCGAACACAATTAGATGGTCAACCATTCGTTTTCAAAGAAATAATAACACTTATAGAATGCTGATAAGTATATGTCAATTAATCTTAGAAGGTATGCTTTTAACTACTGATTCAGGAGAGTATAAGTTGGCGTCATTTTTAGATGAACAACGTATGAGTCGCTTATATGAAAAGTTTATCTTGGAATATTATAAAAAAGAATGCCCACAAGTACATGCTACAGCATCTCATATTTCCTGGGCTATTGATGATGGAGTTGGAACAATGCTGCCAGTTATGAAGAGTGATATTATGCTGACAAAAGAAAATGAGGTTCTTATTATTGAAGCTAAATATTATTCTTATGTAACACAAAAAATATACAACACCCACACAATTCATTCACACAATCTCTATCAGATATTTGCCTATGTAAAAAATAAAACTCTAGAGTTTGGTGATAAACCTCAAAAAGTCTCTGGCATGCTTTTATATGCTGCAACTGTTGAAAAAATACAACCAGACAATGTTTATCAATTGAGCGGAAATCAAATTAGTGTCAGAACTTTAGATTTAAACAATGATTTTTCACAAATTAAAAAGCAGTTAAATTTTATTGTTGAAGAACATTTTGGTAAATGTAATTAACAGAAATGTTTAAACTTATGCAAGTAAAGCAGTTTTTGAAATACACATAGAATCTTATTAGAACTTATGGTAATTGTTGAATATAAAAAACAGTTAGTTAATGATAACAGATATCTGATAAAGCAATTCTATTTTTAGATACTAATATTGTAAAACAGTCTGCAAGTAAATTTTTTACCAATATCGAATGTTTTTAGTGCTAAAAAATTATTAAAACCATTGTTTTTGGTTTATTTTTATAGAGATAATGAAAACAAATGAAGGTATTAATTTTTGTTAGATTATCTGATTTAGATGTAGAAAATTAATTTTAAATAAATATTCATCAGTTTATATATTGCCCTTTTTTATGGGGCAGCTTATTAGCTGATGTTTTTTCAATGAGGATATGAAAATTAAAAGAATTAAACTTGATGTTAATTTAGACAATTGATAAGATAAAAAAGAATATGAGGTAAATAATATGAGAAGAATATTTAGATTTATTTTAAAATATTTTTTATTAGCAATTACAATGTTAGTAGCACTTGTGGTAGGGCGTTTTTTAAGTGCTTATTGTTTTTTGGAAGTTGACAGTACAGAAAATCTTTATTATATTGCCAGACTTTTTAAAACTGGATATGTCGAAATCTATTTCTCTTTGTGGATTTATTTTTTTATCTTTCGTTTATTTCTATGTAGAAAGTTTGAGTATGGTTATTTAGGAAAACTAATATATATCGGATTAATGATGGCTGTTTTTTGGCTGACATTCTACGTTTTAATTTTAGATTCAGAAACAAGTATGCTCTATATATCTAAACATGACGAACCTTTACACGTATTATTTGCCTTACCTTTGCCATTTATACTTTTTAAAACTCCATTAAAGACTTTTAAAGCACATTTAGTTGTTTGCCTGCTTATTCTTAGTGGTGTTTTTTATTTTTATTATCAAAATGTTGGTATTTTTGATTTTATAGATTTACTCTGGTTCTATTTTGGAATTGTACCGGCTTATATGATATATATCGGTTTTAATTTCTTTTTATTGAAAAGGTATTCGGATAGCATGTGGAAGAAAATTGACCGAATGAAATTTTAATTGCAAGCTTTGTCTTATTTGAAGTTAAGTTTTTTATTAGATTAACTGAACAAATGAAAAAAGCTGAATAAAAAACAGTTGATTATATTTTGTTTTTTTATTATAGAGGGGGTATCGTAAAACAAATTATTACTTTACTAAAACTGTCAGAAATCAATCATGAAATAATAAAGAACCAAAATTATGGTAATTTTATGAAAATTATAGTTTTTTTAGAGGAAAATTAACAAAAAAACCATAAAAATGGTTATTTTAATGGTAATTTATAAAATGAAGTGTAAAATAAGTGTAAGGGAATCGTAAAAATAGGGTAAAGGAGAAAAATATGGAAATATTAATGGACTTACTGCTTATGCTAGGTGGAGCTGCTGTTTTTATGTTTGGTATGAAACAGATGGGCTTGGGTTTAGAAAAAAGTTCGGGTTCAGGAATACGTAATTTTTTTAGAAAAATTGATGTTAATGATTTCGTCAATTACGGAATCGGAATCATAGCTACTATTCTGGCTCAATCTTCATCAGCTACATCAATTATGACGATTGGGCTGGCACATGCAAACATTGTATCGGTTAGACAAGGTTCAGGCTTTGTCTTAGGTGCCAAAGTAGGAACTACTCTTACAGCGTTCATGTTTGCTATGTCTGGCCTTAGTAAAGGTGGTTTTAATATAAGTTATGTTTTCGCATCATTGGCATTTGTCGGTGTCTTGATTATTTATTCAACTGACAACGAAAGACTTAATAATATAGCGCCTTTATTGATTGGTTTTGGAATGCTGTTTATCGGTCTTGAGGTTATGGAAGTGGCAATCGGTGGTGCAAATTCACCATTGTGTATTGAATTATCTAAGGTATTTAAATATGACTTTATGCATAATCCAGCCTTGCTGGTATTGTTAGGTGTTCTTTTTGCTGGGATTATACAATCATCAACTGCTGCAACTGGTGTGTTTATAACCTTTCTAGCTACCGGAATTATTCAAAATGTTGATCAATCATTTTTTCTAGTTATGGGTGCAAATGTTGGAACTGTCAGTGATGGGATTATGGCTTCTCTTAGTACCAATGCTAACGGGAAACGTATTGCCTTATTCCACGCACTTACCAGTGTAATTGGGGCAACAGCATTTTCTATCGTCTTGGTAATTTTTAGAGAACCTATAGTCAACTTGTTTGATTATATGTTTTCTGGAAACCATCAGTTCAGTCTTGCTACATTTAATCTGTTGTATAATTTAATTTATACTTTAGTCTTACTTTTCATGCTTGAGCCACTAGTCAATTTAGTAACAAAAGTAGTGAAGGATAAAGAAGAAAGTATGAAAGAAATGTTATATATTGATGAAAGTTTCCTGCAAACTCCAGCTGTTGCTATTGAGCAGGTGCTAAAGGAATTGCATGGTATGTTGATTCTTGCCAGAAAGAATATTGATCGTGCTTTTGCTTCATTGATTAATGAAGATATGAGTGAAAGTAAACTATTGGCTGATGTTGAGTATCGTATTGACTTTTTAACAGGTGAGATTACAAGTTTTTTAATTAAAATATCTTCAATTACGGAATCTTCAGATGATGAAAAACTGATAGGTGGATTACATCATGTTGCTAATGATATTGAGCGTTTAGGGGATTATGCAGTTCTTATAATCAAAGAAACTAATTATATGAAACAGAAAGAAGTAACATTTTTAGCACAAACTAAAACAGAGCTGAATAAAATATATGATTGTATTTCTGAAATGTTTGATTTAGGTTTTGAAACATTTGTGACTCGAACAACAGATAATTTGGAAAATATTTCTGATCTTCACAAAGAAATTGAAAAACTTATATCTTCAACACGTGAAGAGCATGTTCATCGTTTGGGCTCTGGTATGTATCCTGTTGAGGTATCAAAGTCTATTTATTCTGTACTGTTTTCATTTCAGAGAATTTCTGACCACCTTGTAAATATTGCCTTCTCAATACTTTCAACTACAGGAAGCAAAACAGAAGCAATGAAAGCTATTGAAAAGGGTCATCCGATTATTGGCTAAGAATTATTTAATTGCCCAAAAGCAAATAAAAATCATTATCACAATTTAAAAGAGTAATGAACATAATAAAAGTAGTATATTTTTTAGAACATACTACTTTTTTACGTTTAGATTTAACTATAAATTAAAGTGTACTTTTAAAGTTTGCACTAAAGTTTATAGATAATTTTTTACATTATACCAAAGTAAGAAAGTATAATTGATACAACTATGATTCCGAAAATCAGTTTTACAGCATTGACATTCTTCTTGCTTACTAAATAGTACAGAAATAATACAAATCCTAATGGCAATATATTAGGTAAAACTGTATCGAAAATTCCTTGAACAGGAACAACATCAAATATTACAAACGTTTCTGGGAATGAGAAATCAATGTAAGAAGGGATAAGTGCTCCAACAACCATAACGCCAAGCACACCTGCTGCTTTTGTAATAGATGCTGCATTTTCACGAATCAAGTCAATTGCATTTGTACCTAGATTATATCCAAGGTGTCCAAGAGGAATTCTAGAAATTGCCCCAAAGAAGTGGATAACCATGAATACAATTGGTCCAAGAATAGAGTTTTGTCTATTTAATGAAACCGCAATTGCTGCTGAAATTGGTAATAGTGTAAACCAGAATATAGCATCACCCAGGCCTGCCAGAGGACCGAATAAACCGTTTTTAATATTTCTAATTAATTCTCTATCTTCGCCTGCTTCTTCCAAAGATAGAATTAACCCGTTTAAGAAGGTTGCCATATGCATTTCAGTATTAAAGAAGTCAATATTGTTTGTCATTGCAGCTGCGACTTCTTCAGTATTATCTCCATAAATTTTCTTAAAGTATGGAGCCATTGTGTAACAAAATCCCATAGCCTGCATTCTTTCATAGTTGAAACCAAATTGTAAAACCATTGAAAGCCAGCCCATGTTTGTAATGTCTTTTTTAGTTAATTTATTTCTAGATACCGTCATCATCAACACCTCCATCATAAGCTTTTTGGTCTCTGCTGTTAATGTAACTTAAGAATGTGATACAAACAGCTAAAATAGCTATAGGTAATACGTTACCCATTTCTATATATGTTGCAATTAAGAAACCAATGAATAAATATGCAACATTATCAATTTTTAACATTACTTTAAGTAGTAATGCTAACCCGACACCTGGCAATAGGTTACCAGCAACTCTGAATCCGTGAATCAGCCATTCTGGGAACTTTTCAACCAATGCTGTGATCGGTTCTTGAATTAAGTATGCTGATAAGAAAATTATTACTGCAGTAACTAAAGATTTACCGATTGCTGAAAGAATGACCAATCTGCCAAGTGCTGCTACGTCGCCTCTTTCACAAATTCTGTCAGCTATTGGCATTAATCCTGAATACACAGTACTTAAAATCATACCAATCCATTGTCCTAGTAAAGCAAAAGGTAATGATAAACCTAATGCTGCTTCTGCAGATACTCCACTAGTATAAGAGATTACAACAGTCATGATACCTGCTATAAGTGGGTTAGGTGGAACTGTACCACCAATCGTAAGCAGACCCAAATAAGCAAGTTCAGCAACTGCTCCTGCAGACAATCCCAATTGTACGTCTCCTAAAATTATCCCCGAAAAGAAACAAACTACAATTGGCCTAAAAATTAAGAATACTTCCGCTTGTTGGTCTAGACTACATATAAATGCAAGTAAAGACAACAATAAGCCCTGTACCAAGGTTATTTCCACAAATTACACCTCCTTTTATATATTGTAGATTTTATCACCCGGCAAAATCTGAATGAACAAAGAAACCCCTTTAGCTTTCATAGCTTCAAAATCTTCTAGATCCTGATCATCAACGTATACATATGGTGATCCTGGATGAGCTCTTTTTCCTTCTTCAAAGTGCATGTTAGCAACATTAATTTTATCAAGTGGAAGTCCACCATCAACAAGACGTCTAGCACTTTGAGGATCTCTTACCACAAGATAGATTAATTGTTTTGGACTAGCTTTCCATACCGTTTCAATCGTTTTATCAATGCTGAAGAAACGTATTCCAACTCTAGCTATATCAGCTGTAATAGACATAACAGATTGTTGAACTGGATCATTGGCAGCATCATCATCAGCAACGATGATTAAGTTTGCACCCAGTGAATTAATCCAAGCTACGCCTACTTGACCATGAACGAGTCTGTTGTCAATTCTGGTCATTAAAATATTTGGTTTTCTCATATAATCTCCCTTCTTTATAAAATATTATAACTTTTTCGTTCTTACGTACATTATATACTAGTTTTTAAAAAAGAAAACAAAGTTTGTGAAAAAATGTGATTATTTTGTGTATAAATTGTGATTTTTTGTGATTTTTTGTGATAATCTATAAGTATAAAGAAAGCGAGATGATTTATAATGGAAAAGAAAAAAACTATGTTGGATTATATTGAGCTGACACCAGGCAAGGTGTTGGAAAATGCTAAAAAACCAAGAGAACTTACACGAACCTTAACTGAAGAATATATTTCAAATAATTATGATGAAGTATACATTGTTGCCAGTGGTTCAAGTTATAATTCTTCAATTTGTGCTAAACCATTTATGGAAGACATTTTGAAAGTAAGAGTAAATGTACTTTCACCTTCTAATTTCACAACCTACTACAAACATAATAAAAATGACTTTATATTTATAATTTCTCAGAGTGGTTATAGTACTAATGCAATAGAAGCTTTAAAGAGAGCTAAAGAGCTCGGGATTAAAGCAATTGGAGTTACGAGCAATGTTGAAAGTGATTTTAAAAATTATTCAGATATACTGATTGATTATAAGGTTGGTATAGAAACTGTAGGTTATGTTACTATTGGAGTTGTTACTCTTGTACAATTTTTAATGACTTTTGCTTTAAACACAGCATTAGAATTAAATAAAATTTCCAAAGAAAAATACGATGAAGTTATCGCTTCAATTGTTGAATCTACAAAGTTACACCAAGAAATGCAAAAAAGAACTCATGAATTTATTAAAAAGCATTACAAATCTCTTTCTTCAATGCAGAAACTATATGTTTGTTCAAGTGGTGCTGGTATGGGTATTGCTTATGAAGCAGCACTTAAAATTGGAGAAACGGTTAAAATTCCTGCCTTTGCTTATGATGCTGAAGAATATATTCATGGTCCAAATTTGCAGTTAACACCAGAATATACCGTTTTTGTAATAGACACTAATGATAAAGATAGTGACAGATTAAAACAAATCTACCAGGCTACTAGAGCTGTAAGTGATAATGCTTATTTTATTGGAAGTAATGTTGATGAAAATAGTATTTATACAGATAATAATTTATCTCCTTTATTAACACCTTTATATTATTTACCTTTCTTCCAATTGATTTCGTATCAGATTACTGAGGATTTGAATAGATGGGAACAACATCCATTATTAAAAGAATTTAAAAAAATAGCAGCATCTAAAAGTATAAATTTTGTAGATTTGGATTAAGAAATTACAAAAGTCGCTTTAATAGACTGACCACTCAAAAATTGAACCTGGAAATTCGATTAACGAGTGGTTAGTTTTTTCAAAAAGAAGCACTGAACTACTTTTATATGTGTAAATAAATGATAATGTTAAATTTATCGTGAGATTCATTGTAGCATTTAATTGCCAACTTTTTTATAATTATTATAGAAGATTGTTGTTTAAAATAATAAAATCATTAATTATCATTAAAAAACTATAAATGTATATTCAAGATATTGTGACTGAAATTTAGAAAAATCAGATAAAATTAGAGTTAGATTGTTGTGAAATTATAAGCAAATTTAAAAGGAAAATCGTATATTGGAACTCCCAAAATATACCGCGATTATCACACAACTTCCCAAAACATTATTGACAGTGATATTATCAAATGGTAAAATTAT
>JAAYOQ010000018.1 GCA_012520255.1 Erysipelotrichia bacterium | reverse complement strand
GAATTGACATAATAGCATCTTCAGATATTTCACAAATACCTTCTATGAAAAATTTAATCCATTCTTCAAAATCTCCCTTGATACGAACATTATTGAGAAGTTCATAATATTTATTCCTGTTTTTTTTGAAAAAATAACTTAAATATAAAACAGGATATTCAATTAGCCTTGTTCTTTTAAAAATAAGATAATGAGTAATCTGCCCATTATTCCGTTTCCGTCTAAAAACGGGTGTATCGTTTTAAACTGATAGTGAATTAAGGCAATCTTTATCAGATTTGAAATTGCAGTTTCCTCGTGCATATATTTTTCTAAATCACTAAGGCAAATATCCATCTCACTTGATGCAGGTGGAATAAAGCTTGCATTCTGTAGCGTTGAACCTGCATGACCTATCCAATTTTGAGATTTTCTAAATTCACCCAGCATTTTTCTTCCCCTCTGACATTAGATAACAACACTTCATGGGTTTCTTTAATCAATCTCATACATAAAGGCAAGTCATTTAATCTTTTGAAAGCGAAGTTGGTTGCTTTGATGTAGTTGGCTATTTCTTCGGTATCTTTTATTTTTTTGTTTTTCCTATTCTTTTGCAACACATCAACAAGCGAAGCCTGTGTTCCCTCTATTTGAGAACTGATTACAGCTTCTTTTTGGACATACATGGATACGAAAAGGTCAATATCAGGAAGTGTAATTGCCATGCCGTCCAATCTTCCTAAAAGGAAATATGCTCTATTTATCAATCTGTTCATGTCATCTTCTATATTTATTTTTAAGTCTTTTAGATTATGAGGAATAAAGCACTCGTAATCACTCTGCATTCTCTTTAATATCCCGGCTCTATTATTTTCCAATTTCAAGATCATCACCTCGTAAGTTAAATTTATTTTACTTAAAGCAAGTATACCTTTTCTAAGTAAAATTTTTAAGCGTTTATTTTACTTGCGTGTATAATTTCGCGATTTATTTTACTTAAAAAGCAATCCTACATCAACACGATGTAGGACTATTTTTTTATAACTCTAAAGTTTTGTCTATGACATCTTTACTTTGATCCAACAGATGAGATCCTCCAACAATGCAGATATTGCCATCCTGATTAACTTTATCAAATATATATTTTACCTTTAAGAAATCTTCTTTGGTTGTAGATAAAATCTGAGCTCTCAAATCACATTTATCCTGATAGGTAATATTGGCGAAATATTCCTCGTTACCAGTACTCATCTTAGTTTTAGCTGTTAATAATGGATCACTATCACCAATTGTTCCAATAATCAGATTATCTAAATTATCGACATGACTATAGAAACTATCTAAAAAATCATTAGTTGCCTTATAAACATCGATTGAGTTTCTTGGATTTGGATCACGGAATGAATAAAACAAAATATTACCTGCTTTACTGATAATTCCACAGCCGTAAGCACCACCTTTAGCTCTGATTTCACTCCATAAATAATCAAAACCTAAAACTTTATTGACAACCGCTAAATTTCCTTTGATATCTTTAATGGCTTCACCAACATAAGAACCCATAGCAGCATAGCCTACAGGTGAAGCAACAACAATACCTTCATTAGCCTTTTCCATAATTTTTCTTTCTGCTTTTACAACTGGTCTATCATCATCTTTAATAATCGCCAAAATATTGCTTACAACTTCTTCTTTTTGAGCACTCATAACACTTAAAGTTAAGCGATTTTTACTGAAAACTGAATTATAGATATTTTGAAGCTTTTCTAACTTTTCAGCATTAAAGTTATCTATCAGTTCTTTAATATAATTGTAGAAACTGTAGCCATTTATCATTTCATTAACTGTACCAAATTCACTGGAAGATGCCATCGCTCTACTGCCGGCAAAACTATGTCCAGCCATTGAAATTTCCATTTCCATCATTGCTTTGCCCTGTCTTAAAACATTTAATACAGCTGTTTCATCATTGAATACAATATCGTATAAATATTCTTTGACTACATCTAAAGCAACTTCATTGTTTTTATCTAAACACGAATAAGTAACTTCTAACAAATGCTTATAGCCATCATCATGTTCGTGTAAAACCAGCTTATTATTGACATTGAAACTTCCCAGATAGGTGTTTTTAATTCTTGTCAATTCACTGGTTGAACGCTTTTTAGAAGCTAATTCAGTAATTAATTTAATTACAAGCGCTAAATCCTGACATTCTTCTAAAGACAAATCTTCAACATTGAAATATAAACCACCATAAGTGATTCCTTCAGCTTCTGGAGCATAACTGATTACTGTTACTTCATCTATTTCAGTAATTTCTTTTTTAATCTCGCCAGGTTTTACATCAATATCACTCAACTCTAAAGTTGGAATTGTTGCTTTAGCTTCTGGTGTATCTTCTTTTGATTGCCACTCTACCAGCTGTTTATTGAAAGCTATTAAATCCTCAACTTGTTTATCAGATAGTGATGCTTTGTATTTGGCAAGTTTTTCTTCCAGCTCCTGTTGCTTCTGAGCTTCAATTGTTGTTGAAGGAACCAGCAATACTGAAGCAAAGTGAACCGGATTTAAAAGATGCTTTTCAATTAATTTTTCAAAATAATCAGTGTCAATCTTTTCTCTTAAAGATTTATATACTTTTTCATGGCACAATCCATCTAATGGGTCTCCACCATAGTTCCAACTGCCCATTGCCAAAATTGTATACAGAATACCTTTAGGTGCATGACCAAAATCTCTTTCCTTATTAGAAAATTCCATTCTATTTAAATTAGCAACTAATTCTTCCTTATTCAGTCCTTCTTTAACAACCTTTTGTAATACTTCTTTAACGGTTGAAACAATTTCATCATAATTCTCTTTATTGGTATTGTTTACCATTATAAACAAACCTGGCTGTAACAAGCTGGTTTCTACACCAACAGAAACATTTTCGGCCAACCCTTTTTCTAAAAGAGCCTTAACTAAAATCGATTCATTATTTTCAGCCAAAATATTAGAAATTATCTGAAAAGCAGTATTTACCTCATAATCATTAAAATCTGATAAGCCAAAGCCAAAACAAGCTAAAGCTTTATTAGTTGTATCAACATTAGCAGGTACTGCAAATTCAGTTATTGCAACATCTCTAACAACGGGTTGTTGTTTTTCAATGGTAATAACTTCGCTGTTTTCATTGTATTTAGACAAATATTCATCATTTATAAAACCTAAAATATCCTCAATATCCATCTTCCCGTCTAAAAAAATCATTGAATTTGTAGGATGATAATATTTTTCATGTGCAGCTTTAAAACCTTCATAAGTTAACTCTGGAATAAAGTCAGGATTACCACCTGCAGAATACTGATAACAGGTATCTGGAAACATTTCCTTAAGTAATAATTCAAAAACCATACCTTCAGCAGTCGAATAAGCACCCTTCATTTCATTATAAACAACACCTTTATAAATCACAGGCTCATCTTTATCATTTATTTCATAGTGCCATCCTTCCTGTCTGAAAATGTTTTCGTTTGTTATACAAAGTGGATTAAACACAGCATCTAAATATACTCCTACCAGATTTTTGAAATCTTTATCATTTCTTGAACTTACCGGATAAACTGTCTTATCTGGAAAAGTCATCGCATTTAAGAAAGTATTTAAAGAACTCTTTAACAGATTAACAAACGGTTCCTTTACCGGGTAATTTTTTGAACCTCCCAACACCGAATGTTCCATAATATGGAATACACCGGTATCATCTGTTGGAGTGGTCTTAAACCCGATTGAAAATGTTTTGTTGTCGTCATCTCTATCCAGATATAAAAGTTGTGCTTTAGTTTTTATATGTGTTAAATAATAAGCAGCGGCTTTTAACTCATCGCTTTCAACAATCCTCTCTACTTTAAATCCTTTAATAATATCGTTTATTTTCATCTAAAAACCTCCTATTAAAAAAATATATAACCAAAATAAATATATAACATGGCATAAATAATTGAATTTACTCCAACGAAAGATAAAATTCTACTTAACAAAGCTACTCTAATTAAACCTAAATCAAATAGCAGAACTAATATAAATACTCCAGCAACAAAAAACTTTTTAACCCAGCCACTTGATTTTCTACTGTAAGTACTTAAATAAACACCAAAAATAAATAATAGCATCGCTTTTAAAAAGTAAACCATTGTGCCACCAACTGGAAAATATCTCTGTATTAATGACAAAATAAAAGAACCTATTAAAATTACAAAAAGTGGTAGACCATATCTTTTCATACTTACACCTGCCTATACTACTCTGGCATTGACATATGCCAGATAAACTCCTGCTACTCGATAACCGAGTTCAAATATTGTATCATAGCCACCAGTAAAACTGCTTAGGTAAAAAGCAATATTAAAATCATAAGCGACTAAATCACAAATTAGAATACAAACTGCTGTTAAAACAGCAGCTAAAATTGAAAACTGAATTTGTACTCCTTTGCCAAAGTATTGAATTGCATTACCAATAACCCAGCCAATGGCTACATAAAGAATTACAAAATATAAATGAAAAGCTTTAATTAAAACAATATTTAAAATAGTAATCAAAAATGTCGCAAGACTGCCAAAAAGAATAGCCCTGGTAAATCTTTGCCTTCTTGTTAAGGCAGGTTTGTTAAACGCTTTAAACATAAAAACACCTCACCGCTATTAATTATACAATATATTTCTATAAAAATGTGAAAAATACTTACTAATCTACTAATATCACTGTATTATTGTTTTGCTTTAAAAAAGGCTTTTTTATAAAATATATATTGACTTACAACCTTTCAATATGTTAAATTATATAGGCACCTAAGAAACGGAGGTTTAGCTCAGTCGGGAGAGCACCTGCCTTACAAGCAGGGGGTCAGCGGTTCAAGCCCGTTAACCTCCACCATGCCGGATTAGCTCAACTGGTAGAGCAACTGATTTGTAATCAGTAGGTTGTGGGTTCAAGTCCTATAT
>JAAYOQ010000001.1 GCA_012520255.1 Erysipelotrichia bacterium | reverse complement strand
GTTTATGAATCAGATATACACTTTAAGAGGTATAGAGAAAGCTTGTAAAACAGATATCCGCTTCATGTATCTGATGGGCGAGGAAAAGCCAAGTCATATGGCAATCCAACGTTTTATAACTAAATACTTGAAAGACAGTATAGAGAATGTTTTTAAGGATATCTTTATATCAGGAAAAAATGACCAGAAGACACTAATAAGTTTTATGAATGAATTTAAAGAGCTGTACAAAAGACGTCCAAAAGTAGTAGTAGCTGATGCAGGATATGGTTCATATGATACTTTTAATAATACTCAAATTAGAGCTTTTTTAATAATAAATACCTGTAAATTACAAATATTTCATATAACTAATAACCTAACAAAAAAAGAGGCTGAAACCTCTTAATATGATTAATCCAAATTGTTTGAATCAGTTATTTAATTACAGCTTCTTTCTTTTTTATTTTTTGAAAATGGTATTAATACCTTCTTTAAGCAAATCGCCAAGAGAAGTCTTTTCGTAGATATTGTTTACAGTAATATCTCCCGAAATAGAAGAAGAGTTTATTTTTTCAACTTTACCATTAATAGATATGTCTCCATTAACTGTAGAGACATCAAGATCATTGATAGCGCCTCTTTTTGTTTTGATGTCACCACTGACAGTATTTATTTCGCATGAATTTACAAATAGATTGTCGATAGTGATATCTCCATTAACTGTAGAAATTTCCGTTTCATCAGCTTTAATGTAGACGAAATCACAATCACCACTAGTAGTATTTAGTATAAAATTTTCACAGACAAAACCAAAATCTTTAGAATCAACATCACAATTAATAGCCTTTATGTCAACCTCCTTAAATGTAGTTGTTTCAGGAAAGCTGATTGTTATATCTGTATCGGCTCTTCTGAAGAGTTTGCTTTCTTTTTTTAGTGGTTCGATGATAAGTTTTTCTTCACTGATGTACGTGTTATATAAATCGAGAGCTCTTTCTTCCATATCGATATTGATAGCATTGTCACTGCTAGTTTTAAAAGTTACATCACCACCAAAAGGGGTTATAATTCTAAAAAGTTTTAATTGATTAGTTTGTTTGTTCTGTTTTGTTTTTACAATGTCTTCTACATTACCGAATCTTGAAACTATCTCTTCTTCACTCATACCAGCTTCAATACCTAACTGGTAACGATTTTGGTATGTATTGACAATACTGTCAACATCAGCACCGTCTGCTATAGCTTTTTGGGTTAATTCTTCTATAAATTTTTCAAACATTATTTAATCTCCTTTAACATTTGTTCAGCTTCTTCGAAGCTTAGTTCATCATCTTTCAACATTTCTAAAACTTTTGTTCTGGTAAGTGGGTCAGAAATTGTTGTCTGTTCAAAGCCTAAATTGTGAATGACTGAATCTAACATTTTTCTAACTGTTGGGTATGAGATATTCAACTCTTTTTCAATTTGTTTGATATTACCAGCATTTTTTAAAAATACTAAGGCAAAGTCCTGTTCTTCGCTTGACAGATAATCAAATTTACTTAGCGAAAACTCTCCCTGGATTTTAGTTTTACAATCGGTACATTGTAATTCACTGATTATTAATCGATTGTCACAAACAGGGCAGAGGCCCAATAACTTTTTCTTCATATAGTTCACCTCGATGTAAATAGTATAAAATAAAATATTAAAAAAGTCAATTTATAAATTAATAAAATTAATAATTATATTAAAATTAATTAAAATATGGCTTTAAACAATTGATATATTTAAAAATATATGCTTGAATAATGTTTTTTCCTATGTTTTACTTTTAATTTACTTTTTTGGTATCTGGCAGGTAATATAATTTAATCAGGATAAAAGCTGAAAGATGATTTTGATAAAGTTGTTTTTATTTTCATATCAACATTTTAGTATTAGAATATATATAGTTGAATAAAAAGGATATTAAAGACAGTTTATAAAAGGAGATGCTGATAATGATTAATATAAATGAAGAAAAAAAAGTCCCGATAGTAAGTAGTTGGGCAAGTGATGATCTGGTGATAGTGCCAAAGGAAATATCAAATTGTTCTGGAATAATAATAAACGGCAAAAAAATTAAGTCGCTCATATTTACAACAGATGTAGCGATAATAATGAATAATAATGCTGATGCAATTTTCGCGGTATATCCTTTCACCCCTCACCCTTCAATTTTTTCAGCCATAACAAGTGTGGCCCAGGCACCTGTTTTTGCAGGAGTTGGAGGCGGAACTACCAAAGGAGAAAGAGCCCGTGAAATGGCTTTGCTTGCTGAATCTCAGGGTTGTATGGCTGTTGTATTAAATGCTCCAGCTCCAATAGAGACTTTTAAAGCGATATCCAAAAGTGTAATTTGTCCGATAGTAGCGACTATTGTTTCTGAATATACTGATATTGAAGAAAAACTCAAGGCTGGAGCTTCAATTCTTAATATCAGTGGAGGGGCCAATACAGTGAATATTGTAAAAAAAGTTAGAGAAAAATATCCAGAGATTCCAATAATTGCCACAGGTGGGCCTACGGCAGAGACAATATTAAGTACAATTGAAGCTGGTGCTAATGCCATATCCTATACTCCACCTACAAATGGAGACTTATTCAGAATAAAAATGGACAAGTATAGAGAGTCTGAAAAAGCAAGCTGTCTCGAAAAAAAAGATTAAAGCATTTATAAAAAAACCCTTTTTGAAAGTAAAAGGGTTTTGCTATAAGTGAGGTTATTTTTCATTAAGATAACCAAAGATTTATAATAAATAAAATATCACTTACCAGGATAATAGGATGTAATTTTTTAAAGTTACCCTTACAGATTTCCACAAATGTATAAAGGAAGAATCCAACCATTACACCATTAGTGATACCATAACTTAGAGCCATAAAACAGCCAGCTCCCATCGCTGGTAAAGCTTCATCTAAATTAGACCAGTTAATTTCTTTGAAAGCAGATAACATCATTACCCCGACAATTACCAGTGCAGGAGCAGTTGCTGCTGAAGGAATAGCACTGACCAGTGAAGCAAATGGTAAACTTAAAAAGAAACAAATACCAACAACAAGTGAAACTAAACCAGTTTTTCCACCAGCTCCTATTCCGGCTGCTGATTCGACATAAGTTGTAGTAGGAGAAGTTCCTAAAACAGCACCGATAGGAGTTGCGATAGCATCAGCAAATAAAGCTTTGTCCATTTTAGAACTGAAACCATGACCGGTATCCATTTTTTCGATATCCTCATCAGTGAAAATGCCGGTAGTTCTACCAGTTCCTACAAAGGTACCGATAGTATCAAAGTTATCTGAAATTGAGAAAGATAAGATAATTACTGAAACAGCAACAAATCCTGATGGATTGGCAAATAGTTCTCCTAAGCCCTGTGTTATGGCAATTCCAAACCAATCTTTATAAGCTGCGAAAGCTTCAATTAGATTATAAGTACCACCACTTGTGGTGATGTTTAATGGAATTCCAACAATAGTAGAAACAATTACACCAATTAAAATAGCTCCTGGCACCTTTTTAATCAATAAAAAGATGGTTGTAGCTAATCCAGCCAGGAAAACTGCCAGTACTTTTACATCCATAGATGTGTTGATCATTGGGATACCTGAAAAAGAAACAAGTCCGATGTTAACAACACCAATATAGATGATGAAGATACCAATGCCGCCAGCGATAGCATTTTGTAAGAAGACAGGGATAGATTTAATAATATGTTTTCTAATGTTAGTTACAGTTATTAAAACGTTAATTAAACCTGAAATTAATACAATTGCCAGGATAGCTGCAGGGCTGAAACCTAAAGCGCTTGACAATAGACCAGCGGCTAAAGAGTTTAGACCCAAACCAGGTGCAGTAGCATAAGGAACATTGGCGATAAGACCCATTAAAATTGTACAGATAGCACTTGATAAAATGGTCGCAATGTAAACCGCTCCGCTTCCACCATCTAACCCAGATAGGATAATAGGGTTAAGGGCAATAATGTAGGCCATAGCAGCGAAAGTAGTTAATCCTGCTGTTACCTCTGTGAGAACAGTTGTACCATTCTCTTTGAGTTTGAAAAATTTTTCAATCATGAATATTCTCCTTTTTAAAAAGAGACTATAACATTAAAAAAAGACTAAAGTCAAGGAAAAACAACATATTTTACATCTATTTCTAACAATTAAAAAAAGATAGATATTTTTCTCTTTTTCTCTATGGTTTGATAAAAAAGTTTGTTACAATGGTTATATCTACCCTAATTTTTTGGTGGAAATATGAGATAATATTTTTTGGGCAATCTTTTGAATCTGCTTATAAAAGTATAAAGGTAACAGGTAAGTTTATTAACAGAATCACAGGTTTCATCAAGAAGTATTTCAAATTCAGGATTGGACAGTAGTGGTTAAAATTGACGATTTTTGACACTACCAGTGTTGAAAAGAGGAAAAACAAATGAAAATAAAAAATGAAATAATAGAGTTAGAAGTAATTAAAAAAGGTGGAGAAATCCAAAGTTTGTTGTTTGAAGGTAAAGAAGTAATGTGGCAAGGTGATCCAAATCACTGGACAGGGAAAAATCCGACACTTTTCCCAATTGTTGGCAATACTTATAGTAAAAATTATCAGATTGATGGTAAGATTTACGCGATGAAAAATCATGGATTAGTTAGATACAGTGATTTAGTCTGTGTGAAGTGTACGGATGATGAAATAATTATGGAGTTAAAAGAAAGTAAAGATTCTCTAAGTAAGTATCCATTTAAATTTACTTATCAGATTAAATATTCTTTAGATAATAATAAAGTAAATATCGATTATTTTATTCGAAATGATAGTGATAAAGATATGCCTTTTACCTTTGGTCTGCATCCGGGATTTAATGTTGATAACTTTGAGGGAAGCTATCTGGAATATGAAAAGAAAGAAACAGTTAAACAAATTGTTTTCAGCGAAGGACCGGTATATGAAAAAGATGTTACTTTAGATAAATGGCCATTATCTTATGAAGAGATTATGAAGTATCAGACAATTGTCTATAAAGGATTAAAAAGCAAGTATTTTAAACTGGTTTTAAAAGACTATACTGTTAAGCTTAATGCTGAAGGATATCCGTATTTCGCTATTTGGACAAGCGATGATAAAGCGCCATTTATCTGTTTAGAGCCTTGGTATGGTCATGCAGACTTTCAAGAGAATACTGTAGATTTTAAAGATAGAGAAGGAATGATGTCTTTAAAACCTGACGAAATTTTTGAAACAGGTTACAGTATTGAACTGCTAAGATGATAAGGCCCAAAAAAGTTTTCTTAATAATGTCAGGTGTAAAAGCAATAAGTTAGGAAGCATAATTAAATATTAATTTAAAAGTCTGGCAGGAATTAAAGATTATCATTTTAATGAGTAACGTAGTTGTTTTAAATCTTAACAGCAAAACGGGTTTTGTGATAATTTAATTAGGAAAAGATTTCTAAAAAAAAGAAATCTTTTTAATTATTGACAATAAAATATCTTGTTAAAACGTTATATAAGTAAAAACAGCAAAATGATCGATTTTGATGAACAAGGTAACGATAAACACGGTAATGGTCAACAGAATTGCTTTAATACAGACAAACGTTTATGAATACTGCAATTACAAACCTAAGTTATACATTCAGGATAGCAAAGCAGTTTTTTTATTAACTTTTAAGCTGATAATCGTGAGTGCAAATATGTAATTGATGCCGTTTCAGGAGAAAATCTAGAAGATAAATAGAGACACTATCAGCTTCGCCCAGTAGAAATGCTGGGTTTTTTGGCAGGTAAGTCTTTTAAAAAGCAAAGAAAGAAGATGTAAAATCTGAATGTAAAATATAAAACATATTTTGTTTTATTGTATAATATATTGGTTGATAATGATCAGGAGGTATGAAGATGATTGAAATTAAGAATGTCTCAAAGTCATATACTAAAGGAATAAAATCTGTCGATGGATTAAATCTGACTATAAATAATGGGGAAATATTTGGTTTTCTAGGCCCTAATGGAGCTGGTAAAACCACAACAATTAAAATGATTACTGGTATTCTAGATGCTGATGAAGGAGAAATTTTAATTGATGGCTTTAATATCGAAAAACAACCAATGGAAGCTAAAAGACAGTTTGGCTTTGTTCCGGATAGTCCAGATATCTTTTTATCTTTAAAAGCGATTGAATATTTGAATTTTCTTTGTGATATTTATGGCGTTGAAGATAGAGAAAATAAAATAGTCAATTTAACTAAAAAGTTTGAAATATATGATGTTTTAAATAACAAACTGGAATCATTTTCTCACGGTATGAGACAAAAAATAGTTCTGATTGGTGCACTATTGCATAATCCCAATAACTGGATTTTAGATGAACCAATGACCGGTCTGGATCCAAAAAGCAGTTTTGATTTAAAAGAAATGATGAGAGAACATGCTGATGAAGGAAAAACAGTTTTCTTTTCTACCCATGTATTAGAAGTAGCAGAGAAGATGTGTGATCGAATAGGGATTATTTCCAAAGGAAAATTATTGTTTGTCGGAACAGTTGAACAGGCAAGAGAACAGTTTGCCAAAGAAGGCAGTTTAGAAAAGGTATTTTTGGAGATTACAGAAAATGCTTAGACGTATATTATCATTGAGTAAAGTATTAATTAAAACAAATATTATAGATGCGTTTTCTAAACAGCAGGGTCTTGGTAAAAGAAAACTGTCAACAATAATTCTGCTAATTTTAGCCTATGGTTATTTATGTGTGATAGTTGGAATTTTTTCTTATGAAACCATTAATTCTTTAATGGCATTTAATCAGCAGACAGCTTTTATCAGTTTAGTCTGTCTGATAAATGTCATCAGCACTTTATTTGAAACAGTGTTTACTAGTGCCAATATTTTATATTTTTCTAAAGATAATGAACATCTGTTGCCTTTGCCATTTCAGCCATTTGAAATTTTTGCTGGTAAATTAAATACTTTGTTAGTCTATTCTTATTTTTCAGAAATATTTCTAGGTTTAATACCTTTATTTGTTTATGGCTACCTGACAAAAGCTTCGATTATTTTTTATCTTTTTACCGTGATTGTTTTTTTAATCATACCGGTTGTTCCATTGCTTTTATCAGCAATGATAATGATGATAGTTATGTCATTTGTCAACCTGTCAAAACATAAGGGTTTATTTCAGACTTTAAGTGTCATTCTTGCTATTGCTGTATCAATGTCAATAAGTTTATATTCATCAAGTGGTGAAACTACTCCAGAACAGATGCTTGCAATGTTTAATCAGGCAGATGGTTTGGCCAAGTCATTATACCCATATTTTCCAACCTTGAAATTTGCCAGTGAAGCTTTGATTAATCTTTCAATTGTTTCTTTACTGTTGCTGGTAGCAATCAGTGTGATTGCTTATTTTGTGATGATAGTAGCCAGCAATAAACTTTATTTTAAAGGTGTAGTAGGAAACAGTACTACTGGCAGCTACTCTAAAAAGAAAGTGGATAAAAAAGATTTCGTTAAAGCCAATGTGGCTTTCAGTTATATTGCCAAAGAATTTAGATGCCTGATTAGAAAGCCGGTTTATTTTACCCAATGTGTTTTACCAGGTTTAATGTTACCTGTAATTATGGTCTTCACCTTTATGCAGGGAGTTGGCGGCATCGATAAATTAAATGCTGATAGCTCAAAAATAGCTGATTTTGATAAAGGTGGACAGCTTACATTTTCGGTTTTGATATTAATTTGTCTATTTATGTCGCTATATACTTATGTGAGCATTACTGCTGTAAGCAGAGATGGTAAAGCTGCGACATTTATGAAGTATATTCCAATACCTTTCTATCAGCAGCTGATCTATAAATGTGTACCAGATATGTTGCTGACTTTTGTCCCTAATTTTTTAGTATTTGTATATGTGTCTATTGCACTGAAATTACCTGTCTTACCAGTAGTATTTGCGATGATTGTCTTTGCGATATTTGCCATAGGGCGTAGTTTTTTCGGCATCATTATTGATTGTAAAAAACCAAAACATAACTTTACCAGTGAATATCAGGTTGTTAAAAGTAACTTTTCAATTTTTTATGATATTGTTTATAATTTTGTTTTGATAATTCCTTCAGTATTGTCCTTGATTTTCTTATCTGATTTACCTTTGATGGTAGTATTTTTGATTAACTTACTGGTGCATAGTGTTTTGACTTTAGGATTATTCAACTATATCAGTAATAAAGACTTTAAACTTGCTCAAAAGATTTATTAAAAGTCAGGTGGATTTGCTATAATGATTATTAGGTAATTATTATGAATGAAAATCTTATTGAATCAATTAAACAAAGAGCACTGGCAGATAAAGTTCCAATTATGGAAGATGAAAGTTTAAATTATGTTGTTAATTATTTAAAGGAAAACAAGATTACTTCTCTTTTAGAAGTTGGAACAGCAGTTGGTTACAGCAGTATCTGTTTTGCCAACAGTAATCCAAAACTGAAAATTGTGACTTTGGAGAAAGATGAGACAAGATATAATATTGCTGTAGAAAATATAAAACTGGCCAATCTTGAGAAGCGAATTATTGCTGTTTTAGCAGATGCTAGAGAATATCAACTGCATGATAAATTTGATGTTTTGTTTTTGGATGGACCAAAAGCTCATAATCAACAACTTTTAGAAAGGTATTTAAGAAACTTAAAAGAAGATGGAATAGTAATTGTGGATAATATGTATTTTCATGGTTATATTGATAATCCAGAGTTGATTAAGAAAAAAAGGCTTAAACCGTTAGTTTTAAAAATGGCCAAGTTTAAAGAAGATATGCTGAATCATCCTGATTTTGTCAGTGAATATATAGAAATCGGCGATGGCTTACTGATTTGTAAAAGGAGAGAAAAGAAAAATGAATTATAGAGAAGGATTTGTAGATTTTTTAAATAAAAGCAGCTCAACATATCATGCTGTCAGCGAAGTTGAGCGACAATTAATCGAGGCGGGCTTTATTAAATTAAAAGAGAACACAACCTGGATGTTAGAAAATAATCGTTACTACTATGTGGTTAGAAATCAAAGCAGTTTGATTGCTTTTAAAATTCCTGAAATAGCTAATGTTAAATCAGTTAATATTATTGCTTCTCATACCGATTCTCCCAGTTTAAAAATTAAACCAGTGGCAGACATTAAAGACAGTCAGTATAACAGAATAAATGTGGAAATATATGGTGGTGCACTTTTATCTACCTGGTTAGATAAACCACTGGGAATAGCAGGAAGAGTAACATTAAAGGAACATGGTGCTATTGTCAGCAGGCTGGTTGATTTTGAAAAAGATATGGCGATAATTCCTAATGTGGCCATTCATCAAAACAGAGAAGCCAATAATGGTTATAAATGGGACAAGCAGATTGATCTGCTTCCAATTATGGGATTAAAACCAGGTGAAGATTATTTTAATGACTTGCTCAGCAAGAAACTTCAGATAGACAAAAAAGATCTTTTAGCTCATGATTTATATTTTTATAACCGTCAGAAGGCGAGAATCTGGGGTGAAAATCAAGAATTTATTTCTGGTGGGAAATTGGATAATTTAGAAAGTGTTTATACTTCTTTACAAGCCTTTTTATCAGGATATAGTACTAATTCGTTAAATGTGTTAGCAGTTTTTGATCATGAAGAGATAGGATCAATGACAAAACAAGGCATGGCTTCCAGTTTTCTAATTGATGTTATTGAAAGAGTGTTTAGCAGTTTTTATTATGTAAACAGTGATATCAAAGCTATTTTAGCTAATTCATTTTTGATCAGTGCTGATAATGCTCATGCTGTTCATCCGAATCATCCTGAAATGTATGATTCAACAAATCAGAGTTATTTAAATAAAGGTGTAGTAATTAAAACAAGCGCTGCTCAAAGATATGTTTCTGATGCTATAACGATTGCAATTGCCAAAGAGCTATGTCAAAAAGCCGAAGTCCCATATCAGTTGTTTGCCAATAGAAATGATTCAAGGGGTGGAGCTACTCAGGCAGCTGTTGGAACTATCCATTTACCGATTAATATGGTGGATGTTGGATTGGCTCAATTGGCAATGCATTCAACTTATGAAACTGCAGGAAGTTATGATATTGATTATATGATTGATTTTATGCTGGAGTTTTATAACAGTACTATTACAGTTGACGATAATAGATATTTTATTTCTAAGTAAATTAAAAGCAGATTCTGATTAGAACCTGCTTTTATTCTGGTTTTAATAATTAAGCCCAAAGGTCAAATGGATAAATATCGTCTTCTTTATATTGAGCGATTTTGTTTTGAACTATTTCTTTATCCTGGGGATAGGTAACGCCAAACCATTCAGCAGATGTAGACATTACTTTAACATCAGCTTTTTTATTTTCAACAATATGAGCTACTGAAGTTGGAATTACCAACTCGCTTTTATCAACTTCAATATTCTCTTTTAAGAAGTCAATGAAATCTTTTTTCATCAGTGGGAAAACAGCAGGGGTAAAGCCCCAGTAGTTCATTGAACAGACACCATCTTCGAGTTTGATTTCCTGATTATCTTTAACCTGGTAGGCTTGACCATTCTTTCTGATGATTTTCTGAAATTCTTCGATGTATGCCAAGTTGCCACTTTCATCTTTTCTACAGATAGCTCTGGTAACAGCTCCACTATCACTTAAAGTTTTGGTTAATTGATAGCCAACCATTCCAAATAATTGGTCAGTTACTTCACTTTTTAAGAAGTCATACATGATTTTATATGATTCTTTACCATAAAAATCATCAGCATTGATAATCATAAACGGACCATCAATGTGTTTTTCGGTACATAATAAGGCATGAGTTGTTCCCCAAGGCTTGATTCTATCTTCTGGACAAGTGAAACCTGCTGGTAAATCTTTTACATCCTGATAGGCATATACTACATCCATAAAAGGTCTGACCTTGCTACCGATATTTTCTTCAAAGAGCTCTTCATGTTCTTCTCTAATAATCAATATAACTTTTTTAAAACCGGCTTGATAGGCATCGTAAATAGAAAAATCAATAATACTTTCTCCATTATTGCCAACAGTATCGATTTGTTTCAATCCACCGTATCTACTTCCTAAGCCAGCAGCTAATATAACTAATACAGGATCTTTCATTATTTAAACCTCCATACCACCTTATATATTCTAACCATTTTCTCTGCTATAATCAAGAAATGACTTGCAATAGAGGTCAATAAATACTAAAATATTGTTAGAGTTATAAGAAGGGATCAGCTAATATGAATAAAATGTTTGCTGTTAAAGGTACACAACTTGGAGGAGTATCTAGCCACCTTATGGTGGTGGTTTTTAACTCTGGAAACAAAAACAGGATGCTTTTTTAATGGGCGTCTTTTATTTTAAATAATTGATTAAAAACAGGAGGAAAGTCTATGGACCAATTAGAAAAAGTATTTTTTGCTGCTGCGGTTGATAACAATATCAATGTTGTAAAAAAAGCTATTGAAGATGGTGTTAATGTCAATGTAAAAAATGAACAAAAAAGAACAGCCTTGATGCGTTGCGCTAAAAGAGGAAGAATACAAATGACTAGACTGCTGTTGGATAGTGGTGCTAGTGTTGATTTAAGAGACTATCATGAAAAGACAGCCATAATGGGAGCTTGTCAAAAAGGTCATTATGAGATAGTTCAAATGTTACTGGAAGCAGGAGCAGAGGTGAATGCTGCCGATTACAAGGGTAATAATTCCTTAATGCGTGCAAGTTTCTATGGCTTTGTAGATATCGTTAGATTATTACTGCAATATCAGGCCAATCTGGATGACCAGGATATTAAAGGCAGAACAGCTCTAATGGAAGCTTGTTCATCAGGTAATGTTGCTGTAATTGAAGTACTGCTATCACGTGGTGCTGATATAAATTTACAAGATGAGATGGGTTGTACAGCGCTGATGAGAGCAGCTTATTCAGGATTTGAAGAATTGATTAATTTATTAGTAAATAATGGTGCTGATACAAATATTAAAGATAAAGATGGCAGAAAAGCTTATGATTATTACATTACTAAAAGCAGTAATGAGGAAATAAAGAAAATTTTAGCATAGGGGAAAGGAAAAGATATGAAAGTATACAAAACAGATTTTATTAAAAACGTTGCCGTATTAGGACATACTGGTGCTGGTAAAAGTGAAGTGTTAGAGTCGATTTTATATAATAATAAAATCACTGATCGCTTTGGAAAAGCGGTAGATGGCAATAGTATCATTGACTATGATTCAGAAGAAATTAGAAGAGGAATGAGCGTTTACTCTTCTGTAGTGCCAATTGAGTGGAAAGATTATAAGATTAATTTTATTGACACTCCCGGTTATGTAGACTTTGCCGGTGAGCAGATTGCAGCTTTATCAGTAGCTGATGCCGTACTGATTGTTGTCAGCGCTAGAAACGGTGTTGAATCTGGCACAATGAAAGCTTACAGACAGGCAGTAGCAAAAAATTTACCAGTTATCTTTTTTGTTACCAGAGTTGATGAAGAGCATGCTGAATACAAAAAAGTAGTTGCTGAATTGGAAAGAAGATGTAAAGCTGTACCTCTGGTATTTCCAATTATGGATGGTGGTAAAGCAACAGGTGTGGTAAACATCATTACCAGAAAAGCTAAAGTAAATGGTAAAGATGCAGAAGTTCCAGCAAACTTTGCCGATCAGGTTGAAAGTGGTCACTTTGAACTTTGTGAAGCAGTTGCGATGACTGATGATGCATTAACAGAAAAATTCTTAATGGAAGAAGAGTTCACTGAAGAAGAAATGATTGCTGGTGTTTCACATGGTTTAAGAGATGGCAGCATCAGACCAATCTTGTGTGGCAGTGCAACTGCCTATGTTGGTTTGGATACTTTGTTGGATACAATTGTTAATTATTTCCCTTCACATAGTGAAAAAGGTACAATTACTGATGTTAATGGCATAGAAGTTGAAACATCAAGTGATGCAGATTTCAGTGCTTTGGTATTTAAACTGGTCAGCGACAGTTTTGCACAAGCTTCGTATGTAAAGGTAATGAGTGGAACACTGACTGCTGATACACCTTTATTCAACTCGAATAAATCTGAAAACGAAAAGATGGGTTCTTTAGTTTTAGTTAGAGGTAAAAATCAGATAAAAGTTGATAGATTAGAATGTGGTGATATTGGAGCTGTTTTAAAATTACAAAACACTGATGTTAATGAAACATTAGCGACAAAAGCTAATCCAATTCAGTATGAAGCGATTGAATTTCCAAAAGGAATGCTAGGAAAAGCAATTTGGCCAAAAACCAGAAAAGATGAGGACAGATTATCAACAGGTCTGTCAAGACTGGCTAGTGAAGATAAGAGTATGATTTTAGTTAACAATACTGAGACTAGAGAACAGGTCTTATATGGTTTAGGAGATCAGCATATTGATATTATTGTTAATAAATTAAAATCAAGATATAAAGTTGAAGTTGACCTGACAGAGCCAACCGTACAATATCGTGAAACAATTACCGGTACTTCAGAAGCTCAGGGCAGACATAAGAAACAGTCAGGTGGAGCTGGGCAGTTTGGTGAAGTATTTATCAGATTTGAACCAAATCCTGAAGAAGATGAAATGGTATTTGAAGAAGAGATTGTTGGTGGAGCAGTAAGCAAAAACTACTTCCCGGCAGTTGAATCGGGTTTAAGAGAAGCGATGGAAAAAGGTGTTTTAGCTGGATTTAAAGTAGTTCAGGTTAAAGCTACCTTATATGACGGTTCAATGCATCCGGTTGATTCAAAGGAAGTAGCATTCAAATCAGCAGCCAGACTGGCATATAGAAAAGGGATGCCAGAAGCTAAGCCGGCACTACTGGAGCCAATTATCAGAGCAGAAGTGCAAATTCCTTCTGATTATGTTGGAACAATCTATGGTGACTTTTCTAAACGTAGAGGCATGATTATGGAAAATAATGCTATTGATGAAGAAACAACAGTTATCGTTGCTGAAGTTCCACAGGCAGAAATGATGAGTTATGCTACAGAACTTAGAAGTATGACTCAGGGTAACGGCTCTTATGTACAAGAATTCCTAAGGTATGAAAGAGCTCCTAAAGATGTTGCAGACAGAGTTATTGCTGCTGCTAAAGCAAGAATGGAAGAAGACAACGAAGACTAATTCTTATAGTTTAATTAAAAAGAAGCAAATCTAAAATGCTTCTTTTGTTTTATTGAAATGCTTTAAATATTGCCATACAATTAAAAAGAGAGGTGAAAATGATGATAATTACAAATGCTCAAGTTTTTATTGATGGTAAGTTTCATGATGTTGATGTCCAGTATGACGAAAATGAAATCATCAACATTGGTAAAAACCTGACAGAAAATATAAATGGTGAACAGATAATTGATGCTCAAGGGAACTATTTATTTGCTGGATTTATAGAAACCCATCAGCATGGTGGTTTTAGAAAAACTTTTTATCGTAATGAGTATTCTGAAAATGCCGAGAATTTCAATGGCTTAGATGATGTTAATTTTATTTTAAAAAAATTACCTGAATATGGAGTTACAACGGTTTTTCCGACCTTGGATGTGCAACCCATAAAAGATTCAGTTGAAGCTTTAAGAGCTATCAGAAAAGCCAGACAACAGGGATTAGGTGCTGATCCAATGAAGATTCATTTTGAGGGGCCGTATCTAAATCCAAAAAGGAGTGCCTGCCTGGATCCAAATTTATGTGTTTTGCCTTCAAAAGAACATACAATGTTACTGGTGGATAATGATTTAAGTGATATCGGAATTATGTGTCTAGCACCTGAGTTAGAAGGGGCTGAAGATTGGTGTCGTTGGATTACTGATCAGGGTGTTCATGTGGAAATAGGTTATACCCTATGTGATAGTGAACTGGTAAAAAAAGCTGCTGATTGGGGGGCTGATACAACAACTCATTTTTTCAATGGTTTTGAAGCGATGCATCATAGAAAAGATGGAGCGATTGTAGGTTGTCTGTTGGAAGATCGACTTACTTTTCAAATGATATGTGATGGTTATCACGTTAATAAACAGTGGATCAAATTGGCTATCAAGACCAAAGGAATTGATAAGATCTATGGAATAACAGATGAATTTAATTTTTCCGGTCTGGAAGATGGTGAATATGATAACGATTTTTATGGCAGAATTGTTGTTAGTGATGGTTTGGTAGCGGTTAAAGAAACAGGTATGATTCTTGGCGGTAATAATACCTGGGACAAGATGATGCGTCGTGCCAGAGATGTAATCGGTTTAAATGAAATTGAAATTGCCAAGATGTATGGAGAAAATCCAGCCAAATGTTTAGGTATTAAAGATCGCGGGAAGATTGAAATAGGAAGAAGAAGTGATTTCTGTTTAATGGATAAGGATTATAATGTGCTGAAAACAATTATCAAGGGCAAAGTATATTATGAAAAATAAGTAGCGTTGAATTACTTTTATACAGTTTTCCTTTGGGAAGAATTTTTAAAGCTTATTAAGGAATAACAGGAAAGGCTTTCGATATTATAGTGAAGGCTTTTTCTTTTGAAAGGTAAATGGTAAAATTAGAGCATGAAAAAATTATTGATTTTAGCAATATTGTTATTGACGATTGTTGGATGTCAAAAAGAAAAGTATCTTGAATATCAAAAACCAACAGGTGTTATAGCCGATATGAGTGGTTATCAGGGCTTAATCAGTGAACAGTTTTATGACATCACCGTTGATGAGATTCTCAAAAAAATTGAAAACAGGGAAACCTTCATTGTTTATTTTGGTTATGAAGATTGCCCCTGGTGTAATTGTGTTGTCCCTATTTTACATGAAGTGTCAATAGAAAAAGATATGCCTGTTTATTATATGGATTTTAACAATAGTGTCAACAAAGAAAATGTTTCAGGTATGAAACAGATCAGTGAGCTTTGTGGTAATGATCAGCAAGGTTTAAAAGAAGGTCAATTTGCTTTCTTTTTCCCAACGGTATTGTATATAAAACAGGGAGAAGTTTATAAAGTACATGTTGGAACAGTCTCTGGACATAATGGTTTTGTTGATCCTCTGACGGAAAAACAAAAAGAAAGATTAGCTTATCAATATAACAAAGAATTTGAAGGGCTGTTAGTCCTTGAAAATTAAAGATTATAAAATTATGTATGTTATAATTAAAAAGGAGATATCTGGATGAAAAAGATTTTATTAGTAGTTGTAGCTCTTTGTCTGTTAGGTGGATGTTTTAAATTTACAAAGGGAGAAGTAACCACTAAAAGAGCTGGAGATGTCTTGGAAATGTTTGAAAATAAAGATAGTTTTATTCTCTATGTTGGCAATAATGAATGTGAAAGCTGCAGTGATTATCGCATGGTTTTACAAGATTTAATAACAGAATACAATATTAATATTATCTATATAAACACCCTTATAGCAGAAGATGAGGAAATTATAAATACATTAATTTATGACTATTTATATCGATTGAATATAATGCCATCAACATATCTGATTAAAGATGGAAAAGCAATTGATATAAAAGAAGGATATATGGGATTACAACAGTTGGAAGAGTGGTTGAAAAAAAATGAATACTTACCAAAATGATGACATTATTAATGTAGCTTTAAGTGAAAAAGAAGTACTTAGACAACTTCAGCATTTAGGAGTTGTCGAAGATATGTGTCTGGAAGTGCATGTATCTTTTAGTAGTGTTGGAACAGTAATTGGAGGTCCAACTGTTTTTGTTGATGCTTTGTTAAAAGCAGTTGGTGAAAATGGCACGATAGTTATGGCTAGTCAGGATCGCAATAATACTGAACCGTTGTTTTGGGAAGATCCACCTGCCGCAATCAGATTAATGGATAAAATCCGCAAGCATACTCCTGGATATGATATTTATACTTCAGGTCAGCATTTAATGGGTATTGTGGCAGATAATTTAAGAGTTAGAAAATCAACTTATCATTCTTATCATCCAAATAGCGGTTTCATCGCTAATGGTAAGGATGCTAAATATTTGCTAGCTGATCAGCCATTATCTTTTCCTCTTTCTATGGATTCACCTTTAGGAAAAATGTATGAAAAAGAAAATAGCTATATCCTGCTTGTTGGAGTAGGTTATAACAGTGCTACAGGGCTGCACTTGGGAGAATATTTATCAGGATGTAGAAATATCATTTTACAAGGTGGTGCAATAAAAAGAAAAGGAGAAAGCATCTGGAAAAAATATTTAGATATTGAATTGGACAGCACTGATTTTATTGAAATCGGTAAAGAAATGGAAAAAAGAAAGATGGTGCGAGTAGGCAAAATAGGAAATGCAGTCTGTCGACTGTTCAGATTTGCTGAAGCAGTAGATTTTACAAGGGATTATTTGAAAGAGAGGTATTAGGATGAAGTTTCAAGGTGTCATATTTGATATGGATGGAATAATTCTAGATTCAGAAACTTATGCTGAACGAATTTTTGAAAAGATTTTTACAGAGTTAAATCATGAATTTACTCATGAGTTTTTTGTGACAGTACTGGGAATAAATTCAGAAGCTGAAAATAAGATTCTTATCGACTATTTTGGTAATGAGGAAGATGTTTTATATTTCAGAGATCAATTCAATTATCTGCTGGATAAAGGTTATGAAGAAGGAAAAATTGCTTTGAAAAAAGGTGCTTATGAAATAGTAAATTATTTAAAAGAAAAAAATATACCTTTTGCTTTAGCTACTTCTTCACCAAAAGAAAGAGTGGAGAAATGTTTTAATAATACGAAATTCGGTTCTAATCCTTTTGAATATGTAGTTACCGGTTGTGAAGTGGAAAATTCTAAACCGGCACCGGATATCTTCTTAAAAGCAGCTGAATTGATCAACTGTGACATTGAAAAATGTTTAATTATTGAAGATTCATTTAACGGAATAAAAGCAGGACGTGCTTCTGGAGCAACAACTTGTATGATAGTAGATATCTTGCCTCCAACTGATGAACTGATGGAAAATATCGACATGATAAAAGAAGATTTATTAGAAGTTAAAAGGATGATCAAAAACAGCTATCTGACAGAAAAAGAGTTGGCCAGTTATTTTGATCACACGAATCTTCAACCCTTTGCGACAGAAGAGGATTTCAAAAGATTATGTGATCAGGCAGATAGCTTAGGTTGTCGTATGATTGCGATAAACTCTTATCCGGTTAAGTTTTGCAAGGAGTACTTAAAAGATAGTCAGGTTCACGTAGGAGCAGCTATTTCTTTTCCTTTAGGTCAGACAACAATAGAGACTAAAGTGCAAGAAACTGTTAATGCCATCAAGGATGGCGTAGATGAAATAGATTATGTCATCAATATAGGCAAAGTTAAGGAACATGATTATGATTACATCAAAGATGAAATGCAACAGATTGTTAAGGTTTGCAAAGATAACGGCGTAACAGTAAAAGCAATATTTGAAAACTGCTATTTGACTGATGAAGAGAAAATTAATCTCTGTCATATTGCCAAGGAAGTAAAACCTGATTATATTAAAACCAGCACTGGTTTTGGAACTAGTGGAGCAACTGTAGATGATGTCCGATTGATGATTAGAGAAGTTGATAATCAAGTAAAAGTAAAAGCTGCTGGTGGTATCAGAGATTTAAAAACGGCCTTAAAGTATCTTGAACTTGGAGCTGAAAGACTGGGAACAAGAATGGCCGATAAAATAATAGAGGAATTTAAAGCGAAACAGTAAAATGAAAAATATCAGCTTAGCCATTTTAGCCCATGTTGATGCAGGAAAGACGACACTTAATGAGTGTCTTCTTTTTCATGGAGCGATTATCAAAAGTATGGGAAGAGTTGATCATCAGGATGCTTTTTTGGATTTCAATAAAATGGAAAAAGAAAGAGGTATCACAATTTATAGTAAGATGGCTAACTTTAGGTATAAAGACACTCATTTTTATCTGGTTGATACACCAGGGCATAATGATTTTTCCAGTGAGATGGAAAGAAGCTTACAGGTAGTTGATACAGCTGTTCTGGTTATCAGTGGACTTGATGGCGTGCAAGCGCATAGTTTAACAATTTTTAATCTGCTGAAACATTACAATATTCCAACTTTCATATTTGTTAATAAGATGGATATTGCCATAAAAAGTAAAAAACAACTATTAAGTGAGATTCAAAAAGAATTGGATGAAAACTGTTTTGATTTTACTGATGATGATTTGATTGAAAATATTGCTTTAGCTAGCGAAAAAACCTGGCTGGAGTATGAAAAAAGAGGCAAAGTTTCTCAGGAAACAATTACAAAAAAAATTAAAAACAGGGTTATATTTCCAGTATATTTTGGATCAGCTTTAAAAAATAAAGGTGTAGATAAACTTTTAGAAGGGTTAAACAAGTATACCGGTAAAGGGAATTATCCTCAAGAGTTGGGGTTGAGGTTTTTTAAAGTCAACTATGAAGAAGATGGCACAAGAATCTGCCACTGTAAGATAACTGGAGGCAGATTGAATGTAAAAGATAAAATAAATCAAGAAGATAAGGTTGATCAGATTCGTCTTTATAATGGTCAGAAATACGACTTGCTTCCAACTGCTGAACCTGGAATGATTGTTGGATTGAAAGGATTGAATACTATTATGGCTCATGATGTTATCGGCAAGGAGAAAAGAAAAGAGCCTATCTTAAATTCTTATCTGATTTATAAGGTTAGTTATCCAGAAAAAACAGACACCAATTATCTTTTTAAGCAACTTCAAATGTTAGCGCAGGAAGATCCAACAATAAAAATAAGTTATCATCAGCAGTTGAAAGAGTTAAGATTATCTCTAATGGGAAAAATTCAAATTGAAGTGATTGAAAAGATCATTTTTGAAAGAACAAAGATCAGGATAAAATTGGAAGAAGGTTCAGTTTTGTTTAAAGAAACTATTGCTCAGCAAATAAATGGATATGGTCATTATGAATCTTTAAACCATTATGCTGAAGTGCATTTAAAACTTGAACCTTTAGAAAGAGGAAAGGGTTTGGAAATTGAGAGTGCTGTTTCAAGCGATGTATTATCCAGCAGTTGGCAAAATCTGATTTTGACTCATTTACATAAAAAACAGCATCCAGGAGTTTTAACAGGAAGTGCCATTACTGACATTAGAATTACATTGATTAATGGAAAAGGGCATCTGAAGCGTACTGAAGGTGGAGATTTTAGAGAAGCAACATCTCGAGCAGTCAGACAAGGTTTAAAAATGGCTGATAGTATTTTACTGGAGCCATATTATAATTTTAGAATAAATGTCAACAGTGAATATTTAAGTAAAGTTTTATACGATTTAGAAACAGCTGATGCCACATTTACAGTTGAACAGGTGGATAAAGATTTAATGCTGGTTGCCGGTAGTGGACCAATTAGAAAAATGCAAAATTATCAAGACAGGCTTTTATCGTTAACTTCAGCTACTGCCAGGGTTCTGCTTTCCTTTAAGGGATATGATGTTTGTCTGAATCAAGATGAGATAGTAAAAGAGATAGGCTATGATAGTGAAACAGATATAGACAATCCTACCGGTTCAATATTTATTTCTCATGGAGCAGGATTTTATGTGCCTTATGATTATGTAAGTCAGTATCTTCATATTAAATCGGAAAAGGACGATTATTTTGAGACTAAATATAGTTCAACTACAAGAAGTACCATAACTGAAGAAGAGTTGAAAAGGGTAGTTGAGGCTGCAACAGGCAGAAATAAAAAAGATAAGAAAATAGTAAGAAAGAAAAAGGTTGATGATAATGAATCTTTTTCTAAAAGAAAGATTGTTCCCAAAATTAAAAAACCATATTTGCTGATTGTAGATGGTTATAATCTGATGCATTCCTATAGTGATAATTCAGCTTTTTTAAATTTTGATGGCACAAGAGATAAGGTCATCAATGATGTAGCCAGTTATGCCGGTTATAAAAACTTCAAAGCGATAGTTGTCTTTGATGCCTATAAAACAGATGAAGCAATTTCCAGAAGAATAAAAACTGCTACAGTAGAGATAGTTTATACTAAATCCAATCAGACGGCAGATACCTATATTGAAAAAATGGTTCATCAGAACAAAGACAAATATGACATAATAGTAGTCAGTTCTGATTTTGCGGTACAGAATATGGTTTTAGGTGATGGAGCAATCAGAAAAAGTACAAGAGAATTTATATTAGAATTAAAACAATTAAACGAAAAGGCGAAACAATATTTAAAGTAAGATTAAATTAATTGCCGGTTTATTGTATAATCTGGGTATAGAAAGGAAAAAAATATGAAAAAGTTATTAGTGTTTGTGTTAGCTCTATTATTAATGACGGGTTTAACAGGTTGTGGTAAAGATAAAATCAGTGATGATTGGACGGATTTAGAATTTTTACTAGATGGAAATAAATATAGTTTTCCTCATAAATTTTTGCCGTTTAACAGTAAAGGATGGTTGCTGGAAGAAAATGATGAAATCCAGCCTGGTGAATATACAGATGAGTACTATGAAATGTGGAACAATAGTTTTTATGATGAGGAAAATCAGTTGTATGCGACCATTTTAGTAGAATTTGAAAATGAAACTGATAAGGTTCAAAATATCAAGGATTGTACAATCTGGTGGATTTCTTTTTCGAGAATGCCTTATTTAGGAGTTGAATTAAATAATGTATACGAAATTGAACTGGCGAAAGGAATTAAGTGGGGTAGTACAGAAAAAGAAATCATAGCTGCCTATGGTAATGTAGCCGAAGATAAAAGAATTGCGGTAGAAGAAGATGGTTACGTGGCTTTAATTTACATAGATGAAACTGATAATATGTATTCGCAAATGATTCTTTATATTTTAGATGATGGTGGATTATTTATGGTCGATTTGGAAAAGTATCCATATGAATAAATGATAATTAACTGGACAAGAGAATCTTTTTCATTGTTTTTAATTAATGATTAAAATATAATAGTAGAAAGTATAGTGAAAATAGCAGAGGTACAATATTAAAGTAAAACAATATCCAAAGTAATGATATGTGGCTTTTGTTTATTGTATAATTTGGGTATAGAAAGGGGAGTTGTTGGTTATGAGAAACAAATTCAGACTTACTAGAATCCAAAATGTTAATCTGGTCAATGAGAAAATAGTTGATTATGTTTACAATGCGCTTATCCTGGCAAGATATGAAATTGAATATGATGAAGTAGCACCACTTTTAGAGAACAATAAAAGAGATAATGAAGTAGCTATTGCTGCTGACAACTTCAAAAATACTTTCTATCATATTTTGAATAATCCGGATGAGAAAGCGGATGCAGACTTTTTGCTTGAACTTCACGATATGCTAATGAAAGACTTGAATGTCGGGGTTAAAGCGGAGTTAAGTGAAGAACAAAAAGAAGAGTTGGCTGAAATGATTAATCAACCTGCTAAGTCAAATACCGAAATTGCCATCAGTGCAATGCTGTTTTTACTGGAGAAGCATCTATTTTCTGATGGAGATGTTCGAATTTCAATTATGTTTGCCAACAAGATAATGATTGACCATGGATGTGGTGTGATTACTGTTAGTGAATATAATAAGGAAAAGTTCAGAGAATTATTAAAAGAATTTCATCAGACTAGGGATTACAAAAAATTCAAGCAATGGATTTTCAGCAAATGTATTTCAGGAATGAGAGTAGAATATTAATAATTGAAAACAAACAGGCTTGATAAAATAAATTGTTGAACTTAAAGGGCAGTCAAGCCCTTTTTATATCAATTATTTTAAGGATGGTTGACTTGTCATAGTACTTTAATTAAAAAATATTTACTGAATCATAAATAATTAAAGTATGGCTGAAATAAAAAATACAGTAAAATTACTGCATTTTTTAATATGTTTTTTTGGGACATATCTGAAATTTGATATTGCCAGTCAGCAATTTCAAATATCTATTTAAAATATCAGTACTTCAAAGCCGTTATTTAGATAATCTAAAACACCTGCATGATTGTACATATCATCTAGTAAGCGAAGACCACTTTTTTTATTTTCTTCATAGACACCAAGTGCTTTAGAACAAGCAAGACAGACTCCTTGAATTGTACCATCATTTTTAAGTGCCAGATATAAAGCATTTTTTTCTTCTTCCAGTTCTTTAGGAAGAAGACAAGACATTCCTTCAAGAACAATTTTCACTTCATGACCAGCTTCTTTTAACTGTTTTGCATTCATAAGTGCATGTAAGAAACACATTTTCTTACCTTCCATGGTATAAATTAAGATTTTTTTCATACTTTAGCTCCTTTTCTTTATTTTTTAAAGAAAGCAACTGCTATGGCGCCAGGTCCAGCATGGGTTCCAATGACAGAGCCGATGGTGGAATAGCGAAGATTTTCTAAATCATTTTCCCATAGTGGTCGACTATCTTCAATATATTTTAGTAAAAGGGCATTTGAGATTCCAGTGTATCCCAATAGCACAGGTTTAGTAAAGTCAACACCTCCTGCTTTTTCTATTTCTTGAGAAAGCATATTGTTACCACGTTTAGAACCCATTGCTTTTCCAATAGCGTTAATATTTCCGTCGATTACTGAAAGCACAGGTTTAATATTTAATACTGCTCCAGCAACCGTGACCGATTTAGAAAGACGGCCACCTTTATGTAAATATTCGAGGGTATCAACTAAAGCGATGATAATAACTTTCTTCTTTTCTTCTTCTATTTTTTCTACAACTGTTTTTACATCTAATCCCTGATCAATATATCTTAAGGCAAGTTCAACTAAAATAGCTGTTCCAATAGCGACTGATCCACTATCAATAACATAGACATTATCATAATCTTGAGCAGCAATAGTTGCGCTTTGATATGTACCTGATAGTTTGGCTGGTAAAGCAATTACGATACAGGCTTCATTATTCTTTTTAGCTTCTTCGTATTCTTTCGCAAAATCTAAAGGGTTTGGCTGACTGGTAGTAGGTAGTACATCAGATTCAATCAGTTTCTGATAGAAAGTGTTGTGATCAATGTCTACACCATCAACATAAGACTTTTCGCCAAAGAAAACAGTTAATGGTACTACATGAACTCGATCTTTATATTCGGGCATTATTTCTGTGGTTGAATCCACAATTAATCTAATTTTCATTGTTTTCTCCTTTTTTAATTCAATTGCCTGATTAAATTATTTTATAAATTGTTAGCTATGTTTTCTAATCTATCACTGATAATTGAAAGGTAGCGATAAAATAATTTTCTTTCTTCTTCTGTGATTGCAGAGTCGACTTCATCTAAGATCTCATCAATTTTATCAATGATTTCTTTTCCGACCAGTCGACCCTTATCAGTTAAGAAAAAAGGACTCTTGTATCGTTTGGATTGGGCACTCTTGCAGATTACGTATTCGTTTTTTTCTAGAAAATCAAGAGAGCGGGAGACAGCTGCTTTGTCTTCTTCACATTTTTGGCATAATTCGGTTGCTGTTAAGCCATCAGTCTTATATAGATGATATAAGCAGGAAACATGTGTGCTTTTTAAATTGAAAGCAGCAATTTCTTTGTTTTTTATTCTATAAATGTTGCGACTAATACGATTGGTCAGCAAGTTAAAAGTTCCAAAACGATCTTTCATTGAGTCCTCCTTACTTATTGTTGATAAAACAACAAGACAAATATAGCATACACTTGTTGATAAATCAACAAGAAATAAAGTAAAAAAAAGAAATGTTTGTGAAAAAAGTAACTTTATTATCAGGTAAGCGTTTTCATGTTGTGAAATAATTGACAAGCATTAAAATAAGATATAAATTATTCTTGTATAAGAGGTAAAGAGTATGAACGAAACAGTTGTAAAAGAAATCAATAGCCTGGTGGAAAAAGGATTAAAAGCTTTAGATGGATTTATGGATTTAAACCAGCAACAAATAGATTACATTGTCGCAAAATGTTCAGTAGCCGGATTAGATAATCATGGCATTTTAGCAGCTAGTGCTATAGAGGAAACAAAAAGAGGTGTTTTTGAAGATAAAGCAACAAAAAACCTATTTGCTTGTGAGTATGTGGTAAATAATATGAGGCATTTAAAGACAGTTGATGTTATCAGTGAAGATCCAGTAACTGGAATTACTGAAATTGCTTCACCAATGGGGGTTATCTGTGGTATTACACCAGTTACCAATCCAACAAGTACCGTTGTTTTTAAAGCACTTATCTGTTTGAAAACCAGAAATCCGATTATTTTTGCTTTTCATCCATTTGCTCAAGAATGTTCTAAACAGGCAGCTGAAGTTATGTATCAGGCTGCAGTTGCAGCAGGAGCGCCTGAAAATTGTATTCAATGGATTGAAAACCCGAGTATGGATAAAACAAATGCTTTGATGAATCATGAGGATGTGGCGACAATTTTAGCTACTGGTGGCAACTCAATGGTTAAAGCAGCTTATAGTTGTGGTAAACCGGCAATGGGAGTGGGCGCAGGAAATGTTCCGGCATATATTAATGCCAGTGCCAATATTGAACAGGCAGTTAATGATATTGTCTTATCAAAAGCATTTGATAATGGTATGGTTTGTGCCAGTGAACAGGCTTGTATTGTTGATGAGGAAATCTATGATGAAACAGTGAAGATGTTTAAAAAATACAAAGCTTACTTTGCCAGCAAAAAAGAAAAGAAAATGTTAGAAAAGTATTTATTTAATGTTGAAAATAAAGCTGATTATCCAAAAGCTGTTTTGAATTCTAATGCAGTGGGTAAGTCTATAGTCTGGATTGCTAAAGAGGCAGGATTTGAAGTTAGTGAGGATACTTCTATTATCTGTGTTAAGTGTGATGAAGTTGGAGTAAATGAGCCATTAACTAGAGAAAAACTTTCACCAGTATTAGCCTTTATTAAAGTAAAAGATGCCAGTGAAGGAATCAAAAAGTCTAAACAAATGGTTGAATTTTATGGTTTAGGTCATTCAGCAGCTATTCATTGTAAAGAAAAGCAGTTAGCTGATGAATTTGGCAAAGAGGTTAAAGCTATGCGTATTATTTGGAATAGTCCAGCAAGCTTTGGTGGAATTGGAAATGTTTATAATTCATTTTTACCATCGATGACCTTAGGTTGTGGTACTTATGGCAGAAACTCAATTGGTGGTAATGTCAGTGCAGTTAATTTATTAAATATAAAGAAAGTTGGAAAGAGAAGAAATACAGTGCAGTGGTTTAAAGTTCCTAGTAAGATTTATTTTGAAAGAAATAGTATTCAGTATATAAAATCTTGTCGTGATGTAAACAGAGTGTTTATCGTTACAGATAGAAGTATGGTTGATTTTGGCTTTGTTAATAAAATTACAGAACAGCTTCATTTAAGAAGAAATGAAGTTTCAATTCAAATGTTCTGCGATGTTGAACCGGATCCAGATATTTCAACAGTAAGAAAAGGTGTAGATTTAATGCAGGCATTTAAACCTGATACTATCATTGCTTTAGGTGGTGGCAGTGTTATGGATGCTGCTAAAGGGATGTGGGTTTTCTATGAACATCCAGAAGTTGACTTTGATGATTTAAAACAAAAATTTATGGATATTAGAAAAAGAGCATTCAAATATCCTGAATTAGGTAAAAAGACTAAATTGATCTGTATTCCTACAACTTCAGGTACAGGCAGTGAAGTAACTCCATTTGCGGTTATTTCAGATAAAACCAATAATAAGAAATATCCATTAACAGATTATTCCCTGACTCCAACAGTAGCAATTATTGATCCAGAGTTTACAACTAATCTGCCTCCAAAATCGACAGCTATTACTGGAATGGATGCTTTAACTCATGCAGTAGAAGCCTATGTTTCGGTTATGGCTAATGACTATACTGATGGTTTGTGTCTGCAAGCTATTAAGATGGTATTTGAATATTTGCCAAGGGCTGTTAAAGATGGAGTAAATGATTTAGAAGCGAGAGAAAAAATGCATAATGCAGCTACTATATCTGGAATGGCTTTCGCTAATGCTTTTTTGGGCATGACCCACTCATTGGCTCATAAAATTGGAGCAGAATTCCATACACCTCACGGACATATTTGTGCGATTTTACTACCAGAAACAATCAGATATAATGGGCAGGTACCAACGAAGTTAAGTGTCTGGCCTAAATATAATATTTATCAGGCAGATAAAAAGTATCAGGATATCGCAAAACTGTTAGGCTTAAAAGCTGATACTGCTCAGCAAGGAGTGGAAGAGTTTGCCAAGGCGGTAGAAAGACTGATTGTCGAAGTCGGTTTGGAAACCAACTTCAAACAATTGAATATCGATGAGAACAGTTGGAACAACAAGATTGCTTCTATTGCTGTAGCAGCTTATGAAGATCAATGTTCACCTGCTAATCCTAGAGTTCCAATGGTTGAAGATATGAAAGCAATGCTGAAAAAGGTTTACGATAAATAATATTAAGTTTAAAGGGACGCTTAAAAGGTGTCTCTTTTTTGTATGTTGTCATAATAATTTTATTGCCCTGAATTTTACAAACAAATGGAAACAGAAATGCTATATTATAAAAAGAAGCAAAAAAATCAGTGGAGCAAATTTTAAGATATTTTCCTGATAAGTTCAACAGCAATAATCTTAAAGAGATAATTTTTTCAACTGTCATGTTTTTATATTGTTTTTTCAATGTGTTTACTTTTCCCTTACTGAAGGATTACTATAAAATAAAAATTCAGTTTTGAAGAAATACCACTAAAGAAATTAGAAAAAATTATATTTCTGATAGATATTGTTTTAATGTTGATTGGTGTTATTATAGAAAGCGCAGCCATTAATATATCATAAATCATAAAAGTATTGTTATTGGTTAGTATTATTAGTATCGAAAGGAAAGTTAAAATGAAAAAATGGCCTTTATTTACCTCAGTATTACAGTTGGTTGTTGGAATAGCAGCTATTATCGCTTATGTATATCTTGTAAGTGTTGGTGAGTCAACAGGAAAATGGACAATTACCTTGTTTCTAGCTGTTGGATATGTTGTTTTAGGTATAATTGGAATTATAGATTACAATAAAAGTAAAATTGATTAACAAAAAATTGATTTTAAATCAATTGCGGATGATTAGAGAAAGGACATTTTAGTATGACTGCTCAAAAGGGAGATGTATTTAAGTACAAAGAAAAAGAGTATTCAATTATTGCGATAACAAATCCACTGAATTTTAATCCAAAAGAATACGGAATCGTTCCTTCAGCGTTACATACTGGCTGCTGGAAGGGGTATTGGTGTGTTTATAATATAAATGATAAAGGTATTTTTCTAGAAGATCTGTATATTAATTCTAAAGATGATTTCTATCCCAGTATCAACAATGTTGAAGCAGTTATAAATAATTATAATTTAGAACTTGAGAAGTATATTGGTCATCACTTATATAAGGGCCTAAACATAAAAATGATGTTTTCAGGAAAGATTCTTGTTGGTGATGAATTCATTCGTGAGTATTATATTCATATGGGTTTTCAACGTGGGTGGGCTTATAAAGTTCTAATAGAACTGGTATTTGAGCAGGGACAGCTGATAAAAATTAATGATCAGAGTGAAATTGCATCAGAAATTAGAAAAGATATCAAATCAAAAAACAAATCTTATAGAAAAACTATCGATGATATTGCTAAATTTGTTGATGATAGTTTTAGTCTTGACTATAGAGTAAAAGCCTGGTGGCTAAAATAAAAATATCCAAATAATGTAAGTGTTAAATTACAATAAAAAAACAATAAGTATTAAAAATGGGAAAAAGAAAAGTAGCCGACATTAATCCTCAGCTACTTATATAAAACTTTTAAAACCATTTTTTCTTTTTGAAATACCATAGCATACTGACACAAACCAGTATACTGAGAATAATAACAAAGGGATAACCATATTCCCAATAAAGTTCCGGCATATGTTTAAAGTTCATGCCATACCAGCCGGCAATCAGAGTCAAAGGTAAAAATACTGTGGTTACAACAGTAAATATTCTCATAATCTGGTTTTGTTCGATATCAATCTGGGCCTGATAAGCTTCACGCATTTGGGTGATATAGTCTCTTAAATTTAAAACATAACTATGATATCTATGAACTCTGCCACTTATTATGGTCATATATCTTTCACCTTCAGAAGACAGAAGATTGTTATCGTTGGCAGAAAGATTATCTAGTATTAGATCTAACTGTTCATAATAACGTTTTAAAGCTAACAACTCTTTACGATATGCGATAATCTTTTCCAGATAGTTCTGTTTAGAATTCTTTAATGCTGAGTCTTCAATATCGGTAATTTTGGTTTCAAAATTTTCTAAATACCTGATATCGTCATGAAATAAATTCACGAAAAACTGATATAAAGCTTTTTCATTAGACAATCCTTCTGGTAAAAGAACAGATAGATTATGTAAACATTCTTCATTTTCACAAAAGATGAATAAATCATCATTGTCCATATAAATTAAAACTTTTTCTATTTTATTAGAATAAATATTGATATTATGCCATTCAAAAGTGAAAATATTTGATTTCTCAAAACTCTCAAAGGCAAAAGTCTGTTTGGTATTGATATAATCTATTACATCTGGCTCAAGAAAAGCGGTTATTGTGCTGATTTTTGAAAAAAGTAAAACTTGCTGCATGTTGTCACCTCATCAAGATTGGTAAACTAATTATATAACACTTAAGTTAAAAAGCATAAATTAATAATTTTTACAGTTTCAGGTTCAAATAAAAAAGTTGTAAATAAATTTCACAACTTCTTTAATAGTAAACTATTTTTTTAGAGCATCACGTATTTCAGTAAGCAACTTAACTTCTTCTGAAGGTTCTTCTTCACTTTCTTCTTCTTCTTTTTCTTTGTCTGCAGCTTCTTTTATTAATTTGTCTTTAAATCTGTTAACAAGTTTGACAATAACAAAAATAGTTAAAGCAATAATCAAAAAGTCTATGACTGTTGCGACAAGTGCCCCAAAATTGATTGCTACTTCTGCGGCTATAATTGTTCCGTCAGCCTCGACTATTGCTTCTTTAAGCACTATTTTCCAACCATTAAATTCAATGCCGCCAGTTAAAATAGAAATAATTGGCATGATTACATCATTAACCAATGATGAAGTAATTTTACCAAAAGCACCACCTATAATAACACCCATTGCCATATCCAAGACATTACCTTTAGAAATAAATTCCTTGAACTCTTCGATAAATCCTTTTTTCTCCATAACGTTTCTTCTCCTTTTTGTAATCCTTTTAATTATACTTGCAATTTATAAAAAATAAAGTAATTTATAATGTAGATTGGAAAAATTTACAATATTGAGGAAAACTGATATCATATGTGTTTTTTTATCGAGTTTGAATTATCATTCAGCTAATGTACTGGGAAAAGAATCAGTTGACAGGAAAATAGCAAACGGTAATTCTTTTTTACGTTTAAATTTAGATGAAAACACAACAGCGATTTATCTAAATGGAAGTAGTGGTAATGATGCTAACGATGGTAGCAGTAAAGATTTGGCAGTTAGAACTTTTGAAAGAGCAAAGCAGATTGCCAGCAGCTATCAAAATATAACTACTATTTTTATTACAGGTCAAGTTGAAATTAATGGAGAAATATCACTTGAAGGAACAAATGCGATAATTAAAAGAGAAAAATCTTATAATGGTTACCTCTTTTTTGTTGCTCCTTCAAATGAAGCTACATTATCTAACATTACAATTGATGGGAACTCTGAGCAGGCAACAGAAGTTAATAGCGCACTTATTCATTGCAAGGGAATTCTTAATATTGAAGAAAATACGATACTTCAAAACAATAAGATTGACCCTAAAAAAAATAGCCCAATAAATGGAGGCGGTGCTATTTTTTGCGATAATTCTGACAAAGGCTCTGAATGTGTTGTAAATATGATGGGTGGCATTATCCAGAACAATACATCTATACATGGTGGTGGTATTTTTGTTTATAAAGGAGCAATACTAAATATGTATGGTGGCAAAATATCGAATAATAAAGCATTAAATAGCAAAACCAATTCAGGATCCTATGACGAGATTGCTGCTGGAGGTGGAGTGTGTCTCCATGGCGGTACATTTAATATGTTTGGTGGATACATTCAAGAAAATACTTCTGAGGAAATAGGCGGAGGTATAAGCGTGGGAATTTCGACATGGAGTGGGTACGATAATGTATTTAATATGACTGGAGGAGTTATTGATGGCAACATTTCTCGTTCGACAGGTGGCGGACTGTTTATTCAAGCAACTTTCGGACAAGCAAAATCAGAAGCCCACATTACTGGTGGTAGTTTAACGAATAATAGAATGGAAGGTGAAGGGATAACAAATCATGGTTATGGTGGTGGAGCTGTTTATGTAAACGGTTATAATGAGCCTGGCTTTGGAAATGGAACACTCTATATGAAAAATGTTCTGATAACAGAAAATGAAGCGAAAGATGATGGTGGTGCAATTGCCAGCTGTCCAATCAGTAAAACTGTGATTTATTTAAACCAAGGCGGGGCATTGTATGGAAATAATGCAGAAAGATATGGGAAAGAAATTTTCATTGTCAGTCAGCAAACAGGTTATGGTGCTCATGGCGGGAATCCTACGTATCATATTGAACAAACAATGTTAGGGGGAGTTGCTTATAATTGGTTAAATGATGATAAAACTCCTTATCAAGGGCCATTAACAGGAATATTATTAGGAGATGGAGTAGCTATTAGGCTTCATACAGAAAGTGAAGGCATTGACAAAGAAAATCCACTAGTGAAAGTGTATATTGCAGGAAACTATTCAGCGACCAGAGGTGGAGCGATAGGTTCTAATGGTAATGTAATTATTGGTGTGCCAGATGAAGACATAGAAATTAAAGTAGGCAAAGAGTGGAATGACAACAAAAATCAAGATAAAATAAGGCCAGATAGTATAACGATTCGTCTGTTAGCTGATGGAAAAGAAGTTGACTTTAAAACAGTCACTGAAACTGATGGCTGGGAATGCTTATTTACCCAATTGCCTAAGTACAATTCCAGTGGAGTAGAGATTATCTATACAATTAGTGAGGATACAGTAACAGGATATAAATGTGAAGTTAGCGGCGATGTTACAAATGGATTTACAGTTACAAATACACCTGTTATAAATTTTTCAGTAACAAAAATATGGGATGATGCAGAAAATCAGGATGGAATAAGACCAGATTTAGTCACTATAATGTTAGTAGCTGATAATCAAGAAACTGGCAAGATTCTTGTTTTGAATGAAAACAATGATTGGACAGGATCATTTACCAATCTTGATAAATATAGTAGTAATAAAGAGATTGTCTATGAAGTAAAAGAAATTGATTTACATGAAGATTATAAAGATAATTATGATTATGACAATAATACTTTAACTTGTACTATCACTAACTGTCATATACCAGAAAAAATAACAATAAAAAGTATTACAAAGTGGGATGATGAAGATGACGTTGATGAGACAAGACCAGATACTATAACGATTCGTCTTTTGGCTGATGGAGAAGAAGTTGATTCTAAAACAGTCACTAAAACTGATGGCTGGAAATGGGAATTTACTGATTTAGATAAATTCAAAGATGGTGAAGAGATTATCTATACTATTACCGAAGATGAAGTTGCAGGATATGAAAGTCCAGTCATTAGTGGTGATATGACAGGAGGGTTTACAATCACAAATGTTTATAAGCCTGTACTTGTTCCAGATACAGGTGATAATTTTAATCCTGTTGTTTGGATTTCGGTGATGGTTGTTTCCTTTGTTTCTATAATCATCTTATTAATATATAGAAATAAAAAATTAAAGAAATAAAATGTATAGCAGTCCATATATTTACTCGCTTGTAAAATGTGGACTGCTTTTCTATGTTTATTATCAGCTGGATATTGTAAAATAAGAATATAAAAGAAGGTGAAATGATGATTGATATTAATTGTTTAGATGATGCTTTAGTTATTTGTACAACGGCATTTAAAAATCATCTATTAAAAAAGGCTTCTGAAAATGGTATTTTCTTAAATAGTAAGTTTATGTCTTTAGAAGAGTTTATGAAAAATTATTTTTTTGATTATGATTTTAAAGCACTTAAATATTTGGTTGATAACCATCAGATGAAAATAGATGTAGCTAAAACATATTTGAAGAATTTGCATTTCGTAGAAGAAAAAGATTATAACAATGAGAAATTAGATCAACTGGTTAATTATAGAAAAGAATTATCCGATAATAATCTTTTAATAGAGAATCCACATTTTTCTAAGTATATTCAAAATTGGGATAAAATAATTGTCTTAGGTTATGGTAAGCTGGACAAATTTTATCAAAATGTTTTTGATAGAATAAAAGCTGAAATTATTGAGTTTGATTTTATCGACAAAGATTTCAACTATCTTGAATTTGATACGATGGAAAAGGAAGTTCAATATTTATATAACAGTATTTCCAAGCTGCTGGAAAATAATGTTGATATCAATGATATTTATGTGATGAATGCTGATAGCAGTTATGAAAGCTATTTTAATCGTTATAATGATTATTTTCATTTTAAAATTGAAGAAAAAAATGAAAGCAGTTTTGCTTCTTTAACGATAGTCAAGCAGTTTATCGCTGTTTTAAAAAAGAAAGAGAGAGAGGCACTTGAAGAATTTTTAACTGAAAACAGTGCTTCAAAACATATAAACAGAATTATTTCAATCATAAATAAATATGTTCAGACAGAAGATTATATTGATTTGATTATTGATGAATTAAAGAAGACAAAAATTAAAAGTGAGACATACACCAATATTGTTAGAAGGGTAAATCTTTTTGAACCTTTTGAAGATAGAAGTCATGTGTTTTTAGTTGGTTTCAATGACAGTTGCCCAGCCTTATCAGTGGATACTGATTATATTACTGATGATATCAAGTATTTGGTTGGTTTAAGTGATGCTGAAGAAAAAAACAGGATTAAAAAGGAAAATCTTTTAAATTATTTATCCAATATTAATAATCTTTATCTTTCGTTTTGCAAAAACAGTTTAAGGGAGAGTTTTAATCAAAGTTCAATATTAGATAAAATGACAATTAATAATAAATTAAATAATTTTGATAGCTATTTGTACTCAGATAAGTTAAATAAATATCGATTTGCACAAAAGCTGGATCAATTTTCTAAATATCATCTAAAAGACAAAAATCTAGAAAAGCTATATGCCACATATGGCAAAAATAATTATCGAGAATATGATCATAGCTATAAAAAAATAGAAAAACAATTGGATGATTCACTTAATTTATCTTATTCACAAATCAATAATTATTATCTATGTCCTTTTAAATATTTTGTTGAAAGGAAATTGAAAATCAATGATCAAACAAGTCAATTTTATATACAGCTGGGAAATATCTTTCATGATGTTTTAAAAGAGGTGTTTGAAAAAAATATTGACGATATGACAATGATTAATGAAGTGATTGATAAGAAAATAAAGGAAGTTATTTCTAAGCAGCAATATAATGAAAGTGAAAAATATTTTACTAGAAGTCTGAAACAGGAGTTGCTTAAAGATATTGAAATCATTAGACAACAACATGGGCATATAGGCTTTAAAAACTATGAATATGAAATAAAAAAAGAAGTCCAAATTGATGAGAAAATTAATTTTAATGGTGTAATAGATAAATTAATTCATCAAAAGATAGATGATGATAGATTTATTGCGGTAGTCGATTATAAAACAGGTTCAGAAGTCTTTAGAGAGGATTTTGTTGAAGATGGTTTGTCTTTACAGCTTCCAAGTTACTTATATCTGGCCAGTAAGATATTTGATAAAGAAAATAAAAAATATGCTGGTTTTTACATTCAGCATTTAATCAATACCGATTATAAGTATGAAAAAAACAAAAATATCAGGCAAAAGAAATTTGATTCAATGAAACTTAAAGGAAAAAGTAATGGTGATGAAGGCTTTTATATCTTAGAGAGTTTTGACCAGTCATTTAGAGATAGTGAGCTGATCGATATAATAATTTCAAACGAAGATAAAATACGATATAAAAAAGGTATAGATAACAAAGGAGTTGAAGAACTGATTGAGCTTACTGAAGAAAAAATTGTTGAAGCAGGTAATTTAATTTTAAATAGAGAGTTTCCAATTACTCCTTATGAGTATAGTGAATCCTGTAAATATTGTACCTATAGTGATATTTGTTATCGAGTCAATAGTGATTTTAAGAAAATAAAAGAAATGGAGAATGATGATGAGTGAAGTTAAATGGACTAAAGAGCAGTTAGAGGCCATTAACTGTCAAATCAGTAATACAATTGTCTCTGCTGGAGCAGGAAGTGGTAAAACAGCAGTTTTAACGGAGCGTATCTTTGATCATTTAAGTAAGGGAATCAGTATTGATCGTCTTTTAGTTTTAACTTTTACTAAAGCTGCTGCTACTTCGATGAAAGAAAAAACCAAAAAAAAGATAATAGAAAATAAAGATAACAGATTGGAAAAAAACTTTAGAAAAATACAATTAGATAAAATTGATGGAAGTTATATTATGACTTTTGATGCTTTTGCTTTATCTTTGGTTAAAAAGTATCACTACCTGCTTAATGTCAGCAATAACATCAGCATCATTGATGAAAATGTGCTGAAAATTAAACAGGAGGAAATATTAGAAGATATTTTTAATCAGAATTATGCTTCCAAAAATAAAAAGTTTATTGAAACAATTAGTGATTTATGCATCAAAAATGATAATGCTTTTAAAGAAGCGATAATTTCAATTAATAATAAAATGGATTTAATTATTGACAAAAAAAGTTTTATTGATAATTACTTTGATTATTTTTTTAGTGATGATTTTATAAAACAACAAGTAGAAGAGTATCGCAATACATCTTTAAAATTACACAAAGATATCGGCAGGTGGCTAAAAAAACTGGCAGAAAAGCTATCTGGTCATAAATCAAAATTTATAACCGATGATCTACCAAAGCTGAAAGATTTTACTAACGATAAAACAGTAGAAGAGTTGGAATCAGCCAGTGAAGATTATCAAATCGGACAAATGAGAATTACTTCAGAAATAGATGAAGAAACAAAAAACGAGGCTTCTTTCTTCAAAGAAAAAATTGCAGCTGCCATTAAAGAAATAAAAGAAATATTTACTTTTCCTAAATCACAAGATCATCTGCAGATTGAAAGTACTAGAAAATATGTAGAAGTTGTTTTGGATATTATCAAACAGCTTGATGAAAAGACTTCTGAATTCAAAGTTGAAAAAGATTTGTATTCTTATATGGATATTGCCAAGATGTCAATTCAGGTAGTTAAAGAAAACGAAAATATCAAAAATGAAATAAGAGATTACTTTAAAGAGATATTAGTGGATGAATATCAGGATAACAGCGATTTGCAGGAAGAGTTTATTGATTTGATTTCTAATGATAATGTCTTTGTGGTTGGAGATATCAAACAGTCTATTTATGGTTTTAGAAATGCAAATCCTTTAAACTTTCAGAATAAGTATGAACAATGTAAAGATACCAGTTTTGGAAAAACAGTTGATTTAAACAAAAACTTCAGAAGTAGAAAAGAAGTAATTGACACAGTCAATAATATCTTTTTTCGTCTGATGGATCGATATATTGGTGGGGTTAATTATGATCAATCTCAAGCGATGGTCTTTGGACAGGAAAAATATAACGATCATCATTATCTAAAATCTGACTATTATCAAACGGAGATAATAAGTTATGATGTCAAAGTGGATGAAGTATATATTGATAAAAAAGGGAAAACGAAAACTAAAAAAGTTGATGCTTACCCTTTTGCTGATAAGCAATATACTAAAGAAGAAGTTGAGGCGATGATTATTGCTGATGATATCAAAAAGAAAATCAAAGAAAAATTTCAGGTTTTTGATGGTAAGGAATTAAGAGATGTAAAATATGGTGATTTTTGCATTATGGCACAAACCAAAAAACATTTTGATTTATTTAATGAAGTTTTATCAGCAGAGTCTATTCCGGTAAAAGTTGAACGTGAAGTTCAAATTGGAGAAACCGACATTATCAAAGTTGTTAAAAGAATCTTTATGCTGATTGATAATATTGTCAACAAAAAAGATTTAGAGATAAAAAAACATTGTTATGCTTCAATTGAAAGAAGTTTCTTGATTGAAAATAATGATGAGAATATTTATGAGACAATTAAACAGCTAAAAATTGAAGAAAGTTCAAGTTATATAAAATGTAAAAGAATTGCTCAGGGAATTGATGACAAATCGATTTTAGAGGTCTTTAATGAAATTGTTAAAGAATTTGATATTTATGATAAGCTTCATTTAATTGGTGAAGTTGAATTAAATGTGGCGATATTGGAATATATCAGCTCTTTAGCACTTCAACTTGGACAAATTGGATATAACTATAGTGATTTTTCTGAGTATTTAGAAAAGATATCAAGTGATGAAAATAAAAAACTGGAATTTAAATTAAATCAATCTGAAGATAATACAGTCAAAATCATGACAATTCATAATTCCAAAGGTTTAGAATTTAAAATTTGTTATTATCCGTTATTGTTTGGCAAATTTAATATTTCTGATACTAAAGGAGATTATCTGTTTTCTAAAGAGCGAGGAATAATTCTGCCTTGCAGGATTTATGAAAATAATATTTATTCAGGATTATCAGATACAGTTTTAAAGAAACTGTTTAAAAGAGATGAAGATCGTAAAAGAATTTCAGAAAAAATCAGATTGTTTTATGTTGCTTTAACTAGAGCGCAGGAGAAAATAATAATTATTTGTCCATTGGAGAAGAAGTTGACATCTTTTGACAATGAAACAGTAGAGAATAATATCAGAATGAAGTATAACAGTTTTTTAAGTATGCTGAATTCAATCTATGAATATATAGAGCAATATGTCTGGAAAATTGATTTGAGAAACGATATTAAACTAAGTAAAAAATATTTAGGCAAAAGGAAAGATGTTTTTGAAAATCTTAAAGCAGCCCAAGAAATAATTAAAGTGAAAGATGTTGAAAAGATAGTTGCTGAACCAGTTGAAAAAGTTAAGTTCTCTAAAGATATAGCGATTATTGATCAGACAACAAAAGAAGTTATGGAGTCTGGTACAAAGTTACACTATTTAATGGAAGTTGTTGATTTTAAAAATCCTGATTATTCAATTATTGATAATAAGTTTAAGTTAATCATTCAAAAATTTATTGAAAGTGATCTACTGAAAGATGTCGCTAAAGCTAAAGTTATTAAAGAGTATGAGTTTATTTATCAACAGGATAAGCAGCAAAAACATGGTGTTATTGATTTGTTATTGGAATATGAAGATAGATTTGTAGTCATTGATTATAAACTTAAAAATATTTCTGATGAAGATTATAACTTGCAGTTATCAGGATACAAAGAGTATATCGAATCAGTTTCCAATAAAAAGGTTGAATGTTATTTATATAGTTTAATAGATTCAACCTATCGTCAGGTGAAATAGATAAATATCAAAGAAGTCCAAATAAATACCCATCATTTAAATTTATCTCCTATATAATAAAGATAATAAAGAAATGGTGGGTTTTGTTTTATTAAAGCTGAATTTTGATAAGGTATAATATCAATGTATAAGAAAAAAAGAAGATAAGTTACAAGCAGGAGGTAAAAATGAAAGAGATTAAATGTCCAAATTGTGGTGAAATGTTTCAGATAGATGAATCAAATTATCAGTCAATAGTTAATCAGATTAGAGACCAGCAATTTACAGAAGACTTAAAATTAAGAGAAACTCAGTTAATTGCAGAAAAAGAAAATGCTATAGTTCTGATAAAACAAAAAATGCAAAATGAAATTGATAAATTGAATCTGCAGTTAGAGCAAAAAGAAAACGAAAGTAAAACCAATATCAAACTGGCAACTACTCAGACAGCAACCGACTATTTAAAGAAACTTGCTGAAAGGGAAAGTGAGATTGATAAACTCCAGAGTCAGATTCAATTAGCCCAACAAAGTTTTGAAAATCAACTTCAAAGACAGTTGAATGAAAAAGATAATCAGATATCTGAATTATCAAATCAGTTGAAAAATAAAGAAGATAAAAAGCAATTGGAAATTCAAAAGATAATAAATACAAAAGATAGTGAAATTGCCAGGTTAACCAGCAAGCTGGAGAATAGCGAAAGCCAATATAAGGTTAAAGAAAATTCAATAAAAGAAAAATATGAGAATCAATTAAAAACAAAAGATGATTTAATTGACTATTATAAAGATTTAAAACTTAAGCTTTCTACTAAACTGGTAGGTGAAACACTGGAACAGCATTGTGAAAACGAATTTAATCAGATTCGAGCGACAGCCTTTAAAAATGCTTATTTTGAAAAAGATACTGATGCTAAATCAGGAACAAAAGGTGACTATATTTTCCGAGATTATGATGATTATAACAATGAAATTGTTTCAATTATGTTTGAAATGAAAAACGAGGAAGATAAAACAGTTACCAAGCAGAAAAATGAAGATTTTCTGGCGAAGCTGGATAAGGATAGAAAAGTTAAAAATTGTGAATATGCAGTGCTGGTATCACTGTTGGAAAAAGATAGTGAATTATATAATACCGGTATTGTTGATGTTTCCTATAAATATGAAAAGATGTATGTTATAAGACCACAGTTTTTCATCCCTATGATTACACTATTAAGAAATGCAGCATTAAATACAATGGAATACAAAAAAGAATTAGCGATAGTCAGAAATCAGAATATCGATATTTCCAACTTTGAAAATGAAATGAATGATTTTAAAAATAAGTTTTCAAGAAATTATGAATTGGCTGCCAGAAGGTTTAAAACAGCGATAGAAGAAATTGATAAAACAATCATTCATCTACAAAAAACAAAAGAAGCATTGTTGTCTTCAGAAAACAATCTGCGACTGGCTAATAATAAAGCACAAGATTTATCAATAAAGAGATTGACTAAAAATAATCCAACAATGCAAAAAATGTTTGAAGAACAAAAGGAAAACTAGTTAATAAAGTTTGACAAAAAAAGAAGAAACTGAAATGTTTAATATTTGTAGTAAAAATTGCTTTTTTACCATCAATCTAAATAATGGTCTACTTATTAATGTAATGATTAGACTATTTTTATTTTCAATAAATTATTTATCGTTGAAAAGTATGTGTACTTACACTATTTTTGGGGAAAAGATTGATTATTAAAATAAGATAAAGTAAAATATGGGTGGAAGCAAATACTCTTATATAAATGAGTTTTTGTAGTTTTATGATGTAATTTTTGCTAAAACTGTTGAGAAAGAAACAAAAATGAAATTGAAAATGTACTAAGGGAGAAAACATTTTTTGAAATAGGAATAACCATCAAACAACGATTCAAATTGCTGATTGACAAAAACCCAATTAAGAATTAAGGAAAGGGAATATAATAAAATGAAAGTAAAAAAAATTTCACAAAGACTGATTTTCTTGCTGATTGTTTTATTAACAATAGTTAATATACTTCCAATAAATTTTACTGCTTTTGCATTGGAAAAAAATGATTTTGCCAGAGGTTCCAATTTGATTTTTGTACAGATGGAAACTTTACCATCTGGTAACAATACTGTAGTAACCTCAGCTGAAGAATTGTGTGACGCATTTGAGAATGCTGTAGATGGAGATGTCATTACTCTTGGTGCAAATATTGATTATGATCAGAGCATACTTGGTACGATTATTGTTACTAAAAAAGTAACTTTGGATTGCAATGGATATAAAATATCTGTTGATGATGCTTTATTCCAGATTGGTATAGATAAGGATAATCCTGCCGGTGAGCTGACGATAGTAAAGGCTCGGATTGAGTCTATATATGATGATGTAATAGATTATGTCTATGGAACACTTATTATCGAATCTACTTATGGTGAAGGAATAATTACTGATTATAATTTCATATCATATAACTATGGCAAAGTAATTGTAAAAGGTGGTAAATTTGATTTATATAATTCTTTAATATATGAAAATTATGACAACGCTGAAGTAATAATTGAAAATGCGGATATGACATCTGAATGTTATATTGTCGGTTATCTTAATAATAGCGGATGCAGCCTTGTTATTAAAGATGGCACATATACTGTAGATTCTTCTATTGTTTCAGGAGTATATAATGGCAACGTGATAATAGAAAATGGCATATTTACTTCAGATGATGACATATTTGATGACATAGAAGGCGGTAATATTGTAATAGAAAACGGCACATTTAATGTTGATTGGGGTATATTTGATGAAATAGAAGATGGCAATTTTTTAATAAAAAATGGTACGTTTTATTCAAGACGTTACATGCTTGATGATATAGAAGGTGGTAATGTAGTAATAGAAAAAGGTATCTTTACTTCCACTGAGAGTTGCCTGGGTTATTTGTCAGGCGGGACACTAACAGTCAAGGATGGAATATTTACCTCAGGTGATGAAAATAATGATTGTTGCGTTTTTGAGCTTTATGATGATTCGACATTAAATATTGAAGGTGGGGTGTTCACCTCAACTGACAATACCATATATGCAGCTTATAATGCTGTTGTAAATCTCAGTGGTGGTCATTTTATCAATACATCTGAAGAGGCTGCTTTTTATATAGAAGATGATGCTAAAATCAATATTGCTGATGGATATAGAGCTTTACCTGATGATAGGGAAGTAACAAATGCCTCTGAAGTGAAAATTGTATCTCTTGAAATAACTGTTACCTATATTTCAGAAGGTGTTGAACATGCCTCAGTTTATGATAAACCAGTAAATCAGATTTTTCCAACTAATCCAACCCATTCCGAAGGATATGATTTCGTTTATTGGGAGAATAATAAGGGAGATCATATCGAAGATCTAACTGTTTTAAAAGAAGATACAATGCTTTATGCTGTATTTTCTGATCGGACATATATAGTTACCTTTTACGATAAAGGCATTTATACTAAAGAAACTGTAGTATCATCTACAGAGTTTAATAAAGTTCCAGGCATCAATCGCACTGATAATGGTGATGGTTTTGCAGCCTGGAAATTAGGAAGTACAATTATAGATAGTGATACAACAGATCGAATTTATTCGGATAAGTTTTTAGTTGCTATTTATAGCGAAATGGTTATGGACTATGATCAACTGGTTACTGCGATTGATAATAAAAAAGAATATATTTTATTAGGTGCCGATATTGAAGTGAAAGGTACGATTGAAGTTGACTATGAGTGTATAATTGATGGAAACTTTTTTGGATTAATTCGTCCTGAAGGTTTTGAAGGAGCACTGTTGACAACTAAGGAAGGAGTAACTGGAGGCGGTGGACCAGGTGGTGTTGGTACTGATGGAGTTGTACTGACTGCTCGCAATCTGTTTATTGATGGTTCTAATTTAGATGCTAAAAGTTCAGCTGTCTATGTGAGCGCAAATACAACTCTTAATATGGATAATGTGATTATTAAAAACAATAAAACAAACATGGTTTCATGGAATTACAGGAATGAACCTTATTATTGTGAAGGAAATGGTGGGGCAATCTATATTGAAGATGAGGCCAGTGTATTATTAACAAACTGTACAATTCAGGATAATCTTTCTTCTAATATGGGTGGTGGTATTTATGGAAATAACACTCTTGACGAAGCTATGAACCTTACATTAAATGATTGTAAGATTTTAAATAATACATCTGTAACTAACTACGGCAGAGGTGGAGGCGGAATTTGTGTTGAAGGCTTTGCTAAGGTAGATATTACAAACTGTCTGATTGATGGCAATACAAGCAACAGTTATGGTGGAGGATTGGCATTTGGTTATTGCTTTAACGAGGATGATGAAACAACAGTTGTAAATATTACTGATTCAATAATTAGTAATAACACAGCAAACGATGCAGGAGCCTTAGAGTTAACACATAGCATTGTACATCTTTATGGAACAACTTCTCTGGAATATAATAAAGCAGCTGGTGATGGAGGTGCTATTCATTCCCAAAACGGAGGCAATGATGATGATACAATCATTTATATGCACGACAGTTCATCAATGTCATATAATGAAGCAGATGGCGATGGTGGAGCTGTTTACTTGTGGGAACAACTTTTAGTAATGAATGATAATTCCAGTATTCATCATAATAAAGCAGGAGAAAATGGCGGTGCTGTTTATGCTGGTTGTTACGGAGTGCGTCAAAACGGAGGAGTTATCAGAGATAACTATGCCGGTGAAAAAGGTGGCGGTGTTTATGGTAGTTATCAATACAATAACTTTGTAACCGGCATGATGTATGATAATATTGCTGAAGAAGCTGGTGATGATATATATAAAGATTGGAATTCTTGGATAGGATTGTATCCATCACAGCCTGATAGATTATACGGTGATGGAGATAGCATAAATCTAATGACTGTTGATGTAGAACCAATTACTGGTTATTATGAAGTGCCTATCAATGAAATTTCCGTTCCATATTTCGGTTGGTTTATTGATGGAGTTTATGTTGCTGAAAGAGTTCCTGCACCTTGGAATCCAAATGTGTATATAACTGTATATAACCTGGTTGAGGGAAGTAGATACAAGAATAGAATTGAAAGTGAACTCGTCTGCCAGGAAAATGATAATTTAGATTTTTTAACTGATGGAAAGACATACACTGGAGGTAAAGCTATCTGGTATGGCTTGCTTCTTGCTTATGATGCCAACTGTCCAGAAAGCAGTGACCATCAATATGATAAACAGGCTTATTCACAAAATACAAATGCGACTGTGCTAGACAATATGTTTACCCGTCCAGGTTATGTATTTACTGGTTGGAACACAAGTGCTGATGGTACCGGAACAGCATATAACAAAGATGATGAACTATTGATGGATAAAAGCCAAGTACTTTATGCTCAGTGGGAAAAAATTTATTCAGTCACTTATCAAGTTATTGGAGATTCAATTTATGGAAACCCTGATAACAGCGTTACTCCAATTGATGGAAAAGAATACAAATACAATGAATTGGTTACAGTAGATGACAATCTTTCAACAACACAGAATAATGTTGAAGTAGATGATGGAAAAATTCCTGGAACATGGGAATTTTCAGGTTGGAGTACAGAAGATTTCCATATTACAGCAGATACTACAATTACAGGTAGTTGGAAGTTTACACCTGACACATATAAAGTAACCTATGAGGTGGCTGATGATGCGACATACGGCAGTCCTGAAGGTATCACTATACCGACTGACAATACAGCATATGGCTGGAAGGCTTCTGTAGAGGTAGCAACAGCACTGTCATCAGACCAAGTTTACGCGAAAGTTGGCACTGAGAATGTACCAGGAAAATGGACATTTAGCGGATGGGACCATGACACTGGATTTGCGATTACGAAAGATACAGTCATCAAGGGTAGTTGGACATTCACACCTGAAACAATTGATGTTAAAGTAATTAAGGTTTGGAATGATAATAATTCTGTAGACAGACCTGAATATGTTGAAGTTCAACTATATCGTGATGGTGTTGCTTATGGAGACATTATTACCCTGGATAATAATAATGGTTGGACTTATACATGGACTGATTTGGCTAATAACCGTGTATGGACAGTTGATGAAGTTGGTGTTTTAGATGGCTACGAAAAAACCATTGCTGAAAATACTAATATATGGACTATTATTAATACCAAACCAGAGCCAATGCCAGATACAGGAGATAATATTAATGTCACTTTAGTACTTGTTATAATGTTTTTAAGTGGAATTGGCAGTCTTGGACTTACAATATATGGCAAGAAAAAAAGGATAATATAAAATTATAGGATTTATTTTAAGATTTAAAATATATCAATTATAGTTAAATAAAAAGTTTTAAATAGGCAAAAAAAGAGGGAGCAATCGTTATAGTATAGGTTGCTTCTTTTTATGGATAATTAAAAAAGATTAGAGGATAGCTTGTGAAGTTTGGGTCAAGTTTTGGGGTTTCGCCAAAAGAAGATAAAAAGTGGTTGAAAAAATCTAGTCTTTTTTTAAAAAGTCTGTTTGTAAACGATTTGAATTAGAATATATATTTAATTTTTCGTGTTTTTATTTCGCGCAGTATTGTTTTTTATCACTTTTATAGTATAATTTAAATATAATCATAGAAGTGATTTTTGTGTGTTTTAATAGTGTTTATAAATTACAAAAAAATCTTGATAAACAGAAATCGAGGGAGGGTCGGATTGATATGGTTAATCGGAATGTAAAAAAATTTATAACAACATTGATTATGTTTTTGATGTTGTTTACGAGTTTGTTTTCTAGTGTCATAAGCACAAACAAAATTTATGCCCAAGGAAATAATCCTCCTGTTACAGGAGAAGAAGAAAAAGCACAGCATCCAGAAAATCCTGGAGATGTAATGCTTTTTAAAGAGGCAGAGCCAGTGGAAGGCATGGTGAATGTCTGGGACATTACTTTAAGAATTGAAGGAAAAGACACTCTATTAACAAGTGATATAGTTTTAGTTATAGATACTTCTGGTAGTATGAGTGGCAATAAAATGACTTCAGCAATAAATGCTGCCAAAAGTTTTGTGGATACATTATTGCCTTCTGAGACGACTAGAATAGGAATTGTTCCTTTTGCCTCAGAAGTTGGAAACGTGACTCAACTCACCAACCAAGTCGGCACCTTAATAGATGCTATAGAGGCTTTAGCTGCTGTTGGAGGAACTTTCACTCAAGCAGGTGTTAAACAAGCGGAAGAAATGTTAGCAGCTTCTGCTGCTGATATGAAGCATATCGTTTTGTTGTCAGATGGACGTCCAACGTATTCTTATGATTTGAATAACAGAGACGATTATTTAATTCCTTATGGGGAGCGAAATAGAGAAATAGGAACAGGCGCACCATCTACAGCTTACACTTCCACTCAAGTTGGCGATGGTGGAAACTTAAGGGAATATTACGGTAGAGATTGGGTATCGACAGGATTTCTTCAAGGTTATTGGAGTAACAAATATTATAATCATGGAAATTCTGCCATTGCAGAGGCGGGATTTGCTAAAACATCTGGCTATAGGGTATGGACCATTGCTCTTGATGTTGATACAACTGGCCGAGGTATACTACAGCAAATGGCTTCAGATGATAGCTATTTTACGGCAACTGCGTCAGATTTAAATACAGTATTTGGCACAATTGCTGGTGAAATTGGAGCAGCAGTTAAGGAAGCTAAGGTTACAGATCCTATGGGAGCAGGCTTCCAAGTTCCTATTGGAGAAGTTAGCAATATTACTGCTACTCAAGGAACTCCAGAGTACAATTCTACAACAAGGACAATTACCTGGGAACCAGGTACATTAACAACGCCAATATCACCAGGCAGTGATATAAAATATGCAGAACTTAAATATAGAGTAGAATTAAATGATGACATTTTATTACAAACCCCAGATGAAAATGGAGAATATCCTACAAATGGAAGTGCTATTATCAGATATACTGATGCTGCTGGAAATGCACAAGAAAAACCTTTCCCAGTGCCTAGGGTCAACCCTGTTTTATATAAAGTAGTAAAAGTCTTGCAAGATAAAGATGGCAATGTAATTACTGTAGATCGTGATTTTGATATTAAAATAACAGGACCATGGGCAGATGGTGTTAATGAAAAAATATTTACATTAAATCCATTTGAACAATCCGGCACAAAACTTTTAACTGATTTAAGGTGGGATGAGACATATACATTTAGTGAAACTAGTACAAATGTTGGTAACCTAGCTGATTATGATATTACATATATTGTTAATGGTGTTGAGACTAATAGTTTTGTAGTTGCCGGTGATCAAACTGAAGATGTTGAAGTTAAAGTAGTCAACAAAGAAAAACCTGGTAGCATAACAATTATAAAAAAATTAGATCAATCAGCTATTATTCCACCGCCATCGCCAGCGAAAATGTCAGATTCTGGTGAATTTGGACTGACGAAGTCAGGAGCTAAAACTTCTCAAGTTAAATTTGATTTTGAAGTCATAGGACCAAATGGTTATGCAGAAAACTTTAGTTTACCGGAAAATAATTCTTGGGAAAAAGTATTAGATGGTCTTGCTAAGGGAATTTATACAATTAAAGAAACTACAACAGGTTGGACAACAACTATGCAAGTTAACCAAGATCCTGAGGTTTCTGCAAGCGAAGTCAATGTAACATTAGATTTTCCAAATTTAAAGCATACAGTTACTGTAACAAACAAACAAACTGAAAATATGACTGTTACAGCTGAAAAGATTTGGGAATATGCTCCAACAGATAAACCAGATATATGGTTCCAATTAATACGTATCAATTCTGATAATTCAGAAACTTTTGTGGGTGAGCCAAAAAAAGTTGTAAACAATTCTGTAACATGGAATCAATCAGATACCGGTTTAACAGAAAAACTTCTTAAATATGATGAAAATGGAAATTTATATAGTTATAAAGTACAAGAAGTAGATGAGGATGGTAATGATTTTGTACCTGCAGGCTATAGCAAGGTAGAAAACGGACTTACAGTTACAAACTCATTTATTCAAACAAGTGACACAGATATTACATCTATACGTTTTGAAAAAACATGGGAAGGTGTACCTGAAAATCTGACACCACCTAATATTACTGTACAAGTTATTGCCAACAGTCCGATTTTAATTAATCAGGTTGTTAGAACAGCAGTACTTACATATCCAAATGTAGTAGTAGAGTGGAAAGATCTACCTCTTAAGGATGCTGAAGAAAATATAATTACTTACACAATAAATGAGAAACCTATCAATGATTTTAATGAAGGAGATCCTGTAGTAACAGAAAGTGCAATAGAAAATGTTTATTGTGAGCCATCACAAAATCAAACAGATTGGCCACTTCAGAATCCAGCATTTATTATTACGCGTATAACAGGTCATAAAGCGTTTGTTGTTTGGACACTTAACCATGTTCCAGCAGTAGATCAGGTTCAATTGTTAAGAAATGTAATTGCAGCTTCTAAACCAGCTCAATACAAGCAACCGCTTAAAGATCTTGAGTCATACTTAGATCAAGGAGGAGATGCTTTTATATGGCTTGAAGGTCCAAATGTAAGTCATGATGTACTGCCAAATAATCCAAGTTCAGGCTTAATCACTGTTGAAGTTACATTTAACCCAGACGGTACGGTAAATGAAACAACAATTCATTTCCAAGGCGAAAATATTTGGACACACTTTGCGGTAGGAAGCTATTCAACTAAATTAGTAGAAATTACTAATACATATAATCAAGAAACAATAAATCTTCAATTAACCAAGACTTGGAGCGACAATAATAACCAAGACGGTATTCGTCCTGCACAAGTAGAGTTTAATATCTATGATGCGGATGATATGATCACTATTGTAAGAACCGTTACCTTAACGCCGGAAAATGGTGTTTGGCAACAGACCGTTACTGGCCTGCCAAAATACAAGAATTTCACAACATTAATTAACTATGTTGTTGTAGAAGTGGTGCCAGATGATTATATAGAAACACATACACAAAACGGTAATAATTGGGCCTTTAAAAATACCTACACACCGGCGACTACTGAAAAGACAGTGAGCAAGGTCTGGGATGACAACAACAACCAGGACGGCAAGCGTACAGACGTGACCCTGAAGCTGGTTGCGACGGTTGACGGAACAGAAGTAAGCTGGGCAGACC
>JAAYOQ010000017.1 GCA_012520255.1 Erysipelotrichia bacterium | reverse complement strand
TACCTATTAATAGACGTATTGAAAAATACAAAGCTAATTTAGCAAGTAAAAACCCAACCGAATCTTCGGCTGGGCTAGAATTATTTTAGATATTTCCCGTGTCTACTTGACAGGGAGCAGATCATTTCATTTTATTTTGTTTCATTTATTTTTAATACCACAAGTTTCTTATCTTCAATCAAGATTAACAATCTAAATCTGCCCACAACAAATTTATAATGACCAAATAGAATGTTTTTAAGTGGATGACCTAACAATCTGGGAGCGTTTGTACCTTCTAGATTTTTTTTAAGCCAACCTAAAAGAAGTACCCTGTTAGCTTCTTCTAATTGATTTAATTGTTGATAGGCATATTTTGAAAAATAGACACGAAAGTTCATTTATTTGTTTCCTTTTATAATATCACTCAAACTATAAAGTTCTTTATTCTGCTGATAAAGTTGTAAGCTTTCATCAAAATCCTTAATATCGATTTCATTTTCTATCTTTTCAATTACTGCAGTTCTAATAAGATCAGAAACAGTAATACCATGGAATTTTGCATAATCTCTAAATAATTTCTCTTCTTCTTTTGTTACTCTCACTGAAATAGCCATATTTTCTCCTGTCTAACATTGTATTACCAACTTCTTATACCTTAATTATACAACAAATTCATTCAATATCCATTTAAATGTGCATCTTTTATAATTGAAGGATAATCTACAAAACAAATATTAATATCCACATTCGTGCTTGTTACTCCTTCAACTTTTCCTTTTGAGGTAAATTGCCACATCGTGTAATTGTCATTATAAACATAAGGAGTGGTAGTGTCCCAGTGGGCTACCCAAACATCATATTTAAAATTATATTTTCTCATCATCGAAGAATAACTGTATACAGCAGGATAATACCCTGCTTCTTTTAATACATCACAGTAGGCATTAACCAAAGCATTAAAGGTATAGCTGTCTAAATATTTATGTGAACCTGTTTCAACATCCACTATGATAGGATATTCAAATTTTTTGCCTTCAATACATTCCAACATCCACTTAGCTTCTTTTATAGCATCTTCAACAGTTGTTGAAATGATATAATGATAGGCACCTACATCAAGACCAGCCTCTTTAGCAGCATTATAGTTCCTTTCAAAAATAGGATCTTTATAATCATTACTGTAAGCAGCCCTTAATAATACAAAATCAATACCATCATTTTTCATCATCTGGAAGTTGTCGGCAGTCATATATCTGCCATTCCATTCTGATAAATCCAAACCATAACTGAACGCATTGTAAACTTTAACAGGTACTGTTATTGCGGATGTATAGTTTTCATTAGAAATTGTAATATAACAGGTTCCACTTTTCTTTGGATATATTACTCCCGAATTGTCTACAGTAGCTATTTTTTCATCAGAAGAATAATAAAGCAAGGTCGAATTGTCATTAACACTGCATCTTAATCGGAATTTTTTGTTTACCATCAAGCCCAATTTATAGAACTGACAAGATACTTTAGTTCTGCTGACATTAACAGCAACTTTTTTGGTTATATCAGAACCATCATTAGTTTTTACGGTAATAATAGCTGTCCCGTTTTTATTGGCAATAATCTTCCCTTCATTTGTAACCTGAGCAATTTCAGGATTGCTTGAATAATAGGTTAAGGTTTTGTTAGCAGCATCAGCTGGATATACTGAAACATTCAATTCAAATGTATTTCCTTTTTTTAAATTAATAACAGTTTGATTAATTTTTATATTTTTTATCATTTTTGCGATACTCATATAATAAATGACATTTGTTCCACCACTGGAAATAGTAATGCTGACAGTTCCAGCTTCCAAGATTTCTAAATTACCTGATTCATCAACCAGAACAATGTTTTCATCACTGGATGTATATGTGAATTCTTCATTTGAACCAATAAAACAGTCATGATCATTTGGCGACAGTACAACATTATCATCTAAATCTAATATTAAATATCTGATTTCTGAAGCATTTTCATCACTGACTGTAACATCAAAAATTACACTGTTTTCACCACTGTTTGTTCTGACAGTAATTTTTACAGCCCCGATACTATTTGCAGTAAGCAGGCCTTCCTGCGAAATTGTCGCTATTTTCGGATTTGAACTATAGTATTTAATTTCATCAGATAAAATGTTGCTGTCGACTACCTTCAGTTGCATTGTTTCGCCAACTTTTATCGAAGTAGAAGTTTCAGCAAAGTTTAAATCAATTAAAGTATAAGTCAAATCATTTTTCTTGATGTACTTAGCTGCTTCACTGTTTTCATAAACAATATACTTATAATTTTTACTAAGACAGCATTCTTCCAAATAGGTGACTGATTGAGGAATTAAAACAATTGTTTCAATTTCTTCAGTTTTTTCCATATCAAAAGCATGTTTTTTGATGGCTTTTAACGATAGAGGCAAAACAAAAGATTTCAGATTACAGTCATTATAAAAACAATATTCTCCAATTGATTCAACTGTTTCTGAAAACTCAATTATTTCCAGATGCTTCAAATCTCTAAAAGCATTATTGGATAAATATTTAACATCATCACTGATAACCAGTTTAAATATTGAATCACTACTATTATTCCAGATTCTTTCCTCATTGGTATTGAAATCAACCATAAAACCATTTTGACCAGAGGTAATAATTAAAACACTTATGTTTATTAAATTGGAAAAACCTTCCGAATCAATTAAATGAGAAGGAATACTTATTTTATTAACTCGTTGACAATTTTTAAAGGCATTCTTTTTTATTGTCGTTATAGAATCAGCAATTATAATCTCCTCACTGTTGCTACAATCTACCGCATTAGAAGCTATTACAGTTACTGTATAGCCATCAATTGAAAAAGGTATGGTAATACATTCTGACTCATAAAGTTTGTTATATTTGATTAAGGTTGCTGTTCCATCTTCATTAATTTTATATTCAAACTTACCTGATGTAATATATCTGGTTCCTATATGTTTAACACTAAAAAAAGTAATTGTGGCAATCATTATTAAAACAAACAACAATTTAATTATTTTTTTCATACTATACCTGCTTCAATCTTATAATTTAGTATAAACTTGCTTCAGCTGTTTGACAATAATATCATATTGTGAACGATAACTTTCCAGTTTTTCTTTTTCCATTTGAACTTTTTCTTTTGCAGCCTTTTTAACAAAATTTTCATTACCCAACATTCTATTTGAACGTTTAATTTCATTTTCCAGTCTTATTTTTTCTTTTTCCAATCTCTCTTTTTCAGCTTCATAGTCTACAATCTGGGTAGCATCAACAGCCATTTTACCTGCTTCCAAAGGAATAATTATTAAATCTTCTCCCTCAGTATTTGTCCAATTTACTCTACACAATTTATGTAACATATTAGCAATTTCAGTATCAATTTTAATAAGATTATCATTATCATCATATAAAGTTATTTCAAACTCCAGAGAAGGTTTGACATCATAGTTAACTCTTAATGCTCTTACAGCAGTAATAATAGAAATCATCGTTTCAACTTCTTCACTTGCAGATGTATCTATTTCTCTGACTTTCGGCCAACAAGAAATACAAATAGAATCACATTTATGTGGCAGTGACAGATAAATTCTTTCAGTCACAAATGGCATGAATGGATGCAACAACTTCAATATATCAATCAGAACTATTAGAAGAGTTGACTTTGTAGCCTTTACCACTACTGAATCTTCTGAATTTAATGTCGATTTTGAAAATTCAATATACCAGTTGCAAAAATCATTCCAGATAAAATTATAAAGTTCATTGCCGACCTGAGCAAATTCATATTTTTCCATATTTCTGTTAACTGAATCAATTGTTTTATTCAATTTATCTATCATCCATTTGTCAATATTATTTAAGTTTGACAAACGAATGTCTTCTAATGTCATATTTTCAATATTCATTAACACAAATTTGCTGGCATTCCATATTTTATTAATAAAGTTCCAGCTTGCTTCAACCTTGGTATCTGAATATCTTAAATCAGCTCCAGGTGTAGAATTGGTGGTCAAGAAAAACCTTAAAGCATCACTTCCATACTTTACTTTAACATCTTCAGGATCAACACCGTTACCAAGTGATTTTGACATTTTTCTGCCCAATTCATCTCTGATTAAACCATGAATCAAAACATCTTTAAATGGTCTGTCTTGGGTAAGATAGCGGGCCATAAAAGCCATTCTAGCTACCCAGAAGAAGATAATATCATATCCGGTTACCAGACAGTCAGTCGGATAGAAACGCTTTAAATCCTCTGTATCTTCTGGCCATCCCAATGTTGAAAATGGCCAAAGAGCACTTGAAAACCACGTATCTAAGACATCTTCGTCCTGAAGATAATTTTCTTTATCTTCAGGGTCCTGCATCTCACAAAATATTTCACCTGTTTCTTTATGATACCAGACTGGAATACGATGTCCCCACCATAATTGTCTGGAAATACACCAATCTTCAATATTTTCTAACCATTGAATAAAAGTTTTTTCAAATCTTTCCGGATAAAATTTAATTTTTGTTTTCTCATCATCCTGATATTTTAATACCTCTTGCGCTAGAGGTTTCATTTTAACAAACCACTGTTTTGAAAGATAAGGTTCAACGATGACATCCGTTCTTTCTGAATAGCCGACATTATGTTCAATTTCTTCAATTTTTACCAGATTTTTTTCGGATGTGATTCTTTCGACTAATTTTTTACGACATTCATATCTGTCTAGACCATCATATTCTTTTGCCAGATGATTCATTGTCGCATCCGGATTAATACAGACAGGTTTATCAAAACCATATTTTTCACCAATAATAAAGTCATTTGGATCATGAGCTGGTGTACATTTCATAACACCTGTTCCAAATTCCATATCAATATAATCATCAGTTATAATTGGTAAAGGTTCTTTATTGGCTGGATTTATAGCATGCATTCCAACAATATTTTTATATCTTTCATCATCAGGATGAACAACAACACAAACATCGCCAAACATTGTTTCCGGTCTGGTTGTAGCAATCGCAATTTTCTGACCTGTTTCCACAATTTCATAATAAAAATGATACATATATGCTTTAGTAGGTTTATAAATAACTTCAATATTACTTAAAGCAGTTAATGCCTGAGGATCCCAGTTAATAATTCTTTCTCCCTGATAAATCAGTCCCTCTTTATATAAAGTCACAAAAGATTTTCTTACGGCTCTACTTAAACCTTCATCTAAAGTAAATCTTTCTCTTGAATAATCCAGGCCCAGACCCATAGAAGCCCATTGGTTTCGAATGTGACCGGCATATTCTTCTTTCCAGTCCCATGCTTTTTCCAGAAATTTTTCTCTTCCTATATCATAACGGGAAATCCCCTGTTTTTTTAATCTTTCATCTACTTTTGCCTGGGTTGCAATACCAGCATGATCCATTCCTGATAAATATAAAGTATCAAAACCACACATTCTTTTATACCTGGTAATTATATCCTGCAAAGTGTTGTCCCAGGAATGTCCTAAGTGTAATTTTCCTGTCACATTTGGTGGAGGAATAACAACACAATAAGGTTTTTTACTTAAATCTCCAGCAGTATAATATTCTTGTTTCAACCATTCTTCATAAAGATCTTTCTCTACTTTTATGTGGTCATATTTATTTTCTAACATACAAAATCCTCCTAAAATAAAAAGCGTCAACAAAGGACGCTTAACGTGGTACCACCTTATTTACTTCTCAAATACTTTAACGCAGCAATACGGAATTAACTACTTTATTTCATCAATTCAGCTCCAAGTCGACCTTCATCTGTTTACTTTATACTTTTCCACCATACAAGCACTCTCTTTTAACAGTAATACAAATTACTCCTACTCTTCTTCGCTAGTTTACATTATAAAAGAAAGATAGAATAAAATCAAGAATATGGTAAAATTACATAAGAAAGGCTATATTTATGAAAAAAGACCACTTTATCTATTTATCAGTTATCATTTCAGTCATCTCGATGAGCTATATTGATACAATTGTTCAACCAGGTTATCTTATTAGAAGTATAATAAAGATTTTTTTATTTTGCGGAACAGTTTTTTTATATTCTTTTGTCTATAAACATAATATTCTGGATAATATTAATTTTAATCTTTCCTCACTGAAAAAAATATTTCCTCTGGCTTTGGGTGTTTATATTTTAATACTTGCAGCCTTTTTCATTTTTAGAAATGTTTTTGATTTTTCTCATGTTAAGGAATCACTCCTGTCTTCTGTTAAAGTTAGTAAAGATAACTTTATCTTTGTATCAATATATATTTCTTTATTCAATTCCTTCTTAGAAGAATTTTTCTTTCGTGGATATTGCTTTTTACATCTAAAAACTATCGTCAGTAGAAAAAGAGCTTATATCTTCTCCAGTCTGATTTTTGCCCTTTATCACTGCAGTATGATGATTGGATGGTTCAATATTATACTTTATTTACTATTGATTGTATCTCTATTTGTTGCTGGTTTAATATTCAACTACCTTAATGAAAGGTTTGATTCACTTTTTGCAAGTTGGTTTTTCCATATGTTTGCAAATTTGTCGATTAATACTGTTGGTATAATATTGTTATTTTAGATATTAAGTCATTTTAAGGCTTTAAAAAAGCCTTACATAAAAGCAAGGTTATTATATAAAAATCAGTCAAATAATCGCTAAAGAGGCTAAAATAGCCTCAAACAGCCAATTATTTCAGCCTGTTGTTTTCAAACTAATCAAAAACCTTTTTTTAATCTTTATTACATGAAATAATATACTTTTTATTAATCAGAACCTGACTTAAATTTTCTTTATATTGGTTTATATTGTTCCCAAAAAAACCTTTTTGAAAATTAAGCATCAGATAACTGATATTAACATCTGACATTAAAATACAATTATCATTTTCTTTCTGTAAAGTTCCAACATATTCTAAAAGATTATCACCTCTTGAAGATACGACTATTGTAACTTTTTTTCCTGTAAAATCTTTATACATAATACTCCTTACTATCTTTGTTTATGTTATTCTTTCATTTGAAATTATAACATATCAAATATTTTTTTTACGACATAAGGTATTTAAACTATCATTTTTACCTTACAATTATGTGACTTTAATCAATTTTTCAGTTAAAGCCAAAAAGAAAGAACAAGATTAAACTCTTGTTCTAGGCATTAATAGTATGTTTTAGTACATCTTCCATAGTTTTAACCGGGATAAAATTAATCTTTTCTTTAACAATGTCATCAATTTCATCTAAATCCTTTAAGTTATTTTCTGGAAGAATAATATTGCTGATATTACTTCTGTAGGCAGCCATTGTCTTTTCTCTTAAGCCACCAATTGGTAAGACATTACCTCTTAGTGTCATTTCACCAGTCATAGCAACATCGTTGCTGACAGGTTTATTTGTTAGTGAGGAAATAATAGCTGTTGTCAGTGTAATACCCGCTGAAGGACCATCTTTTGGCACTGCACCTTCTGGAACGTGAATTTGCATATCATTCTTTTCAAAGAAATCTTTTTCAATACCCAGTTTATCGGCATTAGCCTTGACATAACCATAAGCAATTGTAGCACTTTCTTTCATTACATCACCCAAGTTACCGGTAACAACTAAATTTCCTTTACCATGATATGAAGTGACTTCAATTGGAAGAATATCGCCTCCAAATTGAGTATAAGCTAAACCTGTTGCAATACCAACTTGTGATTTTGCTTCTTTTTTGCCAAAATCATATATTTCTTTCCCTAACCATTTATTAATGATTTTCTTAGAAATTTTTACTGATTTTCTTTCACCTTTTGAAATTGATAAAACTGTTTTTCTACACAATGAAGCAATGTTTCTTTCTAATTGTCTGACTCCTGCTTCTCTTGTATAGAATCTAATCAGATACAGTATTTCATCTTTACCCAGTTTAAACATCGTTTTAGTTAAACTGTTGGCATTCATCTGTTTAGGTATCAGGTGATTTTTAGCAATATGATATTTCTCATCTTCAGTATAAGAAGGCATTTCAATTATCTCTAATCTATCCCTTAGTGCTGCAGGAATTGTAGAAATATTATTAGCCGTAGCAATAAACATTACTTTACTTAAATCATATGGTTCTTCTAAATAGTTATCAGAAAACATCGTGTTCTGTTCAGGGTCTAAAACCTCAAGCATTGCACTTGATGGATCACCTTTGTAATCCATTCCCATTTTATCCAGTTCATCGATTAGAAATACCGGGTTGATTGTACCTGCTCTTTTCATTCCCTGAATGATTCTTCCTGGCATAGAGCCAAGATATGTTCTTCTATGGCCTCTGATTTCAGCTTCATCTCTGACACCACCCAATGACATTTTTACAAATTTTCTGTTTAATGCTCGAGCTATAGATTTACCAAGAGATGTTTTTCCAACTCCAGGAGGCCCATACAAACATAAAATTGGAGCCTTTAAATTACCAGTCATATTTTTAACCGCAATATACTCTAAAATTCTCTCTTTAACTTTTTTGATACCATAATGGTCTTCATCTAAAATTCTGGCAATATCATTTATATCAGTATTGTCTTCACTTTCTTGCCAATATGGAACCTTTTGCAGCCAATCTAAATAGTTTCTGATGACACTTGCTTCTGATGAAATCGCTGGCATCATTTCATAACGGGCAATTTCTTCTGCTGCCTTATCTTTTATATTTTGTGGATAAGGATTGTTATTGAAATAATCAAGCAATGAATCTGAATCAGAACCTGAACCTATACCTTCACCTAATTCTTCTCTGATAGCTTTAAGTCTTTCTCTCAGATAATATTCTCTTTGATTTTCATCAATAGATTCTTTAATTTTTTCTGATATTTTGTCATCAATCTCTTTTATCTGTTTATTGTATTCAAACTGCTTCAGAACTAATAACAATCTTTCATTGACATCAATTGCTTCCAGTATTTCCTGTCTTGATGATAAAGACATCGGCAAATACTGACCAAATTGATCAGCAACAGCTGATGCTGGTATCCCCGAAGCAAACTGAGCCATCATTTCTTTTGGCAAAGATTTTATATTTGAAGCAAATTTTTCAAATTCACTCATTACTTTCTGGATTAACACCAGTTGTTGTTGGGCATCAGAATTGACATCATCTTCAACACTGATATTAGCTATAAATACGTTTCCATTAAAAGTAATTGTGTTGGCTCTAGCTCTAGCTAATCCTTTAAATTTAATTTTATAAGTTCCTCTGTCTCTTCTGACATTTTCTATATGACATAGCGTTCCATATCTAAACATGTCTTCTGTAGTTGGATTATCAATCATCATATCTTTTTGAGAAACAATCCACAGTAAAGAGTCGGAATTTGTTTGGGCCATTTTAAAAGCTTTGACACTTATTTCTCTTCCAACATCAATTATCACTTCCTGATTTGGAAATATAATAACACCTCTAGTACATATTACAGGATAATCTACATTTTGATAGATATCGGCATAAATACTCATAATACACTCCTTTCTGATGGAATGTTTATCAATTATTCAGCTTTATTACCTTTTAATGCTTCTAATGTCTTTTTCATTTTTACATCTTCAGCTAAATATTCAGCAGGAATATACTGTTTAATTTGTTCAACTTCCATCTGATATTGTTCAGACATAGTCTTATATTCTTCTTCTAATTCTTCTTTAGTTGCTGAAATGCCTAAATCTTTACCAATAGCTTCTAAAGCTAGTCTTACTCTGACTTTCTTTTCAGCTTCTTCTTTTAAATTTAATTTAAAATCCTCTTTAGTCATTCCAGTAATCTGGAAATACATATCAATTGAAATCCCTTGAGCCTGTAATCTTTGGGCATATTGATTGTAAGTATCTTCTACTTCTGAATTAATCATTGCTTCTGGTATTTCAACTTCGCATGTTTCACAAATGCCATCTAACAATGCATTTGTTGCTTCTTCTTCCGCTTGTTGCAGTTTTCTTTCTCTAATATCACTTCTGATATGTTTTGTTAGTTCTTCAACAGTTTTAACACCTTCAATTTCTAATTCTTCAACGAAATCATCATTTAATTCAGGTAACTGTTTAACTTTTATACCTTCTAATTTGACTTTGAATACTGCAGGTTTTCCAGCTACTTCAGCAGCATATTCTTTCGGAAAAGTAACATCAATATCTTTTTCTTCTCCGATATTCATACCTATAATCTGCTCTTCAAAACCTGGGATGAAAGAACCAGATCCAATTTCTAATGGATATTCTGTTGCCTTTCCACCTTCAAATGGTTCATCATCGATAAAACCTTCAAAGTCAATAACTGCAATATCGCCATTTTCTACTGCACCTTCTTCTTTTAAAACTTCAAAAGAATTATTTTGTTGCAGTCTGGCAATTTCTTCTTCAACCATTTTTTTAGTAACGGTTACTCTAGATTCTTTATATTCAACAGCTTTATAGTCGCCAAGTTTAACTTCTGGATAAACAGTTAATAAAAATTTTAATGTTACTTCATCTGAAGTCATTGCTTGTACATCTAATGCTGGTCTATCTACTAATCTGATATCTTTATATTCTTCTAAACCAAACTCTAAAGCCTCTTGAGCAATTAAATCTATTGCATCATACCAGATTGTCTGTTCGCTGACAACTTGTCTTACTTTAGCTTCTGGTGCTTTTCCTTTTCTAAAACCTGGGATTTCTAAATCACTCTTTATTTTATTAAAGGCTTTCTTTTGTGCTTTTTGCCATCTTTCTCCTTTAACTGTGACTAATAGTTCTGCACTATTATTTTCTTTTAATTCATATACTGCTTTCATATTTTTTCTCCTTTTTTGACACGAACTTAATTATATAAATTTTAACAACTTTTTTCAACTAAAAGGTAAAATCCAATAACATTTTTTCATCAATCTGGTAATCATTTAAAAATTCTTTCAAACCATTATCATCGTTATATGCTTTATAAACATACGCTATGATACTATAAGTAGTTATTTCTACGTCTTCATCTTTTATTAAAAACGGATAATTATCATAAATTACATTAATCAATATCATCTGACATTGCTGTAAAAAAGAAGGGTTACTTTCAACAATGCTTTCCAGTCTTTTATTAATCACCTGATAATTAGGTTGTGATAACGGTGATGGAATCTTTGAAGGAATAATTGAGTAAACCTGATTATCAATTGTGAAGTTGATAATGCTGTTAATCTGTTGAATCTGTAATTGTTCAATCAGTAAAGACTTTAAAACTCTGTTTACAGCATTGTCAACTAACAGATCTTTAATTACTTCCAAATAATTTCTGATATTGGCAATCGATAATGTTTCTAAAGCTTTATACGCTTTACTGCTTCCGTGTTTTAAATACTCATATACCTTTTCTGGTGAAAGTATTTCACTTTTCTTTTCTTCAGATAGGTTGAATTTACATAATTCGTGCAACTGCTGCAATTTCATCAAAACATCTTTTGGTACATAAGGCATTGATAATTCTTCTTCAATAATCTTACTGGCACCAATAAAATCATTACTTTCAATTAACTTTTCAATATGATTTACAATTGTTTGATAATAATTGATCGTCATAAATTTACCTCTCATATATATTATACACTTGAAATTAGCACTGTCAAGGTTTAAGTGCTAAACAATCATTGACTTATTTTAAAAATGAATTATATTTATATTAGGTGATGCATATGAAAAAAGTAATTATTGGTTTATTATTGGCATTGTTTTTTACTTCTTTAGGTATCTTTTCTACAGTTTCATTTATGAATTCTAAAGAAGGAAATACTACAATTGATATTTCTGTTATTGAAGAAAAAGTAAATTCAATTGCTGAATTGGCAACAGTTGAATATCATTACACTACTTTAGCCAAATATGAAAATTATAAAGATTTCTATGGTTGGAAAATTCCTTTAACAACTACAAAGTTTTTAATTACCTATGATGGAACAATTAAAGCTGGAATTGATTTGTCAAAAGTAAAAATAACTTTAGTTGATAAAAACGTGCTTATTGAAATTCCAAAAGCCACTGTTTTATCACATGAAGTTGAATTTGATACTATGCAGATTATGTATGAATCTTATTCAATCTTCAATCGTCTGGTAATTAGCGATTATAACGATTTCATGCTCAATGAGGCAAAAACAATGGTAACTAAAGCTGCCAATGATGGTTTATTTCAAAAGGCTCAACAGAATGCAATTAAGATAATTCAGGATTTAATTGAACCATTAATACCTGATGAATATGAATATTCAATCAGGTTAAAATAAACTGGTCAATTTATTTAAAAAGAAGTAATATCACTTCTTTTTTTAAATGTATCATTCATAATCATCCAATTGCCTGAACTCTAATTCACTTAATATTTTGTAAATATTATCCTTTACATTAATATAGTGATGCTTTTCTTCACTGTCATCATATACCAGTTCCTCATCATTTATCAAATACAGAGAAACAACATCATCTAAATCTTCTACCAGTACTTTGACTTCTCCATTATTTAAATCTAATTTGATCAAATTATCATCTTCAATAAAATAAATAAAATTAGAATAAAACTCTAGTATCTCTTCTTCAATATCTTCATCAGATTGATAAATTTTTTTAATTTTTGTTCCTTCATAATCTACACAATAGAGGCCGTTATCATAAATAAAATAAATATGAGTATTAGTTTCCCTGAAAATATTAATCGGAACATTAATAAGTTTTTTAATCACTCCGGTATACATGTTTTTACTGTAAAGGTAACCCTCTTCGCATTTTGCCGGTCCAATCACATTTTCGTTATACCAGATATTGTTAACCGAATAGATAAATGGATAATATTTAAAAGGATATTTACCTTCATATTTAAATTCTCCATCATATTTTACTATTCCATCTTTTACCAGCAGTTTCTCTTCCTCTGATGCTACTATTTCAGCTGGATTTTCAATATCAGGATCATCTACTTCTTGTTTTAAAGTAAAATTACAACCATAAGATGAAAAAACCATCACCCATACCAACAAAACTAAAATAATCTTTTTCATGGTTTACCTCCGAAAGATAATTTCATTTCCAATAAGTTTCAATAGCTTTATCAGCTATTGTCAAACTCTTCTTTCTATAAATAAATTATACTACTTTTTTATTATATACCAGTCAGTTAAAAATATACTGAAAATGTTTTATAAGATTGTCAAACATTTGTAATACTGACTTTTTAAAAATAGATTGCTCAATAGTTTTCTTTGTTAAAAAATAGCGGAATACTATCTACCTGTCATGGCGATAGGTCAACAATTATCAAATAATGAAAAACTTTAAATATTAAGTTATTGGTGATATTATATAGATACGCTTTCATTGGAGGAGTGGCATGAAAAAGAAATTGAAAAAAAATAGCTTTGTTGAAGGTGCTTTTATTGCCTATATATCAATAGTTATTACGAAAATTATTGGCGCTTTATATAATATACCTCTTTACAACATTATTGGCGAAGAAGGCGGTTTTATTTATTCATGCGCTTATAATGTTTATTCATTATTCTTGGAAATATCAACATCAGGCATTCCGATCGCCATGAGTATTATTATTGGTGAATATAATGCTTTAAATAAATATCGATCAAAAGAAAGAGCTTATAAACTGGGCATTTATTGTATTTTAATTTTAAGTATTTTATCATTTTTATTTATCCAGTTATATGCAGGTAATATGGCAAATTATTTTGTCAATAACAGTACTGATGGAGCTAATATTAAAGATGTCGCTACCTCATTCAGAGTCATTTCTTATTGTCTATTAATTGTACCTTTTTTAAGTGTTGAGCGTGGTTATCTGCAAGGACATAAATTGATATCTTTATCATCATATAGCCAGGTTATCGAGCAATTTGTAAGAATTGCTTTTGTTCTTATCAGTTCATATGTGATAATCAAATATTATCATCTGAGTCAAAACTTCGGTGTCTTGTTTGCCTTGGCAGGAGCTGGTATTGGTGCTTTAGCAGCAACTATTTATTTAAAAAAGAGAAAAAAGAACAATCTCGATCTATTTTTAAAAGAAAGTGCTGATGAAACAATTGAAAATGATCGTACTATCCTTAAGAAAATGGCTAATTACAGCTCAGTTGTTATAATTACTTCTATTTCATTAAGTATATATAAAATTATGCATATGAGATTAATTTTAGTCGGATTGGATAATCTAGGTTATTTAGCTAATGATGCTCAGCTCATTTCCAGCATTATATCTCATTGGGCTCCTAAAATATGTATGTTAATCATTGCCTTATCGATGGGCATGACCGGGAGTATTGCTCCACACATTGCTGATAATTACGCTAACAAAGATTATCAAGGAGTTAAAAATAAAATCCATCAGGCTTTATCAATTCTGTTTATTATTACTGTTCCACTGACAATAGCGATGGTTATTTTTTCGGGTTCTCTGTATAACATTTTTTATGGCAGCAGTATTTATGGAGATAAAATATTGGCAATGTCACTCATCTTAAATGCGGTTGGAACTTTTTCTACAATTTTTAGCACCATTATGCAAAGCATGGGCAAAGGAAAAATTGTTTGTTTTGCCAATGTAACTGGAAACATTCTCAATGTAGTTTTTGATTTGCCATTAATTTATTTATTTGCCTACCTGAATCTTCCTCCATATCTGGGAGCTTTGGCTTCAAGTATTTTAAGCCAGATATTTATTACATTCGTTTTAGCCTATGATCTTAAAAAACATATCAATTTTAAATACAATAAATTATATAAAACTATTCAGCAAATGATTATCCCTTTATTTGCGATGTTGATGTTTATTTTTGTTTTAAATCGTTTCTGGACAGTTGACGGCAATGGTAGAATCTATCAGGCATTTCAATTAATGATTTATGGTATTACTGGAAGCATAATATATTTTTCATTATCATATAAGTCTGGTTTATTGGAAAATATCGCTGATGCAGGATTTTTTAAAAAAATTATCAGTAGTTTAAAACCGGAAAAATAATTATGGAGGAATTTATGAACATTATAAAAAAAGCATTAAGAATGAATTGGAAAGAAGCATGGCCGCTAATAAAACAAGGTCATAAGCAATCTAAAAGATCATATTTAGATTTAATAATTGACTTATATCACTGTTATAAAGAAGGTTATAACTGGGGTGAATATTTTATTTTCGGTTTTCAATTTAATAAAAGCAAACAATATCGTGATACTTTTGTATGTGGTAAAGTTCATTATCAAATGATTACTGACAAATTTAAAATTAGTGATGAAGATAATAGTTTCTTTGATGATAAAGGACTTTTTAACCGTAATTTCAGTGATTTAAAAGGTATTGATACTTTAGATTTGAGAGTTAATGATTTTAATGATTTCAAAAAATTTGTTGAAAAACACGAAGAATTTTTCGTAAAATCAGCAACCGGTTATGGTGGACATGGTGTTAGACACATTTATTTAAAAGACATCAAAGTTAAACTTGAAGACTTTTATAACCAATTATTAAAAGATGGTTATGTAGTGGTAGAAGAAAAAATTATTCAACATCCGGAAGTATCTAAATTATCTGTTAATGCCGTCAACAGTATCAGAATTGTTACAGTTAAAAATATTAACGGTGATTATAATGCACCATTTATTGCCTCTAGAATTGCTACCGGTGAGGCATATGTTGATAATTGTTCAGTAGGCGGTGCATCTTGTGTATTGGATGATGAAGGAGTTGTCAACTACGACTATTTCGCCAATATTCCTATAATTAAATATTACGATCGTAATATTGTCACCGGTTTTAAATTTAAAGGCTTTAAATTTCCTTATTTTAAAGAAAGCGTCAATTTATGTATTGAAGCTGCTCATCGATGTAAAAATCCTTTTATCGGCTGGGATGTTGCAATCACAGAAAATGGACCCGTATTAATTGAAGCAAATCGTGCTCCCAGCTTTGATTTATTTCAAGTAAAAGGTCAGTTAGAAAATAATCGTGGAAAACTTAAGGAACTGGAGGAAGCCTTAGGCTTTGAATTGAAAAAATAATTTTATAGTAATAATCTACATAAAAAGACAATAGTTTTATACCTGTTGTCTTTTTTTAATACTAATTTTAAAGAAATTTTCTTGTTACCGTATATTTTTTGTCATCAAAAATTTCTATTATCATATAACCGATATCACTTCTATCTCGATTGTAATATAAAGATCCTGGATTTAATAACCTGATGCCATCAACAAATTCATCATTATACATATGAGTATGACCATATAAAACAATATCACAATCATTTTCTTTTGCTAAATCTACTAACCTGTTTTTAAGATTGAAACCAGATTGACGATGAGAGTGAATTAAAAAGAATCTCAATCCTGCAATTTCTGTCACAATCTTATCTGGCAAATCAAAATAATCGTTATTTCCTTTTATTATTACCAAATCATCAAAAATATCTGGCCAATCGCAAACATCGCCCAGATGAAACATATAATGCGCATCTTTTTCTTTATCCATGACAAAGTAGACGTTTCCACTATAGCCATGCGAATCGCTCATAACAACAATCTTTGTATAATTCACCATAAAAGTATATATCTATCCCCTTTAATTTTCAAGATTACCTCTTTATCTTTCTTTATGATTGATATTTTATAATTTTCTTATTATTGTTCAATTATTTATACAGCAAAGGAAAAACAATCTTCTAAAGTCATTTCGATAGCTTCATAGGTAATAATATAACCGCCATTATCTAATTTTACTTTACTGATTGATACTGTTATCGGAATGTTGTCATTATATAAAATTGTTGATATTCCATATGTATCTTCTTGTAAATCTTTATAGTTGGAGTGAGCCAGGTTAACTGCATAATCAAACACTTTATTCATATTATCATTACTTACAATTACTGCAAATCCGGAAGTAGCTCCATTTTTATAAGCTCCAGTAAAGACAATGTAGTCATCACCGACTTCATAGATCTCATCTGGTAAGTAGTCTCTTGTTACACTGATTACTTCTGGTATCTGACTATAACTTTCAATTAATAAATCTCCTAATTCTGTTGTTTTTAATTCTTTCTTTACTGCTTGTGGCTTATTTTTATTATCGCAGCCAATAAAACTAAAAAATATTACCACAACAAATAATAATTTAAAAACTTTTTTCATTTTTTTAATACTCCTGTTCTATTTCAATTTCTATCATATTTTTATTGTACAGTCATTACAATATAAGCCATCCAGAAAGTTAACATTGCCATTTCCAGCCAAATACTTTTTTTAGCTTTTTCATCTATTGATTTATCTAGCATAAAATAAAATCCTAAAGGAACAAAACAAGCAATACTGGCATAAATATACAAATGTTCCATTACGAATCTTCTTCTTTTTTCTTCTAAATTTACTTTAGTTTTACTATAACTAAAGGAAGCTTTCCATATTTTTGATGCTGCCAAAGCCAAAAGCAGACTAATTCCAAAACCTGATAAAATAAACCATAATTTTTGAGGAATATTTATCCTGATTAAAGAAAGAGTTAAAGTTTCAACAAATATGCCAATAGTCCACAAAACAATACTTATTATTTTTTTAAACATTTTCTTCTTCCTTTCTAAAAAAATCATATACAGCCTGACCACTCTTTTTACCAATAACATCAGCTAATTGATCAACAGTTGCTTCTTTAACTTTGTTGATTGTCTTAAAGTGATGAAGTAATTTCTGTTTCCTTTTAAAACCAATGCCATCAATTTCATCTAATACAGACTCTTTAAATTTCTTTTCTCTTAAACGTTTGTGATAAGAAATTGCAAATCGATGAACCTCATCCTGCATATTAGCTAATAGATAAAAAAGATCTGATTCTTTATCGATGTCATATATCTCATAGCTGTCATTCATCAATGATGACGTCTGATGTTTTTCATTTTTAATCAAAGCTAAAAGACAAATTGAAGTAATTTCTAAAGAATCTAATATTTCTTTAACAGCATTAATCTGACTTTTTCCACCGTCAACAATAATTACATCAGGCAAAATAGTTTTTCTTTTTACAGCTCTAAACAATCTTCGATATATTACTTCCTGCATATTGGCATAATCATTATTTTTATTTGAAACTTTATATAATCGATAGTCTTTTTTTGAAGCTGTTCCATCCACATAAACAACTTGTGCTCCCACAGCAGCCTTTCCAGAAATATGAGAGATATCAAATAATTCAATTCTTGTCGTATTACATTGTATTAACAGTCTTAATTGTTCTAAAGCTATATCATTTGATAGCATCTGTTTATTATAAATCTCAAAATTTTGTTCCAAATGAATTTTAGCATTATCAATCGCTAACTCAATGAGTTTCTTTTTTTCACCTCTTTGAGGTTGAAATATTTTAATTTCTAAAGCTTCACCTAAGGCATTTAAATCCAGTCCATAAGGCATTATTAGCTCTTTTGGCAATGGATTAGACTGATAGTATTGAACTATATATGAAATAAAAGTCTCATCTACGTCATCGTATAAAGGCTTCAAATTCAAATGTTGATGCAAAAGTTTTCCCTGATAATATAATAATCCTACAATTGAAATATAACCTTTATCCACATAGCAGGCAAACACATCTGTACTTTCACTTAGATTTATCTGCATATAGTTCTCTGCAGTTACATGTTCTACCGATTCTATCAATGTTTGCATTTCACCGGCTTTCTCAAATAATAAATTTTCAGCAAATTCATCTCTTTTCTTCATTAATTCATCGATTACTTTTCCAGTATTTCCATTTAAAAAAGAAATTATTTCTTCTGTCATATCTTCATAAACTTTTGGACTTATCTCAAACTCACAAGGTCCTAAACATAATCCGATATGATAATACAGACAAACTTTACTGCCCATATTCTTACATTTTCTAAGTGGATAAATTTTTTCAATTAAACTTAATAATTCTCTTGCATATCCAACATTTGGATAAGGTCCAAAATATTTGGCATTTTTCATTCTTCTGGCATCTCTGACAAGTCTCAAGGTAGGATATTTTTCAACAGTCAATCTTAAGTAAGGATATGAGCTATCATCCATGAATATGATATTAAAACGAGGCTTATGATGTTTGATCAGATTATATTCCAATATTAAAGCTTCTTTTTCAGAGTTGGTCACAATATAATCAAAATCCACAATATTATTAACTAATCTGGTTGTTTTATTATCATGAGAACTGCCTCTAAAATAAGAATTAACTCTATTTTTTAGATTTTTAGCTTTACCCACATAGATTACTTCTCCATTGATATCTTTCATCAGATAACATCCAGGTTGTACAGGTAAAGTAAGTAATTTGTCCTTAATCATAAATTACTCCTTGAAATAAACTATTGTAACACCACTTGAGCCATCTGTTGCACTGCCATGCTCAAAGCGTTTTACAAATTTATATTTCTTTAACCTCTCCCAGATAGCATTGCGCAAGGCTCCAGTTCCATAACCATGAATTATCCTTACAAAAGGAACATTTTTCAATATCGCTTCATCTAAATATTTATCCATCTTATCTATCGCATCATCAACACGCATACCGATCAGATTTAATTCAATCGAAAATTGTCCTGATGCTTTAACTCTGGTTTTTACTTCTTTAATTTTCTTGGGGATCGGTTTTCCTGTTTTAACAACCGAAGAAATGCCGGTTCTTATTCTGATTCCTGATGAATCAATTAAAATATTCTTTCTATCAATTGAAATAACCTTTCCCTTTTGATTGGTTAATTTAACTTTGACATAATCACCAACTTCAATTTCTTCATCAATAGTATCTTCTTCTGTTTCTTCTTCTATAATCTGACTCAACTGATGTTTTAATTTAGCTACCTCATTAATCTGGTAATTTTTTTGTTGTTTTAATTCTTCGATTATTTCTTCAGATTTTTGTTTGGCAAAATTAACAATATCTACAGCCTCTTCTTTCGCATGCTCAATAATTTGATTTTTTTCATTATTCAGTTTTTCTTTTTCTGCTTCTAATTTTTGAAACATTTGTCTTAATAATTGTTCTTTATTACTTAATAGATTTTGTTTTTGTCTTACCTCTTCTAATTGCTTTTGAAGTTTTTCAATCAACATATCATCTACATTTGATTGTTGTGCTTTAAAAGCATAAGCCAAATCAATTATTTCATCATTGATGCCAAATCTTTTTGCCGTCTCAATTGCATTTGAAGAACCAATTGAATTTTCAATATATCTGAATGTCGGCTTTAAATTATCATGATCAAATTCAACAGCTGAAAGCATAATATTTTCATGCTGATTAGCATATGCCTTCAATTTTGAAAAATGTGTTGTTGCTACTACATAAATATTTTTTCTGCGAAAATACTCCAAGACCGCACTGGCAAAAGCCTGTCCTTCATTAGGATCAGTTGAACCACCCAACTCATCCAGGATAACCAGACTTCTGGTAGTTGCTTTTTGGCATATTTCAGAAATTTTACTTATATGCGATGAAAAAGTTGATAAATCTGCATTGATTGACTGTCCATCACCTATATCATAGAAAACATTATCAAAGATAGGGATTTTGGCTTCTTGAGCCAATAAAGGCATTGCTGATAAAAACATTATTGAAAATAATCCAATTACTTTTAGCGATACTGTTTTACCACCTGTATTAGGTCCGGTAATTAAAATTGTTTTAACCGGGCTGATGATTCTATAATCATTAGCTACCACCTTATTTGAATCAATCAGAGGATGTCTGGCTTTAATCAAAATAAGGTCTGTTTCAGAGATTTCACCAACTGTACCATCGACTTCTTTGGCCCATTGAGCTTTAGCAAATAAAGCATCCAATAAACCTAAAGTATTAACGTTAGCCAAATAACTGGCTCCATCTTTTTTTATCAATTGTGATAGTTCGAATAATATTTTAGCTATTTCCTGTTTTTCATCTTCAATTAATTGGAGCAACTGATTATTTAAACCTATAAAAGCATTAGGTTCTATATAGGTTGCCCCTTTTGATGAAGATGATCCGTACTGTAAACCATCAATTGTATTTTTATATGTATTTTTTACTAAAATAACACTTCTACCATTTCTATAGGCAATTATATTATCCTGTAGCATTGATTGATTCTTGCTAATATATTCAGTCAACTTATCATTAATTGTTTTTTTCAAGTTTTTGGTTTTCCTTCTAATTGATGATAAATTACTGGAAGCATTATCATAAATATCACCAGAATAAGATATACATTTGTTTATAGTTGCAGCTGTCTTTTCAAAAGCAGTCAAAGAATCAGTTAATTCCCTAACCAACTCTTTTTGACAGTCACAATTAGAAACGTACTTCTTTATTTGATTGATACCATAAGCCTGTGATGCTATCTTAATTAAATCCAACGGGCTTAAGGTAACATCTTTCAATGCCAAAGAGACTTCATGTGTTACATCATAGATACCACTAAAAGGCATAGTACCATAAGAAACTACCATGCCTGTTGCTTGTTTTAATCTTCCGTTTTCTCTTTCAACAACCAATTTGTTAAAGCTTGGTTGTAACTGCTCAATAATCTGATGGCCTAAAGAGAAAGAAGTATATTTAGTTATTAATTGTTTTACTTCATCAAACTGTAAACCATCATATCTTTCGCCCATCTTATTCTCCTGGATTAATCAATTGATTTAATTTATCTACATCAATTCCATAATTAATCAAAAACTGATAAATGTCTTCACTTGAAATCGAAGACTTTTCTAGCCACTCGATTATACTTTTAATATCTTCCAACTCTAATGATAAAGGGTCAGAAATCATTTTTTGAATTGCAACATTCTCCTGAAAAGATTTCGATAGTATACTTGTAATTTTTTCAGTAACAGTATCCGTATATTTCAAAACTGAATTATCGACAATATCTTTTCCATTAGTGAAAATAGCTGTATTTAACAAAAAGGTCATTATTATAACAATAATAAAAGCTGGTATTAAGGCAAAAAAAGCACCCAGCAAACTATTAAATTGCTTGATAATTGGAAACTCTAAAACTACCTTAAACAGCGGTTTTATAATCGCAATAACTATTAAACCAATAATAAAAATAATTACAAACCAGACAAGAACATTAATCTTATCATAAAATACATCCGCTAATGGAGTTTCCTGAAATGGAGCATACTTCTTTGGAAATATCTTAATCAGATCTGCAAAACCAGGTGCTAAAATCCAGCTCAATAATAGCACAGCTAAAATGCCGATTGTTTTTATCACCTGCCATAAAAATCCTCTCTTGTATCCAAGAACTATAGATATAACTAAAAATAAAATTACACCTACATTTATAAATAATACACTGTTACTAGGTAATGTCATAAAAATCTCTCCTTGTTTTTTTAAATTATATCACACTTCTAATAATTTGATAAATTAACTTCTTCATATTATTATATTGTCATGAAGACATATACTTTCACTGCTGATAAAAAAACTATACAGGAAATTACTTCTTACTTCAACAAAGAAGATTTTTCCATACCATCAGATTACATGCTTTATAAAATTTCTAGAAAAAATCTTTCTATCATCATTTATAAATCTGATAAAGTTGTCATTCAGGGCAAAGAAGCCAAAAGATATTTTGAGATGTTTAGACCCCTGGAAAGCCTTCTATTGCCTCAGGCAGGTAGTGATGAAGTTGGTACAGGTGACTTTTTCGGACCAGTTTGTGTCTGTGCAAGCTATCTTGATGAGAAAACATACCAAATAATAAGTGGTCTTAATTTAACTGATTCAAAAAAGTTAACTGATGAATACATTCTTAAAATTGCTCCAAAACTTATCAGAAATGTTAAACATTCCTTATTAATTCTTGATAATGAAAAATATAATCAGGTTATAGAAGATAATAACTTAAATCAAATAAAAGCTAAACTACATAATCAGGCTTATATTAATCTTAGAAAGAAAATAAAAAAACTGCCTGAAATTATAATTGTTGATGATTTCTGTGGTGAAGAAAAATATTATCAATATCTAAAAAATGAAAAAACTATCAAAAACATTCATTTTGAAACAAAAGCAGAAACTAAATACCTGTCAGTAGCAATTGCAGCAATAATATCCAGATATGCCTTTTTAACTAAAATGAACGAGTTATCTGACAAATATCAGATGTTGTTTCCAAAAGGTGCCGGAACTATAGTTGATGATTTTACTAAAGAATTTGTTAACAGGTATGGTCTTAACGAACTAAAAAAAGTAGCCAAATTAAACTTTAAAAATGCTCAAAGAATCTAATCTTCGAGCATTTTTTTAATCCTGAATAATTGTTCTTCAAATTTAAATCTATCCGGGTGGTTAACATCAATCTTTTTAATTATTCTTTTTATTTTCTTAATCTGGCTATGATAGTAATTTCTAAATGTTTTTGACTTTTCTTTTAATAAATATGGACCAAAAAGTATCTGCTCTTCAGTTAATTTCATTTCGCCATTTTCTACAACAAGTATCTGGTAATATTTATATTCGAAAACAATCTTTTCATCAATAATCTTAAATCCATTTTCCATCAGCCACTTTCTTAAAGATGAAACATCTTGATTGACCTGAATGATTATTTTTTTACATTTTCTAAAAAAATCTAATGATTCTGTTATTATGTTTTTAGCTGTGGAATATCCCATACCAGCCAAAACAGCAATATCAGTTTGAACATCTATTTCTTTTGCCCCTTCAGATAAAACAAAGAGAATATTATCATAATTTTTCAGATTGGATTCAGCATTGTTTAAAGGTCCAATTTTATTATCCGAACAGATAATCAGATTTTCATTACCATTTTTTCTAGCTTCCAAAGCTAAATAACCATGATCACAACCTATATCAGTAAATGAACTTGTATTATCAATTAATTTAGCTATTTCTTTAATTCTATTACTTATCATAATCTTCTTTCAATATCCTTCTTATTTCTTTGATTGACTTATCATATCTCTTTTTTACAGCTTGTTTTGTAATTCCTAAAATATTTCCAATCTCCTCGAAAGTATACTCTATACCATCTTCCAGACCCAAATATTTTGTTAAAATGAATTGATTTTTTTCATCTTTTAACTGTTTTATGATATCACCAGCCATATCAATATGAATGGATTTGTTTTTTCTGTCAAAATAGTAATCTAACACATTGAAGCTTTCCTGATCTTTTCCATATTGTTCAAGAGAAATAAAAGTTAGCTCTCTTCTTTTTATTTCTCTTATTTTATCAACTGAATAACCTGTATATTCTGAAATTTCTTGATCAGTGACAGTTCTCTGATATTTTTTTTCAAGCATTGAAATTTTTTCATTTAATTTATTAAGTTCCCGATAATCATCTCTTGATATTCTGATTAAATTATAATTTTTAAAAAAGTCAATAATATATTTTCTGATGCTATAAGAAGCATAGGTAGAAAATCTAAAACCTTTTTGATAATCAAAAGTTTTTAAAGCTTTCATTAATCCATAACTCCCCTGCTGAAATAACTCCTCTAATAGATATGGGTCATTAGTATAACTTCTGGCAATATAATATACATATTTAAGATTATGAAAAACTATTTTTTCAACCACAGTTTTATCACCCTTCTTTAATTTTTTAAATAAATCACATTCCTCATCTTTATTTAAACTAATGACATCGCTAAAGAATTTACAGTTGAAATAATTATCTTTTGCCAGCAGAAAATAATCATCATTGTTGATATTTTGACAATCATCTGAAACTGTATTTTTTAAAGATTGCTTTTTTAAATTACTCATAATGATATTTTAACATGAAAAGTATACTGAATTACTTCAATATACTTCTTTTCTATAATTATTATCTTATATTTTATCAACGAAATCTTTTAAACGATTGCTTTTTGAACGTGACCTGAGCTTTCTGATAGCTTTAGCTTCAATCTGTCTAATTCTTTCTCTGGTGACATTAAATTCTCTGCCTACTTCTTCAAGTGTTCTTGTTTTACCGTCAATCAAACCAAATCTTAATTCTAAAACTTTCTTTTCTCTATCCGTAAGTGTAGATAAAACAGCATTAATTTCATCTTTCAGCAATTCTCTACTAGCATATTCCTCTGGTGAAATAGCTTGTTTATCTTCAATGAAGTCACCTAAATGAGAATCATCTTCTTCACCGATTGGTGATTCTAAAGAAACTGGCTCTAAAGCAATTCTTTGAATTTCTCTTACTCTATCAGCAGTCATATTGTTGCCCATTTTTTCTGCAATTTCTTCTGCAGTTGGCTCTCTTCCTAATTCTTGAACTAACTGTCTTGAGTTTCTTGTTAATTTATTAATTGTTTCGACCATATGAACCGGTATTCTTATAGTTCTGGCCTGGTCGGCAATAGCTCTGGTTATTGCTTGTCTTATCCACCATGTAGCATAGGTAGAAAATTTAAATCCTTTAGTATGGTCAAATTTTTCAACCGCTTTTACCAAACCTAAATTTCCCTCCTGAATCAGATCTAAAAACAATAATCCTCTGCCAACATATTTTTTAGCAATTGCGACAACAAGACGTAAGTTAGCAGTAATAAGCTCATCTTTAGCAGTTTCGTCACCTTCCCTGATTCTGGCAGCAATCTCTCTTTCTTCATGAGCTTTTAAAAGTGGAACTACACCGATTTCTTTTAAATACATTTTAACAGGATCATTAGTTTTAATTGACGAAATATCAGCATAGACACGATATAACTCTTTCTCTTCATCTTCATCTTCATCATCGATATCAAGGTTGTCATCCAGTTCATCATCATCTGACAAGATAATATCATCATCCAACTCTTCATCTAAGATTACTCCATTATCTCTGGTCCACTGCAAAAAGTCATCAATTTCATCTTCTGTCAGTTTTAGATGTTCAATTTCTTTTAATACTTCATCTTGTGTAATTTCTTCTTCATTTTCGGTCTTTTTTAACAATTCTTTTTTAATTGTTTCTAAATCTTTTTTATTTGTCATTAAACTACCTCCCGTTTATTAATTTATTAAGTTGTTTTTGCAGTTCAACCATTTCTTCAAGAACTTTCAATTTCATCTTTTCATCTGTATAGTTTTTTGCTCTCGCTTGTAATTTTTTTAATTCTTCTTCTATTTCATATTCTTTAATTTTACCGATTGAATCTCTTAACAGCTGTTCATTTTCACTATCACAGTGAGTATTATCAGATTCTATCTCACAGATTAAACTGATCAATTCACTATCTTCAATCTCAGCCAGCAATTCACCTAACCTGATATATTTATTCTGATCAGAGAAATTTATTATCAATTTAGCAATATCATCAAGTTGCCTGTCAGGTAAATAGCCCAACTCATTTTTATAAATAGTGATATTTTTAACTGAAAACAGTAATTGTTTTAAAATTATTTTCTGAGCAATCTCAATCCCGGTATCTAAACTTGAAGATGGCCTTATGATTTGTTTTCTTTCACTTCTAACTTCCTTTGTAATTAAGCCTGTTGACAATTGAGCAACTGGGAATTTTGTTATTTCAGCCAGTCTTTTAATATAACTCTGTTTATCAAAATCGTTTTTTTCCTTTTTGATTTCCTCGATAACCTTAAAAGCATATTCTCTTCGAGCTGTATAGTTTTCTAAATCATAATCTGATTTGTAATGTTCAATAACAAACTCAATCCATGTCTTTGGTTTTTTAATCATCTCAGTAAGACGTTCGACCCCGAATTTATTAATTATTTCATCTGGATCATATTCTGTGTCGTTATTTAAAACAAGGACATCAAAACCTTCCTGCAGACAATCTTTACCTGTTTTTAATATTGCTGACTGACCAGCATTATCACCATCAAAGGCCAGCAATATCTTGTTAGTGTACTTTTTTATAGTTAAAAGCTGATTTCTTGTTGTGTTTGTTCCCATTGAGCATACTGTATTTTGAAAACCAATTTTATCAAAAGCAATCACATCCATCGGACCTTCAGCTAAAATTACAAATTTTTTTTCTCTTATCTTATCTTTTGCTCGATGCAAATTAAACACTACATTACTTTTTTTAAAAATAGGGGTATCTGTTGAGTTTATATATTTTATATCAACTTTTGGATCAATACTTCGAGCTGTAAAACCAATTGGATAGCCATTGATATCGCTAATTGGAATCATAATACGATTAAAGAAAACATCTCTAATACCATTTTTAGTAAGTCTTGCCAGATTAGCAGCAATAATATCATTATCCTTATAACCCTTTTTAGATAAAAATGAATATAATTTATCATCTTTTGGATTATATCCAATTTGAAATCTTTCAATCATCTTAGTATCAATATTTCTTTTTTCTAAATATTCTTTATGTTGAATGCCATCTGTTGAATTAAGTTCATACTGACAGAAATTTACCGCTTCCCTTATCAGTTTATGAGTAATTGTTTCTTCAAATACGTTTGCCTTTGTATCACCAAAATCATAGTTATAGCCAATCATTTCAGCAACTAACTTAACCGCTTCAATATAACTGAGATGTTTATATTTCATCACAAATGTAAACACATCTCCAGAACTTTTATTTTCTGGTGGACAGGAAAAACACTTAAAAATCTGTTTATCTGGGGAAATACTTAATGAGGGATTATTATCATCATGAAAAGGACAATACGCGACATAATTATTTCCTTTCTTCATGACTTGAATAAAGTTTCCAATTATATCCTGTATTGGAGCTTTATTTTTTATTTCTTTAATTACTTCACCAGGTATTCTCATTTGTACTCCTAATACTTGATATATTCCGCTATATATTTCTCTAAATCTTCTATTTTAACGACTTCCTGCTGCATTGTATCTCGATCTCTAACAGTTACAGTTCCATCAGGTTCAGTATTAAAATCAATGGTTATACATAAAGGGGTGCCAATAGCATCCTGTCTTCTATAGCGCTTCCCTATTGAACCGGTCTCATCATACTGCACATCAAATGATTCAGCTAACTTTTTGTAAATTTCAAATGCCTGATTTGACAATTTTTTACTTAATGGTAAAACTGCTGCCTTGACAGGAGCAAGTGCCGGATGAAAATGCATTACTGTTCTGATATCTTTATTTTCTTCAACCCCAATATTTTCTTCATCATATGCATCACAGACAAAGGCTAAAAACAATCTTTCTACACCAACTGATGGTTCGACACAATAAGGAACAAATTTTTCATTTTTAAAAGGGTCAAAATAGCTTAAATCTGCTTTTGAATGTTCCATATGCTGTTTTAAGTCATAATCTGTCCTGTTAGCTATACCCCATACCTCACCCCAGCCAAAGGGAAATTTATACTCAATGTCACAGGTTCCTTTAGAGTAGAAAGCCAACTCTTCTAAAGTATGATCTCTAAAGCGCATATTTTCTTCTTTAATACCTAAATCCTTTAACCAATCTAGGCAAAATTGTTTCCAATATGCATACCAGCTGTCATCTTCACCTGGAGCACAGAAAAATTCTAACTCCATTTGTTCAAACTCTCTGGTTCTGAAGATAAAATTTCCTGGTGTAATTTCATTTCTAAAGGCCTTACCAATCTGACCAATACCAAATGGTAATTTTTTTCTCATGGACCTTTGGACATTTCTGAAGTTAACAAACATTCCTTGAGCTGTTTCAGGACGTAAGTAAATAGTGCTTTGGCTATCCTCTACAACACCCTGAAATGTCTTAAACATTAAGTTAAATTTTCTGATATCTGTCCAATCCAGCTGACCGCAGTTGGGACAATTTATTTTATTATCATTTATATAATTAACAATATCTTCATTAGTCATTGATTCAACAGCAACATTTTCTTTAGCTTGATTTTCGATTAACTGGTCCGCTCGATATCTGGTTTTACACTTTTTACAGTCAATTAGAGGGTCAGAAAAATTGGCTACATGTCCTGTAGCAACCCAAACTTCAGGATTCATTAAAATAGCTGACTGAATACCTTCATTATTGATATCTTCCTGAATAAACTTTTTCCACCAGGCATTTTTAATATTTTTCTTTAAATTTTGACCTAAAGGACCATAATCCCAAGTGTTTGATAATCCACCATATATTTCAGAGCCTTGAAAAACAAAGCCTGAAGTTCTCAAGTGATTAACAATCTGTTCAAATGTATATTTAGACATAAGTTACTACCTCTTTTCTACTCTTCCATAATTATATATACGTTTATTTTTTATAAAAGTAAACCTACTTATTCAAATTTATCAAATTTTTATAACTTTTTAAATTAATACCAGAAAAATTAATTAAAATCAGTATCAATATATTTGTTATTTTAAAATCATTTAATTTTAATGGTATTAATTTATCAAAAACATCAAATGATGCTTTATTTATGATTCTGAAGTTTCTTAAAATTTCTACATCAAAAGTTTCTTCATTAAATTCTCTATTACAGTAACAGCATAAAAAGCCACCTTCAATAGTTGAAATTGATTCAATATCATTAGTTCTGCCACAATTTACACAACCGTCAACAAATGGCGCTATACCTAAAATATTCAGCATTGTCACTAAAAAAACATTTAAAACCAAGTATATCTGATCCGAATCATCTAATTTCTTCAGTGTTTCAAAAACCAGTTTGTAAATATCTTCTTCAACAGCATTGGCAATTTCACATATAACAGAAGCGATTGATATTTTTTCATAATCTGTTTTTATATCACTAAACTGTTTTATCAGATTGGCACTTTTTAAGATTTGAATAGATTTGTCAGGCTTGTAGTCAAACAAAAAATTGCTATAGTCAAACAATTGTGTTGCATAGACATTTTTACTGGTTATTTTTTTATATCCTTTGACATATAATGCAACTTTTCCAAATTCATTTGTAAGTATTGTTATTATTGCATCATTTTCTTTGTATTCAATTGAGTTAATTACAATACCTTTGATTAAATCATTCATCTATTTATCCCAATATCCAAATTCTTTAAGTTGATGATTTTTATTGCGCCAATTTTCTTCTACAGCGACAAATAACTCTAAAAACACTTTTGTTTGCAATCTTATTTCCAATTCTTCTCTGGCGAAAGTCCCAATCTTTTTAATCATTGAACCTTGTTTTCCGACGATAATTTTTTTCTGACTATTTCTTTCACATACTATTTTAGCATTGATAACAGTTAAATCCTTTTTTACTTCCATTTTTTCGATAACTATCGCTATTGAATGAGGAATCTCCTCCGATGTATTGATTAAAACTTTTTCTCTGATTATTTCAGCAATCATAAATTCTTCAGGATAATCTGAAATCATATCAGTTGGATAATATTGAATATTATCTTTCAAATAAGACTTGATGGTAGTTATTAATTCATCAACATTTCTATTTCTTAAAGCGCTTAAAGGTATAATTTCGTCAAAATCATCAGTATTTATGCCATGTAAAAAATCAATTAATTCTCTAGTAGTCAATTTATCAATTTTATTGATTACTAACAACTTTGGTTTATCAATATATTTGATGTTTTCAGCAATAATCTGATCATTTCTTCCGTAACCTTTTGTAGCATCTATTAAAAACAGGATTATATCAGCATCTTTAGCAGCTATATAGGCACTTTGTACCATTACTTTGTTTAACTTCGATTTTGGTTTGTGAATTCCCGGAGTGTCTATAAAGACAATCTGCATATCATCCGTAGTTAAAATACCTCTGATATTATCTCTGGTTGTCTGTGGTTTAGGAGTAGCAATAGCTATCTTTTTGGCCAAAATTGTATTTAATAATGTACTTTTTCCAACATTAGGTTTCCCTATTATAGCAACAAATCCACTTTTAAAATTCATTTATTTCAAGTCCTCCTCTGTAAATTGCATAGGCAGCAATTCTGCAATATCAGTGATTATAACCTCATTTTCGTTAGCTAGAATTATTGGAGTATCCTGATGTAATAATTCACACAGTACCTGTCGACAGATACCACAAGGAGAACCAACTTTTTTAGCAAAAGTAACGATACACAATGCTTCAATATCATCTTTTTTATAACCGTTGCTGTAAGCGGAAAAAACTGCATTACGCTCAGCACAGATTGTTGCTCCATAAGAAGCATTTTCAATATTGGCACCCAAAAAATATTTGCCATCTTTACAAAGACAACAGGCACCGACTTTATAATTTGAATATTGACAATAAGCATTATCTGCTGCTTTAAATGCTAATTCTATTAATCTTTTCTGATTCATATATTCTCCTTTACTTGTCTTTTCTGGAAACAATATCATCTAAAATTAATCTTTGATATTTTATCATTTCTTTCTCTTTATCTTCACTTGTGTGATCAAAGCCACACAAATGCAGTAAACCATGAGTAAACAAGAAACATATTTCTCTTCTCTGGCTATGTTTATAATCTTCAGCCTGCCTGATTGCAGCATCAACATTTATAAAAATATCTCCTAATTCGGCTTCATAATAATCACTGTCATCCTGATAATCATTTATAGCAAAAGAAATTACATCAGTCGTTTTATCAACATTGCGGTATTGTTTATTAATCTTTTGCATTCTTTTATCCAATATAAAGATTACACTTAAACAAATATTCTCGTTTAGATTCAATACATCAATTGCCTTTAAAACAATTTTTTCAAAATCTTTTCGATAATTTGCATAACCTTTTCTCTTTGTTTTATTAATAACATTTAATTCCATAGTATATTTTATTCTACCTTTTCATAAGCTTCAATAATCTTTTGAACTATTGGATGTCTTACTACATCTTTGCCAGTCATATAAACTACTTCTATCTCACTGATATCTTTGATAATCTTAATTGCTTCTATTAGACCACTTTCTTTTGATCTAGGTAAATCTATCTGTGTAATATCCCCAGTTATAATCATTTTTGAATTAAAACCTAGACGAGTCATAAACATCTTAATCTGACTTGGTACAGTATTTTGAGCTTCATCTAAGATAATGCAGGCATCATTTAAAGTTCTGCCTCTCATATATGCCAGCGGAGCAATTTCTAAGACTCCTTTTTCAATTAATTTGGTTGTATTTTCAGATGAAATCAAAGCATCAAAAGAATCATAAATCGGTCTTAAATAAGGGTCTACTTTTTCCTTTAAATCTCCTGGTAAAAATCCTAACGATTCACCTGATTCAACTACTGGTCTGGTAATAATAATTTTATTAATCTGACCTTTTTTCAATAGATTATAAGCATAAACAACCGCAAGAAAAGTTTTTCCAGTTCCAGCTGGCCCCACAGCAATAGTAATTACATTATTTTCAAAAGCTTCATATAAATCTTTCTGACCCTTGGTCCTTAAATAATACTTCTTCAAACCAATACCATTGGCAATAAACTCTTTATAATAATTATCATTTAAGATACTGTTAACATCCTGACTATCTATAAATCCGCTCATTTCACATTCAGAAATTAAAGCATTAAATACCTTTTTTAATATTTTAACTTTTGATTTATCATCACAATAAACAACAGAACCTTCGACTACTATTTTAACACCATAAAAGTTTTCCATTAAACGAATGTTCTTGTCTTCATTTCCTAAAACCATTAATAAGGTTTCATGATCAAGGTAATTTAAATTACATACAATATTTTCCAATAGAAATACCTCCACTATATTAATTATAGTACAAAAAAAGTGGTTTTAAACCACTATTTCTTTCTAGCCTTTCTTGCAGCTTCTTGTTTTAACTTGCGTTTAACACCTGGTTTAACATAGTATTCTCTTTTACGAGCTTCAGCAAGGGTACCATTTCGAGACACTTGTCTTTTAAAACGACGTAAAGCATCATCAAGCTGTTCGTTATCTTTAACTACTACTTTTGCCATGTTCTACCCTCCCTTCTGAAATGTATAAACCTTAATTATTATAAATCATAAATTTTCACTTTGCAATGGCGAATGTTATTTTATAAGATTTAAAAATCATTAATTCTGTCTATTATATTCTTCCATTATTACAACGCCAGCTGAACAACCCAGCCTATCAGCACCTGCGTTAATCATAGCTTTTGCATCTTCTAAACTTCTTATTCCACCAGCTGCTTTAACCAAACTTTTATCATCTACTGTTTTTCTCATTAATTTAACATCTTCAATGGTCGCACCTCCACTTGAAAAACCAGTTGATGTCTTTACAAAATGAGCCTTTGCATTTAATGCACATTTACAGGCATTTACTTTTTCTTCATCAGTTAACAGGCAGGTTTCAATAATAACTTTTACCACATTCCCATGTGCTGCATCTACTACTGCAGCTATATCTTCCTGAACATATTTCCAGTTACCTTCTTTTGCAGCCCCGATATTGATAACCATATCAATCTCTGTAGCGCCTTCTTTGACTGCCTGAGCTGTTTCAAAAGCTTTGGCAATTGTTGACATTGCTCCCAGCGGAAATCCCACAACACAACAAACCTTTACATCAGTACCTGCTAAAAGTTCTTTTGCCAATGGTACATAACAGGTATTAACGCAAACAGATGCAAAATCATATTCTTTTGCCTGTAAACACAACTGAGTAATCTGTTCAGTTGTCGCTGTTGGTTTTAACAATGTGTGATCAATGTATTTGTTAATTTTCATGATTCTTCTCCTTTTATATACTTGTTCAATATATCAATGGCAGCGTTATCATCGCCCATCCAGAACACTTTTCCATCACCGATTTTAAAATACTGTTCCGCCGCTTTTCCTAAAATACAAACTGTATCTCCTTCATTGGCTAATTCGATTCCCTGTCTGATTGCATCATATCTATCCTCAATATAGACCCACGAGTTTTTTGTAATACCTCCGGCTATTTCTTTACAGATTTCATAAGGATCTTCCCAATGGTCATCCTCAGCACTTAAAATCAGAACATCACTGTTATCATCAGCAATTTTACCAATCATAGGTCTTTTCTTATAGTCTCTTGCCCCATGAGCACCAAAGACAGTTATAATTCTCTTTCCTTTTTCAGTGATAGAGTTTATATATTCATATATTTTTTCATACCCATCTGGAGTATGAGCATAATCAACAATTACATTAAAGTTCTGTCCACAGTCAATTATCTGTACTCTTCCCATTACTTGAGGAATGCTAGCTAAATACGGAATCAAATCTTCAATATTATAGCCCGCTTCTGCTAGTGTTGCTAAAACAGCCAGTAAGTTTGATACATTGAATTCTGCAACTAAATTTGTATTGATATGGTAAGTCTTACCTTTACATACCAGTTCAAATTCAGTATGATCTTTAAATAATTTTACATTATTGGCTTTATAGTCAGCTTCATTATGAATTCCAAATGTTGCAATTTTACATTTAGCTGCCTTAATTATCCTTTGAGCATAGCTATCATCAATATTCACTATTCCAGTTTGTTCTGGTCCAACAATTTTAAACATCTTTTCTTTAGCTAGATAATAGTTTTCCATCGTACCATGATAATCTAAATGGTCATGAGTTAAATTGGTAAAAATTACATAGTCAAACTTTACAGCATCAATTCTTCTTAAATCCAATCCTTGAGAAGATACTTCAATCGAAATATCTCTACATCCATGATCATAAATTTCTTTTAGCATCTGATGGAGAACTTCAACATCAGGAGTAGTTAAAAAAGTATCGTTAACTGTATCATCCCACATATAACCCATAGTACCGATATAGCCACATTTTTTATAGCGTGATATTAAATATCTGATAATCCAGGCAACTGTGCTTTTACCATTTGTTCCTGTTACACCATAGACAGTCATATCACTGGTTACATCACCATAATAGGCACAGGCAAACTGGTTCAAGGCTGTTAAAGTATCATCCACCTTCAAATAAGTAATTCCTTCATAATACTTTTCCAATTCTCTTGAATGGACAATACAAATGGCACCATTTTCAATCGCCTGAGTAATAAAGTTATGCCCGTCATTTACCAATCCTATAATGCAGAAAAAGATGGCATCTTCCATCTTTACTCTAGAATCAGTCATAATATCCTTTATCTTAACATTTGGTGCATTTTCAAAAATATCACTAATAATCATATTAATCCCCTTAAACAATATGTCCTTTTAAGATATTCCCTTCAGCTAAATCAATATAAACATCTTTTAATTGATTTGAGTAGTCTATTTTACTATTTACCTTTACTAAAATATACTGACTGCAATGACCGATAGAAACACCATTTTTATGTCTTTCAAATAAGACTTTAACAGTTTTTCCCACAAATTCCTTAACATAATTATTATATAATCTATCACTTAAATTAGTCAAACAGGCAACTCTTTGTTTTTTAACTCTTTCAGCAACCTGATTTTTCAAGTTAAAATTAAAAGTTCCCTTTTTTTGAGCATAAGGAAAAACATGCAAAAACGACAATCCACATTTTTCTACAAACTTTCTTGTTTCTTCAAAATCTTCATCAGTTTCTGATGGTAAACCAACAATTACATCACTGGAAATAGATATGTCATTGACTTTATTTTTTATATCTAAAATTCTTTTATAAAAATACTCAGTAGTATATGGACGATTATTGATTTTTAATAATCTTTTACTACCAGTTTGTAAAGGTATATGTAAATGTCGGCAAATTTTCTTGTTTCTAATCATTAAATCAATAAGTTTGTTTGTGACTTCAGTTACTTCAATTGAAGAAATTCTCAGTCTTTCTAATTGTTTTACTTCTTTAATTATTTTCTCTATTAAATCAGCTAAATCTAATCCGCCATCACTCCATCTTCCCGTATGAATACCAGTCAAAACCAACTCTTTGTGACCGGATAAGGTTAATTGGTTTGCCTGTTTAATTATACTTTCAGCATCTAAACATCTTTCACGTCCTCTTGCATATGGAATAATACAATAACTGCAAAACTGATTACATCCATCTTGGATTTTAAGATAGGCTCTGGTTTGATTAAAACTTAAAATAAACATTTCCTCAAAATCAGTTTCGTTAAAACTCTCAACAATTCTAATCTTTTCTTTATCAGAAAGAAATTTTTCAATCAATTGTGGCAATTTTATTTTATCTTTTGAACCAATTAAAATATCACATTCTTCCAATGCCTCTACTTTACCAGCCTCAATTTGTACATAACAGCCAACAGCGACAATAACTGCTTCTGGATTTTGTTTCCTTGCTTTACGTATCATCTGTCTGGATTTTGAAGAAGCCATATTAGTTACAGTACAGGTATTTATCACATAAATATCCGCAAACTCTTTAAAATCAACCTGGTGATACTTTTCTTTTAACTTCATTGCATACCAGTTGGCTTCAAAATTATTTACTTTACATCCTAAATTACATATCGCAAATTTCATAGACTGTTCCTTTTAGCGTCAATAACAGATAATACATACAATCCTGCTGTTTCCGCTCGCAAAATTCTTTTACCCAAACTGACACAGGTAAAATTTAATGATTGAAGATATTCTATTTCATCTTCAGTCAACCCGCCTTCAGGACCAATAACAAAAGTGATTGATTTTTCATCAATACAATCTGCTAAGCAGATATTCTGTTCGTTTTCATAGGCTACAATATTATTTTCAGATAAAAATTTATCAATTTCTTTCAATTTAATTGGTCTTTCAACTTCACATTTGCTGCTTCTGTTGGATTGCTGACAGGCTTCCAAAGTAATCTTATTCCATCTCTGAATTCTTTTTTCTAACCTTTGTTCATCTATTTTAAATATCGTACGATTGCTGATTAATGGAACGACTTTTGTTGCCCCCAGTTCAGCTGCCTTTTGTAAAAGGAAGTTCCATTTATCCTTTTTAATTAAAGCTGCACAATATGTTATCTCTGAAACATCTGATAAATCAAAAATATTTTCCAATACTTTTCCCCTTACTTTTGAATCTATATCGATTTCCACTAAAAAAACATCATTGTTTGAATCAACAACTCTGATTTTTTCTCCAACTTTCATCCTTAAAACTGTCTTGATGTGATGCGATTGTTTTTCATTGAAATCAAATATTTCATTAATTTCAAGTTTTTTTTCTACAAAATATTGTCTCATTATTCGCCAATTCCCTCATTAGCCATCTTTCTTAAAACTTTAATTTCATGTGGTCTTAAACGACGGTAAGAACCAACAGCCAAATTTTCATCTTTAACACAGCCGTATTGTGTACGATGAAGTTTAGAAACAATGGCCCCAACAGCCTCAATCATTCTTCTTATCTGTCTATTTCTGCCTTCAAAAATAGTCATTTCTAAAATACATTTATTAGTATCTTTATCAACAGAAGTCATGCTGACTATCGCTGGTAAAGTCTTAATTCCATCATCAAGTCTAATACCATTTTGAAGTTTCATTAAGTCTTTTTTATCTAAAACACCTTTTACTGTTACTCTATAACTTTTGGGTATTTGAAATTTAGGATGAGCTAACATATAAGCAAAATCACCATCATTTGTCAGAATCAGCATTCCGGTAGAATCATAATCCAACCTGCCTACCGGAAATATTCTCTGTTTGCAGTCAATTAAATCTACAACCTTATTTCTGTTGTGCTCATCACTAACCGTGCAGATGTACTTTCTAGGTTTATTTAACAAAAAATAAACCAATTCTTCTCTTTTAATTACTTCTCCATTTACAGAAACCACATCTTTATTAGAAACCTGTGTGCCTAAAGTGGTACATACTTTTCCATTGACCTTTACTTTGCCCTGTAAAATTAACTCTTCAGCTTTCCTTCTTGAAGCAATACCTGCTTTAGCAATTACTTTTTGCAGTCTTTCCATTAATAAAACAACTCTCCTTCTTCATTAACAGTCTGGTATTCTGGTAATTCAGGAAGTTCACTTAATGATGTCAATGAAAATATATCCATAAAATCTTCTGTTACTTCATATAAAAATGGTTTTCCAACGGTATCCAGTCTGCCTGCTTCTCTAATTAGATTTCTAGCCAGCAGTCTTCGAATCATCATGTCACAGCTTACTCCTCTTATTTCTTCAATCTCTACTCTGGTAACTGGTTGCTTATAAGCAATAATGGCTAAAGTTTCCAAAGCTGCCTGAGAGAATTGTTTATTTGAAGTTTCTTCATATAATTTCTGACAATATTCATGAGCTATGGCTTTAGTAACCAACTTATACCTTTTACCATAACACATCATTTCTAAACCTCTGGAATCATCACTATTATATTCAGTGATATAATTATCCATCATTTCAATAAGCGAGTCTTCATTAATTACTAAAACTTCCGATAATTGAGATAAACTGACTCCTTCATCACCACTAACAAATAATATTCCTTCTATAATTGGTCTTAAATCGCTCATAATCACACCTTCTTAAAATATACTTCATCATCTTTAACAGTAAAAGATAAGATATTTTCATTAACCAAATCCAAAATAGCCAAAAAATTTATAACCACTTCATACAAATCGCGACAGTCATACATAGTATTATTTAAAGTGAAGATTTCATCAAATTTATTTATATTAAATTTCAACTGTTTCTTTCTGTCATCAATACTGATTCTTTTTTGAGTAATGTTAACTTCATAAGGCTGAGCTAACTGAAATCTTTTCAAACATCTGTTCATCGCTTTAATCAATTCATAAGCACTGGTGCTTTCGTAGTTTTCATTTATATCAATCCATTGATTAACAATTTCAGACTGTGGTTTATCAAATTTTAAACTTCTTCGTTGGTATAAATCATCAAAAATCACCGTGACTTCTTTAAACTTTTTATACTCAATTAAACGATTTACTAAATCAACTTCCTGTTGCTGCTGATAATTATCATCTAATTCAGCCTCAACATTAGGCAAAAGCTTTTTACTTTTATATTCAATTAATGATGCCAATTCTACTAGATATTCACTGGCAATATCTAACTTCATTTTTTCCATTGCATGAAGATATTCAATATACTGTTCAGTTAGAATGTTTATATCCAGATCAAAAAGATCTAATTCCTTTTCTTTTATCAGATGCAGCATCAAATCTAACGGTCCTTCAAACTGATCAATTGTGACAAAAAACTCCATACATTTACTCACCTTTTAAAGTATATCACAAAAGAATAAGTAATAAAAGAATGCAACCAGATGCTGTTTTTCATAAAAAAAAGTGTATGTTTTTAGTATCAACATACACTTTGTTTTAGCTATTTATTACTTAAATAATCATCAATTCCCTGAGCAGCTACTTTACCGGCGCCCATAGCTGAAATAACTGTTGCAGCACCTGTAACCACATCTCCACCAGCATAAACACCTTCTCTACTTGTTAAATTTTCTTCATTAACAATGATACCACCCCATCTGTTAACTTCTAAGCCTTCAGTTGTATCTTTAATTAATGGGTTTGGTGAAGTGCCGATAGCCATAACGACTGTATCGACATCCAATATGAATTCACTGCCTTCAATAGGTACCGGCCTTCTTCTACCGTTTTCATCCGGTTCACCTAATTGCATCTTGATGCATTTGATACCAACAACGCATCCATTCTTAGGATCTCTTCGATCTTCAGGATTATTGTAGCCTAAAATTTCTACAGGATTGTTTAATAATCTGAAATCAATTCCCTCTTCAATAGCATGTTCAACTTCTTCAGCTCTAGCTGGAAGTTCTTCCATCGAACGACGATAGACAATATACACTTTATCTGCCCCTAATCTTAAAGCAGTTCTTGCAGCGTCCATTGCGACGTTTCCACCACCAACAACAGCTACTTTTCCGCCTTTAGAAATAGGAGTATCAGCATCTTCGCTATAAGCTTTCATCAGATTTGCTCTGGTTAAATATTCATTTGCTGAATAAACGCCTTTTAATCCTTCACCAGGAATATTCATAAAGTTAGGCAATCCTGCACCTGAGCCAATAAATACTGCTTCAAAGCCCATATCATCTAATAATTCATCAATAGTTAAAGTTTTGCCAATAACAACGTTTGTTTCAACTTTAACACCTAACTTCTTCAATACTTCAACTTCTTTTGTTACAATATCTATTGGTAATCTGAATTCAGGAATTCCATAAACCAGAACACCACCAGCCATGTGTAATGCTTCATAAACCGTTACATCGTAACCTTTTTTAGCTAAATCACCAGCACAGGTTAATCCTGCTGGACCAGATCCTACTACTGCAACTTTCTTACCGTTAGATTCAGGTTTAACAGGGTCTTCTTTGGCATTTTTCAAATGATAGTCGGCAACAAAACGTTCCAATCTACCAATAGCAACTGGTTCAAATCTGATTCCTAAAGTACATTTGCCTTCACATTGAGTTTCCTGTGGACAAACACGACCACAAACTGCTGGCAAAGATGAAGATTCAGAAATTATCTGATATGCACCTTCAAAATCCCTATCTTTGACCTTCATGATAAACTCAGGAATCTGAATATTGACCGGACAGGCAGCAACACAAGGTTTATTTCTACAGTTAATGCATCTTTCAGCTTCAGCTACCGCAGTTGATTCCGAATAACCTAAAGCTACTTCTTCAAAATTGGTACTTCTTAACTTAGCATCAAGAACTGGCATTGGATTTTTATTAGGAATAATTGCCATGATTATTGAACCTCCTTTTTAAATAAGTTACACGTCTTTTCATATGCATGTTTTTCAAAATCTGAATACATTACTGAACGGGCCATTGCTTCATCAAAATCTACTTCATAACCATCGAAGTCTGGACCATCAACACAAGCAAATTTTGTAACTCTTTTACCATTTTGGTTAAGTGTTAATCTACACCCGCCGCACATTCCGGTACCATCTATCATAATAGGGTTCATACTTACTGTACAAGGAATGTTATATTCTTTTGCTGTTTCAACCACAAATTTCATCATAATAATAGGCCCAATGGTAATTATTTTATCGAACGTTTCGCCAGCTGCTAACATTTCTTTTAATGGTGCAGTTACATTACCATGATAACCATAACTGCCATCATCAGTAGTAACGATTAACTTATCTGAGCAGGCTTTAAATTCATCTTCTAAAATTACAATATCTTTATTTCTAAAACCTATAATACTTGTTACATTTGCTCCCAGTTCATGTAAAGCTTCAGCAGTAGGTAACGCAATTGCACATCCAACTCCACCACCAACAATACATACTTTATTTAAACCATCTAATTCACTTGGTGTTCCAAGCGGTCCTACAAAGTCTTGAATATACTCGCCTTCCATCACATGATTTAATTTTTCAGTAGTTCCACCTACAACCTGGAAAATAATCTTAACTGTTCCTTTATCAGGATTTGTTCCCGCTACAGTTAATGGAATTCTCTCTCCAACTTCATCAACTCTCAATATTATGAATTGACCAGGTTTTGCCTTTTTAGCAACCAGTGGCGCTAAAACTTCAAGTTGTGTTACTGAATTGTTTAATTCTCTTCTTGACACAATTTTGTACATAAATTCCTCCTATTTCGTTTAAACTTTCGTTTATTTTCACTCTTTTCATTATAATATAAACAATCAAGGTAGTAAAGAATACAATTACCCAAATAAAATATATTTTGTTATTTATATTTTTTATTTAGAGAAAACAAATAGAAAAAGCGATTATTTCAGACATCGCTTTTTTTCTATTTTTTAAGCCCATGAATCATCTTTGACAGGAATTCTTATATCAGGCCATAGATGGCACTCCCATAAGTAATATTGATCGCCTTTTTTTCTCAATTGTACTTTTCTATCACTATCTGCTCCACTTGAAGTAATAAATAAAGTTACATATCCTTGCTGATCATAAGAATATGGATTATCTCTGACAGTAACAGAATAAGGAATATCAGGAGTATAGTTGTTTTGTGGTGAAGTTCCGTTAAAGTAACTTCTGGCAACATACTCTTTACCTTTTAATCTATCATCAATAAATTGTCTTTGATATTTGCTTACATCAGTTGGACCATTTATATAGTCATACATCTTTATCATTTCTTCAACATCATGCTCATAAGCTGCTAATACCAATACTACTAAACTTGCTACTTCATATTCATCATGTAAATCAGAAAGCGCTTTTAATTCTTCAACATTTTTAGGTAATCTTTCATATGTAAAAGTTTTTTCCATTATAGTCTTCTACCTCCTCCGCCATGGCTTCTACCAGAACTTGATGTATGGGTACTTGAACCACCCCTATAACCACCCCCACTACTGCCACTGCTTCCACTGGAAGTACTTTTTGGACGAACAGCAGTAGTTGTTCTGGAAAACAAATACAAATCTCTATGATTGAATAAATTGAATGAACCCGGTCTTGCATAATCTTTAGCTTCACGTCTATGATAGACACTCTTGTTTTTACTTTTAAGTAAAGTTGTCCCTATTAAAGCGGCAATTCCACCTGCTCCAGCTGATAAACCAGCTGATTTAGCTGCTTCAACTGCTGGATTAGAAGGTTCTGGTTCTGGTTCTGGATAATATATATCATATGGTTCACCATTATTAGCCATATCAATTAGCTCATCACATCTATTAACATAAGCTTTTAGACCACTGAACCAGTCATTTCCTCCATCATAGTTTTCCACAATTACATCGATTAGATGTTCAATGCCGTAATCTGAATAACAATCGATACCATATCCACAGGTAGTTATATAGACAAAGTATCCTTCTTCATCTTTTCCAACTAATAGCAAACTTCCTGCATAATCTTCTCCCATGCCATAACCATTATAATCATAATAATCGTCAGCTTCCTGGACCCTGTTATCATAGGTAAAAACATCAGAAATAACTATTACTACATCGACATTCTGTCTTTCAGAAATTTCATCACACAACTGTTGTAATTCTTCTCTTTCACTTTCACTCAAAAGTCCCATTTCATCAATTACACGATCAGGGTGCTCAGCTTTTAATATAGTAAAGGCTGGCAAAAAAGTTAAGGTAATAATAAATGCTATTAACAGAAACTTAATAATTCTTTTCATCTTACTACCCTCCTATATCAAAATCTGGATAATGTAAGTTATCACAGATACTATCAAAAATATAATGCCAAAATATTTAGCATACAGACCTCTGTCAATAGGAAGATCACCAACCATTTTTCCAGTTTGTCCATTCATCGCAAAGGTATATTTTTCATTTTTGTAAGTGGTATTTAAAATATAAACAGGCAACAGACAGTATTTAACCGTATGATTATTTAAACTCATATTCATACTTTCAAGAACGATACTGTCATAACCTCTGACTGTAGAAGCTAAGGCTGTTTCAGCACTATTTCTAATTCTCTGATTAGCCTGATTTTCACTATCTTCAGCAGAAATATCGTATTTGTCAGCTAAATATCCAGCTAAATAAGCTGTTTTAAAATCTACTGCTTCACTTATATCAAAAGGTTCAATTGATTCCATTAATGCATCATCAATATTTGTTGAGCCATCTACAGGAACATTATCAAAACCGATTTCTCCAGCTCTGAAGATTGAATAATAGCTGGTTTCAGTATAAATTAAATTAGAATCAGACCAGCTTCTGGTTCTGGTTGCTCGATATCTAGCAGCCATATCTACCTCTGCATCATAAAGCCAGAATGGAACATATATTCCTTTTAACTCATTAATGCGATTTTCATCCTTAAAGTATTTAGGTAATAGTGGTTTACCTTTTAAATGTTCTTTATAAGCTTCCTTAGCCTGTTTTTCTTTAATTTTAAAAGGAACTACTAAATCGGGTTTCAGATTACCACTAAACTTTTGTGGAACGATAACTGGATTGCCACAATAAGGACATCTTGTTGCCCCTGTATTTACATCAGCAATAATTTCACCACCACAACTATCGCAAACATAATGGCGCAAATTAGACTGTTCTTCTTCAGTCCAATCTAAACCCGGTTTATCTAGCCAATTCAATTCCTCTTCAACCGTATTTTTTAAATCTTCTTCATATCCTTGCAAGGTGTCAATTTCAAATTCTGAATCACAATATGGACACTTAAGATTTCCACTTGTTACATCATAATTAATTGGACCACCACAACTTGGACACTTATATTGTTTTAAATTACTCATAAGTAACCTCCGTTGCATATAAACCAGCTAATTGTTTTAATAAATCATATACTTTCTCAAAATGTAACGAAGCTGTTTTTAATTCCTTATTATTAAAAAATAAAGTAATTCTGTATTCTGTTTTATCCTTCACAAAAAGCCAGTTTATCTTTTTCTTATATCTAAATACCTTTTCAGTTATATTCTCGGTTTTAAGTATCTTGATAAGCAGATCAAAATATCTTTTATCAATCTGTACATTTTCACATGATACTCTAGTGTCGTTATAATCATTTCTGTCAATTGAACAATCACAAGTAAATAATGTCTTATCGTCTTTAGCATATATTTTAAAATTATAAGAATAACTAAAAGCCATATGTGCACACGAAATACTTAAACCAACAACATCTTCATCAGTAACATTAGGTTTTTTTTGGCAACCTAATGTCTTAAAAAACCTCAGCATTGCCAAAAAACCCCCTGATTATTTCTTTATCAATTAAAATTTCTTTCCACATTGTGGACAAAACTTAGCAGTTTTTCCTTCTTCAAATTTATATCCACAGTCAGGGCAGAATTTAGGACCCATTGCTGGCTTTTTAGTTCCACACTGCATGCAGAAATTTGAAGTATTAGCCATACCACATTTCGGACAATACCACTTACCGGCAACAGACTCTTTTTTACCTCTAATTGCTCCAAAAAATTGTCTCGGCATATTTGTAGTATCAGCTATTGTTATACTGCTTTTATCAATGTCAACTCTTTTTCCAATTAATAACTCTGATATGTCACCTAAGATTTTTTCTTTTTCTTTGAAATCTGCTGAATTAGGATCTTTCGGTTTCAATCCTGTTAAAGAGAAATTTATTTCTTCGATAAATGGATGGTTCAAAGTTATTTCAACTTCAAAATCATATTCATATTCATATTTTGGCGGATTAAAAGAGACACTTTTTCCTTCCTGATCGACATCGAATATTTCTTCTTTGTCTTCATCAATTTTGGTATTAAAAGCAATAATACTGCTTAAATCAATAATGTCACAGTTTTCCTTAATATAGTCACTTGTTTTTGAGACAATAAATTTTCCCTTATTAGCATCGACATATACTTTCGGACCTTTTCCTGCAACACCGGTTGCATTAAACGACAATAATTCTTTGGCATTATTTTCTCTATAAGCAAGTTGCTCTTTAATATCATTTAAGCTGGTTTTTCTTCTGCCTGTGAAATATGGAGAAAGTTTGTTATTACAGTCTTTACAGATTGTTCCATCGTCTACTTTTCTGCCACCAAGAAATTTTATCTGGTTACCACAGGCACCACAATACTTCTTATCAAACAAACCCATTTAAAATCTCCTATAAAGGTTTTTTATTACCACAATTAGAACAGAAATTTCCATCATTGACTGTTCCACATGTACAGCTCCAGCCAACTGTTGGTTTAGATTTGCCACAATTAGAACAGAAGTTTCCATCATTGACTTTTCCACAGCTGCATGTCCAGCCATCAGCAGCAGCTTTCTTTCCACCTTTAAACAGTCCAGCTAAACCTTCAGCTGCACTACCAATAGTACCCATGCCAACTACTCCTGTCATCGCGCCACTTGGATTTTTAGCTGCATCTTTAATTGCCTCAACCATTGCTCCTCTTGCCAAACCTTCATCAGCGTATCTGCTTTCAAGTTGAGCTTCTTTGATAGCTTTAGCATCTTCTTCAGGTAAAGTAACAGTTGAAATAGCTACATTTACAACTTCAAGACCTCTCAATTGGCCCCATTTGGTTGACAGTGCCTGATTTAAATAATGTTCTAACTCTAAATTATGATTAACAATTTCATTAGGTCTCAGTTCTAAAGCGCTTAATTTTCCTACCGCCGGTTGTAGAGCTGATAAGAATTCACTCTTTAACTGATTATCAATTTCATCTCTTGTGAAAACATTTGCGACATTTCCAGTTACATTAGTATAGAACAATACTGGATCAGCAATTCTATAAGAATATACACCAGCCATTCTGATAGAAACATCAAGGTCTAAACCTACCTTTGAATCCACAACTCTAAACATGATTGGATTAGGAGTTCCAAATTTATTATCCATTAATTCTTTTGTATTGAAATAATAAACTCTTTGGTCTTTTCCTATTTCGCCACCGTATTCAAAACGATTTTTTATTGTCTCCAAAGTTTTAATGATTGCATCACCTAAATCACCATGGAATAATGATGGTTCACTTGAAGTATCGTATGTAAATTCACCAGGTTCAGCACAAACTTCAACAACCTGACCGTTATCGACAATAATCATACATTGTCCTTCGTTGACAACGATACCTGAACCATTAGAAATAATGTTGTCACTTCCTCTATTGCTAGAGAATAAGCCATTAATCTGTTTTGTTCCTTTAACAACTAATACATCATCATCCATACTTTCACAATAGAAGTACTCCTTCCATTGATCTCTCATTGTGCTTGAAATAGCACTTAATCCAGCTCTAATAAGTCCCATAAATACATCTCCTTTACTTATTAATTAATTTTACATATATCATTCAACAACGATCAAGCGCCCTTCTACAGCACTATCAACAACGTTGTGTGAAGACAAATATTCATTCAATACATCGAAATCACTTGTTGTGATAACTCTTGGTTTACCATTTATGTAAGTTTCTTTGATATCTAATCCTAAGAAATCATTAAAATTCATATAATGAAATTCCTGAATTCCTATTTTGAACACTTTGTCACCTTGAATACTATCACCATTTAATTCAGCTAAATCAAATTCATTTTTTGATTTTGAGTAAACAAGTTTTATCCCCTTTGAAAACTGATAAAATTCAGTATGACCTGTCCAGGCTTCATCTCTTAAAACATAAAGCAGCATTTGCCTTAGCTGGTCACCGGTAACATTAACCTGATAAACCTGACCAGCATACGGGAAACATTCAGTCAGTTTTCCAAAGGTGACAATTGGACCTAACTCAGTGCTTCTGATTGCTCCTGAACCAAATAACATTAAATCTAATCCTAAAGAGTTTTTGATAATGTCAGCGGTCAGATTCCCTAAAGAAGTTTCTTGATTTCTTTTCGGGTGGGTTAATACATGTTTAAATTTTGATACTACTCGGCCATATTTTAAATCAGTAACAGTTTTATATCCCAAAATCAAATCTTCAATCTGATAATCTTTTGGACAGTTTTTATCGGTAATTGGAATAAACTTCCAGGTAAAAGTATCAATACAGTTATTATCTGTGTCAACATCAATATCAAATCTTCCGATTGCATCGGTGCCCATACCGGCCTGAACGATTGGAATGCCATTAATAATCTCAGGCTTTTCTAACACTGTATGAGTATGACCACCTATAATTAAATCTACTCCCCATTCGGGTTTTAACATCTTGGCTAATTTCTTATCTTCTTCAAAACCAATATGAGTAAGCAAAACAGTAAAATCAATATCTATTCCATTGAAAGCATTACAAATCTTACCTACCTCTTTTGCGGCATCTTCGGTATTGATAATGGTTCCTATCAGTCCTTCTTTTTTAGCTGAAGCTAGAACACTTTCAGTAACAATGCCAATAAAGAGTATTTTCATACCATCCATTTCAATAATTTCATAAGGTTTAAATAATCTGGCGCCGTTAGTCTTGATGTACATATTAGCATTAATAATAGGGAATTTTGCACATTTTTCAATAAATAGTAAATGAGCAATTCCATAGTCGACTTCATGATTGCCAATTGCGACAACATCAGGAGCTAAGGCATTCATAATCTCGATAGTAGAAATGCCTCGATACTCAGAATCTATTACAGAGCCTCTAAACATATCTCCAGCAATTGCATATATGACGTTTTCATTTTCTTCTCTTGTTTGATTAACGTAACCTGATAAAAGCGAAATTCCACCTACCAGTTTTTCATCAATACGTTCGGCTAAAAAATCTCCATGCAAATCATTTGAATGCAATATCGTCAATTTTTTGATATTTTTCATAGTTTTCTCCTTATTTCTGTTCATAAACTTTCGTAAAATAATTTTTTAACTGTTCGTTACTAATTCTTTCTTCGCGACCATTGAATTCAAATTCCTCAAGTGTCAATTTACATAAATAACTACTATCATATTTACCATATGCTTCTAAAATTAAATCAACCAATTTATGAGTTGCCATATTCAGATAAACTTTTTCTTTTTCAACATTCACTTCATTGCCACCATATTTCGCTTTCAGCTTTTTAACATATGGACCTTGAGCTGATGTATATATATCTTCTACAAATACAGGTCTTTTATAAATATACAGTGATAATCCTTGCAGAAAATATAATACTTTATGTAATTTATGTTGATTGATTGTCGTTTGATCAATTGTGGAAGCATTGTAATTATTAACAATATAAACAACTATATCCTCAATATCAGTGGTGACAATTTTGTATTGTCTTAACTCTTCAATATCAAATTTTACTATCTGATGTTCTTTTAAGGCTATCTGTTCAAGCAACCTTTTTCGAATCTTGTTATATCTCTCCTTAGTGAATCGTTCACTGTTATCATCCAACATATTGATCAGGTGCTTCGGATTGTTAGATAAAATCATTAGTTGATTATCTGCATCAGATTGAATAGAACCTTTTTCAAATCGATGAACTGTAATTTCACCCAATCCTAAAGCAAACGAATAATCTCTTTGAGTCAATTTATATTTTTTTCTTATTTCTTTTATTTCTTTTGATGTTAGTAAATTTACCTGCTTTTTATAAGCTTCAATTAATTCTCTATTATTTTCCTTTTCCGCACTTCTAAAATAAACTTCTTCATTGGTATCAGTATTGATATAATAACTTTCATTATATTCTACTTCTACCCCTCTGAAAGTCTTAATAGTTTTTCTTTTTTTTAATATGTAATGATTTTTATTTTCCTTCATCAATATCAGTATACTATATATAAAAAAATTATCAATAGATAATTTTAAAATTATTATCAATTGATAATTTCGAATTTATTCTTTTGAATATCTAGGTTTACCGTTGCTATCAAATAAATAACTATAATAATTATAATCCAGTATATCCATAGAGTATTTCCTCATGGCATTTACTCGGTTATTTACTGAGGCAACATATCCTTCAATTTCATCATCTTCTAATGTACAATTATCAGACTTTACAAATTTCCTGGTAACTGAATAATAGGTCCCTTGAATGGTTTTCCAGTTCCAGTTCCCTCCACTTCCCGTCAAGGTATTGATAATAGCGATATTTTCTTTGCTGGAGAAAACATCAGTACCGGTAATTACTTTTGACTCATACTCTAAGCCAAAAAGATTTGCCAAGGTTGGAACTATATCATATGCAGCAACAGGAGTATCGACAACTATTGGTTTTTCCATGCTTGCACACCACAGAATAAACTGATTTTTATATAACTCGATATTTGCACGAATATCTTTAGCTTCTAAACCATATAACTCTGCTAATGCTGCATCAGGTAATCCGTAAGGATAATGATCGCAATTCATCGCAAATACAGTGTCTTCCAGTTTACCTGCGGCATCTAATTTTTCTACCAGGTAGGTAAGCATATTTTCCACTTCCATATTGCAGGCAATTATCGCTTTTACATTTTCGTTAGTTATACCGATATTCTGTACCTCGTTGCGGTGTCTGGCTGCCATGTTATTTCCACCCCAGGTGTAGTTGGTATGACCTGATAACGTTAAATAATAAACATGGAACGGCTTATTCGAATTGAGATAGTCGTCAATTGTTATTGTTGCCATTTCATAGTCACTTGTAGGCCAATAATATTTTAAATTTAAACCCATCTTATAAGCTTTATATTTATAACCAAAATTTGGATGTGAACTATCACGATCATAATATGTTCCATACCAATTATGAAAAGCATAAGTATTGTACCCACTTCTTTTAAACATATTACCCATGGCACTATAGGTATTGGTAGAGGCTGATTTTCTTAGACACGATGCCGATGTATAAAAATTGCCAGTTAAATTTGCATATTCTCCCGAAGCAGTCGAACCACCCCACTGTCCACTATAAGAATTGGTGAAAACAAATCCTTCAGTGGCCATTTTATATAATGTTGGCATTAATTCCGGAATAATTACTTCAGATGAGAATCCTTCCAAGGTTAAAAAGATAAGATTTTTACCAGCAAAATAACCTGTAAAATCATTTTTATCACTGGCAGGGTTCAAAGAAAAATACTCATGCATCTTTTTAATTGTGTCATTTGGGGCATTTTTAATCAGTTTATCAAAATCAATATTTAAAGTATTGTAAAAAATCAATCGATCTATATCCAAAGTTACATCGCTCTGATTACTTAGGGTTATTATTACATCATAAGGATTTTTCACTTCTATTTTCGGAGCGCCAAAAATTAATTCACGACCTTCTTCAATATTGGCTATTGCTAAACCAAAACTTTTGACTACTTCTGAATAGTCCAATTGCAAAGCTAACAGCTGTTTTTTATTATTATCGATCAAAGTAATTAATGATAGTGTTAATGTGGCTGATAAAAATGCAGCAACAAAGACCAGCAAATGTTTCTTACTGAAACTTTCAAATAATCTAACTTTCTTTTTAAACAGCAAAAATAAGACCAACGGTATTAATATAGTTATTATTTTTGGTAAAGCATCAATAACTCCAGCTATTGCTTCTCGGTAGAAATCGGTAATATCAGTAGCCATAAATAAAGTAGACCAGCTGAAAAAAGAATGAAATATGGAGTGATAGACAATATTAAAACCATAAAATAAAATCAAAAGTAATAAAAGCAAACCAATCACAAAGTTTCTTTTTTTAAATAACATAATTACACTGCTTAACAACAGTCCAAACGACAATGAAAAAAGCAATATAAAAACAAATGACTTATTAACTGAAAAACCAAAACAGAAAAATCTGGTAGCTGATTCTAAATAGAAAATAACCAGCGGCATCATTAAAATACCGACCAATTTATTTTCTTTTTTTGGCTTTTCTTTTATAATATCTTCTTCTACCAAATACGTAATTTCCATATACTAATCCAATCTAAACAATAAAAATTGCTCACTATCATAATATTCGTAAAAATAAGTGTAACTACCAGAATCTATTGCTGCATTTCTGACACCTACTACTATACCATCGAAGTCTTTGGGAACATTAAAATCAAAAGTAAATATATATTCCTTTATATATCGGTTATCAACACTTTGCCAATCAACATTGACTGTGGAAATAATTAATTTACAATCAAGATAATCTATCCCATAGTAATTAACTGTAAATTCATAATATGATTCATCGTAATTATAATTATAGGTTGAAACATATTGACCAATATTATAATAATTAGTCGTCAGATAATTAACGGAAACTCCATTTTCTACTATATTATCATCATCAAAACTAAGTTTTAAAACTACTCTTTTCCATTGATAATCATCATTATTTATATAATTGTCATTTTGATAGTTTTTAATATATTCCATCACCTGTACTGTAGCATTAGTATAAATCGTTTTGTCATCTTTACATACAGTTTCCAGTTGATAACTCTTTCCAATTTCCATATTTAAAATTATATTGTATTTAATAAAGTCCGGTTGCAAAGGAAAACCTGCCTCTTTTTGACATATTTTACAAATAGCCGGCTGCTGATAATTGGCTTTCGAATATTGATGCTCGTGAAAGGCTGAACATCCAATCAATATAAAAATAAATAATACCAATAAAGTCTTTTTCATATCTTATTTCCTTTTAGTAATCAAAACCATTTCTGGTGGACAGTTTTTCTGATTAATAGGCATGATATACAGAACATAGTACTTACTGAAATCAAGTTTTTCAACATAACTTAATATTTCTCTTCTCTCAATTTCTCCATTTTTATGTCCGTGATACAAAGTCATACATATTAAGCCATTGATTTTAAGAAGTTCTAAAGTTTTCTCCAGAGCTTTTAAACTGGTTTCGGCAATTGTAGTGATTATTTTATCAGCTTTTGGAAGATAACCAAAATTAAAAATAAAAACATCTATTGATTCATTAATGTAATTATCTATTTTACTATGACAATCACAAATCAATTCATAATTATCCAAACAGTTTTCTTTTAATAATTCTTCTGTTTTTTCAATAGCAACCTGTTGAATGTCAAATGCATATACCTTTTTACTATTTAAAGCCAGAAACAAAGTATCATTACCATTACCCGCAGTCATGTCAACGGTAATACTATCTTTTTTTAAATATGGTTTTATCAGATGTTTATCCAACTCTGTTGTTCTACTTATAATGTTCACCTTTATACCTCACAGCCTTGAAAGATTCAATATCGATAATTGTCCAACAGGAATATTATAGTATATTTCATCTGATTTTTAAAATATCCAACTACCATTTTTTCAATAATTTTTATCACATTATTCAAATTTTGTTTTATTAATCAATTTTATCAATTCTTTAATTATTTTTTCTAACAGTTTCGGATTTCTAATCAGAAGCCAAGCAAATATGTGTCCATAAAATTTTTATATTTGATACCTTCACTAATACTCAAAAAGTGATACTTTTTATTATCATTGGAAGAAGTTCAATTAATTATACCGATGACACTGCTAAAGCATCCATCATCAAATGTGTTCACTTCAAAAACTTCATTTTAACGATGTGTTCTACTAGAAAAAAATTCTTTACATTTATAATTATAACAAACGTATAATTCATATCAATAATGTAAAGAATATTTTATTAGATTATTTTACTAATAAATTTCAATATCCTTTATAGCTTCAATATCAACTACTTCTTTTCCGATATACAAATTGGAATATATTTCATCGGTCTTTTTAAATAACCCTGTAACAAATTGGTATCTATTACCATCATAATATTCAACTTTTATTTCATCATCCGGCTTTAATTCTTTGATAATCTGATTTAATCTTTCCTTCTGTGAATGCGATAATTCTATTTTCTCAACCCTTTCTTTTTTAATCTCAACCTGTTTTAAAGCTTCTTGAAAACCGGATAAAGCACTAAAAGGCATAAATTGTTTAGCTCTATTAGAAATACTCATTTTATTTTTAGGTTTACTTGCCACTTTTATGCCCTCCTATCTGATGATTTCTTTCTCTGGTAGTTGCACCTTCTTCAAAGTTCATACCTTTAAGTATGGCATCTTTACCAAATCTTTTCTTTATTTCTATAATTGCTTTTTGGGCTGCATTATCTTTTTCGATATCCTTTTGACTTATCTCTTCAAAAAGGTTACTCTGCACAAAGCTAACCGGATCAGCTGTTAGTTTATTGCAGGAAACAGTTACTCTTCGAACCATTGCTGATTTATTTACTAATCGACTATATAATTTAACTACATTTTCTATCAGAACAGTGTCACTGTTGGTATCAAAATCTAAAGTCAGACTTCCTGTTGAGCCTTTTAAATTATATCTGTTACTATAACCAATCATTAAAGAGATATTGGAAGTATATAATTGCTTATCAACAAGCTGTAATGAAAGTAAATCCATCATTTCTTTAACTATAATCTCAGCCTGTTTATAACTGTAGTCTTTAGCTAATACCTGCCCTTGAGATATAGAATTACTTTTAGGTTGATATTCTTTTATATCAGCAATGGTTACCGGTTCAATACCCCAGGCATGGTCAATCAGAAGTTCCGCATCAATACCAAAAACTTCATAAAGTTTTTCTTCACTCGCCCAGGCAATCTGGCCCATTGTATAAATACCAATATTATTTAAGGTTCGTTGTGTACCTGGTCCAATACGCCAGAAATCAGTCAATGGCTGATGGTTCCATAAAGTCTCTTTAAAAGTTTCCTGATTTAATTCACCAATAAAATCATCAGCTTTTTTGGCTGTAATATCTAAAGCAATTTTTGTCAGATACAGATTTGTGCCTATACCACAACTTGCTCTGATTCCGATTTTTCTACTTATTTCTTTTAATAGAAATTCTGCCATTTCTCTTGGGGTTTTTTTATAAATATTTAAATATGGGGTAATATCAATAAAACATTCATCAATCGAATATACATACACATCATCTTTAGAAAAATAGTCTAGATATAAATCATACACTGCACATGAATAATCGATATATTTTTGCATTCGAGGTGGCGCAATAACATAATCAATATTTTTGGGTATTTCAAAAAGACGGCATCTATTTTTAACACCTGACTTTTTCATATTTACACTGACTGCCAAGCAGATTGTCTTATCCGTTCTTTCACTATCAGCAACCACTAAGTTGGCTGTCATTGGATCTAATCCTCTTTCAACACACTCTACTGATGCATAGAAAGATTTCAAATCAATACACAGGTATGCTTTATCTTCCATATAATCCACCTTTTACTTTTCAATTATAACATAATTGAATTACGTTCAACTAAAGAGACTTCAAAGGGAAAAAGAATTATGCTAAAGTTATTTTATAATGGGAATTGTATTATGTATGAATTAAATGGACAATATAAATCAGAGATATTTTTTTTAGAAATCATCGATAATAAGTTTTCTTTATTCAACCTTGAAAAGCAGATTATCTGTTCAGGTTTTATTATCTATATTTCTTCTGATGTTTTAAAAAATAAAAAAACTAAATTAGCTTTAACCAGCAGGCAAATGAATTGTCCTGTAACTAATTTAGAATCTGGATTAATTGACTCTATATATTATCAAAACAATATCATTACGCTTACTTATAGCGACCATAATAAAGATATCGTATCAACTCAATTACAAAAAATAGATTAAAAATAGAAGCTGGTACTTCTATTTTGGTTTAAAGATGTAGTTTTCTTTTATCATTCTTAAGATATCATATTCCTTAATTTTTAGAATTTTTTCTTGTTCATCATATTCAAATGTGACTTCTATATCGTATTTGTTTTCTATATTTTCTAAATCATCATCAATAGAAAATTGAACAGTCATACTGTATATACCTCTACCACAATAATCAAATAATGTTATAATCCCTTTTAATAAATAATCTTCGTTGATATTTGTTTTAATGTAATAAAAATTATCAACGTCAAAAATTCTAATGTTTTTACCATTTACTTCTTTAAAAGGCCCATCATTATTTAAAATCGTTAAAATATCAACAGTATCCCGACCCTTATCAGCTTGCATTTCTACCAATCCGAATTCTTCTAATTCTATGAATATTTTTTCCGGATATGATGATGAATATGTCAATAAAAACGGATTATGATATTGATTTTCTCCATCTGATATTTTAATGCTTACATCATAAACATCCTTACCTAGATATATTATATTATCTACAGTTCCAGTAAGAACTTTTGAACCATTATCATAATAAAATTGATTACCATCATAAAAGCTGACATATAAAACTGCATCGGTGAATTCAACAAAATAAGCTCTATACAACTGCAACGATAACATCAAGCCACCATAATCAAAACCGATATCATCTATAAGACTGTAAGTATTACCATCAAATGAAATCTCAATTCTATCCGGATTCTTTTCTTCAAAGCAAATATCAAATGTCTTAACAAAGCTGGCAAAGTTTTGATCATCTTCAGGATCAAATTGGCAACTGATTTCAAAATGGTTTTTGCCCAGATAGGTAAAATCGATAACATTTCCTTTATAAATTATTTCCTCATTAGAAAATGAATATTCAACTTTATGATCTAAATAAAAAGTAAAATAGATATAATTATCAACCTTGTCTTCTCTGTACCCTATTGGCTTGTTTAAATATGAAAATAGTTCCTGTTGTGACAAACCAGATTCATAATTGGGATCAATTGGATTTTCTTCAACGTTTTTTATAAAATTACATCCACTTAAAACAAGAACCAATATTACTATTACTGAAAAGTATTTAAACATATTTTTCATAGTTAGCACCTCTTTAATTAATTATAACAAAAAAACAATGACTAGTTAGCCATTGTTTCAAAAATAATTTTAGCACTATTATACTTCTTTAAAACTTTCAGATTTGCGGTAATTTCATTATATTGATCTGGATTATTCAATAAGTTGTAACATTCTTTTGATAAATGTTCGACATCATCAAAAGTCTTAGCACAACCTAAATCAACAAAATACTGTTTATTGTAATCTTCACAAGCCCCAATAATATTGATAAACAACATTGGCAAGATTTTATTTACAGCTTCAGTAGTCGATATACCACCCGGTTTACTAATAAATACATCAGCCTCATCCATCAGCTTATCGATATCGCTGATAAATCCAAGCACTTCTACACGTGGATTATCTTCAAATTCTTTTTGGAGTTTCTTCTTCAACTTATCATTTTTTCCGCAAACAACTTTAATATAACCGTCTTTTACATCATTCAATAAAGCCATAACAATCTTTTTAAGTGGTCCACCACCAAGAGAACCTGTAGAGATCAGAATATTTTTTATGCCATCGTCTCTTAAATTATAATTTTGATAAAATTTTTCTTTGATTGGAATACCACTTGTGATAATTTTATTTTTATCAACTCCTAAGTACTGTAATTCCTCATTTATATAATTGCAAGGAACAAAGAAATAATCAACATTCAAATATTTTGTTCCTGGATGACAGGTATAATCTGTAAAAACAAAACAGGTTTTACATTTTAAATCATATTCATTTTTTATTTTTGTCATCATCATCCCTGCAAAAACGTGAGTACATATTACCTGGCTGTAATAGTTATCTATTATATAGTAATATAAATCTTCACATTTTTTACTTATCAACTTTAAAAATAATGAATCTTCTTTAAAAAATTTCTGATTATTTTCAGCTAATTTATAACCTTTGTCAAAAATAAACGGAGCATGGTTACAAATTGTAATATGTCCTTTACTAAGTAAATCCGAAACAAGATCATTAATAAAAGATAATGCATCTAACATTTCACATTCAACATTTTGACTTTCATAATATTCTTTTATTGCATTACCACAACTGTTATGGCCTCCTCCAAAGTTGCAGCTTAAAATCAACGTCTTCATTAATCACACCTCCATTAATATGGCATGTTTGTTTTTTGGTTGATGATAACTGTCGCTTATCACCGATAATATTATACCATAGTTAATAATCTATTATGTAAATTGTATGTAATTGTTTTCTTAAAAAAGATCTAGATAAATCTCTAAATCTTAATAATTTTACAAAATTTAATCATTTAATAATTCATAAAGAATTCTACCATCGGTATTTGGCATCTCAAAGCCAATCATCTTAGACATCGTAACGGCTTCATCAACCATACTGGCTTTATCAATAACTACACCTTTCTTTATTGAAGGTCCACAGGCGATAAATAGTGTAGTTTCTTTTCTATCTCCTCTTGAACCATGAGTTGCGATTCCTGTTTTATGATTACCAGGTTCAGCTGAAGCCCAGATAGTATCTCTATCCAAGCGATCTGAAAAAGAAATATCTCTGTTTGATTCTATAATAAAATCAAAGGGTCCTGCGACTCTAAAATGCTTTTTCATCTCATCTTTGTCATAAACATACCTTAATTGGATATCTTTATCATCTTTCAATGAAAGAAGAAAATCTTTAACTTTTTTTTCCATAACTTTATCGTCAGGATTCTTTAATTCAATACAACAGGTCAATGCCATTGAATGAGCATAACAATCACAATCAATCATCACATTATTATTATCAGTTCTGATAAACCCGGCCTGTTTAAGCAAAACATTTATATTTAATACATCCTCAATATCTGTCTGACCATGATCCCCCATAATAACAAAGTTGGTATTTTCATAATCACCATACCTTCTGATTGATTCCAAGAGTACTCCCAATTCCAAATCATGTCTTCTTAATTGAATATAAGCTTCTTCAGCATAAACGCCATACATATGACGTTTAGTATCTAAATCACACATTTTAACGAACATTACATCTGGCTGGCCGAAATCTCTAATCAGATCAGGTGCAATCGACATTGTCAATCTGTCTAACTCGGCATCAGGTCCTTTCTGATGTAGACCATACTTCCAGAAATACTTTTCCATAAGATTATCAGTAGCATTTCCAATAAGATATTTTTCAGCGTCATAATCTTTATATTTATACGGTACAATCATTGGCCAGTTATAAGTGTAGTTGGCTTTTGCGCTTACCGGCCAGGCAATGGAAGCGGTAGTTAATCCATGTTCTCTGGCATAATCCAAAATAGTAGGATCTTTAATCTGACTTTTATAACCATACCAGACATCTCCAGGTTTACATCCCCTTTTCATTACCTCATTATTACAGATTGTATGCCTATCAACATATGTCCCTGTGACAATAGAAGTATGGCAACTATAAGTTAATGCCGGCCAGACTGGCTCCAGTGAAGCCACATAAGAACCTTCATTGATAATTTTGCCAAAGTTAGGCATTTCTTTCATCTTTTCAATATCACTGGCACACAAGGCATCTATCATAAATACAAATAATTTTTTCATCAAGTTTTCACCTGTTCTATTTATTTAATGCTTCAGAAATAGTTTTATATGGTGATTGTTTACCGTATCTATCGATGGCAACTTTATTTTTATCTGTATGAGTAAGACATCCAGCTCCACCTATACAGCCACCATCACAAGCCATTCCTTCAATAAAATTAGCATTTAAGACATTATTCTTTTTTCTTAATAAGGCTATTCTACAGCTATCAATGCCATCACAAACCAGTGGATTAAAATCAAAATCACTATTGTGTTCTTTGATACCCTGAGCCATCGCTTCAGTTAAACCGCCACTTCTGGCAAATACTCTTCCAAAATAAGAAGCATCATTCAGCTGAGTTTCTTCCAATTTTGTAATATCAATGTCTTTAGAATCAAATAAAGCCTGTAATTCTTCAAATGTTATAACAGTATCAACATAATCTCTTACTTCTTCCCTTAAGACTTCCTGTTTTTTAGCGGTACAAGGGCCAATAAAGACAATTTTACAGTCAGGATTTTCTTCTCTTAATTTTTTTCCTAAAAAAGCCATAGGTGAAAGGTTATGAGAAAGATATTCCACTAATTCTGGGAAGTTTATTTCAACATACTTGACAAATCCAGGACAGCAGCTTGAAGCCAAAAAACCTTTTTCTATCAGTTCTTTAGACTCACTTTCAGCTACCATATCAGCTCCTAAGGCTGTTTCTATTACTAAATCAAAACCCAACTGCTTAAGTCCTGTAACGATTTGTGGAAACTTAGCATATGAAAACTGTGAGGCGATTGCAGGAGCTATCATCGCGACTACTTTATTATCTTCATCTTTGTTTTTAATGAAGTCAATGACTTCTAATATGTATGATTTATCGTCAATGGCTCCAAAAGGGCATTGATACACACAGGCACCACACTGAATACATTTATCTTCATCAATTACAGCTGCATTATCTTCGTTAAAGGAAATTGCCTTAACTTTACATGCCGCCTGACAAGGTCTCACTCTATTAACAATAGCTGAAAACGGACAAACTCTGGCACATAAGCCACATTCAACACATTTTGATTTGTCAATACGAGCTACGTGGTTGGCATCAAAAGTAATTGCCCCCATTTTACAGACATCGGCACAGCGATGAGCTAAACATCCTCTACAGGTTTCAGTTATTACATAACCTGCATCAGGACATTCATCACAGGCAATATCAATTATTTCAATAACATTTGGATTATTTTTGTCTCCTCCCATAGCTATTTTTACACGCTCTGATAAGATTGCTCTTTCTTTATAGACACAACAACGCATAGTCGCACTGTTGCCAGGAATAATAGTTGAAGGAATATCCAATAAATTTTCTAACAGTTTATCCTGCCAGGCTAAAGAAGCGACTTCTCTTAAAACCCTGTACTTTATATCTTGTACTTTTGTATCAAATTTTCTCATATTATACCCACCTTTTTTCGACCATATTTTACCATAAATATAAGTATTTTAAAATAACAATATTGAAAGTATTTTTCCTATTTATTTTTCCTATTATTATATTTATATTTTTAAAAAAATATGGTAATATCTAGTTAAATCTAATATCAAAGATCAGTTCTGCGATAGAAGGCGAGTGTTTGTATGATGTTTTGACCTTGTCTTTTATGGCGAGGTTATTTTTTATGGGAGGTTATCTATGAAAAGAATTGCTTTAATCGGGATTATTGTTTCTGATAAAGATAGTGTGGCAAAATTAAACGAATTGTTATCAGAGTCTGGACAATATATTATTGGTAGAATGGGTTTACCCTATAAAGAAAAAGACATCTCAATTATCAGCATTGTAATTGAGGCAGAAAACAATATCATTTCTTCATTAAGTGGAAAGTTAGGAATGCTTAAAGGTGTTTCGGTTAAAACAATTTATCATAAAGAGGACAATTAATATGAAAAAGAAATTAATTATATTTATTATTATTTTATTTCTTTTTGGATGTGTAGAAAAAAAAGAAAAAGATAATGTCTTAAATATTTATAGTTTAAAGGGCCCTACAACTATCGGATTGGTTAAATTAATCAATGATAATCATGAAAATTATCATTTTAATATTGAAACAGCTATTGATAGCATTGTAGCTGCCTTAGCGAATGGTGAATGTGACATTGCCTGTCTGCCAGCAAATGTAGCTGGTAATCTATTCAATAAAACTAAAGATTATACTGTCATTTGTATTAATACTCTTTCTGTTTTATATCTGGTTGAAAATAATAATCTGATAAATGATTTTGAAGATTTAAAGGGAAAGACAATCCTGTTAACCGGCAAGGGCGCAACACCAGAAATTGCCATCAGATATTTATTGAATAAACATGGATTGGAAAATGATGTCATCTTAGACTTTAAAAGTGAAGCTACAGAAATCCTCAGCCTTCTGGCTGGCAATAATTCTTATGTAGCTTTGCTGCCTCAACCTTTCGTTACAGCAGCTTTAAATAAAAATCCAGATTTAAGAATCTGTCTGGATTTAAATGAAGTCTGGAATAATGTATCTGATGAATCATTATTAATTACTGGTGTAACTATCGTTAGAAATGAAATCTTAGAAAAATACGAAGAACAGATACAGCAATTTTTAATAGCATACAAAAATTCTATTGATTTTGTCAATTCAAATGTTTCTCAAGCCGGAAAGTGGGTTAAAGAATTTGGTATTGTAGAAGATGAGGATATTGCTGTTAAGGCAATACCTTACTGTAACATTACATTTATTGATTCTGAAGAAATGAAAAATAAACTTCAGGGTTATCTGTCTACTCTTTTAGATTTTAATCCGGATATCATAGGTGGCAGTTTGCCGAATGATGATTTTTATTATTTGCCATGAAAAAGAAACTTAATAGTATTTCAATAATTATCTTTTGGCTTATATTATGGGAAATAACCGCCAGTGTAATAAATAAACCGTACATATTTGCCAGTTTCACGGATACTTTAGCCATGCTTTTCAGCTTGCTGTCAACTAAAGTATTTTGGATTTCGATATTTAAAACTGTAATTTTCACTATCTTTGGTTTTTTGTCAGCTTTTATATTTGGTCTGTTTTTCGCAATATTTTCTTATAAAATCAGTTTTTTCAAGTCCTTTATTAATCCTGTTTTATTTATCTTAAAATCTGTTCCGGTCGCTTCAATAATAGTAATCATTCTTCTCTGGTTCGGTTCTAAATATTTAAGTATTTATATTTCATTTATTGTAGTTTTCCCACAATTCTACTATGCTATCTTATCAGGACTGCAAAATGTAAACAAAGAAATATTAGAAGTGGCTGAAATCTTCAGATTTTCTTTCCATAAAAAAGTTTTATATATTTATCGTTTATCTATCACTCCTTTTTTAAAAAATTCAATTAGTACAGCTTGCTCTTTAGCCTTCAAAAGCAGTGTTACAGCTGAAATTATTGGCAATACCATCAACACTATTGGTGAGCAGATATATTATTCAAAAATCTATTTAAATAGTGCCTCTTTATTCAGCTATAGTTTTGTCCTAATTATTATTGCATACTCTTTTGAAAAAATTATTATTCAATTGATTAATAAATTGGGAGGTAAAGTATGATTAAACTGTTAAACATTACCAAATCATTTAATGATGAATCAGTCCTGTCTGACTTCTCCTATCATTTTTACCCTGATCATAAATATTTGATTTTTGGAGAAAGTGGCATTGGTAAAACTACTTTACTAAACATAATAATGGGTTTACAAAAAGCTGACAAAGGGAGTGTTTTAAGTAACTGTAATTTTTCCTGCAGTTTTCAGCAAACGAGATTATTTGAAAAATATAGCGTTCTTGAAAACTTGAAAATCATCAATAATAAGGAAAATCTGGAAGAAATAATTGTACAGCTATTAGGCAAAGAATTCATCGATAAACCGGTTTTCAGTCTCTCTGGTGGTCAAAAACAAAAAGTAAGTATCATAAGAGCAATAATCGCAAACAGTGATTGTGTGATATTAGACGAACCCTTTAATAATCTTGATGAAAAAAATATCCTTCAATGTTTGGAATTTATAATGAATAATTTAAAAGGAAGAACCTTAATCATTTCTTCCCATATTACTGAACAATTAAAAAAATATGATTTTATTACCATAAAACTATAGAAAACCAGGATCTAATCCTGGCTTTTTTACAGTTTTACAAACGCACTGGCTGGATATTTACAAATTGGGCATATGAAATCTTCAGGCAAAGGTTCACCTTCATAGATATAGCCACAAATAGTACAAACATATCCTTTTTTAGTTGTGTCAGTTTTTCTTTTTACATATTTATGATAATAATCATAGGTCATTGAATTATCATCGCTTATGCTTTTAGCTTCAGTCACCTGGCAAATAAATAAGTAATGCGTTTCTAAATCGATTGACTCTTTTACTTCCAGAGAAATAAAACTGTTAACAATATCAACCAATACTGGCAATCCATTTTGACTTTTCCAATACTTTAGGTTTTCAAACTTATCTTTTTCTTTACCTGAAGCAAATCCAAATCTTTCAAAGATCGAAAAATCACATTTTTCAGTTAACGTAACGACATTCATTTTTTTTGTCTTTAGAACTGTTTCACAACTATAGTTAGCCTTATTTATACCTACTGCAACAGTTAATGGCTCTGAAGTAACCTGCATAACTGTATTGCAGATCATACCATTATCTTTTTTACCATCATTAGTAGTCAAAACATACAAACCATAACTAATTTTAAAAAGAGCCGTCTTATCTATTAATTCCATCTTCTTTCCTTTCCAGTAAATAATATATAAATTTGTCATATTCAACTTCTTCCACTTTGTTCCAATCTTCAAAATGGAAACAATCCAGATAAGTATCTACTTTATATTCATCTTTAATAACTGATACATACCCTCTTTTACAATAAGGATAAGCCTGATTATAGATTGATGCTCCTCCACAAATAATATATTCAGTATCATGATCTTTATTTTCTTCCAAAAAGCCAATTAAATCTCTTACTACTGTAACACCCTCTGGCTGATAAGCTTCTTCCCATGAGACAACAAAAATATTCCTGTTTTTCAATTTTCCAGGTAGCTTGTCATAAGTGGTTTGACCCATCAGAATGTTTTTATGTAAAGTATTCTTTTTAAAGAGTTGTAATTCTTCTTTAATATGCCAAGGTAAAACCCCATTAATACCTATTCCCTGATTTGAATCAAAAGCAACACTGAAACTAAACATAATTAAACACTCACCTTTCCTTTTATTGCTGGATGAGGATTATAATCACAAATTTCAAAATCTTCATAACGGAAATCTTCAATATTTTTAATCTCTGGATTAATCTTTAAAGTTGGAAGTGGTCGTGGTTCTCTTGTTAATTGAAGTTTTATCTGTTCAATATGATCTTTATAAATATGAACATCACCTAAAGTATGAATAAACTCATAAGGCTTCAAGTTGCAAACTTGAGCGACCATCATCAACAATGTTGCATATGATGCGATATTAAATGGAACACCTAAAAAGACATCTGCACTTCTCTGATAAAGTTGTAATGATAATTTTTTGCCATCTGAACTGACATAAAACTGAAAAAAAGCATGACATGGAGGTAAAGCCATATCATCAACTTGAGCTGGATTAAAAGCAACAAGCAGATGCCTTCTGGAAAAAGGATTATTCTTTATCTGTTCAATCAAATTGGTCAGCTGGTCAACACCAAAGAAATCTCTCCATTGTTTTCCATATACAGGTCCTAACTCACCCCACACTGCTGCAAACTCATCATCAGTTTTGATTCTTTCAATAAACTGCTCCATTGTTTCGCCTTTAAACTCATTACTCTTTTTAAATTTGTCATATGGCCAATCATTCCATATTTTAACATTATGTTCAACCAATGGCTGAATATTTGTTGAACCAGTTATAAACCATAAAAGTTCATACAAAATACCCTTGAAGAACACTTTCTTTGTTGTTAAAAGTGGAAAGCCTTCTTCCAAATTATATCTGGTCTGATAGCCAAAGGTTGAGATAGTGCCAGTTCCCGTTCTATCACTTCTCTGCTGTCCATTTTCAAGGACAAATTTACACATGTCTAAATATTGTTTCATCTATATCACCTCTTATTTATTATAATCTATTAAACGACTAATAAAACAATCATTTCTAATTTCCGGAAAGTTCTTTTAACTTAAGGACTATATCGTCTACTTTCGGCTTTAATTCTTCAGCCATCTTTAAGGAATTATAAATTTTCTTTTGAACAATCATATCCGAAGCCATTTGATCAAAATAAATATCCGTAATCCTTAAAAAATTACTAATTTCTATTTTTAAATTACCTTGAAGTCTCATATCAAATAACTCTCTGGCAAAAGTTTTCATATTCCTGGTAAATTCATCAATATAACTATTGGCTTTTTCAATTGATTTATATTTTGATAAGGAAATTATAAGTTTTCCACCAGTCATATCTAAAATACCAAAATCTTTGGCTTGTTCAAGATAATACAGTACTTCATTTAATGCATTTTGTGCTTTTAAACTGGCATTGTAAGCCCTGTTAAGTTCTTTATGCAACATATATTTTTCTCCCAAACTAAATTTTGTATTCAGTAAATTTATCAACAGTTTTTTCTTCCGGTAATATTAAATACAATCTAATTTTGTCTAAAAATACCTCAATTCACTTGTTACATTATAATTCTTTTTCTTCTTTATATCAAATTTATTTAGGATTACAGACTTTTTGGTACTAATATAAAATGAAAGGAGTCTTATGATTAATCAAGTAGTGTTAGTTGGATACATCTATAGTAACGAAGAAATCAGACAAACATTAAAATTTAATGGAGACTGTTATATAGAGCTGAATCGAAATTTTCAAAACAAAGATGGGCAATATACAAAAGAACAGTTTGAAGTTCGATTATGGCGCGGAATACATGATACTATCAGGGAGTATCCAGAAGGTAGTCTAGTATGTTTAAAAGGAAGATTAGAAAACAATGATGGGAATATTATCGTTATAGCAGAAAAAATTACCCTGATTCAGACTTCTACAAACAAAAAGGTCAAGTAAATTTGACCTTTTTCAGCTAAAAAAAACCTCGAATCAAATCGAGGCTTTTTCACATTAAACCTTATTATCTGAGCCTAAAACATTTATGATTTTGTGTTTAACAATTTCTTTAATGTTTTCTCTAGCAGGTTTCAAGTACTGACGTGGGTCAAAGTGAGATGGATTATCATTGAAGTGTTTTCTGATGGTTCCAGTCATCGCTAAACGCAGGTCAGAGTCAATGTTGATTTTACAAACTGCCATTGATGCAGCTTTTCTTAACTCTTCTTCAGGAACTCCGATAGCATCTTTTAGTTTTCCACCATTTTCATTAATCATTTTTACGTATTCTTGAGGTACTGAAGAAGAACCATGTAATACGATTGGGAATCCAGGTAGTTTTTCCTGAATTTCCTCTAAAATGTCAAAACGAAGTGGAGGTGGAACTAATTTACCTTCTTCATTAAGTGTACATTGTTCTGGAGTAAATTTGAATGCACCATGAGATGTACCGATTGCGATTGCTAAAGAGTCACAGCCGGTTCTTTCTACAAACTCAACAACTTCTTCTGGTTTAGTGTACTTAGAATCTTCTCTTGAAACCGAAACATCATCTTCAACACCTGCAAGTGTTCCCAGTTCAGCTTCAACTACGACCCCTCTTGGATGAGCATAGTCTACAACTTGTTTTGTAATTCTGACATTTTCCTCAAAAGGTAATGATGAACAGTCAATCATAACTGAAGTAAAACCATCATCAATACATTCTTTACAGACTTCAAAGCTGTCGCCATGGTCTAAATGTAAAACAATAGGTAAACCTGTCTCAATAATTGCAGCTTCTACAAGCTTGACTAAGTAAGTTCTGTTTGCGTAAGCTCTAGCGCCTTTTGACACCTGTAATATAATAGGTGAATTGCATTCTTTTGCTGCTTCTGTAATACCCTGGATGATTTCCATGTTATTAACGTTGAAAGCACCAATTGCATAACCGCCTTCATAAGCTTTCTTAAACATTTCTTTTGATGTAACTAATGGCATAATATCCTCCTAAATAAATATTTTACATGTTAAATATATTTTAGCACAAAATGATAAAAAATAATAATAACTATTTAATTATTCCTAATATTCTCCCAAAATTGAAATTTTAAGATAAATGTGATTATTTTTTCAAATAAAAATACACTTAAAATAAAAACACTCCTAAAATTTAGAAGTGTTTAATATTTTACTTACAGTTTAAAGCAGCATTTACTTCGTCAACCCAGCAATCTTTTCTTTTTTCGATTCCTTCACCAACAACATATACGACAAATGAATCTACAGACATGTTGTTTTCTTTTAAATAAGCACCTACTTTAAGACCATTATCTAAGATAAATGCCTGATCAACTAAACACATTTCCTGTAATGCTTTAGCAACTCTGCCAGTAACCATTTTTTCAATGATATGTTCTGGTTTTTTGGCATTGTTTGGATCGTTTTTTGCAATCTCAGTTTGTACTTGTGTCTCATGTTCGACGATTTCTTTAGGCATTGCGGCTCTATCAACATATTGTGGTTTCATTGAAGCAACTTGCATTGCTATATGTTTACCAACATCTTCATTTAAACCATTTAATACAACAACAGCAGCTGTCTTGCCATCATGATGAAGATATTGACCAAACGATTGTTGATCATTTTTTTCTAAAATTTCAAATCTTCTTAAAGTCATCTTTTCACCTGTTGCAAATGAAACAGCAGAAATCAATTCACTTACTGTACCTTCAGCAGCTGGTACTTCTAAAGCTTCTTCTACATTAGAAGGTTTATGAGCTAAAATAGCAGCTGCAACATCTTTAACCAGATCTTTGAATCTGTCATTTCTAGCTGTAAAGTCAGTTTCACTGTTGATTTCAACTAATACAGCACTATTGCCGGCAACAGTAATATTAGCTAAACCTTCAGCAGCAATTCTGCTATCTCTTGATACAGATTTAGCAATACCTTTTTCTCTTAACCAGTCAACTGCTTTTGATAAATCGTTATTACTTGCTTCTAAAGCTTTTTTGCAGTCCATCATACCAGCACCAGTCTGGTCTCTTAATTGTTTTACTAATTCTAATAAGTTAGCCATCTCTATTCTTCCTCACTTTTACTTTCTTCTGCTTTTACTTCTTTTGGAGTAGTTTCTGCTGCAGGTTGAGTTCTTTCTCTTCTATCGTATCTTCTATAGCCACGATTTCTTCTTTGCTCTTCGTATCTTGCTCTTCTTCTTCTTTCATTTTCAGCTGCTTTTTCTGCAACAGAAATGATTACATCGCTCATGGTAATTTCAGGATTTTCATCTGTCTGATAAGCATATTCTAAAACTCCACCTTTCGCTTCAACGATTGCATCATTAATGATGCCAACTAATACTTTGATTGAATTGATAGCATCATCATTTCCTGGAATTGGATAATCTAATAATTCTGGATCACAGTTTGTATCTGCAATTCCAAATACAGGAATATTTAATTTTTTTGCTTCTAATACAGCAATTTTATCTTCTTGTGGATCTACTACAAAAACTGCATCCGGAAGTTTTTTCATTTCTTTAATTCCACCTAAAAAATTATTTAATCTTTCAGCTTCTTTTCTGATTAGGATAATTTCTTTTTTAGGATAATTGTTAATTGTTCCAGTTTCTTCCATTTGTTCAATTTCGACCAGTCTTCTGATTCTTCTTTGAATTGTACGGTAGTTGGTTAATGTTCCACCCAACCATCTTTGATTTACGTAGAACGATCCGCTTCTTAAAGCTTCTTCCATAACTGTAGCTTGAGCTTGTCTTTTAGTACCTACAAATAGTACTCTTCCGCCTCTTTCGGCAATTTCCTTCATTGCTGCATATGCATCATTTAAACTCTCAATAGTATTTTCCAAATTGATGATATGAATTCCGTTTTTTGCAGCATAGATGTTTGATCTTTGTCTGGGATCCCATCTTCTGGTTTGATGTCCATAATGCACTCCAGACTCTAACAATTTACGCATTGTAACAACTGACATTAATAAATTCCTCTCTTTCCGTTGTTTTCCTCCATCACTTCTAACGATATTAACTTTTTCAAGCACGGAATATCGAATCTATGATGTGTGTATTAGGCGATAATAAAACGCCATTTTTAATGATAGCATAAATGACATATATTTTCAATAAATTTAATCCTTTAAGCGAAATAACATTTAATCCTTTAAGCGAAATAACATTTAATCCTTTAAGCGAAATAACAATTCAAATTTAATTTACTCAATTATATCATATTATTATTTTTGAAAAAATGAATAATGCTATCTATAAAATTATTACTTGCTACAACATATATCGGATTATTTAGTTATTTAATACCGTTTTAATAAACATTTTAACTTTACTCTGATATATGATGATGAATATATCTCAAATTATCACTTTTAATTGCTAATCTAATCGCTTTTAAAAGCCTTGTTGTAGTTTTCTTTTAGTCTGTCTATTGTTATATGAGTATATATCTGTGTGGTTGATAAATTACTATGACCTAAAAGTTCCTGAACTATACGAATATCTACTTTTGCATCTAACAGATGTGTTGCAAAAGAATGACGCAAAGTATGAGGACTCAGCTGTAAAGGAAGATTATTTTTTTTAACTGTTTTATTTAATAAGTATTGAACTCCTCTGTTTGATAATTTTCCACCGTTTCTATTAATAAAAACAAAATTATGTTCTTCTTTGATATATTTTTTTCTAATGTTATTTATATAATTTTCTAGTAGTTGTCCAATCATATTATAAAAAGGTACAAGTCTTCTTTTTGATCCTTTCCCTAAAATTGACAGTAACTGATTATTAAAATCAATATCTTCAATTTTTAAATTACACAGTTCTGATAAACGCAATCCACAACCATACATAACTTCAAAAATAGTTCTATCACGATAGCCAAAGTCATCATTCAAATCGAAACTTTCTAACAACATATCAATTTCATCTTCAAATAAATAGTCTGGAATCTTATTTTTTTCATTAGGAATTTTAACAGCTAAAAAAGGATTACCAGACACTTCTTTAATATCTAAAAGATAGCGATAAAAAGAGCGAAGGCTGCTTAAATTACGAGAAAGTGAACGATTAGATAATTTGTTAAATCTTTTATCCATTCTTAAATAATTAATATAGCCTAATACAATAGTTCTATCGACTGTATCTAAATTATCTATTCCTTCTTGTTTTAAATATTCGATATATCTTTTCAAGTCTCTTTTATAGGCATCTCTAGTATTTTCTGAACCAGAATTGATTGTCACGATATAATCTAAAAAGTTTTCTAACTGCTTTTCCATAATTACCACTTCTCACTATATTGACTGATAATTTTTAAAGCCTGTCTACTATAAGCTTTTTTTCTTTCGCTTTTTTTAACATTCTCTAAAAGATTAAAAATTCCGAAATTAGCATTCATAGGCTGAAAATTATCTGATGGTTGAGTTATATAATATGACAGAGCACCAATCATTGTTGTGTTTGGCATTTTGACTAGTGGTTCTTTCAATAGATAATTAGCCATATTATGACCGGCAATTAACCCCGAAGCAGCAGATTCTACATATCCTTCTACACCAGTTAGCTGACCGGCAAAAAATAAATCATCTCTAAACTTACATTGGTATGTTTCCTTTAACACCAATGGCGATTTGATGTAGGTATTCCGATGCATTACGCCATAGCGAACTATTTCACAGTTTTCCAACCCTGGAATCAGAGAAAATATTCTTTTCTGTTCGCCCCATTTCAAATTCGTTTGGAAGCCTACTAGATTATATAATGTATCAACAGCATTATCCTGTCTTAGTTGCACAACAGCAAAAGGTCTGGGATTTCCTTCTTTTTGCAGACCCACTGGTTTCAGCGGACCAAAGGTTAATGTCTGTCTGCCTCTTTTAGCCATCACTTCTATGGGCATACAACCTTCAAAGAATATCTCTTTATCAACACCGTGTCCTTCTGCCGTTTTTCCATTGATTAATTCCTGATAAAAATAATCAAACTGTTCTTCTGTAAAAGGACAATTGATATAATCCGCACTTCCTTTGTCATATCTAGATTTATAATAAGCAATATCCATATTGATTGATTCTTTGGTAATAATCGGAGCAGCTGCATCAAAAAAATAAAGAGCATCCTGTTTTAAATATTTTTTAATTGCTTCAGCCAGTTTATCTGAAGTTAAAGGTCCAGTTGCTATTATTGTTGGACCGGTTGGTATTTCAGTTATTTCTTCATTTATTATCTCAACAAGAGGATTATTCTTAATAATTTCAGTTATTTCTTTAGAAAAATTTTCTCGATCAACAGCTAAAGCACTTCCAGCTGGGATCGCATGTTTATCAGCTACTTTAATAATTAAGGAATCCAGTTTTCTCATCTCTTCTTTTAAAAGACCAACAGCATTAGTTAAAGCATTACTTCTAAATGAATTTGAACACACAAGTTCACTAAAATCTCCTGTATGATGAGCGCCTGTAGTTTTTACAGGTCTCATCTCATACAGTCTTACCTTAATATTTTTTCTAGTAAGCTGATGTACTGCTTCACAGCCAGCCAATCCTGCACCAATAACATTTACAACTTTATTCATCTTTTTTCTTCTTTGATACCTTCTTTGGTTTTGCGCCTTTATTTTTGTTTGGAACAATATATCGACATTTAGGATAATTTGAACAACCGATAAAAGTATTCCCATATCTGGAAATTCTTTCCACTAACGGACTATTACATTCTGGACACAGCTCTCCGGTTTCCTTAGCCGGTTTTTTATTATTCACAATATATTTACATTCTGGATAGTTTGAACAAGCAATAAACTTGCCATACCGGCCTCTTTTTTCTACTAATTTATTACCACATTCAGGACATGTGCCATGGTCTACTCCATTTTCACTTTCTAAATCGTGATGATATTTGCATTTAGGATAATTTGAACAAGCTACAAACTCCCCATATTTTCCTTTTCTTATTACCAATTCTCCACCACATTCTGGACACAATTCTCCAGTTTTAACTGGTTCAATTTTTTCCATGTTTTCTTTAGCATTGTCAATCAATTCCATAAAAGGATTATAAAATTCATTTAATGAGGTCAGTTTATCCATCTTTCCATCTGCAATCTCATCTAACTGACTTTCCATAGCAGCAGTATATTTAACATTAATTATACTTGAAAAGAATTCATCAAGTTTTCTAGTTGTTAAAATTCCCTGATCAGTAGGAACAAACACTTTAGTTCTTGATTTTTCTGAACTCTTTTGTAGTTTAGCATAATCTCTTTTGGTTATTGTATCAATGATAGTAGCATAGGTAGATGGTCTGCCAATACCATTTTCTTCCATCGCCTTAATTAATCTAGCTTCAGAATATCGCAGTGGTGGTTCAGTAAAATGCTGTTTACCCTCAACTTTTTCTGGAATAATAGTCTGATTTTCTGTTAGATTTGGCAATAATGAATCTTTATCATTTTCTGGATACACTCTTAAATAACCATCAAAAATCAGCGTTCTACCCGTTGCAGAATACTCATATTCACTACATAGCAATTTAATACTTTTACTGTTATATAATGAATCAGCCATCAGAGAAGCTAAAGTGCGTTCATATATCATTTTATAAAGTTTATATTCATCATTAGATAAATATTGTTTTATTGATTCAGGAGTATTGTTTATATTAGTAGGTCTGATCGCTTCATGAGCATCCTGGGCTTTTTTATTTGTTTTTGCGCGATATTTTCCTACATATTTTTCTCCATAATTCTGCTTGATGTAATCTTTGGCAGAGCTGACAAAAACTTGCGACAATCTATTTGAATCGGTACGCATATAGGTAATTAAACCTGTCACAGAACTGCCAATATTAATTCCTTCATACAGTCTTTGAGCGACACTATTTGTTTTTCTTGATGAAAAATTTAGTTTTGTCGAAGCATCCTGTTGCAGTGTTGAAGTAATATAAGGTGGTCGACTCTTTTTATTTTTAACTTCTTCTTTCAATTCCACTACCTTAAAAGGCTGTTTGTTACATGCATTAACGATAATATCAGCTTCTTCTTTATTGTTTATTTTAGCTTTATTTCCAGCTATTTTAGTCAAATCAGCGACAAAATCAATTTCTTCATATCTAAATTCTGCAGCAATTGTCCAATACTCTTCACTGATAAAAGCGTTGATTTCATCTTCACGATCAACGATAAGTTTTAAAGCCACTGACTGAACTCTACCTGCACTTTTGCTTTTTATTTTACTATTTAATAAAGTTGAAAGCTTGAATCCAATAATTCGATCTAGAATTCTTCTTGTTTCTTGTGAATCTACTAAATCCATGTCTACTTTTCTGGCATTTTCAATTGCTTTTACAACTGCAGGTTTAGTAACTTCAAAAAAAACTACTCTATTATTCTCATCTAAATCGATATCCAGATTATTAGCCAGATGATAAGCGATGGCTTCTCCTTCTCTGTCCGGGTCAGTTGCCAGTAATACTTTATCGGCTTTTTCTACTTTTGATTTTAATTGTTTAACTATTTGTTTTTTTCCAGCCGGGATAATATATCTGGTTTTAAAGCCATTATCAACATCAATTCCCAAACCTCCCTTTCCAGTTGTAGCCAGATCACAAATATGACCTTTAGAAGCTACAACTTCATACTGGTCACCTAAATATCTTTCTATTGTATTTGCTTTTGAAGGCGATTCTACAATTACTAAATTCTTTTTACTCATATATCTCACTCACTTAATTTTCTCTTAAAATTGTCGTATATATTAGAACAAATCATTTATAATTTGTCAAATAAATCATTTATATTCTCCAAAGTTAAAATATTGGCACCTTGCTGAATCAGGATGTTTGTTCCACAATTCATTGACTCATCATAACTATAGGGAATGGCATAAATATCCCTGTTTAAAGTTAATCCTTCATTAACTGTTGTCATTGTTCCTGATTTATACGATGCTTCAGTTACAATAATACTTTTACATAAAGCAGCAATAATTCTGTTTCTAAAGGGAAAATGATATTTTCTAGGTTTTACATTTAAAGGATATTCACTAATAACCAACTGATTTTCTTGCAGTTTTTGATATAAGCTTCTGTTTTCAAAAGGATAATAATAGTTTAAGCCATTTCCTAATACAGCTATCGTCTTTTCAGCATGAATGTGAGCAATGCTATCAATCCCTTTAGCCAACCCTGAAACAATAACATAACCTCTGCTTAGTTTTTCAACTATATCTATTGTACACCTTTTTCCATATTCACTATAATTTCTGGAACCAACAACCGCAATTAGCTCATTATTTAAAAGGGTTATATCTCCTTTATAGAATAAGACAAAAGGAGGATATTCTAAATCTAATAGCTGCTGAGGATACTCTTTATCTAAAATAGTAATAGCTTTTTGCAATACAATCCTGTCAGTTATTTTTTCATTATTTTTAATTGCTTTTTTAATTTTAAAATAATCACCCTGATACTTTATCGCTAAATAAATTAAAAGATTACGCATATTTATCACCAATCAATAATTGATAATAAAACAGTAATCTTCCTAAAACAATTTGCCTTGCATTGCTCTTATTACCGGTTTATAGTTTTTTCGATGAATTTCGGTAATACCATATTTTTCCAAAGCTTCAAAATGTTGTTTCGTTGGATAGCCTTTATTATTTTTAAAGTTATACTGTGGATATTTCTTATCCAAATCATACATTATTCTATCTCTTGTAACTTTCGCTAAAATTGAAGCTGCAGCGATGGAAACAGATTTTTGATCACCTTTCACAATATCAATTACTTTCTTATCAATATGTAAATTAACTGCATCAGTTAATACGATTTCAACATCAGCTTTTAGGCCAATTACGCTCATTCCCATTCTAGTTGCTTCTAAAATGTTTAATTTTTCAATTGTATCTACATCAACAATCACTATGTCATAATATTGAGCATCATTAATAATCACCTCATACAATTGTTCCCTTTTTTTCTCGGTTAACTTTTTAGAATCATATATTTCTTTTGATACATAATCTTTAGGAAAAACTACTCCAGCTACCACAAGAGGACCAGCCAAAGGACCCCTTCCTGCTTCATCGATACCAATTACCAGTTTATCCAAATTCCAATAATGTTTTTCATATTCATTCAATGTCTGCATCAGTTTTCTCCCAGCTAATTGGCCCCAATTGATTATCGCGAATATCTTTCAACAGTAAAGCATAGACCCTTTTGTAATCAATTGTTTCATCCTGTTGAATACATCCTCTTGATATTGCAATCTTATCAATAGTTTCAAATATATTATCACTTACTTCTATTTCATAACGCTTAACTAATTTATCTTTGTGATTTTTTATTAAAAAATCTACTGCAAATTCAATAATGCTTTGCATCGGCAACACATCATCTCTAATTGCCCCAGTTACAGCAAGCATATAGCCAGTTTTCAAATCTTCAAACTTTGGCCATAATACTCCAGGAGTATCAAGCAAAGCAACTTCATTAGAAACTTTAATCCAGGCAAGCGTTCTGGTAACACCAGGTTTATCAGCCGTTTTAGCAATTTTTCTTCTACTGACAGAATTGATAAGTGTTGATTTTCCTACATTTGGAATACCGACTACCATCGCTTTTATTTCTACTCTTTTTAAACCTCTGGCTTTAAGTTTATCTATTTTTTCTTTCATAATAGACAAGCAGCTATTGGAAATTGTTTTAGCCACATTTCTATCACCAATTAAATTTAAAGCAACGGCTTTATGACCACACTCTTTAAAATAATCAATCCATTTTTTTGTTTCTTCCTTTTCCGCTTTATCAGCTTTACTTAAAACTATCAAACGTGGTTTACTACCGATGATTTCATCAAGAAGTGGATTTATGCTGCTTAAAGGAATACGTGCATCACGTATTTCAATTACCATATCAACTAACTTTATTTTTTCTCTCATTTCCCTTTTAGCTTTGGTCATGTGACCAGGATACCAGTTAATATTTACTTTATTTTCCATAAAATCAACTCCCTGTTACAATCTATTTTGTTTTAAATAATCTTCTACTTTTATATTTTACAACATTATTATTACTTTATAAAATCGATAACATTTTTATTTAAAAAGCCTAAATATTATTTCAGGCTTTAATTTCAATGTCAGGTTTTTATAATTTAACTACTCCACTAATCCAAAAAGATTAAAAGGATAAATAATGAAAATATTTTTAGAAACAATCTGCGCCTGATTAAATGGCCCATACAACCTTGAATCAGCTGAACGTGGTCTGTTATCTCCCATACAAAAATATTCATCTTCACCTAAAGTAATGGTAAAATCGCTGGTAAACAAACCTGTATACACACCTTCTTGAATTTGTTTTACATAATCTTCATCTAAAAAAGATTGATCAACTGGCGTACCATTAATATATAAAGTGTCATTAGTAAAGGTTATAGTTTCATTTGGTAAACCAATAACTCTTTTTACCAGATTTTCATCTCTTTCCTCTAAGTACACAACCACAATATCAAATCTTTCAATACCAGATACTTTTCTGGCAAAAATATTCGAGAAACCATATGATTTATCTTGAAGTGTTGGATACATACTCGATCCATTGACCACAATCGGCATGAAAAAGAAATTAACCACAACCAAAGAAATAACAACAGTGACAAAAATCGTTATTATTGATTCTGTGATGTCATCTAAATAGATTAAAAATGCCAGAAATACTGTCGCAAAGAAATCTAATACTTTAAGTTTTATCTTTTCAATCATATGTTCTCCTGGAAAAGAAAGGCTGATTAAACAGCCTTTACTTTTATCTGCGTCTTTCTTCGATTCTGCTGGCTTTACCTGAACGTCCACGTAAGTAGAATAACTTAGCTCTTCTTACTTTACCCCAACGAACAACTTCAATCTTATCAATGATTGGTGAATTGATTGGGAAAGTTCTTTCTACGCCAATTCCACTTGACATTTTTCTAACTGTAAAGGTTCTAGCAATACCTTTTCCGCTCATCGCAATTACGACACCTTCAAACACCTGAATACGTGTCTTGTCACCCTCTTTGATGATAACGTGTACTTTAACTGTACAACCTGGCTCAAAGTAAGGAACGTCTTTGATTTGAGCTTGGGTAATCTTGTCAACTAAACTTAAATCCATAACTATCTCCTTTTCACACATTTTTTCAATAGTTCATGAACTTGACATCAGCGGAACTATCTAGCATACGCTCAATAATACTACCACATCAAAAAACTTTTTTCAACCAGAAATTATTTAAATATTTTCTTTTCCAATTTAAACAGCATTGGATAAATAGCTACTAAAATAAAGCAAACCAAGGCATATCTTAAGGTTCTTAAAATAAAATATCCAAATGTCAATTCTGGAAATATTGGTGCCAACACCGCTCTTAATATCGAGTTTATTCCTAAATACAGGATTGCTCCAATAACTGCTCTTATTAGAGCGATGTAAAGTTTATCGGTATTTTCAAAATTTACATACTTTTCTTCAAAATACATACCAGCTATTAATCCGATTAACAATCCATAACCATTATAGAAATCTGTTGTATGACAGAAGAAAAATCCTGAAGCTGCAACAGCTGCATAGATAACTATAAAGGTATATTTATTTTTAAACAAATCAGCTATTCTGGTAGCCATTAAACAACAAATAAACCCGACTGCCAGTCCAACAATAACATCAGTAGGCCAATGTGCTCCTAAATAAATCCTGGAAAAAGCCACTAATACTGGAATCAGTATCCCAAAAATTTGCAGAACTTTACTCTCTTTAAACATAACTGCAACAGAAGAATATAAAGATGCACTGGTGCTGGAGTGTCCACTTGGAAATGAATAACCACCGACATCTCTTAAAAGTTCAATTTTATCAGAACACTGATATGGTCTTAATCTTTTGAAAATATTCTTAAAATATGGCGTCATTACAGATGCCATCATTATTGCCAAGCCTATTTTTTCACCTTTTCTTTTATTTATACCCCAATAAATAAATCCCATTACACCTACTGCCACTGTTTCTTCTCCTAACATTGAGAAAAATTGATTCAGATAAAATAAAATAGTATGTAAGATTGTTCCCAAACCTAATGACTGTAACCAGATAATAAAATGTTCTTCAAAAGGGAAAAACCAAATTTCAGACATATTTTTCACCTCTACTTAATTTCTTTAATCTTACCATAAAAAAAGAAATTATTGTTTATTTTCTTCTTCAATAACTTCTTCTAATAATTTTCTTTCTTCCTTAGTAAATTCTCTTTTCTCTAAAAGATCTTTTCGGTTCAGATATGTTGTCCTTAGACTTTCTTTCAAACGATAAATTCTGATATTTTCATGATGACCGCTTAACAGAACTTCTGGCACTTGTAAACCATTATATATTTCTGGTCTGGTATACTGTGGATATTCCAGTAAACTATCTTCGAATGATTCCTCAACAATAGACTTTTCACTGATAGTATCTTTAACCAGTCTGGTAATTGCATCAGTAATCACCATGGCTGGAAGTTCTCCACCAGTTAAAATATAATCACCAATGGAAATATGCTGATCGACAAAATTGTGGATTCTGGCATCAAATCCTTCATAATGTCCACAGATAATAATTATTTCTTCCTTTTCAAGTAGTTTATAAGCCATTTTCTGATCAAATTTAGAGCCAATAGGGGAAGTAATAACTATATGTGATTTGTCTGTTTTAACGCTTTCCAAAGCATCTAAAACAGGCTGACACATCAGTACCATGCCTGGCCCTCCACCATAAGGAGCATCATCGACTCTTTTTGATGGAAAATTAGAAAAACTTCTAAAATCAACAATATTTATGTCCACTAATTTTTTTAATCTGGCTTTCTTGATAATTGAAGTATTCAGAAAGTCATTAAACATTTCTGGAAAAATTGTTAAAATAGTTATTTTCATAACATCCCCTCAATTACATCAATATCAATACGTTTAGCTTCTATATTTACTTCCTTGATAAATTGATCAACAAAAGGAATTAAAACTTCCTTTTCTTCTGTATCAATTCTTAATATAGTCTGGTAACCATCCTCCACTGAAGAAACAAAACCTATCTTCTTATTATTGTAATAAACAGAACAATCCTGCAACTCGAAAAAGTAATAAACTCCTTCACTTAAAGTATGAACATCATCTTTTTTAATAAATATGTCGCAACCTTTATATTTTTCAACCAGATTAATATCCTGCTTATCGAAAAAAGAAATCAAAATAAAGCCTTTGTGAACTCGATAAGTTTTAATTACAACCGGTTCAAATACATTTTGATACCTGATATACAACTGTTGTGTCACTCTAAAACGAATATCATCAAAATCAGTATGTGATCTTACTTTCAGTTCTCCTTTTAATCCAAAGGTATTGACTATATTTCCTACTCTGACATATTCCATAATCCAATCTCCAAAAAAGGATGCTTAAATAATGCATCCTAATATGATTCAAATTTAATTGATACTCTTTTATTTTCAATACTCGAACAAACTGACATCATCTGTCTGATACTAGAAGCCATATTGCCGCCTCTACCAATCAGTCTTGCGATATCATTACTTGTAGCATGGACAAATAATACAATTTCATTTTTGTTTAGACTGTCCATTTGCTGAACCGAAACTTTTTCCGGTTCATCAACCATCGGTCTAACAATGTCCATTAATGTTTTTTCATAATCAATCATTTTGACCTACTTTGATTCATGAAATCTCTTCATGATTCCTTCTTTTGATAAAATTGAACGTACAGTATCAGTTGGCTGAGCGCCTTGCTTTAACCAGTACATTGCTCTTTCTTCATCAATTTTGATAGTTGATGGAGTAGTTTGAGGATTATAGAAACCAAGTGTTTCAATTGGACGACCATCTCTTCTAGTTCTTGCATCCATAGCAACTATTCTATAAGTAGCAGCTTTTTTAGCTCCCATTCTTCTTAAACGTAATTTAACCATATAAAATATACCTCTTTTTTCTTTTCCTTGAATATAATACTACTATCAAAGAGTGCTGTCAAGTACTTTTGCTTGACAGCTTAATTATTCGGTCTATGGGCACAGGTTGGACTTGATAAATCTAATGGTAAGAAAGTATAACCATTGCTCAGACCCCATAAAATAATTCTTTCAACAGCATCAACTGAATATCCTTTAGAATCATGTTGTAAAACTATTGAGACATTATATTTTTTAATTCCTTTAATGACATTGTTATAAACGGAATTGGTATTGCCATTGCCTCCATCTCCGCTAGAAACATTCCAATCATAATATTTATAACCATTACTGATTACTGAATTGGCAAGGGCTGACATAATACCCTTACAATATTTTTTAGAAACCGTATTACTTGTCCCACCTGGAAATCTGATTAGTTTTGTATATTGGCCCGTCTGTTGAAATATCAGTTCACCATTATAGTTCAAATCAGTATAAAATGCGCTGACTGACGAATAAATTTTACTGTAATTGTGAGAATAGGTATGATTTCCAATGCTGTGTCCTTTTCGATAAGCTTTGCCGACATAATCGAAATAGGCATTATTTTTCCCAATCACAAAGAAGGTAACTTTAACATTATATTTATCTAAAATATCCAGTAATCTGCTTGTATGTCTGCTTGGTCCATCATCAAAAGTTAAATAAACTATCTTGCCTGTTGGATTTAAATGCTCTACATCTGCCTGTTTTTTATAGACATAAACATTTCTTTCAACTGAGGTAACATTTCCAGAATTATCACTGACAACATAAGATAGTGTATAAATTCCTACTTTCATAACATCTACTTCACCGGTAATTATTACATTTTTTGTTAAATCGCCATCTTTTATATCATAAGCACTAAAACCAACATAATAATCTCCACCAACTTCTATAGCCGTAAATGGAGCATCAAAACTAATCGTTGGAGGTGTAGTATCAATGTACTTGATTTCTCTTTCCTTAGTTGCAGTATTACCATTAGAATCGGTGACAGTGTAAATAACTTTATCATCTTTAACTTCTCTAATTACCTTATCTGTGATTTCGCCATCGTAATTATCAAAACAACTATAGCCCTGTTCAATATATTCACTTCCATATTCAGTAAAATAATCTTCAGTTTCAACTAATGTAATAATAGGAGCTGTAGTATCGACAACTGAAAACTCTAAAGCAATCTCATTTTCCTGGTCATCTTTTTTTGCTTTATAGACAATGGAATATTTTCCTAATACTGAAGTATCAACTTCTCCGCTTTTCTCTATTTCAAGTTCTATTCTGATAAACCTGAAAGTCTTTTTTTGACAAAATGCTTTAATATCCGGTTCAATAAAATCACTTTGATATTCAAACTGATACTGAATGTTCTCGGCACATTCAAATACTATTTCATTTTCATCTATAATAAGAAATGAAAGTATTATCAAAAAAAGTACAATAGCCAAAATAATTATTTTATTTTTCATAATTCCACCTGTTGATTTAATTATAAACTAACACTGTATTTAACACAAAACTCAGAAATAATCTGAGTTTTAAAATTTGCGATATTTACCAAATCCCATTGAAGCCATCATTTTTCTGGTTTTATCAAAGCTGTTAATCAGCTTGTTTACGTCGCTGACTGTAGTGCCAGAACCTTTAGCAATTCTATTTTTATGAGAACTTCTGAGTTCTTCAGGATATTTTCTTTCATAAGGAGTCATCGAATTTATAATTGCTTCATAAGTCTTAAATACTCCATCAGTATCTACCGAATCAATTTGGGAAGCAAACTGATTCATTCCTGGTAACATCTTCAAGATGCTTCCAATAGATCCAAGTTTTCTAGTCTGTTTCATCTGTACTAACATATCTTCCAGAGAGAACGTACCATTCATCATATTTTCCATAGCCTTGTTAGCCAGTTCTAAGTCGAAAGCTTCTTCAGCTTTTTCTACCAAAGTCTGCAAATCACCCATTCCCAAGATTCTAGAAGCCATTCTATCAGGATAAAAGACATCAATATCATCAACTTTTTCCCCTGTACCAACAAATTTTACCGGTACATCTGTAACAGCTTTGACTGACAACACTCCCCCACCTCTGGCATCGCCATCGAATTTGGTTACAACTAAACCAGTAATATTTAATAAATCATCAAATGCTTTAGCAACATTTACAATGTCTTGACCAGTCAAAGCATCAACAGTTAGTAATATTTCATCAGGGCGATACTTTCTTTTTAACTGATCAAGCTCATTCATCAATGTTTCATCAATATGCAGGCGCCCTGCTGTATCAATAATTACAGTATCAAAATTGTTAGCTTTGGCATAAACTAAACCTTTATTTACTGTATCTATTGCATTAACCTTATTTCCTAAAGTAAACACTTCACAATCTATTTGTTTCCCTAGAGTCTGTAATTGTTCAATAGCTGCTGGTCTGATAATATCAGCTGCAATGAGTAATGGATTTCTATCTTGTTTTTCCTTAATTAATTTTGCAATCTTAGCTGCAGAGGTTGTCTTACCGGTTCCTTGCAAGCCGACAATCATAATAGTTGTAATGCCTGATTGTTTATATAAAAGTTCCGCTTGACCTTCACCTAAAAGCCTGGTAATTTCATCTCTGACAATTTTATAAACCATGGTTGATGGATCTAAACTTTCTGCTACCTGAACACCAACCATTTCTTTTCTGATTTGTTCAATAAAATCTCTAACAACCTTATAGTTGACATCAGCTTCAAGTAAGGCAATTCTGATTTCTCTTAACATAGCTTCCATATTCTTGTTTGAAAGTTTATCTTTACCAACAATATGTTTAAATGCAGCTGTCAATCTGTTGCTTAACGATTCAAATGCCATAACCTAATCTCCCTTCAATTAAAATAAATCTTCATCGTCATCAAATTTAGTTGATGGATTGATGATAACAGTTTCAACATTTTCTAATGCTTCTTGCAAAAATGGTTCAAAGTCATACTTTTCTTCATACCAGCGACACTTTTCTTTTTTCGGTCTGATAACCGGATTTTTTGGTGTAAAGATGGTACAACAATCCTCATATGGTAAAATACTTGTTTCATAAGTGTTTATTTCTTTAGCAATATTGATAATTTCTAGTTTATCTAAAGTGGCACAAGGTCTGATTATCGGCATATCAACTACCTCCGATATCGCTCCAATACTTTCCAAGGTCTGAGAAGCCACCTGACCAATCGATTCACCATTGACAATTGCCAGGCAGTTGTTTTTTTCAGCTAATCTTTGCGCTAAACGATACATCATCCTACGCATCATTGTAATCGCATAGGATTCATCACAAACTCGATAGATTTCCATTTGTGTATTGGTAAATGGAATTATATGTAAATTAATCTGTCCCTGATAAACACTAATCAGTCTGGCAAGTTCTTTTACCTTGTTTAAAGACTCTAAGGAAGTATAAGGCATTGAAGTATAATGAATACATTCAATCTCTACTCCTCTTTTCATCGTCAGATAGCCAGCTACAGGTGAATCAATTCCTCCTGATAACATCAGCATCGCCTTTCCACCAACACCTACCGGAAAACCTTGGGCTCCCAAAATTGTTTCCGCCATTAAATAGGTATTCTTTTCTCTTATTTCCACAATCAATTTATAATCGGGATTATGAACATCAACAGTAAGTGTCGGTGCAAAATTTCTTAATATTTCGCCTGCTATCATTCTATTTATACTATCTGAACGTAGTTGAAACTTTTTATTGGCTCTTTTGGTAATAACTTTAAATGTTCCTTCTTTATCCTCCATGATATCTTTAGCCGCTTTGACAATGGCTTCAATATCGTTATCAACTTTCAAGGTTTTCGCAAAACTTCTAATTCCGAAAATATTCTTCAATATTGGACTTATTTCATCAGGATCTGTTCCATTTAAATGAACATAAATATGATCTCTAGTTCTTTCAAATACCAGATCTGGATAATTACTAAGAGCTGACTTCATATTGTTAGCCAGTTTTCTGATAAATTCAATCTTATTTTTTCCTTTAGTCGTTAATTCACCAAATCTAATTAAAATATATTCATAAACTAATTTAGCCATAATCTTCTATACATTCCTTAATTGCCAGTAACAATCTATTGATATCTTCTAAAGTATGAAGATGAGAAATAGAGACTCTGATTGTACCTTTTATACGATCTTCATCTTGAAACATTTTAGATATTACCCTACTAACAGCTGTTGTACTATCACAAGTACTGGTAGCTGAAACTTCAAACCCCTTTAATGATAAGGCATTCATCATAACTTGAGAAGTAATAGTTAAACAAGAAAAGTTAACTACACTATAACAACCATCTTCAGGGCTGTTTATGAGTACTTTATCAAGCTTTTTAAGTCCTTGAATTAAATAGTCGTGATATTGTTTTATCTTATCTCCAGCGCTTTTAAAAGCCTCTAAAGCTAGTCTAAGAGTCTTATAAAAGACAATATTAGCTGCAGCATTGGATGTACCTCCACGCAAAGCATATTCCTGATTTCCACCTGAAATAACTTCAGCCAGTTGAACATGCTGTTTTTTAATTAAAACACCACTTCCTTTTAATCCATATATTTTATGGGCTGAAATCGAAGCCATATCTATATCTCTCAAATCAAAATCTATTTTTCCAACTGCTTGAACACAATCGCAATGCAAATAACAATTAGGATGCTTTCTGACAATCTTTTTAATTTCCTCAATTGGCATAATAGCTCCAGATTCATTATTTACATACATAATAGTAACTAAAATTGTATCTTTTCTTAAAGCCTTAATCAAATCATTTATTTCAATAACGCCATCCTGATTGACCGGTAGATAAGTCACTTCAAAATCCAGATATTTTTCCAACCATTTCAGGGAGTTTTCTACACTTGAATGCTCCACATTGGTACTGATAATATGTTTACCATAACGGCTTCTTTTAAGAGCTGTTCCTTTAACGGCTAAATTGTTTGCTTCTGAACCACTGGAAGTAAAAATAACTTCTTTAGCTAGGACACCCAATAAAGAAGCTGTTTTCTCTCTAGATTTTTCCATCAGTTTATTTACTTCTATACCTCTAGGGTATATTGACTGTGAATTGACGAAATATTCCTTTAACACCTTAAAATAGGCCTTTAAAACAGCATCATTAACCGGTGTTGTTGAAGAATAATCAAAGTAAGTATACATTTTTCACTTCCTTTTATGGATTTATACTATTATCAATCTTATTGTTAATTTCTCTAGCTAATTGTGGATCAACCTTTTCAATTGCTGATACAATAAGTCTTTTAGCTTTGGTAAATTCACCATTACGATAAGCCAATTCAGCCGAATATAATGCTGAATCCACTTCTGGATAAAGTGGTCTATATCTGTTGGCCACAGTAATGCAGGTTTCAATTGCTGAAGTAGTTTTAGTTAATGCTTCAACATTTTTAAATAGTGAAAGAATATGTTTTTGAGTTTGACCGACAAACTCAGTTGCCTTTTTAATATCCACCACTTCACTTGCCAGCATTTCATTTAACTGTTCCAGGTTCTTTTCTGCCAGATTGATATCTTGTTGATATTTACTTGAAATATTCGGTAAACGAGATAACCTGATAGAAACCTTAACTTCGTTTAAGACCACAGTAAACTGGTCAACCAGCTCTTTTATTCTTAATTCTTCAGTTTTTGTTGAAGCAATTTCAGTATTGATAGCTTGACACTGTTTAAGGGCAATTTTAATATCATTCAATAATTCCTCAAAAGAAATCAGCAATGTTGTTGAAGGTATACTATTGGCTTTAAATGAATCCTTTAAAGAATCAAAAGCTATTTTGTTTCCTTCATAGACTTTATTGGCTTTAGTTATATTATCGACTGTATCAGTCAGTTCATATCTTTCAATTGATTCTTTTTCTTTATTCTTTAAACCATCTAATATTTCTTTCGTCTTTTCTAACAGCACTTTACACTCATCAACTGTATTAATCAGCTGACGATGAGCAATTCTTTCTTTCTCAATTGCAGAATAAAGATTATTTATTCTTGTTTCACATTCAGTTAATTTACTATCCACTGAATCAATATCACAAATTTTGATTTTAGAAAGTACATCTTTTAAAGAATCATTCATTCTTTCAATACAAGACTCCACACTTAAATGACCTAAATAAGCGCCTTGGGCCTTGGTAACAAGATATAAAGAGTTTAACTCCCCAATCTTATTGGGGATGGTATTGCGAGCTAAATTAATTAATTCTGGAAGTCTTAAGGCTAAATCATTAAAGATATCAATTGACAGAGAAATTTCTTCTGATAAAGTCGCTGCTTCATCATACTTGCTGGCACCCATTATCGCTTCAAAATCTGAAAATTTATGAGAAATGACATTAGATATTTCTGCAACAGCTTCCCATGAAAAAGTATAGTTGTTCGGGTTATCGTTAATCATCAACTTAATGTCTCGATATTTATCTTTTAATTCATTTATTCTTCTTCTTTGAAGTGAAGATTGATTTAAAACAGCATTGGTAACATCTGATAGTTTATTAGTTAAAATTCTTGTTTCCTCAATAACTTTTTCAATTTCTACCATTTTTTCATCACAAACCTTCAAATTATTGGTTTCGAAAGCTTCCACAGCATCCTGAAGTAAGTTAGTAGAATTCTTCAAATTGTTTTGAATAATATCAAAATCTTTTTTACATTGTTGAGCTGTTTCTTTAATATTAATATTAATTCTGGCAATGGCATCCATTTTGGAGATATCAGCATTAAAAGGATGGCTTCTTAAATTGTTCATCTTTATTTGAATTGCATCAATCCTTCTTCTCATTTTCTTTTTATTATTAGTCTTTAAAATAATCAAGACAATAAAAAAGAAAAATAAAGCAATTACTATATAAATCCAACCTGAATTTATAATTTTTTCATATAATTGAGCCATTGGCATAAGTTTCACCTCTCATTAGTATTGTATCATATTTGAATATTAATAAAAATAATTAAATTTGATTTGACATTATGATTTATTAATGGTAAATTAATTAAGCCGATAGCAGCATGTGAAGGTTATTTTGTGTGCGTTGATCTTAAAAGAAAAGTAGCTTGCTGTTAAAGTGAACGGTCAACACCCAGATAATTAATTCACACAGGCTAGTATAATAAAAACTAGGAGGAAATTAAAAATGGCACGTTACACAGGACCAGTATGGAAAAAAGCTAGAAGATTAAACTTCTCTATCCTTGAAACTGGTGAAGAATTAAGAAAAAGAGCTTATGCTCCCGGACAACATGGTCCAACAAGAAGAATCAAACAGACAAACTATGGCTTACAATTAGCTGAGAAACAGAAAATTCGTTTCACTTACGGAGTAAATGAAAGACAGTTCTCAAATTTATTTGACAAAGCTTCAAGATCTAAAGGTGTTACAGGTACTGTATTCTTACAACTATTAGAATCTCGTTTAGATAACGTTGTTTACAGAATGGGATTATCGAGAACCAGAAGAGGCGCCAGACAGTTAGTAAACCATGGTCATATCTTAGTTGATGGAAAGAAAGTTGATATTCCTTCATATCAGGTTAAACCTGGTTCAACTATCGAAGTAAAAGATTCGATGAAAAATAACTCTGCAGTTATCGATGCATTAGAAGCAGTATTAAATACTCCTGCATTTGTTACTTTTGATAGAAAAACTATGAAAGGTGAATTTGTAAGAGTTCCTGAAAGAAATGAATTAAATCCTGACTTCGATGAACTGTTAGTCGTAGAATTCTACAACAGAAAGAAATAACAAGCTTTCAAAATCAAAGAATGGTCAACCCATTCTTTTTTTATTTGAAAAAAGGATTTTATCAATCCCTTATTCTCTATTTAATAATTTGTTTTTAAAGTTTTTTAATGTTTCTTTATTAAGAGTGATAGAAAATAACTCACTAACTACATTTAACCTGTTAGTAATAAACAAGTATGAACTCATACAGATGACAAACATCAAACCAGTCATAATCAATACAACAAATCTGTTCATAGCACCAATGTTTAATTCAAACTGAAAACGAATTGCAGCAATTATAAACATCGGTATTGCACCCATCCAGCTTCTTGTGAAGGTATCAAACATTCTTCTTATGTTTATCTGATATTTAGACTTGATAATACTTACTCCCACAATTGCATATAATATATACTGACTTGCTAATGCAATAAAATAACCATTGACTCCAAAATTAAGCAATAATGGCTTAAAGAAAATCAACATGAAAAGTAATCTGGTAAACTCTAAAACCAAATATATTTTTCTTAGCTGTAAGGCTATTAAAGTTGAAGTGATAGTACCAAAGAAATTCATAAAAAATACACAAACAATTGATTTAGACAGCATGTTGGTTCCAATGTCAAGATAATAATTTCCATACATTATATAGTAAACTTCTTTAGCAAAAAACAACATGAAGAAACAGATTGGTACTGATAAATAATTAACTGTTTCCAATATTTTATGTACTAATTCGCTAACATTTCTGTCATCTCTTTTAGTTACTGATTCAGTAATATGAGGAATAATAGCTAGAGAAAATCCAGACATAATAACTGTAGGAATTGATGACAATTTTAAAGTCTGATAATTAATAATCCCTTGATAAATTGTTATAAGTTTTGCACTAGTTCCATATGCTTCTAAACCACTGGCGAAAACCAGTAAAATATATAGTGAACTGGCTGAAAGCATCAAAGCACTTAATAAATACGGAACAGAAATTTTAATTAATTCCTTAAAGATTTCTTTCTTGGAATGAATACTTTCGCCACTATCTTCTGTTTCAGTTAATACATATTTCCTATCAAAAGCAATAAAGTATATTATTGTAAAAATCGCACTGATACTAGTTGAAGCAACTCCCATATAAGCTGCCCATATCCTATCCATATTAAAGGCATAGACACAAATACTGCTGGCAGTAATGATAAATGCAATTCTAACAATTTTTTCTAAAATTTCAGTTATTGAATAAACTTCAAATTCCTTTAAACCCTGATAAAAGCCTCGATAATAACTTAAGAAAGGAACAAAAATCAATGCAAAAGCGATGATAATTAAAACTGTTTGAGTATTTTTGATATATATGGTTGACTGTAAATCTGACGGAACAATCATATAAGCTAAAGGTTTAGCAAAACTGATCATCAAAATAAAGCTGACCAATCCCACTACTGTAATAATAGTTTTGGAAACTTTTTTGACCAGTTTTAATGTTGCAAAGTCTTTTTTAGTCACATATTTAGCCACTAAAGTAGCAATGGCGTACGGTAACCCAGCTAAACAGACACGCAATACTGCATCATAAACTGCATAAGCATAAGAATAAAAAACCGTAGCATCTTTAGCTATCTCATTGAAAGGAATTATGTATAAAAGAGATAGCGCTTTAGTTATAAATATTCCCGCACTGCCCGTTAAAGCTCCGGCAACTATGGATTGTTTTCTTCTTTTCTTATCCCTTTTTTTATCCATATTTATTCTCCTGTTGGCTCTTCTATTTCTTCATATTCAGTATATAAAGAAAAATATTGACGAACTGCCTGTTCATCGTTCAATGGTTTATAATCTACCATTACTGAAACTCTTAAAGAACTTTCTTTACTTGTTAATGAAAGAATTATTCCCTCATAAAATTCATTTTTAACATCTACCTGACCAGGAACCATATTATAACGATAATCATCTAAAATACCCACTGATGGCATCATGTTCTCTTTATCGATTTCCAAAGACAACGTTTCAATAATAGCTAAAGCTTTAATGTTAAACATCGCAACTCTTGGGTTATCAATAATAACATCATAACGATATTCATTTTCTGATAATTTATTGACAACTAACTCAATATCAAAACATTGACTTTCTGTCAGTTTGTTTTCAGCAGCCAGAATGGCTGAATAATAGGTAAGATAGGCATTATATTTTTCTTTGTCTAATTCTCTGGCATCATCATTATTGTCACAGCCAAATAAAGTGACAATTAAAAATAGTATTGTTAACAATTTTCTCATTTTTAAACCTTCCTTTATACCATTAAACTTTAAAAATGAAATAGCTCTTCTTGCCTTTTCTGATGACGATAGTTTCACCATCTAAACTATCTTCTTTAGTTAACGTTTTATCTAATGCAGTACATCTTTCTCCATTAATTGAGATTGACCCATTATTAATAAACTCTCTTGCTTCTCTTTTACTGGAAGCTGCTTTTGAATTGACCAGGACATCGATTAGTAAAATATCCTCTTCAATATCAATTGTATCAGCATCTTTAAATGCGTATCTGATTTCTTTACTTGTTAATTCTTTGATTTTCCCATCAAACAATGCCCTTGTAATGTTTAAAGCGCTTTTTAAACCTTCCCTACCATGAACCAATTCCGTTAATTCTTCCGCTAATGCTCTTTGAGCTTCTCTTAAATGTGGTTCAGTTTCTACTTTTACCGCTAGCGATTTAATCTCTTCAACCGATTTCATTGAAAGTCTCTTTAACATATTAACAACATCATCATCTGCGATATTAAAAAAGAACTGATAAAATTCATAAGGACTGGTTTTGTCAGCATCTAACCAGACATTCTGTCCTTCAGATTTTCCGAATTTAGAGCCATCTGATTTAGTAATTAAAGGTGAAGTAACACCATAGACCTTTGAACCATCTTCGATTTTCCTGATTAATTCACAACCACTGGTCAAATTACCCCATTGATCTGAACCACCTATCTGTAATTCACAATTATAATTTTGATATAAATGTAAAAAGTCAATTGATTGAAGTATCATATACGAAAATTCGGTATACGAAATTCCTGTTTCAAGTCTTGATGAAACCGCATCTTTAGCTAGCATATAGTTGACGTTGAAGCATTTTCCATAATCTCTTAAATAATCAATAACATTCAGATTACTGATCCAGTCATAATTATTTACCATTTCAGCTGCATTTTCTCCTTCAAAAGAAAGAAAATGTGCCAACTGTTTCTTTATACATTCAGCATTATATTTTACATCTTCTAACGTTAACAGGTTTCTTTCGCTAGTCATTCTTGGATCACCAATCATACCTGTTGCTCCACCAACCAGAATAATTGGAGTATGTCCAACAGTTTGATATCTTTTTAACAATAATACCTGTTGTAAATGACCAACATGTAAAGAATCTGCGGTTGGATCGAAACCACAATAACAGATGATAGGAGTTTTCAATCTTTCTGTTAATCCTTCTAAATCCGTGACATCCTTTATTAATCCACGCCAATTTAATTCATCTAAAAAAGTCATACGTTTCACCTCATACTTAATTATTTTAACATATTATGACTTTATTGTTAATGCTAATTAAGTATCAAAAAAAGAAGCAGTTTATCACTGCCTCTTAAATTTTTGTTGATGCTTTATTTTTGTAAATATAGCTCAATTGATATTCCTTTTCTTTAATCTCATCAGTATCCAGCATCTTGGTCATTACTCTCATTGCTAATGCACCCAAATCATATGACGGAATAAAGAATGATGAAATTCTTGGACGAACCATATCGGTATATCTAGAGTCCATAACACATACCAGATCAGTTTCTTCGGGAATACTGATTCCATTTTCTGTACAGGCATTAAGTACTGCCATGGCCTGAGAATCTCTTACCGTTATAACTAACTGATGCTTGTTATCTTTGAAATACTCATTTAAATAATCATAAGAATTATGATAATTTTCTGGAATTTCAACCAAGCCATCAAATTTCATGTTATGCTTACTGAAACCTTTATCTATACCTTCTAAAAGTTCATCCATCATCATAGGATTTTTCTTGTCTTGGATTAAAACTATATCTTTATAACCCTCCTGGATGTATTTATCAGTTAATTCATACAATGCTTTTTTATAATCTACAAAGACATTACATGCATCAGCTGCTTTAATTTTGTGACCAATGTAAACCATTGGAGTAGAAAAACTGTTTAATATCGCTATTTCATTCTCTGTTAGACAATCATTATATACTATTACTCCATCAGCTCTTGATTTAACAATATTATCAATTATTTCACTCATTTCACTAATACTGCTGCTTGTTGTGTGAAGTGCAATATTATATTTGTAAATTTTCGCTACATCCAATAAACCGTTAATAATTTTACCCATATACAAGAAACTTGAATCTGGAATAACAAGGGCGATTGTGGTAGTCTTTTTTAAAGCTAAACCTTGAGCTACTGCATTAGGACGATATCCTAATTTAACAATAGCTGCCTCCACCCTCTTTCTTGTCTCTTCTTTAACTAGTGAAGAGTCGTTAATGACACGAGAAACCGTAGCTAATGATACACCAGCTTCGTGAGCTACTGAATAAATAGTTACCTTTTTCTTTCCATCATTTAACGTGCCCATACACTATTCTTCCTGTTTTTCTTCTTCTACTTCTTCTTCCACTCTTTCAATTTTAATTACTTCTTTAATTGATTCAAAGACATTTCCAAGAGCTTCTTTAGCACCGACAACTGTCTCTCTCACTTTAGGATCGCGAATGAATTCCTGATATTTCTCGCTGACATATTCTGATGCTTCTTTAGCTTTTTCACTAACCGTGTCAACAGTTTTCTTGAAATCTTCGTTTTCTAAAGCTTTATTGTAGTATTCAGTGGCTTTTTCTTCAACCTGATGCGCTACATTAGCAACTTTTTCTTTTGCTTTTTCAAATTTTTCAGATGGATTGTTTTCTTCTTTGAATTCTTCAAACTTTTCTTTCGTCTGAGCTGATATTTCATTTGTTTTTTCAGCAAATTCATCAAGGTAACCTTTTAAAGTTTCTTTGTTTAAATCAATTTTATTTAATCCTTCCATCAATTTAGCAAATGATTCTTTAATACCATCTTTTACTTCTTCGACGACTTTTTTAACATTTTCTACTACTTCTTCGAATCCTTCATTATCGTCCTCTTCAACGCATTCTTCAACACACTCCTCAGGGCATTTTTCTATACACTCCTGAGGGCATTTTTCGACGCATTCTTCAACGTGTTCAACACATTCTTCAACACATTCTTCAGTGCATGTAACTTTATTTTCTTCCATTTTATTCCTCACTTTCTGTCTGACTAACATTTACTTCTTCATTGCTGACAACCTCTTTAGTTTTATTTTCAGCTTTTTCTAAAAAAGATAATATCAGATTTTTTATTTGTTCGTATTCTTTTGTCCATCTGGCAATAAATTTTTTAATCATCTGTTCTAATGTATATCTAACTGCCTCAATAGACATTGATACGTTATTCACTGTTTTCGCTGTAACACCGAAATCATCAACATATTTATTGGCCATATCAATAGTTTTATTTAAATTTCCAATTGCATTATTAGCGCTTGATACAACTGTATCAACATTTGTCAATGAGTTTTCTACTTTTTTTATTAACTTAGCTACTTTTATGCCAACTACTATCAGAATAATTAAAGCTAAAGTACCTGCAACTGGCAAAATATAACCAAAAATTTGAGCTACTAATTGTAAAAATTCCATAACCTATACCTCTACTTTATTTTAACTTACTTTGAAAACTTTTTCAATAAATTAGCATTTTTTTGAAAGCTATTTCATTTACTTACCTTTTTTGTCCATAATCAGTGGTTTTATCGCCTTATATAGCTTTCCACCTACTGTTGTACCATATACTTTTACAATAGCATTATTTATACCTTGCTTGGTTTTATACTTTGAAATACAATCAGTCAATAATTTTGCCTGGTCTCTGTCATCTACTAAACCTCTGACCTGATTATATAATTTTGCATACTTCTGTTTCTGATTCAGTTTTGTTAAATCAGTTGCCAAAATTACATTGAAGTTTCTCTTTTTCCAGAAAGCTACCAATGGCCCAAAGCCAGCATCGTTGGAAACAATAACATATTCTTTGGCTGGCTCTTCTTTCAACAAATAACCTAAATAACTTGATAACTGGAAATCTAAAGCATTTTTATGACCAACTTCTACTTTAAAAGTTTGGATATCAGCTTTAGATTCAATAATTTTTTTATGTACTGCAAATGAAATTTTATCAACATTTACACTATAAAAAATATAAACAGCATCTGTTTTAGACAGGTCATTGATTCCGTATAAACCATCACTTTTTACATTTTCAAAATCTACTAAATATACTGTCATCTTTCACCTCTATACTATTTGTTTTCCCCCATATTTTCTAACTTTTAAAACATGACAACAACCTTCGCCAAACACTTTCTCAATTTCTCTTTTATATGTTTGCACAAATTCATCTTTTACAAAAGCTTGGATTGTACCGGCAAAGCCACCGCCATGCACTCTACAGACACCGTTATCTTTCAAAATATTTTCTGAATACATCAAAGCAACCGATAAAGATTGTTCTTGTACACTATGATTAGAATATACATTTTGCAGATATTTGAATGATGAGTTTCCTGATTGTCTGATTACTTCTAAAAATGTATCAAAATCACTTGCTTCTAATGCTTTGACAGCCTCATCAACCCTGTCATTTTCATAGATAACATGCAGTGCTCTTATTAGTGCTCTATCGCCACATTTTTCTCTAATTTCATCAATATTTTCTAAAATTTCGTCAGCATTAATTTCTCTTACTAAGGTTTTCCCTAATACTTGACAGACACTTCTCATCTCATAGGGAATAGCAGCATAATCATCTGTTAGATGAGCATGCGAACCTTTAGAATCTACAATACAAAGACTGTACCCTGATTTAGAAAAATCTGCCTGAACCTTTTTTACTTTTGGATTGTCATTATCCTCAAAATCAATATTAATCAAATTGCCAACCGAACAGGCCACCTGGTCCATCAGACCACATGGTTTTCCAAAATAAACATTTTCAGCATACTGACCAGCTTTAGCAATAACTACAGGATTTATTTCACCCTTATTGAATAGACCTGAAGTAATATAGCCAATCATTGTTTCAAATGCTGCACTAGAACTAAGCCCTGAGCCAACAGCAACATCACTTGTCATAAAAGCGTTAAAGCCATCAATACGATACATTTCATCATCAAGTCTCTTTAAAACCCCTTTTACCAGTGATCTGGTTGATCTTTTTTCTTCTTCTTTTAATTTTAAATCAGTAATTAATATCCCATTACACTTGCGATTATCACTGGTAATATTAACGAAATTACTTCTGTTTGGTGCTGCAACTGCAATCATGTCAATATTTACAGCACAGGCTAAAACTTTACCATTCTGATGGTCGGTATGGTTTCCTGAAACTTCACTTCTTCCTGGCACTGAAAATAAACTCACATCATCTTCACCATACAACTTTTCAAATTTTTCAATTGCCGCAATATATCTATTCCTTTGATAATCTAATTGAGATTTATCCTGATATAAATCTACCAGTATATCATCAAATCTTCCTTCCTGTATCCTCTGTTTCAATATATTAGACTTCATAAATTTTCCTCCCGTTTAATCTAAACTCTTCTCTTTTATTAATACTATCACATTAACCTGTCCATCATTATAAAACTCGACATGATAGCTTTTTCCAATTTCCATAAATGGAGTAATTGATAAATCTACACTCACATTAATACTATATTTTTCATCAGCATCACTGAGTATATAATAATATGTATTCCCATCCACAACAACAGCGCTTATCTGTTTTATTGTTATAACTGCACTGCTTAAATCATGAGGTTCATCACTAGAGATACCCATCATTTTTAAATACTGCTCAGCACCATATTTAACGCCTAAAGAAGCATCAGTTACTGAAACTTTTTGATAATTGATTACATCAACAAAGGCATACATCTTGACTAACCCAGCATCATCTTTTAAAGATAACAGGTATGTTGGGCGGCCATTGAGATTAATCAACAATGGAAAAGTAGTTGTATATTGCTTTTCTTGAACCTGTCCAGTAGCTGAATCCATTGCACTATATTCTTCTGCTCCTGGCACATCATAAAACCTTGCTTCATGAGTTCTTAAATTAACTAAAACAAATCCAATATTACTTTCATCTGATGAAATTGAAGTAATTCCAGTGTACATATACACATCGTCATTCATCGTTATATAAGTATAGCCATCAGTTGTTTGAACAACATTCTTTTGCGCAAAAATACTATTTAAATAACCATTCTGATATCTGCCCCATGAATCTATTTCTTCAATAACTAAACGAGCATCAAAAACTTCATCAATCCAAACTGGAATATCTTTTATTTCATATTTAATAGTTTCACCAGTAATCGCATTGACTGCAATAACTCCGCTTACCTCTTTTTTCAGATTGACCCAGGTATATCTTACTGTTTGAACTATCCAATAAGGCACACCTTGTTCATCAACTTCAAAAGAAATATCCCCAAAATTGGTGAAAGGATAATTGAATCTTAAATGTCTGTTTAAGTTATGAAAGAAGTAAGCACTTGGCAAATACTTCAAGCCATCTTCAGTTCTTACTAAAGTAGCTTCACCAGTAGTACAGTCAACCAAAATATAACCTGCAGTCCCCTGCTGGTTGGCTAAGTATTTGAAAAAACCATTATGTTCCAATGGTGTAGCACGAACAATCTTATTATTATAATTGATTAAAGAATATTCATCGCTTACTGAAAACTGTGATACCAGTTCAGGAATTTGACCTACGACTCTATCTCCTACCTTGCGAGCTGAATCCTTATCCAGTAATGGTAAATTATTAAAATCAACTTCTTGTATATCTTCTTTAAATGAACCATTAGTTATCTGGATTCTATTTTTGTACATTTTTGAAGAAAACATTGGTGAAAAAATGACCGTCCCTAATAAATATACAACTATTAAAACTCCAACAACTATGGTTGGATATAAAGATTTCCCCTTATTGAAACCTTTACTGATAGTTTTTGTTTGATAAATAATAAAAACTGGGCCAATCAAAGCTGGTAAAAAGAACATCCAGAAACCAATATTGGTCGGATTAATTGGTGGCAAAAGAAAATAATAAGCTATGACCCAGCCAATAATCCATAATATTAATGTGTAAGCTTTAAATTTTTTAAGCATCATTACACCTCCTATACAACTATATTATATACGTATATTATTACTTTTAATCATATTATTTGCCTATGGTTGATATATTATTTTTCTAACAAATCCTCAGACTTGAACCAATATTTTATTCCCCAGTTATCGAAATCATATTGAACCATGTACTCATTACATTCATAATCGACATAATAAAGTCGATTACTTTGTAAAATGAAATTACTGGGATAATAGTCAATATTAATATTATTGTTTTTTAAATGTTCTGCTATTTCTTTAATTAACTTTAATTCCAAACTAATATCTTCATCAGCTGAAATTTTTTCCAAAACTGTCTTTCCAGTTAAATACTCTTTGACAATTATTTCATTTTCTTTATCAACATCAATTAATTCAGGCATCAGGATATTTAATTTTGATAATGTTTGATAGTCTCTTAGTTCACTTTCTATTTTGTTGGTGAAAGTATAATAATCACAAGGCTCATGATGAATCTTTTTTAGTGTATAGAAAACATCTTCACAACAAGCTAAATAGGAATATCCGCTTTTACCTTTTCCCAACAATTTAATAATTTTGTATTCTTTATTATTTACTTTCATATCAATTGATACTTCACTTTACGAATATATTCTCTTACATCAATGTTACTTGGACAGTCATAAGTGCAAATTCCACATTCAACACATTGTAATACATTGTATTCTTGAGCTTTTTTTAAATCATTTTCTCTACAGACCTGTAATAACTTCAAAACATCTAACTTCAGATAACATCCATCATTGCAGATAGTACAACCTTTTTTACATGGTTTTTCAACTATATTGATTTTCTTTAATACTGTTATACCATTATATGGATCGGCTATCGGAAAATCAGCACTGTCCATCTTAACCCCCATTATAGAACCACCACATAGAATATCAACTTCTTCAGTTTCATATTTTAAATTATCTTTGATAATTTCATCTACCATTGTGCCAATTCTGACTTTAATAATTTCATTTTTACAGATGCCATCTCCGGCAATAGTTAAAATCTTTTCTGTTAATGGTAAACCGGTATTAAAAATCTGATTTATAGCAATGGTTGTTGAAACATTGTTAACAATCACTCCACACTCAGTTGTATATACTTCAAAATCTCGCTGAGCTATTCTATTAGTTAATACCTTTTCCCAGCCTGCTGGATAGTTATCAAAACTTTCATATAATTCAATGTGATTATATTTTTCCTCTGAATCAATTTTATCTTTTACCAGTTTTATCTGATCTTTCATTGTTTCCTTCAGTGCTATAACTACTCTTTCAGCATTAGACATTTTCTGTAAAATAAGTATCCCTGACATTAAATCATCAACATTTTCTAATACATTGACATAATCACTACTTAAATAACCCTCACATTCAATACCATTGATTATCAAAGTATCAATATTCTCACTTAAATACTTGCCATATAATGCAAAACCTGCTCCAGATAAGCCAACCAGCCCTGATAGTTTAGCCTTTTCGATCAGCTGATTACGATTTAATAAATTAAAATCAAAAGGATTAAAAATTAACTGTTTTTCATCTTTAAAATCATTTTCAACTACCACATGTTTTACTTGTTGGCCAGTACAATATTGCAGCATTCTAAAGCCGGTTACTGTTCCTGAAACACTGCTGTAAAAAGGAACATAGATATCTTCATCACAATAACCAAGCAGTGTTCCTATTTTTACCTTGTCACCTATATTAACTGTACATACTGATCTAACCGATTGATTAGTAGCCAAAGGAAAAACCATCTCAAAAGAAGGTTTTGTTTCTTTTAAATATCCTGGATATTCAACCTTTTTCTCTTTTAAGATGGTATAACCTTTAAACACAAATTACTCTTTTCCTAATAACTTGAACATATTTTTCTTGTACACTTCTACTCCTGGCTGATTGAATGGATTGACATCCAGCATCAATACCGTCATTGCACAAGCAATAAAGAAGAAATAAATCATATAACCATAGCTAAACTCACTGGTATCCTTTAAATATAAAACAATATTTGGCACTTCTCCTTCTTCAACATGTGCTGCAAGTGTTCCTTCAAATGCCATCTGATTTACCCAATTGACATTTTTGCCAGCTAAATAGTTCATATTATCTAAATCATCTTTACAAGATGGGAAAACTACATCAAGAGCTGGATTTTCAATTATCAATACGGTTTCATAGAAACATTTCAAGCCTTCTTGAATGAATTGACCCATTGAGTGTAAATCAGTTGTAAAGTTAACCGAAGCAGGTAATATACCTTTGCCTTCTTTACCTTCTGATTCACCATATAATTGTTTCCACCATTCAGCAATCATTGCTAAATGTGGTTCATAAGTAACAAAGAACTCTGCACTTTTGCCTTGCTTTTCCATCATTCTTCTTAAGACTGCATACTGATAAGCTGTATTCTTGCTTAAATCACTAGTAGAAAAATCTTCTCTGGCTTTCTGACAGCCCGCCATAAGTTTATCAATATCTAAGCCCGCTGCGGCAATCGGAAGTAAACCAACAGCTGTAAATACAGAATATCTTCCACCAATATCATCTGGAATAACAAACATTCTATAACCTTTGATTTTAGCTAAGTTGTTTAATGTTCCCTTATTCTTATCAGTAGTAGCTATAATTCTCTTTTTACTCTCTTCTAAACCATAAACTTCTTCCACATATTGCTGATAAATTCTGAAAGCTATTGCAGTTTCAGTTGTTGAGCCAGATTTTGAGATAACGTTTAAATAAATACTCTTTCCTTTAATATGATTTAAAACTTGTTGAATATAAGTAGCTGAAACAGTGTTGCCGACATAAATGATTTCAACTTTATCATCGTCATACAAACCATTCATCATTTCAATAGCACTTCTAGCTCCTAAATATGAACCTCCAATACCACAAACTAATAGTACATCAGCTCTTTCTCTGATTTCCTCAGCAACCTCTTTGACTCGCTTAAACTCTTCTTTGTCATAATTAACCGGCCAGTCAACCCAACCTAAAAAGTCACTGCCCTTAGCTGTCCTGTTAACGATCGTTTCGTGAATTTCGTCAACTCTAGCCTGATAATCAAAAATGTCTTCTTTTAATAAAGCGTGCGAATAATCTAATCTAATCATACCTTCTCCTTTAATGCATCTTCTATCCAGACAGGTAATTTTTCTTTTAAAGATTTAAAGCCAATTTTTTCTATCTTAGCAATATCTTTTTTTGTTGGAACAGCATATTTTCTATTAGTTTGAATGGCTTTTAATGACAGTCTCAATTGACCATATTTGTTTATATCTATTATTTTAACGATCACTTTTTCACCCTTTTTGAAAAAATATGCGACATCATTAATATAATATTCACTAATTTCCGATATGTGAATCAAGCCTGAAGTTCTCTCATCAACTTTGACAAATGCACCATATGGCTTAATTGCTGTAATCATTCCCTGTACAACCTGTCCTATCTTATACATTTATATCCTCTTAAAACATTATACCATATCAATTCTGATAATTGTATTTTGTCAAACAAAATAATATAATTGATTAGGGTGATTATATGAATAAGTTTTATGTGCCTGTTGCCGCCGCATCAGCCTGCATACTTGCACAATTATTAAAGCCTGTAGGGCACTATTTAATTCATCGAAATTGGAATCCAAGGCTTGTTTTTTCCAGTGGTGATATGCCCTCAAGCCATTCAGCACTGGTATCAGCTCTAACTCTGGCAATTGGGTTGACAGATGGTTTTGATACTAATGTTTTCTATATTTCTTTATGTTTTTCAGTTATTGTCTGTTATGATGCTGCCAATGTCAGATTTTATGCCGGAAAAAATATTTCAGTAACTCAAAAACTTATCGATGATTTAAAAGATTTATTTGGTTCCAATATTGTACTAAATGATAAAATTTATATGGATAAGATGAAAGGCGTTTTAGGACATACTTATTTTGAAGTTACCGGCGGAGTTATACTGGGTTTAATTGTTTCATATCTTTATTATATCTGGTTTACAGGTGCATTCTAATGGATACTATAGAAAAAATCAAAACTATTATTAATCTTATCAAACCGTACATTATAGCTGATGGTGGCGATTTACAGTTTGTTGACTATCTTGATGGTATAGTTTATATTCGTATGCTTGGCACCTGTGCTGGTTGTCCGATGAGAAGAATTACTTTTAATAATACTATTAAAGCCAATATCATGGATCAGGTTGATGAAGTTAAAGATGTTGTACTGCTAACAGATTGAGTTGATAATTAATTTAAATGTCGCTTTAATTTATTATTAATAAAAGAGGATTTAATGCTCTCTTTTTTTGTAAGCAATATTTAAAACTTGAACAAAATATTGACTATCAACAAAAAATACTTTATATTTTAACCGTTACATGAAGGAGTAATATGTTTGGATATTTAATTGCTAATATCGATATTTTAAGCAAAGAAGAAAAGAATCAATATAGAAGTTTTTATTGCGGACTCTGTAATAGACTTCGAAATAAATATGGCTTTATTGGCGCTTCTACCCTTACATATGATTTAACATTTGTCGCCATGCTATTAACTGATGTCTACAATCCAGTTAATGAAATAGTTAAAGAAAGGTGTATAGTTCATCCAATAAAAAAACATCTGGCCGTATTTAATGAATATACTGAATATGCTGCCAGCATGAATATTTATTTAAGTTATTACAAACATATTGACGACGTTAATGATGATAATTCTATCAGAGCTAAAATTAAAGCCGATAAACTTGAACAATTTTTAAAAGATATTGAAGAAGAATATCCATTTCAGACTTCTGTAATAAAAGATAATTTAAATTATATCACTAATGTTGAAAAAGAAAATATTTTAAATCCTGACTTAGGCAGTAATGCCTTTGGTAATATTATGGCCAGTTTACTAGATAAAGAAAACAATAATGAAAATCTAAAAGGTTGTGGTTATCATTTAGGAAGATTTATCTATTTAGTTGATGCAGTTATTGATTTTAAAAAAGATTTAAAAAAAGAAGTATATAATCCACTTGTTGCATTAGAAAACTATGATCACTATGAAATGTTATTATCAATTATGGATGAATGCGATAACTACTATTGTAAACTTCAATTAAATGAAAACAAAACTATCTTAGATAATATTATCTATTCAGGTATCTGGTCTCAATATCAACTATTTAAAAGAAGACAAAAAAAGGGAGTAAACAGATGAAAGATCCTTACCAGGTATTAGGTGTCAGTAGAAATGCCAGCGATGAAGAAATAAACAAAGCTTATCGTGCTTTAGCTAAGAAATATCACCCTGACTTAAACCCTGATGATCCGTATGCAGCTGAAAAAATAAAGGAAATAAATGTTGCTTACGACACCATTAAAAGTGGGAAAGCCTATCAATATCAGCAGCAATCTACCAATTACAATAATCGCACTGGCTATCAGTACGGTCCTTTTACTTTTTATGACTTTTCTGATTTTTTCAACCGTCAACAAAGTACCAGCTATGATGATTATGATGTAGCAGAAAATTTTCTTAGAAACGGCCAATATCAACAGGCACTTAATGTTTTAAAAGATATACCGGTTAAAAATGCCAGATGGTATTACCTCAGCGCCATTGCCCAATATTACGTTGGTAATAGAATTACCGCTGTTGAACATATTGAAAAAGCTTGCCTTTATGAACCTGACAATGTGATTTATCAACAAACAAGAAATAAAATCAAGTCTAACAGGGGTGGATATAGACGTTCTTATACACACTATTCACAACCTTATTCATCAAATAGATTATGTCTTTCATATCTACTAATGCAGTTATTTTGTATTTTCTGTGGTGGAGGAAGATTTTGTTATTTTTTACCTTGTTTCTTTTGTTAATAGGAGGAGTTTATAATGAATGATTTTAAATATCAATGGCATAAACTTAAATGCAAAATTTCCAGCTTTATGCATAGTGCATTAACTGGCAGATACGGCATTGACCATCTATATAGATTTTTGACTGTTATTATTTATATTTTGTTATTTATTCAGATATTCTTCAGGGTTAAATTTTTATATTTAGTTACAATAACTATTTTAATCTATAATTTTTATCGTGTATTTTCTAAAAATCATCAAGCCAGATATAGAGAAAACCAGCTTTATCTAAAATATTCAAAAAAATTCAGAAGCTGGTTTAATTTGCAAAAAAGAAAATTCGTTGAAAGAAAAGAATATCGCTTTAGAGTTTGTCCCAACTGTAAACAGAACTTGAGAGTAAAAAACGTTAAAGGAAAACACACCGTAAAGTGTCCTAAATGTAAAACTGATTTTGAAGTAAGACTATAAACCAAAAAGAGAAATTTTACTTCTCTTTTTTTTACTTCACTAAGTTATCTTCACTTATTAATCTACAAACCTTATAAATATCTCCACAGCCCATAGTTATTACTAAATCACCTTTATGAAAATTTTCAAAAATATATTCCTTAATTTCTTCAAAAGAATTAATGATAATACTATTTTCTAATTCCCTTTGTAAATCTTCAGAATAAATGTCGTAGTTGTTAATCTCTCTAGAACCCATAATTGGAGTTAGAATTATTTCATCAGCAATTGATAAAGCTTTTATAAATTCATCTTTTAACATTTTTGTCCTTGAATAAGTAAATGGTTGAAACACAGCAATTACTCGATTATAACCTAACTGTTTAGCTGATTTTAAGGTAGTTTCTATTTCGGTTGGATGATGAGCATAATCATCATATAACACAAAGCCGAAATCACCAATTTTTTCAAATCTTCTTCCTGCTCCGGTAAATTGAGCAATGCTATCAGCTATCCTTTCTACAGGAACTCCTAAATAATGACAGACACTAAATGCTGCCAAGGCATTATAAATGTTGTGTTTACCTGGAATATGATTGGTTATTGAAGTCAGGATTTCGTTTTTATAATAAATATCAAAATCAAAACCGTTTTCATCATTTATTATATTTATCGGATAGTAATCGTTGCTCTTATTAAAACCAAATGTAATAATTTCATTATCAGCATTTTCAATCGCTTTTAAAACCAGCTTATCATCACCATTGACAAAAGCCCTGGAAGCCATACTGATAAATTTACTGTATGACAAAATCATATTATCCATTGTTTTAAAATATTCCATATGATCATTATCAATATTTAATACGACAGCAATATCTGGTGATAATCTTAAAAAGGTATCTGCAAACTCACAAGATTCAACTATAAAGATATCTGAATCACCAGTTACACCATAATGATCAATTAAGGGAAGTTTTCCTCCTATAACAGCATTTGGATTAAAATCAGCCTGAATTAATATCTGAGTAATCAAACTGGTAACTGTTGTCTTGCCATGAGTTCCACTTACGCCAACAACATTATTAAAGAGTCTTGTTAAAGCTCCTAACACTGCACTTCTTTCCATTATCGGAATATTTCTATTAATTGCTTCAACAAGTTCAACATTGTCTTTAGAAATCGCTGCTGAATAAATTACAAGTTCTGCATTACCAACATTCTTAGCATCATGTCCCAAATATACATCAGCTATCTTTCTAACCATTTTTAAAGGATCTGATTCATTATTATCAGAACCAGTTATCTCATACCCTTTCGAATGTAAAATCTCCGCAAGAGGGCACATACCGCTTCCACCGATTCCAATCATATGGACTTTTTTAACACTAAACAGGATTTGATCTTCTTTAAAGTATTTTTTCATAAATAACACCCTCTTTCTCTAACATTATAATGTTTTTTTCACATAAATGGTATATTTCATATATAATTTAGATATGGATTACCTATTGGATGATAAAGTCGCCTATATAATCAAAACATTAAATAATCATGGTTTTGAAGCCAATATTGTTGGAGGATGTGTAAGAGACATTCTTTTAAACTCCGTTCCAAGTGATTTTGATATCAATACTGATGCAACACCAAATCAGATCATTGATATTTTTAAAGGTTTTAAAATCATTGAAACAGGAATAAAACATGGTACCCTATCACTGATATTAAACGGTAAAGCTTATGAAATAACTACCTATCGAATTGATGGCAAGTACACTGATTATCGTCGACCTGAAACTGTTAAATTTTCTTTTAATCTGGCAGATGATCTAGCCAGAAGAGATTTCACAATCAATGCTTTAGCCTACAATTATAAAGATGGTTTGCTTGATTTTCACAATGGCTGTGAAGATTTAAAAAATCAAATCATCAGATGTGTTGGCGATCCTTATATTCGTTTTAAAGAAGATGCTTTAAGAATCCTCAGAGCTATAAGATTTGCTAGTACCTTAGGCTTTAAAATCGAAGAAGTAACAAAAAAGGCCATGTTTGAAAATAGACATCTACTTTTAAATATCGCCAATGAAAGAATTTATATTGAATTAATGAAAACTCTAACTGGAAAATATGTTTCTGAAGTCTTAGCCCAATTTAAAGTAATTCTTGAAGTTTTTATTCCTGAACTAAGATATGTTGCCAGATATAAATTCATTGAAAGTTTAAAATATCTAGCTAAAGAAAAAGAAGATCAATCAATTATTTTAGCTATCCTTTTAAAACCGCTTGAAAACTATAATGAGATTTTAAAAAGATTTAAAGTTGATAATAAAACTTACCAGGAAGTATCTTTTCTAATTGAGCACTATTATTATCCAATAGAGGTGGATAGGATTACTATTCGCTTTACTTTGAATAAAATGGGAAAAGATATGTTAGTAAAACTTTTAAAAATGCAATACTTTGTCGAGCATATTGATAAATTCTATTACGATTTATCTCTCTCAACAATAAAATATATTGAAGAAAATAAACTCCCCTATCAGTTAAAAGATTTAGAGATTGATGGTACTGATATCCTAAAATTTGGTTTTCATGGAAAAGAGATAGCTGTTCAATTAAAAAATCTTTTATCTTTAGTAATTAAAAATAAATTAAATAACACCAGAGAAGATTTATACAATTATTTAAAATCTCAACAAAATAAAAAATAAATTCAGCGACATAAAAACCAAGTCATAATGTTGTTAGACCTGGTTTAATAATCAAAGACATCACCTAATCAGCAGAAGTAAATTAATTGCTTCTGTTTTTAATCAAATAGACTTATATTTTCATATGACGAGGTATTCTCCAGTGGTTTAGCAGCTTTTTCTATTTCATCAAAAGCAACTTTGGCTTCATTTAATGCCTTATTAACTCTTTCAGCATCAAATAATGTTGTGTTTTCTATCGGCGTTTTTACTGTTTCTTCTACAGATTTATCTTCAACTTTTAATCTCCTGTATAAAGGTTTAGCTACTTCAACTTCTTCTTCTTTCGTTATTTTTTCTTCTTTCTCTTCAGGCTGAATATCATCACTGATGAAATCGCTTGTTGTCATATTGGCAATTTTTTCATCAACTTCATCAACAGCATCTTCTATAATTCTATCTCTACCAAAGATTGGCGAAAAAACAGTTCCAATAACACTTCTTTTAGGTTTTTCACTATCGTATTCCAAATTGTTAATTGTTACGGCATAACTATCTTTATCACTACCGAAGATTGGTGAAATAACTCTTCGAGGAATATATGATGATTTATCTTTTTCGGAAATAATATCAACTTCTTTTTCTGAAGAATCACTCTTTTTGCTGCTGAAGTCAACAAACATTGATTGTTTTTTTGTTAGCTTTTCTACCGACTTAATTTCTTTCACTTTTAAAGCATCTTCTTTTTCAGATTGTTGCTCAACTATCTTCTGTTGAGTTTCAATTCGATTATCTGAATCTTCTTCATCTTTTAAAGTATCTTCAATTTTTGGATAGTTATCAGCAACAGCATCAATTCTTAAGGAAACATTTTTTTCAATATTGTTTTCGATAATTTTTTCATTGCCATCATCGTCAACTACCACTTCATCAAATAAGAAATTTTGTAATTTATTTTTTATTTTTTTAAAAAATCCTGCCATAGTTATTCTCCCTCTTCTAAATTATTCTGATTTGAATCAGATTCTTCATCCCCTGTTTCACTTTCAGGTTCTTCTGCATCCAGTTGTTCTAAATCTATTATAATAAATGTCTTATCATCTTTCCAGTCATCCATATAATCAACAAAATAACCAGTTTCTGGAACAACACTTTCAAATAAAGTAATAATGCTTGTAGTGTATGATACCAGTGTATCTGAGGCATAATCTAAAATTAATTTTTTCTTTTCAACTTTACAACTTCTTAACAGTACCAGCATATCATGAACAGTATTTGAACACCCGCCTTTATTAGCTAAAGATATAAAGATAAATTCCGAAGTCTGAATCAGAATAAAGAAACCATCTTTAGTTTCTGAAATTGACAAACTAAATAATTTGATTTCATTTGAGCTATTAATATATCTTCCACTTCGAGTAAAGTAAGGATTACTAATCGAGCCTATATCTCTTAAAGCATCAACTTCTTTAACAATAACGGCGTCATTAACAATTGCCGTTACATCTAATGATAATGAAGCAATATTACCACCAATATTAAACTTGTTAGAAATTTCATCACCATCTACTTTACCAATACCTTTTGGTAAATAATATGAATAGTATGTTTTCGTACAGTTATTGTAACTGTAATCTTCAATTGATTCACTGATAGCATTATTAATTGCTTTGTTTAGTTCATTATGAAAAGTCTTTGTGTCAGAAACACAACCTGATAAAGTCAATAAAATTAATACTGATATAAATATCTTTTTATTCATCTTTTTTTTCACCACTTACTTGAAAAATAGCACGATAAATTGGCTGTCCTAACTGCATAAAGTTATTTTCATATTCAGTTATAACATCTTCGTCATGAACTTCTCTTCTAAAATCAACACTAACATCTTTTAATAACCATTCATTTTCACTAAAGGTTACTAATGAATACTCAAAAAGTCTGGCATTATCAGTTTTCATAATAATACATCCATCTTTTTTTAATATTTTTTCATATCGCTTTAAAAATGTACCATAGGTTAATCTTCTTTTTGTATGAGCTTTTTTAGGCCAGGGATCAGAAAAATTTAAATGTATTCTATCTACTTCCCCATCTTCAAACCATAAATCAATCTGATTAGCATCATCAACAATAAATTTCATATTTTCTTTGGTGCAAGCAAGACTCTTTTTTAGAGCCATAGCAGCAGCATCGATATTTTTTTCTACTGCAATCCATAATTCATCAGGATTTTTCTCACCCATTCCAATCCAGTAATCACCCTTACCGGCACCAACTTCAACCACGATTGTACCAAAACCTAAACTGTGCCACTTTCCTTTTAGAATTTCTGGACTGCTGATGACACAATCTGTTCTCTTTTTAATCATATCTTTAGCCCATGGTTTTTTTCTCATCCTCATAAAATATCACCTAGACTATTGTATCATATTTTGTTTACAACAAATACTTCAGCCAGTATATTTTTAAAAAGAACTAACTGCTTTTCAAACTAGATTTATAACTATATTTTAAGAGAAAATCGAGGTTTATTCAACAAATTAATTAAAGGACTGAAACCTCAGTCCCTTAAGTTATTATTTTTCATTTTTTTTAGTTGCTCTTTTCTTTCTATTTACCACTCTTTTACCAGTAAATATCCTGTTTTTAGAGTAATCTCTTATTGGTTCATTATAATTTTCTGGTTTGTCAAGCAATTCCTTAATTGAAGCACTAACTTTACCACTTTCATCGATTGCTTTTACAACTACTTTAACCTTATCCCCCATTTTATACAGACTTGATGGTTTATCAACTCTTTCCCATCTTAAATCTGATACATGAACTAAAGCATCAGTTCCAGGAAATAATTCAACAAAGATACCGTATGATTCAATTCTGTTGATTACAGCTTCATCAAAAATTTCTCCAACCTTAGCAACTCTTGTAATTTCCTCAATCATCTTTACAGCAATATCAATGCTTTCCTGATCTGCATGATAAATTAATACCCTGCCTTCATCAGAAATATCGATCTTGGTACCATTACTGGCATCAATAATCTGGTTAATAGTTTTTCCACCAGTGCCAATTACATCTCTAATCTTATCAACTGGAATGTCTAATCTTGAAATCTTTAAAGCATATTCAGAAACATGTTCTCTTGGTTTAGCAATTGTCTGGTCCATTACATCTAAAATCTTTAACCTGGCTTCTTTTGCCTGAGCCATAGACTCTGCTAGAACTTCTCTACTTAATCCTTGAACCTTGATATCCATCTGTAAGGCTGTAATACCATCTCTAGTACCAGCAACTTTAAAGTCCATATCACCAAAGTGATCTTCCATACCTTGTATATCAGTTAAAATTGAATAATTTTTACCATCTTCAACTAGTCCCATCGCAATTCCAGCTACTGGAGCTTTAATAGGAACACCTGCCGCCATTAACGATAATGAACCTGCACAGATTGAAGCCTGTGAAGAAGAACCGTTAGATTCTAATACTTCCGCAACAGTTCTAATCGCATATGGGAATTCTTCTTCTGATGGAAGAACATGTTTAAGAGCTCTTTCTCCTAGTGCGCCATGACCGATTTCTCTTCTTCCTGGAGAACCCATTCTTCCTGTTTCACCTACCGAATAAGGTGGAAAATTATAATGGTGCATGAAACGTTTCTCTTCAACTTCAGTTAAGTCATCGATAATCTGATTATCACCTAAAGCACCTAAAGTAGTGGCAGATAATACTTGAGTTTGTCCTCTGGTAAACAATCCCGAACCATGCACTCTTGGTAAAATATCAATCTGAGCATCTAATGGTCTGATTTCATTTAATCCTCTACCATCAGGTCGTACTTTTTCTTCAATAATTAATCTTCTTACTTCATCGGCAACAATATTATTACAAACTTCATTAACCATTTTTATGGTTTTATTTTTAACTGTTTCAGATTCATATTCTTTTTCATCAAAATATTTTACTGTTTCATCAGTTAAGGCGTCAATTGTCTGATAGCATTCCAATTTATCTTTAATTGAAACTGCAGCTTTTAATCTATCTGCCACATAATTATAAACCTCTTGTTTTAAATCAGCAGGAACTTCATATAGTTCAACTTCTATTTTTTCATTCCCCACCTTAGCGATAATTTCTTCTTGGAACTGACATAATTTCGCAATATGGGTTTGTCCAAACTCTAAAGCATCAACCATCAATTGTTCACTAACTTCTTTTGCTCCGGCTTCAACCATCATGATAGCGTCTTTTTTCCCAGCCATGGTTAATGAAAGAATACTCTTTTCAGTTTCTTCAACAGTTGGATTGATGACAAACTCTCCATCAATATATCCTACGATAACACCAGCTATTGGACCTTCAAATGGAATATCAGAAATTGATAATGCTAGTGATGCTCCTAACATCGCTGCCATTTCTGGCGAATAATCATAATCACAACTCATAGCAGTATTAACTACTTGAACTTCATTTCTAAAACCTTCAGCGAATAGTGGTCTAATTGGTCTATCAATCAAACGCGCTGTTAATGTAGCGTGTTCGCTAGGTCTACCCTCTCTTCTTAAAAATCCCCCAGGAATTTTTCCAACAGAATACAGTTTTTCTTCAAAACTTACCGTCAACGGGAAGAAATCTGTATCTTTTGCGACATTAGATGCGCATGCTGTAGATAATATAACCGTATCTCCATATCTAACTAATACAGCACCACGTGCCTGTTTGGCTAATTCCCCTGTTTCAACAGTTATCTCTTTACCGTTGAAATCCATACTAAATATTTCTTTAGCCATTTCTTTTTTTACCTCTCTTTTAATCAACTATATAATAATAGCATAAATTCATTATTTTTTTAATACCATATTAGTTTATAATATATTTATGAAAAGAAGTAAAACTCTATCCATATATATGATTATTATGATAATTATATTTATCATCACTTTTTCCATTTCCATTCCTGTCTTATTCAGGCCATTTTATTACCTGCATATAGAAACCTTGGACTTAGTCAACAAAACCGGTTATGATTATCAGACAATAAAGACTGCTTATGATGAAATGATGAATTTCTGCCTTGGATTAACCAACACTTTTTCAACAGGAGATTTAAAATATTCAGTTGATGGTATGAACCATTTTATCGATGTCAAGCATCTGTTTATTCTGGATTTATCGCTTTTAGTTTTCTCTGCTTCAAACATTATAATTACACCAAAAATATTTAAAAAGAAAAATATTATCCCTTACAGATTTAACAATCACAACAACAGTTATTATGCCGCTGCTATCTTATTGGCAATTTTTTTAACTATTGTGTTATTCAGTTTATCTGATTTCAGTCGTACTTTTGTGATATTTCATCTAATCTTCTTTCCTGGTAAAACCAACTGGCTCTTTGATTACCGTTATGATGAAATAATTCTGATATTACCAGAAACCTATTTTAAAAACTGTGCTATCCTTATAGTTTCAGTATTAATCATTATCTGTCTATATTTAATTATTAAAGAAAAAAGAAATTTATTTAATACAACTTATTAAAAAATAGTCATTTTATAATCTTGTATTGTTTTACATTTTTTTGTAAATATCATGTAAAGATGATTCTTTTTATTTTATTTTCAGGTTATTTAATCTATAATTAAAATAGAAGCAGGAATAGATGAATAATTTTATCAGTAAAAATATGATTTCACTTGAAAAGTATCATACGTTTTATTTAACATCATAAACAAAAATTTATAGAACGATATCTAAAAGATAATATTAAATAAATCGGATAATCCAATTTAAATTGGATAATATATCTATCTAAAATCAATAAAAGAAGGGAGGATAGTATGAAACCTAAAATTCAAGCCGTTTGTGGTTTTGGAGTTGGATCTTCAATGATGTTGAAAATGAATATTGAGAAGATTGCAAAAGAGAATGGATACGATGTAGATGTATTTTGTGGTGATATCACAACAAGCACCGCTAATAAATGCGATGTAATTTTCACTTCAAGAGAGTTGGGTGATAGAATCAAACAACGCGCTACAGTTCCTGTAATCATCTTAAACAATTTCATGAACAAACAGGAAGTTGAAGAAAAAGTTTTGTCTTATTTACAAGAATTAGAGAAATAGAAAGGAGCTAATTTATGGCAATTTTTAATTTTATAATTAACGAAATATTTGGTCAGGGTGCAATTTTCTTAGCACTGGTTGCCGCTATTGGATTAATTATTCAAAAGAAAGACTGGGCTGAAGTTATTCGTGGTACAGCAATGACTGCCATCGGTTTCTTTGTATTGAATGCTGGTACAGGAATTATCTCTGGTGAATCTATCAGTGGGATTGCGACCGCATTTAATGTATTGATGCCAGAAGCTGCTGCTCCACCTGCTACAGTCGATATTGGGGGACAATACGGTACGCAAATTGGTATCGTTATGCTTATCGCTTTTGCTATTAACCTGTTGTTTGCAAGGTTTACTAAATGGAAATCAGTATTTTTAACAGCTCATATGTTATATTGGTTCCCATTTGTCTTTATTGCTGCTGGTGTTGATGCTGGTTTAACTGGTGGAAAATTAATCGGTTTAGCTACAATATTTACAGCTGCCTATATGATTGTTTCTCCAAATCTGATGAAACCACTAGTTAAGGAAGTTACTGGTGATGATTCATTTACGATTGGACATCCTACTACTACTTTATCTTTAATTGCTGGTTATCTAGGTAAACTGGTTGGAGATAAATCTAAATCAACCGAAGAACTAGATATTCCTGAAAGTTTAGGTTTCCTAAGAGAAGTTTCTATCACGGGAACAATTGTTATGGCTATAACATATATCGTTATGGCTATTATCTTAAAAGCTAACGGCTTTAATCCTGGTGAAGTTTGGGGATATGCTGGTGGTTCAACAGGTATATTCACTTACATATTTACCCATGCAATCAAATTTGGTGTTGGTGTAACTATCATGATGCAAGGTGTTCGTATGCTGATTGCTGAAATTGTTCCAGCATTTAAAGGTATTGCTGAAAAAGTTGTTCCTGGAGCTATTCCAGCACTTGACTGTCCAATTATCTTTGGCTATGCACCTAATGCATTAATTATCGGTTTTATCACTGCGATGATTACTTCAACTATCACAATACTCTTAACTGCCGGCATGTTCCCAACCGTAGTAATTCCATTAACATTTACTTGTTTCTTTGAAATTGGTACTGCAGCAATTATTGCTAATGCTACCGGTGGTGTTAGAGGATGTGTCATCGGTTCTGCCGTAGCAGGTATTGTTATGGTCTTCTTAGTAGGTTTTGGCGCTTACTTCTTTAATAACACTATCCAACCTTGGATGTTAGTATATGGTGGCCAGGACTTCTCACTATGGGGCATTGTAATGGGATTGATTGCCAGGTTGATCTCTTAATTGGAAATAACTAACATTATCTGCTTTATGTATGATTTTCATCTTACTTTTGATTCTAGTAAACATTAAAGTTAATACTACCCTTCCAAAAAATGTTAAGGTTATAATATCTGTAAAGTAGATTATTGATGAAAATAAGGATTTATCTAAAACTTTAGAAAATCCTTATTTTATAATTTACGATATAAAAAGTGAGGAACGACCTCACTTTTCAATCTCTTAAATATCTAAATTTGATATCAATAAAGTTTTTTGTTTCTGTTTTAAAGAACACACATACGACTTTACTTGTCAACTTATACTCATTTATCATGGGTTGTTGATAAAGGTTCAAACCATCACTTTCATTTTCAACCACACACGACAAACTTCCTGTAGTAAAATATGGTTTACTAGCAAATCTGCTGACATAAAAATGATGCGTATGTCCAGTAAAATAGCAGTAGTATTACTTTGTTTTACTACTTCTTTTACTTTGTCAGTATTTTGGCTGATTCTTCTTGAAATATATCTATGGTTTCATCAGTAACGCAAATCAGAAATATGTATCAATTTCATTTTAATTATCCAACTTCATTGATTCTTTTATTTTCTTTTCTTTCAAATATCTATAGCTGATAGATTCAAAAATTTGAGCTACATATGGAGTTGATACAGTAATCTATCCTTTCAGCTGAGTCTGCTGTAAAAAAATGTACGATGATTAAACATTCTATTATACTTGCATAACGATAAAGCTTTAAATCAAGACTTTCTATAATAAACTCTTAGTGGATTTAAATTATCTATTGCTAATATGGCTTTGATACTTTTAAAAATAAAAGAAATCTAACAGAGAACCACTATTAAAACCTTTTTAGATGAAAATGATCATAACAAGAAAAACATCTGTCGCCATCAACAAAATAAAGTTAGTAGTATTAATTGATAAAAGATGAAATCGAAAAGTTTCATCTTTTTATTTAGTAGTTTATATAAGAGGCTGTTGCCTTGTCAAAGAATATTAAATTATCATTTTCGTATATTGTAATACTCATATGACGCCAATCAATATAATTATAACTGATCCATATTTCTAAATTATTACTGTCAGCAATTGTAGCTATATAAGTATGAGTTCCCTTCCCCTGAAATTTAATCGACTTAATCTCATAAATAGCTGTCAGTGAGACTGTATCAGGATCACTTATTTTAATGTAATACTTATTATCATCAATATAGAAATGATATTCTAAGCCCGTATCATCACTTTCAAATATTTTATCAGAAATTTTTTGGTACAGTTCATACAAGGTAAACTCAATTTCTGGATAAAACCATTTAAAATTATAAGGCGCTACATCGGTTTCAAAACCAATGAATCTTACATATGGACTTATAACCAGTTTATGGGTTTTGCAATAAGCTTCATATCCATCGTCCATTTCGCTAGTTTCTCTTGCAGGATAATCAATTGTAATTTCATAAGTTGTTAAACCTTTAAATTCAGCTTTTGAAATAGTGCCATTTCTATAGAAACTAGAATTCATTAAACCATGGCAGAACATATTATCGTCTTCTAAGGTAATGAAACTATGACCTATTATTCCTTCTTCTTCCAGCCAGTATTCATATAGATTTAATATTTTCAATATTTCATCAATGGTTAACGCTTCATCACCAAAAAGTTGGCGATTATATATTTCTCCTTCACGATAACACCCATATATGACAGTATTGTAACGTTGGGGATCAAACTCAAAATAGAAAACGGAACTTTCAAATGCCCATTCATAAGGATTTTCATACTCGACCTTATATAAATTATTCCCTTCGTAATTAAAACTTATAAGTTCAGTGAAATAAAAATTTTCTTCTGAAAAACCTTCAAATGAGAAATCAACAATGAAATCATCTTCATTTTTAAAGATAAACACCGGATCTCTAACACCTTCTACAGTAGTAAAACAGTTATAATTGTCTAAATAATCCCATAACTCCTGTTGAGTCAATCCAGTATCGACAGGTTCAGGGTCAGGAACAGGTTTTGGATCAGGTTTTGGATCAGGTTTTGGGCTTAACCAAGACAATTCACAACCAGCTAAACCAAACAAAACTATCAAAACCCAAAACACAATTAATATTTTTTTCATGTTTCCTCTCTCCTTTTTAAATAATAAAAATAAATATAGATTTATCAATCTAAATATTACAAAAGATAATTGTTTTTATTTGCTATTAAAATAGTTATCTTTTCCTATCTTACTAATGACAACTAAAAATATTGCAGGTTTATATTTTATTATATTTTCTTTTCTTTACAAATATAGTATATCTTCATAGTATTTGTCTTTCAACTTTTTTTATTAATAAAATCGTCGATAAATTCACAAATATAATTAAGTTTAATCTTCAACATCAAAATTAAAAAGATGGATTTTTTTAATTTCCCATCTTTTTTAATTTCTAAATTCAGAAAAATCTTAAACAGCATTAATTAACTTAGTGATATATTTTTCAAAACAATTTAATTACCGTAGCTTCATTTAAGGTGGTTTTATCCTTCAGGAGAAAACTCTACTACATCATCATAAAGTACAATAAATAATCTTTTATTGTTAGGATAATAATACACCTGATAATCTAATGAATAAGGATCATAAGGATCAAATAATTCATTTCCCTCAAATCCTTCATAGTATACAGTCACTATATAATTCATGCTTCCATAATATTTTACATCCGTTATAGTTCCTTGCAACCAGAATTCAGTTTGCAGCAATCCTAAATCAAATTTATCGTTGTCATATGCTTTGATAAAATAGCCTCTATATTCTTTACTGTCGACTTCATACCAAACATTATACTTAGCTAATTCTGCAAAAAATTCATCAGCTGTTAATTCTCTTTCAGGAGTAAACTCTACCCAATTTTCATAAAGTTTAACTAATAAAACTTCATTGTCAGGATAATAATACAAATGATATTCAGCTGCATACGGGTCATAAGGGTCAGTCATTTCATCACCTTCATAACCTGGATAATCAACAGTCATCGTATAATACATATTTCCATGGTATACAACATCACTGACAGTTCCCTGTATCCAAAAACCACTGTTCATAAGACCCAGATCTAATATGTTATTATCATGTGCCTTGATGAAAAAACCACCATAAACATCAGTGTCAACTTCTATCCAGGTATTATATTGAGCTAGTGCTGTAAAAAATTCAGCAGTTGTTAATTCTCTTTCAGGAGTAAACTCTACTGGCTCATTATATAGTTCAATTATCAATGACTCAAAGTAAGGATTGAAGTACATATATATATCAGCTGTATAAGGATCATAAGGGTCAGTCATTTCATCACCCTCATAACCTGGATAATCTACTGTCATTGTATAATGCATATATCCATGATATTCGAGTTTTAATATTGTACCTTGATGCCAGAATCCACTGTTCATAAGACCAAAATCAAATTTATCATTATCATGTGCCTTTACAAAATAACCACCATAAATATCCGTATTGGCTTCCATCCAGCTATTATACTTGGCAAGAGCTTCATATAATTCTTTTACTGTTAATCCTATATCAGCATATACATTAACATAATTGATTTCATCATCATAATAATTGCCAAACCTGAATCCATTTTTTATTTCAGAATTGAAATCAATATAGAAAATTGCATTTTCAAATGAATCTGGATAAGGATTTTCATATTCAAGTTTATAAAGATTGTCCCCCTCATAACTAAAATTAATTAATTCGGTAAAATAATAATTATATTCATCTCCCATATAAATTGAATAATCGAAAATTAGATCATCGCCATTTTTAAAAACCAGGGCACAATCTTGAGCTCCCCATTCTGATAAATAGCGTTGATGCTCACCTAAATAATCCCATAATTCTCGCTGACTCATTGCTTTATCATCTGCACCTATCCCACTATTACAACCAAAAAGGCCAACCATCAGCAATAGAACAGCCAAAAGTAGTTTAAATATATTTCTCATAGTTTATCCTCCATACTCCTTTTATTCAATTATATCTAAAAAAAATGACTAATTACAATAGCAATTAATCAAACTGAATATCAATTTAATTTGTTTAAAATAACTGCTCTTTTTTTTAATCTTTCAGATAAAAACAAGGCTTTGAAAAAATCTAAGCCTTGTTTTTATTATTCTCAACTCATCTTTGAAGCATTTTTCAAAGATATGCCATTCACCTGTCAATACAAACCGGTATTTATCTCTTTACTTTTCAGCTACAAGATTTACTTCATAGCCTTTAATATCCATTTTAAAAACTTCAGTATCAGGATTATAGTAAATTGTATACGTTTCACCATATACATTTCCACTAGAATCCACAATATCAGGATAATTAACAGTTACGTAATAATACATTTTCCCCATATAATCAGAGTGGATGATTGTTCCCTGATGTGAAAAATCAAGATCTATAATACGTAGATCAATCTTGTCACCATCATATATTTTGACAAAATAGTTTTCTTGTCCAAACATATCCTTTCCAACCCATAATTCGTTTTTGGCAAGTTCTATAAGTAACTGATTACCTTTTAACCCTTTATCTGGAGCAAATTCTATCCATTCTCCATGATATTCAATAATTAAAGTTTCTGTATGTGGATTAAAGAAAGTCAGATATTTAGCAGAAAACGATTCAGTAGGTTCCCCATAATAACCACTATCAGATCCCTCATAATAAACAAATAGCGTGTAATACATATTACCATTGTTTTCAGCATCAGTTAAAATTCCTATAAAATCCCCTCCAGTATGATATTGAGTCAACAGAAATTTTCCCTCATCAGTTACTTTAAGGAAATGGTCATCTGGACTAGGACTAACTTCAATCCAAATACCATATTTATTAAGCGCAGCAAATAATTCATCTGCTTCCAGTATTATTTCTGGAACAAATCTTATTTCTTCACCATATGCTTTTATAAGTAAATAATCGGTTCTATGATTATAGTATATTTCATAATCAACTGTATAAGGATCGTATGGATCAAACATTTCATCTCCTTCATAGCCCTGGTAATCTACAGACATTGTATAGTGCATATATCCATGATATTTGACATTAGCAACATCTCCTATAACACCAAAACCACTGTTCATAATACCAAATCCGAATTGATTATCCTCCATAACTTTAGCAAAATAGTATCCGACCATTTCGTTATTGTCTTCTCTCCATGTTTCATATCTTCCAATACTGGCAAGTAATTCTTTGGCTGTAAATTCGATATCTGCATAGTAATCAACATATTCTAATCCACCAACATTATATTCTCCAAAAGTGAATCTGGTATTATCTTCATAATTCAAATTAATATAAAAGATACTGCCATCAAACTCTTCTGGATAAGAATTCTCATATTCCAGTTTATAAACATTGTTTCCTTCATAACTAAAACTGATCAATTCAGTAAAATCATAACTAGAACCATGATAATCAAAAGATAATACTCCTTCTTCTTCAAAAGCAATCGCTAAATCAGAGAATGCCCAATAAGTTAAATAGCGTGGATAGTCATCCAGATAATCCCACAATTCCTCTTTGCTGAAGCCAGTATCATTAACAGTATCATCACCACATCCTGATATGCCAGCTACCAACAAAAAAACAACTAAAAATAATTTAATTATTTTTTTCATATTATTACCTCCAATTATTATTTCCATTATATGAATTTAAAAAATGAATTGCAACAGCAATTCATCAAATAAATTATAAAATAATATTCTTTAACTTATCAAATCATCCACCTAAATAAGCCTTTTTGACATCATCATCATCCAAAAGTTCTTTTCCTTTGGCACTTTTGACAATTCTTCCTGTTTCCAACACATAACCTCTGTCGGTTATTTTTAATGCTTTTTGAGCGTTTTGTTCTACTAAAAGGATGGTTGTTCCATCTCTATTCAATGTTTTGATAATGTCAAATATCTCATCAACCAAGATAGGTGATAACCCCATTGATGGCTCATCCAAAAGCAATATTTTCGGATTACTCATCATTGCTCTACCCATAGCTAACATCTGTTGTTCGCCTCCAGATAAAGTTCCAGCAATCTGTCTTCTTCTTTCTTTTAAACGAGGAAATCTTTCAAATACCATTTCCAAATTTTTTTTAATTGTCGTATCAGGTTGTGAATAAGCTCCCATTTCTAAATTTTCTAAAACTGTCATCTGTTGAAAAATTCTTCTTCCTTCACAGCATTGAGCTAAACCTAAATAAACAATTTTATGGGCAGGAACTTGAGAAATATCTTTACCATCAAAGACAATACTTCCTGTATTACTTCTCAGTAAACCGGAAATAGTTTTAAGAATAGTTGATTTACCAGCACCGTTAGCACCAATTAGTGATATTATTTCGCCTTCATTAACTTCAAAAGAAACTGATTTAATCGCATGGATTGAACCATAATAAACATTGATATCGTTAACCTCCAATAATGCCATAACTAATCCTCCTGTTCAGGTTTACCTAAATATGCTTCAATAACTACCGGGTTATTTTGAATATCCTTAGGTGTTCCTTTTGCAATAATTCTTCCATAATTAAGTACCGCAATACCTTCACAGATATTCATAACTAAAGACATATCATGTTCAATTAAAATAATAGCAATATTAAATTTATCTCTAATACCACGGATTGTTTCCATTAATTCTTTAGTTTCATTAGGATTCATTCCCGCTGCCGGCTCATCCAATAATAATAGTGATGGTTTAGTAGCTAAAGCACGAACAATCTCTAGTTTTCTTTGAGCTCCATAAGGTAACGATCCAGCTTCTGTTTCCGCTAAATCCGACATATTAAATATATCTAATAACTCTAAAGCTTTCTGATGAATTCTCTTTTCTTCTTTATAGTATTTTGGAGTTCTAAAAATTGCTGTTAAAGGATTGTAATGCATTGAGTTATGCATCGCAACCTTAACATTATCAACAACACTCATATTCTCAAACAATCTGATATTCTGGAAAGTTCTTGCTACACCTGCTTTATTTACATCAACAGTGCTCATCTTACTGGTATCATGACCATTTACCAATATCGTCCCTTTTGACGGCTGATAAACCTTGGTCAGCAAGTTAAAAACCGTTGTTTTACCTGCTCCATTAGGGCCTATCAAACCAGAAATTTCCGTAGGACCAACAATAATGTTAAAATTGTTAACAGCGCTTAAACCACCAAAATCAATGCCTAAATGGTAAGTTTCTAAAACCGGGGTTCTGTCTGCATCTCGTTCCAGGACATAAGCACCACTTGGATATTGTACTAGTTTAGTCATGCGCCACACTTCCCTTCTTTAAAAATCTTGATTTGATTTTAGTAATTAAATTTTCTGTCTTTTCCTTTAAAGTTTGATTATTAGTAACTAACATAATCAAAATTAGAATTATTGAATAGATTAACATTCTATAATCTTGAAGTCCTCTTAACAACTCTGGTAAGGCATATAAAATCATTGTCGAAATGATTGTACCAGTCATATTGCCGAGACCACCTAAAACTACATAGACAAGAATTAAAATTGATAAGTTAAAATCAAATTTAGCTGGCTGTAAGGTTGAATAGTTTAACCCAAACAAAGCACCAGCCATGCCTGCTAAAATTGCTGAAATAACAAAAGCTAACATCTTGGTATTTCTAATATGAATTCCTACAGATTCAGCAGCAATTCTATTATCTCTGGCAGCCATAATTGATCTGCCAAAACGAGAATAGGTAAGGTTGTATATTATTAATAAAGTAAATAGTATTAATAAAAATCCTGCTGTAAATGTTGCCAGTCTTGTTATAGCTATTGCTCCCATCGGCCCAGATAATAGCATTCTGCCACCTTGAGCTAAGGAAATCCTGTTTTCAACAAAACTGAAATGTAAACCATTAATATCAACACCCAAATAAACATTATTCAGTAAACTTTTTATAATCTGGCAAAAAGCTAAAGTTACAATTGCTAAATAATCGCCTTGTAGTTTTAATACTGGTACTGAGATAAATAAACCCACAATACCCGCCATTATTCCACCAACAAACATCGCGATAAGTAACCTTAACCAATTTATCGCCAAATATGGTTCTAATAAGCCACTGATAATAATACCTGTAAAAGCTCCAACTGCCATAAAACCAGAGTGGCCAAGTGACAACTCGCCTGAAACACCAACAACCAGATTAAGGGCTAAAGCAACAACAATATAACAGCATGTAGGAACCAAAAGTGATCTGAATAGACTTTTAATGCCTATCGTGTTCATCAAAAGCTGAATTATCACAAACCCGGCAATTACTACTAAATATGAAATTGTACGAGAGATATGTTTTTTATCAAATATTTTCCGAATAGTTTTCTTCATAATATCCTCCTATACTTTTTCATGAACTTTTTTGCCCAATAAACCTGTTGGTCTAATGAGTAAAACAATAATTAATACCATAAATACTATCGCATCAGACAATTGAGTTGATAGGTAAGCTTTAGTTAATGTTTCAATAATTCCTAATAACAGGCCTCCAACAAAAGCTCCCGGTATTGAGCCAATACCTCCAAAAACAGCAGCAGTAAATGCTTTAATTCCTGGCATTGAACCTAAAGTTGGAGTAAACGTTGAATAGGTCATACATAACAATACCGCCGCAATAGCTGCTAAACCAGATCCTAAAGCGAAGGTAATAGAAATGGTATTGTCAACATTGATGCCCATTAGTTGAGCAGCTTCCTTATCTTGAGAACATGCTCTCATTGCTTTACCGGTTTTAGTCTTATTAACGAAAATAGTTAATAAAATCATAATTAAAATACAAACAATAATAGTAAGTAAAGTTTTATATGAAAGTGTCAGTTGTCCATCAAATAAAGAAAATGTAGAATTTCTCATTAATTCTGGAAATACCTTAGGATTAGTACCAAACAATATCTGAGCCAGGTTTTGCAGGAAGTAGCTGACACCAATAGCTGTAATTAAAACTGATAAAGAAGAAGCCTTTCTTAAAGGCTTATAGGCAAATCTTTCAATCAGAATACCTAAAACTGTGCATAGTAAAACTGCAATTAGAATACTAGTAAAAGTTGAAAATTTAAAAACTGTCAAACAGTAAAAAGCGGTATAGGCACCAATCATAATGACATCGCCATGAGCAAAATTGAGCATCTTGGCGATACCATATACCATAGTGTAACCTAATGCAATAATTGCATAAACACTTCCTAAACCCATTCCATTAATCAAATACGATAGAAAGGCCATACTCTCAACTCCTTTTCTAATATTTTCAAAATACATTTAAAGGTTGCCAAGTTTTTAGGCAACCTTTAAATACTTTTAAGTAAAATGTTAATTATTCAGCATTAACGTAAACACCATTTCTGATGATAACAGCTTTTGGAGCTTTGCTAACTTCACCATTTGCTGCCCAGGTAACTGAAGTTCCAGTTACACCATCAAAAGTCATGGTTGTAAACTGTTCAATCAGAATATCAGCAATTTCCTGTGCTGTCATATCATAAGTTACACCACCAGCTACTAAAGCCTGGTACAAAGCATAAACAACATCATAAGCATCAGCTGCAAACTGGTTAGGAATTTCTCCATAAGCTTTTTGATATTCTGTAACAAAATGTACAGTTGCATCATCAGTCGCATCAGCTGCAAACGGTGTTAACAAATATACACCTTCAGCTAATGAAGTATCAAAGCCATCCATTGTCAAGATTCCATCCATACCATCTACCCCAAAGAAGATTGGCGCATAACTCATATCAGCTGCCTGTTTTAAAATTGAAGAAGCTGGAGTGTAATAGATAGGTAAGAACATTACGTCTGCATCTGCAGCTTTAGCACCCTGTAGCTGAGTTGTAAAATCAGTTGCACTTGAATCATCAAACGCACCCTGGAAAACAATTTCCAGTCCAATTTCAGCAGCTCTATCAACGAATTTTTGAGTAATACCTGTTGAATAAACACAATCACTCTTATAGATAATTGCTACTTTTGTACCAAGGTTGTGTTCCTTGATGTAATCAGCAGAACCAACACCCTGGTTAGGATCTGAGAAACACATCTGGAATGTCGTTGCATAAACTTTTGTATCACTATAAACAAGAGCTGGTGCACTTCCAGAAGGTGTTAATGCAAAGATATGGTCTTCATCATATCTTGGAGCAACACCTGATCCCGCTCCTGAAGTAACAGTAAACATACTTACCTGCATACCCCAGTCTAATAAGAAATCATATGCCGTATCTGCTTTTGTTGCATCAGCTTCATCATCTTGCATATTAATTTCAAGCTGTAAGCCGCCCTTGGCATTAATTTCAGCAATAGCTAATTCTGCTCCATTTTTAACTGCTACACCATAAATAGCTGCACCACCAGTTAATGGTCCAGATAAACCAATTTTGATTGTTTTAGCTTCTGGTTCTCCAGGTTTGTTACAACCGGCTAAGCTTGAAAGAGCTAGTAACGAAACTAATAACAATGTAATAATTTTTTTCATAATCATTTCCCCTCCACCTATAAAATTAGGATAACATATATAATAATAATGGTTAAAAGAAGAAATTTCAACAATAACTTCACATATATTTCACAATTTTTCATTTTATTTTCAATTTTATGTAAATTTTTCATAAAATTCTTTTTGTAAGCGTTTACCTTCAAAGTTTACCGAATCAAATATTTCTAGTTTTCTAAAAATAATGTTATTATAAATACGGAGGTATTTTGTATGTGGTATTATTACGCTGCTTTAGTATTATTTGCTTTATCATTGTTTGCTTCTTTTCTAGTTAAATCAAGATTTAATAAATACGTCAAATATTCTGTAGCCAGCAACTATAATGGAGCAATTACTGCTAATACTATTTTAAGAAGTAAAAATATTTCAGATGTAAAGGTTGTTTCTATTCCAGGTAATTTAACCGATCACTATAACCCAACTAATAAAACACTGGCACTTTCTGAAGAAGTTTATAATGTAAGTTCAATTGCCTCAGTCGCAATTGCTGCTCATGAATGTGGACATGCTATTCAGCATGCTGAAGGCTATATGCCAGTAATTATCAGAACCAAGATGGTTCCAGTGGCAAATTTTGTCAGCTTTTTCTCTTATATAGCTATCTTTTTAGGATTAACTCTTGAATTTTTAAATTTAGTAGAATTTGGTGTTATTCTATTTTCGGTAATTGTACTATTCCATTTTATTACTCTACCAATTGAAATTGATGCTTCAAAAAGAGCATTAAAATTGGTTGATGAATTAGGCATTTATACTTATGAAGAAAAAAAAGCTGGCAAAAAAGTTCTAGATGCTGCAGCTCTTACTTACTTCGTTTCACTTTTATCAGTAATTCTGACATTACTTAGATATATTTCAATTGTTAATTCCAGAAGAAGTAATCGACGTTAAGAAAATAGATATAATTATTAATTCAATCAAGAAGACTGTATGCGTGATACAGTCTCGTTTTTTATTTACAGTTCTTACAGTTTTCGTTAAATATTCTTAAAAAGTTTTTGTAATAAATCTGATCAATATCTTCTTTACTAAATCCTTCTTTTCTTAAAGCATCCGTTAGAAGATTTATTTTCGAACAATCTGACAAGCCATTTGGAGTTTTAATCCCATCAAAATCTGAACCTAAAGCAACAGTTTCTATTCCACCAACTTTAACTATTTTTTTAATATGTTCAACAATCATTGGGATTTGATTGATATCAGTTTCTTTGCTGATGAAGTCCATACAATAATTTATACCTACTATCCCACCATTTTCTTTAAGTTTTAAAATCATATCATCAGTCAGATTTCTTGGACAATAATGTACTTCTCTACTGTTAGAATGAGAAGCAACTATCGGTTTCCTCGATAATTCAATTACATCATAAAATAGTTTATCTGAACCATGTGATACATCGATAATCATCCCTAACCTGTTCATCTCTTTGATTACTTCTTTGCCAAAATCTGTTAAACCTTTATCGGTTACTTCTTTCCAGTTTTCCGGCTTAGACATGATGTTTGGATACCCGATTTCATTTTCAAAGTTCCAGGTTAATGTCAACATTCTTACACCTGAATCATAAAAATGTTTCAACTTTTTGATATCGCCTTCAATAGTTGCCCCTTCTTCAACAGTCAATAAAGCACTCATCATATTATCTTCAATGTTTTTAATAACATCATCATAACAGTATACCTGTTTGATATATTCTTTATTATTTTCCATTTCTTTTTTAAAATGAGCAATATAATTCAAGCAGGTTTGATATGGGCTTTCTGTTTCCTTTAAATTCACAAAAACAGCAAAGCATTGAAGCATATAATCAGCATCTAACATCTTTTTAATTGATATGTGGCAGTCATTATCAAATAACTCTTTTTGATTATCATATAATTTAGTAATTGTGTCGCAATGCATATCAATTATTCTCATAAAATCACTCCTTAAAATAGTAGGGATTGCACCCTGCTATTTTAATCTTTTATCACTCTTTGCAGCAAGTAGACTTCCAACACTTTGGAAAACCTGAACCAATAAGACCAAGACAATAACCGCAAATAACATTATCAGATACTTATAACGATAATATCCATAGTTAATGGCAATCTTGCCCAATCCTCCACCACCAATAATTCCACTCATTGCTGAATAACCTAAAATCGTTGTTGTCGCAATAGTAAGATTTTGAAGCAATGAAGGATAAGCTTCTGGTAACATCACTTTAGTAACAATCTGCAGTGGTGATGCTCCAATTGATTGAGCCATTTCAATCACATTTGGGTCTACCTCTTTTAAAGAACTTTCAACAAGTCTGGCAATAAAAGGAAATGAAGCAATTACCAGCGGAACAATAGAAGCTACTGTGCCAACAGTAGTCCCAACTATCAACCTTGTTAAAGGAAATACCAAGATCATTAAAATCAGAAACGGTATTGACCTTAAAACATTTATAAATAAATCTATAAAATTATTGAGCCAGTTTGGCAGTGGTTTAATACCATCTTTTTTTCCGATAACTAACAATACACCCAAAGGCAATCCAATAAGAGTCGCAAAAAAAGTTGCTAACAGAGTTACATATATTGTTTCCCATAAAGCTAATGGAAACTGTGTAACTACAATTTCTAAGGCTTCTTGAATTTTTTCGATATTAAACATTTAGGAATACCTCCTTGGCACTAACTTCATTACGGGTAAAATAATCTAAAGCTGTTTTAACTATTTGATCATCATTTTCTACCGATAACAATAACGAACCGTAGGTTACTCCGCCAATACTTTTAGTTGAAGCATAAACAATAGAAGCAACAACATTTACTTCTACCGCCATAGAAGCAACCAGTGGTTTGTTTGTCGCAATATCCCCATCAAAAACAACACGGATAAATCTAACGCCTTCATTAGAAGTAATTAGTTTATCATCATAACCTTCTGGAAATACCAATCTTTTAGCTGCTAGAGATTGTGGATTGGAAAAGACACTGCTGACTTCTCCTTTTTCTGCCACAATTCCATCATCTAAAATAGCTACATGCTTGCAGATGCTTTCTACTACACTCATCTGATGAGTTATAATAATAATTGTAATATTAAACTTTTGGTTGATATCCTTTAACAATTGTAAGATTGAAGAGGTAGTAGTAGGATCTAAAGAACTGGTGGCTTCATCACATAATAATACTTTTGGATTGGTAGCCAGCGCTCTGGCAATAGCTACTCTTTGCTGTTGACCACCTGATAACTGACTTGGATAAGCATAGGCCTTGTCCTTAATACCGACAATATCAAGTAGCTCTAAGGCCTTTTTTTCAGCATCTTTTTTATTAATTTTAGAAATTGTTAATGGCAAGCAGACATTATCTAAACAGTTTTTCTGATTTAACAGATTAAAACTTTGGAAAATCATTGAGATTTCCTTTCTTTTTTCTCTTAATTGTTTTTCGTTCAGCATCGTCAAATCTACACCATCAATTTTAATTGTTCCACCTGTTGGCCTTTCAAGTAAATTAATACATCTGACCAAAGTACTTTTACCAGCTCCCGATAGTCCAATGATGCCATAGATATCTCCTTCATCAATATTTAAGGAGATATCTTTAATGGCTTCAACTTCGTTGTTATAGATTTTCGATAAATTACTTATTTGAATCATAGATAGCATCCAAACTTGTCTGTTTGCCACCATAAATGCCTAATGGTTCAACATGGACAGCCGCTACTGAAACAATGTGTGTCCCATTTTGCTCATTAAAATCATCTAAGTAAGGTAAATGTTGGAAATAATTAGCCAAAACTGTTCCATCTTCAACAACATTGTTAGGAACTACATAGTCAGTATACTCTTGAATATCTAATATAATACCAACCTGGGCTAAGATTTCCTTCACTACACCTAAGATTTCAGCATGTGGAGTTGGCGAACAAGCGACAGAAATTTCTATGCCTTCTAAAGCTGCATAGTCAATTGTTGGATCATAACCATCCGTTAATTCTTCAACTGCACTAACAACAGAGCCACCATAAGTATTTAAAATAAAATCAGCAACTTCTTGAGAATGTAATGCAGCTACTAAAGCTTTTACTTCTGGTAAATTCTCATTTCCTTCTTTAACAGCTAAGATATTAGCATAAAAAGAAGAACCACCTTCAATGCCTAAAGAATCTTCAACTGGATTAATACCTGCACTGATCGCATAATTTGAGTTGATAACTGCGTAGTCAACATCTTGTAAAATATTGGGCAATTGAGCTGCTTCAACTTCATTAAATTTAATTCCATAAGGATTATCAGCAATATCATTAATTGTGGCTGTTATTGACGCTCCTTCTTTTAAAGTAATTAAACCTAAATCTTGAAGTAATAATAAAGCTCTTGCTTCATTAGTTGTATCATTTGGGATCGCAATAGTGATTGATTTTTCTTTTGGTTGACAGCCACTAGCTGACAGTAATAATGTGACTGTTAATAAAGTAATAAATAGTTTTTTCATAAATTTTCTCCTTTTTCTAAATATATATGTAATAATTCAACTTTAAAATAACTTAATCTCCCCTTTCACATTCGTCTTAAATTAAAGTTGGATTTTATTAGTAATTCAAGTAATCTATTCATATCCTTCTACTCCTGGTCTTTCAAATAAAAAAACGGGTTGTCTAATAACTCCCCGTTTATGCTTTTAAAAATGTTAAGGATTATCAGACGTTACTCACACTTAAACACACAGGCATGCCCATGTCCATCATCATATCCATCATCATAGCATTTGAATATAAGTGTTTCATAACAATCTCCTTGCTTGAAAACATTTTACAATAACAATGAAAATATTACAAGCATTATTTTTCGTTATGGACAACAATTTGAGTAAATGGTATAAACATACCTTTTTTGTCCATTTCTTCTTTGAAGATTACTCTTAGTTCTCTTTCTATTTGCCACTGTTTCATATTAACGACTTTACCACGCATATAGATATCCACAGCACTGGTATTGTAGTTTGTTGCTCCAAATATTACCGGTTTTTCCAAAAATAAATCTATATTATCTTCATAATATTTATCTAAAACACTTTGAAAAAAAGAAATTGCTTCACTTAAATTTTCATTATAGGCAACCGGAATAGTTAATTCGAAAATTGAATAATCATTGGAGAAATTCACAACTTCAGAAATTTTACCATTAGGAATAATCACCTTTTTTCCTAAACAGTCTAAATAAGTTACACGCATAGAAATTGCAGTGACAATTCCTGTATATTCACCAATCTTAACCATATCTCCAACCGCATATTGTCTTTCAAAAATTAAAAATAAACCTGTAACTACATCCTGAATTACACTTTGCGCCCCAAAAGATATCGCTAATGATCCAATTCCAGCAGTAACAAGCAAATTGCTAAACACATTGCCAAAACCCAATTTATATAAAATCACTGCTATAGCAACAAAATAGACAGCATACCTGCTGACACTTCTAAGTAAGGTCATCGAAGTAACAATACCTTTTGCCTGTTGCTGGTCTTCTAATTCTCTACTTTTTTCAATAGCTCTCTTGGTGAATCTGCTTATTTGTCCAAGTATGACCCTGGCAATAACTAAAACAACAACAATTATTATTAAATCTCCCACAATTAAATGAATATCTTCTTTTAATCTTTCTATTAATTTAGTAAAATCCATAATTTACACCTGCTTTTCTAAATATTTTTCTTTAAGTTTTTTTCTCTCTTCAACAGAAAAATTGCAACCATTAATTAAGAAATCATCAAAACTATCAAATCTTTTATCAATTTCTTCAATAACTACTTCCAAATAATCTCGATGAGCATAATCACACCAGTCCCTAACAGTATCTTTCGGGACATAACCTGGACTATAACAATGATTAGTGTATAAGTAATCAGTCATAATAGTTTTGTCATCGACATCAAGAGCCTTCAATAAGACAGCTGTTGCTACACCACATCGATCTTTTCCAACAGCACAATGCCACAAAGTAGCATCATCATTATTTAACACCTCTTTTAAAAACCTGCCCAGCATTTTGCTGCCATGCTCATCAACCATTTCACGATAAAAATTTTCCATTCCCAGTTTAGCATATTGAGGTATTCGGTTAGCCTTACGCCATAGTTCTTCTTTCTTTTTTAAGGTTTCCTCATCATAGGAAATACCTATCGCCCCTTCTAATAACAGGGTATTTTCAACATACTTCTGATCTAAGATAATCACATCTTTTCTCTGTACCATTTCTCGATGATTTCTTAAATCAACAATTACTCTCAAATTATAGTCTTCATACAGAGTTTTTGCATCATCATAAGCTAAGTAAGTCAACTCATCACTACGATATAATTTCTTTTCTTTGATTTTTAAACCATCTTTATTTACTATTCCCCCTAGATCTCTAGTATTAGAAGTTGTTTTTAAGTATATCTTTTTTGAATGCATAAATCCACCTATCTTTCCTTTAAATGTATCAAATCTAATATTTCCCAAATAACTTCTCTTCTTTTCTGATCAATTTTTTGATTTGAAGAGAAACGATATTCCTTTTTTCCTATTCTAATCTGATATTCAGATATTGCTGCATCATAGGCTAAATAATTTTCTTTTGGAGCTTTTACTAATTTTATCAGTTTATTTTTCTTAATTAAACCGAATATTTCATTATATACATCTATTGAAACCTTATATTGTTCTATTTTTTCTTTTACACTGTGATCTTTTTGATATCTTTTTATTACAAAGGCTGTATTTTCATCCAATTGATAGATTCCAGTTGATGAAGATGAACCCATCATATCACCATAAATGCTAATGAAAAATGAATAATTATTATCAGTTATCAACTCTTTAAATGGTTCTAAATTATCTGTCATTATAATCCCTCCCTTTGATAATGAAAATTGATATCTTATCACTAAACTCGATCAATAATAATTAAAGGCACATATATCTCTTCATCAGTATATCCCGCATGATGAGAATACATCGGAAAATCTCCTTCTGTCAAAAGACATTTATTGCTGTTGTCCGCAATAGCGATAAAGTCGCCAATCGCATATTGGAAATTTTCATGGATACATCCATCACCAAAAATTTTTGACTTTATAATTTCTTCTTTTGAATATAAAGAAAAATACTCTGCAAAATGATGATTGAATCTTTCTACAAATAAATCATGTTTGCCTTCAATTATTTTAAAAGATACTGCTCTTTGTTCAATTGAAGTTGTCCTTTCTAACAAATTATAAACATCCGGATAATCCTTTAAGTAAATGTTATCGACCTGTATATGACCATGATCAGCTAAAATAATTACCACTGTATCTGTTAATTCTTCACACATCTTTTCAATCTTTTCGTTTCTTAAAACAATTTCCTTTTTTGCCTGTGAAGAATAAGGACCATAACAATGAATAACGCTATCTGGTTGTGGATCATAGACATACATATATTTTTTCCCCCCATATTCACACTGGTGTTGAATAATAGAAATCATATCATCAGTATCCTGATAAGAAACATCGCCATAATCACTTATTTCAATTCCCTCATATTTTCCGGCTTCATTTATTAAGTTTGTAATGAAATCTGGTTCATATTCAGCAAATATTTCATTAAATTCCACACTCTTTTCATTTTTACCCTTTTCGGAATTCAAAAACAAAGTGATAGTCTGATTGATTTTTTTAATATAGGTATTCCAGCCAAGCCAACAATGTTCACTGGGATTTAAACCAGTTTTAACCGAATTGGTTGCTGCAGTTGTAGTCGCTGGAAAAACAGATGTTATGTCTTTAACTTTATTTTTTCTAAAGAAACTATTTTCATCTAAAGCTTTATCCAAAATCATTGAACCAAGCCCATCAAATAACAATAAAACAACATTCTTAGGTTGTTTTTTTTCTAGTAGTTCATCAATTTCTTTAATTGTCTGATGGTGATAGTCAAGATCAAAATATTTTCTGATTGAACAGGCAACATTAGTTAAACACTCATCATAATTATTTCTGACTTTCATTTTTTTAACCTCTATATCGCCTATTATATCACAAAATAAATTGAGATTTGCTATAATGATATGCAAGGTGATCATGATGAAAACAGAAACAAAAATTACCTTCTATAGTGGTTTAGATACTGTTGGTGGAGTGGTAATGGAAGTAATCTATAAAAATTCCAGAATAATCATGGAAATAGGAGCAACCTATAATCCAGGTTTTAACTTGTACGATGGTAATGTGAATCAAAGAAACAGTTACATTAAAGATGGAATTTGGATAAATGATATCTCAAAAATTGATGGATTATATGCAGAAAAAGAAATCTCAGGACTTAATTTATTGCCTGCAGAAAAATCAAATCTGAAAACTGCTGTTTTTATTACTCACTTACACCTGGACCATATGGCAAATATGGGTGTTATCAGCAATGATATTGACGTATTTTTATCAAAAAATGCTCAAATCATTCAACAAGCTTTAGAGGATATTGGAAATGGAGTTTTTTCCAAAAGGACATATTACTTAGACATCCCTGAAGAAGTGAAAATTGGTGATATCTATATAAAATCATTTTGCTTAAATCCCGATAGCTATCAAGACTACTCTTTCTATATTGAAACTCCGGATTTAAAGCTTCACTATACCGGAGATATTTTCCTCTATGGTGTTTATGAAAAGAATATTATTAAAGAAATCCAATTTCTAAAAGAAAAAGAAATTGATATTTTGATTTGTGAAGGAACTGGTTTTTTACCTGACTGGCTTAAGAAAACCACAAAGTATGAAAAAGAATTATATCCAAGCCTCAAGCCGATCAAAGGCGTTATAAATGAAGAAAGATTATTACAAAGAACCCAGCAAATAATCAATGATTATGAAGGCTTGATTATATTTAACTATTACAAACGTGAAATGTGTCATGCTGAATACTGGTTTGATTTTGCTGCCAATAGTAACAGAACCTTAGTATTTGAACCAAAAAGTGCTTATATTTTAAATAGATTTTTCAATAGTAGTTATAACGTCATGATTCCAGACACTTACAAAGAGAACAATTATCCAAAATATCTGACCCAGGTAATTAAAGAAAATAATATCATTACCAAAGAAGAAGTTCTCTCTAATCCAGGTAAATATATAGTTCAAAATTCTTTTGAAAATATTTTAGAACTGTTAGATTACAGAAATATTAAAACATTATATCTGCATCATTCTGGCACTCCTTTAGGAGATTATGATCCACAATTTAAAAAATTACAACTGATATTAGATAAAGCTAACATTGCTTATCAGCACATTTATGAAGGTAAAGATGGAGAGTTTTTCTCACATGCTATTGCCAATCAGCTTTTATGGTACATAAAAGAAGTTAATGCAAAACTACTTGTTCCTTCTCATTGTCCACAAAGAAAACTATTGGGTGAAACCAGTAAAAGTAATTATTTCTTATGTAAACAGGATGAAACATACATATACAATCCTGAAATAAGAAAACTGGAGGTAGTTTGATGAAAACAAAAATTAACTTTGTTAGAGGTCTTTATGGATCGGGTGTTGTAATTATGATTACCTATAACAAATCTAGAGTTATCTTTGATTTTGGTGCTCCTTTTGAACCTTTAAATCAAATTTATGATGGAACTATTTTAAGAAGGAATAAACAAAGAGTTAAAGATGCTTTACTGTTAAATCAAGCTCCATTGATTGATTTTCTTTATAGTAAAAAAAGCTTAGATGATATTAATTTAAAACCAGCAGAAGATAATCCTTATCAAACAGCTATATTTATTTCCCATTGTCATAAAGATCACATGTCTGAAATTGATAAAGTTGCTACTTCAATTCCTGTTTATCTACATACTTCAGCTTTAAAACTAAAACAAACTTTAGAAGCTATCCAGGAAGAACCATATTTTAGAAAATATAGTAATTTTGAATATAACAAAAAAATAACAGTTGGCGAAATTGAAGTAACTCCATATTTTGCAGATCATACCTGTATTGGATCTGCCGGCTTCTTAATACAAACAGAAGATAATACCATTGTTTATTCTGGAGACATTAGATTTCATGGATTAGAAGCAGAAAAAGCCTGGCAGGCAGTCCAACAGATAAGTGAATATGACATTGATTTGTTAATTGTTGATAGCGCTGCTACCTCTTCAAGTGAATTTATCTATTCAAATAATGAAATAGAAAAATTAAACTTGCCATCTAGGGAAATTTTAAAAGGTATGATTACAGAACAAATGATATATGATGATGTAAAGGAAAAACTACACAATTATCAGGGATTAGCCGTTTTTAATCTTTATCATCGCGATATCAGAATGTTAGAGAAAATAATTACTATTGCTCAAGAAAACAATCGTAAAGCCCTCTTTGAGCCTCACACTGCCTTTATTATTAACAAAATGCTAAATATTTCAACAAACGTAATGTTCCCTGACAATAATTTAAAATTTGATTTTTATGATGATGTAAAACGAAGTAATACCATTATCTCTAAACAGGATGTCTTAGAAAATCCAAACAGATACTTTATTCAAAACACTTATGGAAACATCTTGGAACTGACCGATTATGATGGAATAAATGGAATATACTTCCACTTATTTGGAAAACCTTTAACAGAAGAACAAAAACATTATCAGATTATGAAAAATGTTGTTGATAAATTGAATTGGAACTTCATTTATTATACTAACTTATACTCATTCTCACATGCTTATTTGAACCATTTAACCTATTATATCCAACAGTTAAAACCAAAAGCAGTAGTTGCAGTTCACTCAAAAAGTCCTGAAGCTTTAAATCCAGTCAATGCCAAACATTATCTTTTAAAGGAAAATGTTGAATACTATTTAATAAATGGACAATTAACCGAAAAAATCGAAGAATAAACTTCGATTTTTTATTAAAATTAACTTGATAAGGCTAATATTTTTAACCCTTTAAACCACCTTTACTGACACCTGTAACAATATACTTTCTAGCAAATAAGAATAGAATCATCATCGGTAAAACTACTATTGTAGCTGCTGCCATCATATACTCATTTCTTGCTCCACCTTCAGTCATAAAGGTATACAAACCAAATGGTAAGGTTCTGGCAGAAGAAGTATTAGTTACTAACATTGGCCAGAAGAAACTATTCCAGGCTGAAATACTATTTAATAATATAATTGTTACCAGTGATGGTCTAGCCATTGGAACCATTACTTTCCATAAATATTGCCAGTTACTACAGCCATCAATCTTAGCACTTCTATAAAAAGATTCCGGTATAGAAACAAAGAAGTTCCTCAAAATATAAGTATAGAAAATGCTTGAAGTAAATGGAATAATTAATGCTACTCTTGTATTTAATAATCCCATATTGATAATAGTACGATAATTGGTAATAACAATCATTTCAAATGGAACCATCATTAATGCCAATAACAAGGTGAAAAGTGCATCTCTTCCTTTGAATTCTAATCTTGAGAAAGCAAAAGCAGCCAATATTGTTGTCATTGTGCTTAGTGTCACTGAACTGACAGTAACTACAACTGAGTTAACAAAATATTTAGCAAACGGAGCTGTATCAAGAGCAAATTTAAAGTTATCTAAATTAAAATGCGACGGAAACAACAGCGGAGGAAAAGCTGAAATTTCCTGAGCAGTTTTAAAACCACCCATAATCATCCAGAAAAATGGAAAGATCATAAAAACAGCACCAATTCCTAATATTATATATATCAGACTGTATTTAATAAAATTCTTTGTTCTCATTTTATGACCTCCTAATGATCGAATCTTTTTTGAATCCAAATCTGAATTCTTGTAAAGATAAAGATCACAACAAATAAGATTACAGCCGATGCTGCAGCTCGACCATATTTAGGTGGTGTTAAACCTCTAAACTGATAGAAGATATAGTAAACTACCGTAAATAAGTTGTAGGCTATGCCTGGCTGACCTGACCATAATGGAAACAGCTCATGAAACACTTTAAAAGCACTGATTGAGTTAACAACCATTGTTAAGAAAATTGTCGGTAAAAGTAATGGCACAGTGATTCTAAAGAAAATTCTTAAAGAACTAGCCCCATCAACTCTTGCTGCTGTGTAATACAATTTATCAATATTCTGTAGACCAGATAATAACAAGACTATCGTAAAAGGCAACATATTCCATATACCATAGACACATAGTGCGGTAAAATTACTAGAAACATCCGTTAGCCAGGCAATGGGGTCAATACCAATTAAACCAAGCAGGTAATTAATAACACCATACTGATAGTGGAACATATATTTCCAGGCTAAACCTACAGCTGTTGCACTTGTTACCATCGGCAAGAAATAGGCAGTCTGGAAAAATGGCATAAACTTAATTTTATTATTCAACAATGTTGCAATAACAATCGAAATACAGGTAGAAATAGGTATTACTACAAGTACATATTTGAAGGTGTTTTGCATGCCTTGAATAAAGTATCTATCTTTCATAACATATTCAAAATTGGCAAATCCCAAACTAGTATATTTGCCTGTTAATAAAACAAAATTTTCTTTAAATGCCATTAAAATAACATTAAATAATGGATAAATAGTAAAAATAGTAACACCAATAGCAAAAGGAAGTAAAAACACAAATGGTTCCCACTTTTTAGTAAATTCTACTTTTGGCTCTTTGGCCTTCTTTTTAAAAGGATTTAATTTCATGCGTATCTTTCTCCTGTTTCTTCATCAAAGAAAAATACTCCTTTGTTTTTTAAATGAATATTATATTCTTTTCCTACTTCGGTTCCATTTGGTAAATAGCCTCTAATCTCAGTTGTGCCAACCTTCATATAACTTAATTCTTCCTTCCCCATAGCATAGGTGTGAACCAGATAAGCTTTGAAGTTAGATTCATCTTCAGCCAATTCAATTGCTTCTGGACGAATAGCTAAATCAACTTTTCTTCCTTCAGGAACTTTCTTACATGCCTCATGCTCTATTACTGCACTATTATCATGGGTATAGAATTTACCGTCTTTTATGTAGCCATAAATATTGTTTATAGCTGGAACACCCAAAAAATTAGCTGTAAACGAATTAGCAGGATTATCATATAAAGCCTGTGGGGCATCACTTTGTTGCTCTTCACCATCCTTCATAAGTAAAATTACATCCGAAATAGACATCGCTTCTTCCTGGTCATGAGTAACAAAAATAGTAGTAACCTTCGTTTCCTGCTGTATCCTTCTTATTTCTTCTCTCATTACTAGACGTAATCTAGCGTCCAAATTACTTAGAGGTTCATCAAGTAATAACAATCTAGGTCTTTTTACCAAAGCTCTGGCAATAGCTACACGCTGTTGTTGACCACCTGATAACTGTGATGGCTTTCGATTCAAATACTCATCAATCTGAACCAGTTTCGCAATTTCTTTTGCTCTTTTAATTCTTTCAGCCTTCGGTACATTTTGAATTTCCAGTGGAAAACAAATGTTCTGTAAAACTGTCATATGAGGATACAAAGCATAGTTTTGAAACACCAGTCCAACACCTCTTTTTTCAGGAGCCATGTATGTTACATCTTCATCATCAAAATAGATCTTTCCACTTGTAGCAGCTTCTGTACCTGCCAGCATATACAACATTGTACTTTTGCCACATCCTGATGGTCCTAAAAGACATACCAGCTGTCCTTTTTCAATCACAGCATCAAAATCTTTGACAGCTACAACATCTCCAAAATGTTTTGTTAAACCTTCAATAGTAATCTTCATAAAAATATTTATCCTTTCCTATTTTATTTAAGTAGTCCAGATTTACTTAAATAAAATACTGAAGGAAGGACCTTCCTTCAGTATTAATCTTTCTAGTTTTTAAATAAACTATTCACTTAAAGCTGCTTCACAAGCTGCTTTACAGATTGATAAACCTTCCTCAATTGACACTGTGCCAGCAGCAGTAGTTTTAACTAATTCTTCTAAAGCTGTTCTGATAGCAGCAGCACCACTTGTATTAGGTAATACGCCAGCATAGTTGATTTGGCCTGCTAGTGCTGATAAAGCAATATTTCCAGCTACTGTAGCCTGGTAATCAGCATTTTCTTGAGTTGCAAAATATGGTGAGAAAGCACTCATTGTTTTTGCCCAAGCAGCATTATTTTCAGGATTCAGGAAGTACTCTGCAAATTTTACAGCTGCAGCTTCTTGAGCTTCATTACTCTTAAAGACAATGACACCTCTGTTCCATGCTGGAACCCAATTAGTTTGAAGCATACCTTCATCCAATCCTTGTGGTAAAGATGTAGCAGCAATTCCATCATATGATAGATAAGGTAAGCCAGCACTTGAGCCCACATAAGAAGCCAATGTTAAAGCATTCATATCAGAACTGTTATAATCGCCTGATTGAGGAGCTAATTGGAAATATCCTTCTTGAACAGCAGTCTTGAATTGTTCTAAGACAAATGCCAGCTCATCACCATCACAGAATAAAACTGAAGTTTTATCTTCATTATAGTAACCTAAATCATGCTGCATAATAATTGTAGTAAATAAGTCAGTTAATGAGTCAACTGCAAATCCTACAACAGTATGTTCAGATTTATCCCAGATAGTTTTAGCTAATACAAAAACTTCTTTCCAGGTTTTTGGAACTTCAACACCATACTGTTCAAATAACTTTTCATTATAGATGTAAATAGGCCCTGTTGTTACCATTGGTAAACAGTGTAACTTGCCATCTTTAAAGTCAGTCATTTCAGCATAAATACCAGGAGCAACCAATTTTGAGAAATCCTGGCTAAGATACTTATTAAAGTCCACAACCAGTGTTTCTTCTTCTGTAGCTCCAACATATGTTGCTGCAGTAGATGCATAGTTAAAGATAATGTCTGGTCCAACTCCATTAGCTACAGATTCGTAAACTTTGTTTAAGAAACCAGAATATTCTTGTGCTTGAACGATTACTTCAATTTCGCCTTCGTTTAAAGCGTTAAATTCAGAAGCAATTCTCTCTAAAGTAACTTTTTGGTCATCAGTATAAGTATGCCAAATAACAACTTTTGTCGTTTCAACAGGTGGTTCAGTTGGTTTACAACCAGCAAAACCTAAAACCATGAAAACCGCTAATAAAAGTACTAATAATTTTTTCATTTTTCCCTTTCCTTTCGTAAAAATTACTATCTTATATAACAATCTGTTAAAAAAGTCACATAAGCCTAAATTAATTATAACAAATTAATAGATAAATTTAAACGAATATAAAAGGTATCGACCTTATGATTTACATCTTTTTTACATTAAAAACTATTTTTATACAACTAAATAAAATAAAAACCCAAATAGTAAATACCCGGGTCTCTATTAAAACTGGTGCAGAAGGAGGGACTTGAACCCTCACGGTATCTTCTACCAAGGGATTTTAAGTCCCTCGTGTCTACCTATTCCACCACTTCTGCATTAAGCTGGAGGTTCCCACCAGATTCGAACTGGTGATCACTAAGTTGCAGTCAGTTGCCTTACCACTTGGCTAGGGAACCACATGATTACCAGCGATTATTATTGTATACCACTTGAAAATAAAATGCAACAGAAATCAATAATTATTCATTGTTCTAAAGTTCAAATTTATCATTTATTACATTGTATTAAATAGTTTTGGATTATAAAATATGATACTATTTAAGTATGGAAAAGGAAAAAATAGAAGATTTAAAGAAACGGGCTCAGAAGACTGCGATAGCAGCTACTACAGCTGCTTCTTTGTTTGTTAACAACACTTATGATAAGCCTTTAGAAATAATTGATGAATCTTTCAAGGAAGAAGATATTGATGAACAATTAAATCAAAAAAAGAAAACTTCTTTTAAAATTAAATGTAAACAATTGCTGCATAATATACCTCAACCTTTAAGAGTTATTTTATTGTTGCCTTTATGGTCTTTAGGATGGTTTTTAATGCTGGTACTTAGACCTGTTTGGGAAAATCTTCTGGTTGGAATTTTTTCTGAAATCAGTTACTGGGTGATTCTTTCCTTAATTATCATGGCAATTATACTTTTCTCAGCATTATTTTTATTCCCTGATATACCTCTTTCTAAAACCTTTAATAAGAAAACAATTTCACTAATTATAGCACTTATAACTACTTTAGCTATTAGTGATAAACTTACATCGATGTATTACCCTGCTTATAACAGTTTTAAAAAATATGTAAAATTTATAAGTTGTATCACTATTGTGATTATCAGTCTTATATATATTCATTTCAAAACTAGAAAACTCAAATTTACAATTACCAATGATAAATATACATTTTCAAACTAAGTGTCTCAAAGACACTTTTTAAATCTAATAAAAGGAGATTTGACGTCTCCTTTATAACTAATTAATTTTAATTTTCACCCAATATTCAGATATTATCTTTCTGATAGTATCATCATTGATGAAGGTTTCATCATCTTCAAATCCAACACGCGGAACATATGCATCAATACCGTAATATTCACCATCTTCTGAACTTAAAGCTGTCAAAACTTCTTCGTTTGGCGAAGTATAACCTATATACTCAGAGTTAGCATAGGCAACATCATATGACAGCATATAATTGATGAAAAAGTTTGCTAATTCTGGGCTTTTCGCGTTTTTTGGAATAATCATACAGTCCATCCAGACATTAGTACCTTGATGTGGCTCATAAAATCTCAAGTTTTCATTTTCATATATCATATAAGTAGCATCACCTGAATATACATAGCCTAAAGCTTTTTCACCATTAATGATACCATCGATAATTTCATCGGTAACATAAGCTGGATCAACTGCATTATCCATTTCAATCAGCCAATTATAAGCTTCTAATAACTCTGCTTCATTTTTGGTATTCATAGAATATCCAAGCGCTTTTAAAGCGACCATAAATGCATCTCTTTCCGAGTCATAGAAATAAACCATACCACGGTATTTTTCCAGCAGAAATACATCCCAACCTAAAGTTTCAACATCTTCTGGATCTACTAAAGTTTCATCATAAATAATACCAACTGTTCCCCACAAATATGGAACTGCATAAATCATTTCAGGATCAAATTCCATATATTTTAAAGCATCAGGATATAAATCTGTTAAATTAGTAAGTATCTCTTTATCTAACGGTTGAAGCAGGCCATCTTTGATTAACTTTTGAACCATATAATCAGAAGGTATGATGACATCATAAGAGGCACCACTCATTAATTTAGTATACATTTCTTCATTTGAAGAAAATGTATCATAATTTACTTTTACATTATACATATCTTCAAATTCAGCAATTACATTTTCACCAACATATTCACCATAATTAAATATGTTAAGTGTATTAGAACCAAATTCAGCAATCGGATCAAACTCACCAGTTGTCCTTGTACCAAATGACACTAGGAAAATGACCAATGCTAATGCTCCGGCTAAATATGGAACAAAAGAATATTTGCTCTTCTTTTTAACAACCTGTGTCTGTGGGCGTTTTGATTTAATAAACGGAATAACATTGGCAATAATCAAAACAGTAGTAACAACTGCCACAATAAGCGAACTTAATGCATTAATGGTAGGGTTAATACGCTTGCTCATTGAATAAACATAGATTGAAATATTGCTTACACCTGTTCCTGTTGTGAAAAATGAAATGACAAAGTCATCAAAACTCATTGAAAAAGCAATTAACGCCCCCGATAGGATAGCTGGTTTGATCTGAGGGATAATAACCCTGGTTAAAGCCTGGAATGGAGTTGCTCCCAAATCTAAAGCTGCTTCAGCTACATTATCATCCAAAGTTCTCAATTTAGGCATAATTGATAACACTACAAATGGTATACAGAAAGTAATATGAGCAATAAGTAAGGTAAAAATACTTGTTTCAATATTTAATGAAATGAAAAACAACATTAAACCTATAGCTGTAACAATATCAGGATTCATTACTGGTAAATCATTGACCTGTAAAACCAAATCTCTGACAATCTTTTTTTGCTTAGATAAACCAATAGAAGTAATTGTACCAATAATAGTTGCTACAATCGTTGCAATAACAGCTACCAAAACCGTGTAATAGATCGGCTCCAGCATTTTTCTGTCATTAAACATTTTTTCATACCACATTAGTGAAAAACCGGTGAAGTGGTTTAAACTTTTTGTTGAATTAAACGAAAATATAACTACATAGATAATTGGCAGATAAAAGAATAAAACAATTAAAATCAGCCAAATATCAGGTCCTGATTTTGATAAGAAATTCTTATTTTCTTTTTTCATTGCTTATTCCTCCCCAATTCTTTTGTCGATTTTCTTTGTAAAATACATTGAAACGATAATAATGATTGCCATAATTAATGAAATAGCACTACCAAAGTTCCAGTCTCCAGTAGTAATGAAGTAATTTTCAATTAAGTTTCCAATTAAAACATAATCTCCACCACCTAATAATTTAGGAATAAAGAACGAACTTACTGCAGGCAAAAATACTAAAGTGATTCCTGAAATAACTCCAGGAATTGAAAGAGGTAAGGTTACCCTCAAAAAGGTTTGCATTTTATTTGCTCCTAAATCATAAGCTGCATCGAATAAACTTTTATCCATCTTTGCCAGCGAAGTATAAATCTGGATGATCATATAAGGTAAAAAGTTATAGACCATACCAACAAAAACTTTCAATTCACTAGTAATATTGAAATTCATCAAAATGCCCTTCCAGGCATATGTTCTAACCAACATATTAATCCACATCGGTAAAGTAAGTAACAAAATATAGATTGCCTGCTTATTTTCATCCTGTTTAGCAATTACATAAGCAGTAGGATAACCAATCAGAATACAAATAACAGTAGTCAAAAAGGCGATTCTTAAAGAAGTATATAAGACTCTTAAAAAATCTGGATCTTTAAAAAATCTGGTAAAGTTCTCTAAAGTAAATCTAAACACTAATAAATCATTTCCTGTATCAGTAAAAGCATAGAAAACAATCATCAGCATTGGAGTTACTACAAACAGAGCTAACCATATAATATATGGATAAGTCATAGTTCTAAAACTTTTCATTTTATATCACCATTTTGCTCATGACATGGATGTCATTGCGGTCAATCCTTAAACCGACCTTATCACCTTCTTCGTGTACTGTTGTTGTTTCAATTTTATATTCTCTACCCTGGGTTGCAAAAGTTATTTCGTAAGAACCCTCTTTTATTTCATCAGTATCAAAATCGAATTTGACATCTGTAATTTCAATTTCAGAATCATCCTGCAGGTTCCATGCTTCAGCAGAAGCCCAGGTTTTTAAGTCTGTTGAAATAGCCATTGAATCTTTCAATTCATCAGCAGTGACAAAAAAATCAAAAGCACTGATACCGATATTCTTTTTAGCATCTTCAACATAATCTGGATCCACCACATGCACTTTAATAGTTATTTCAGTATTATTGTTAGTTTTAAAAGTACAGTTGTAAGTACCTACTTTGCTTTCAATATCATGAGTAATACTGGCAATTGATAAATCATTTTCTTCTTCATCCCATGCTTGAGCGTTTGCTCTGGCTACTAAGTTGAAATCATCCAGTTCATCGACATATTCCAAGTCCACATAAAAATCATTAGCACCAATTTTTTCATTTGCCTCAGGATTATAAGTGTCATGTTCTGATAAGATATGCATTGTAACCGTCTTAGAAGCTCCAGAAATAGTTTCTACAATTATTTCATAATGAACTCCTTTGAAAAGAACTGATTTAACTTCACCTTTCATTAAAGCTCCTGTTCTGTTAACAATTTTTATATCTTCCGGTCTGATTAAGACATCAACAACTTCATTTTCTTTAAAGCCAAAATCAACGCAATCAAATACTTTCTCATCAAATTTAACTTTATAGTCTTCAACCATTACCCCTTCAATAATATTACTTTCACCAATAAATCTGGCAACATATTCATTTGCAGGTTCATTATAGATTTCTAATGGTGTCCCAATTTGTTGAATTTCACCATCTCTCATTACGACAATTTTATCAGACATTGTCAATGCTTCTTCCTGATCATGAGTTACATAGATAAAAGTAATTCCTACTTCCTGTTGAATTCTTTTTAACTCACGTTGCATTTCCTGCCTTAACTTTAAATCTAATGCTCCTAGCGGTTCATCTAAAAGTAACACTTCAGGTTCATTTACCAACGCTCTAGCAATAGCAACACGTTGTTGTTGTCCACCTGATAATAAAGTAACATTTCTATGTTCGTACCCTTCAAGATTTACTAAAGATAACATACGGGTAACCTTTTGGTCGATTACATCTTCTGCTACTTTTTTAATTCTTAAACCAAAAGCAATATTATCAAAAACATCCAGATGTGGGAATAAAGCATATCTTTGGAAGACCGTATTGATTTCTCTTTTATATGCTGGAACATTATCAATACATTTTCCATCAAAAATGATAGTTCCTTCATCCTGTTGTAAGAAACCACCCAAAATTCTCAATAATGTAGATTTACCACATCCTGAAGGCCCAAGTAAGGTGACAAATTCATTTTCATAGACATTTAAATTGATTCCCTTTAAAACAACCTGATTGTCAAATGATTTTACAATATTTTTAAACTCAATTAATTTTCTCATATCTTTCTACCTCTAAAATAATGGCGGTGTACATATCCATAAGACTTTTGCTATTTTTTTAGTCTTATTTTCCAAATAATGTTCTTTTTTACACTTCAAATAAAACGTACCGCCTTGTTTTACTCTGTAAGTGTTTTTACCGTTTACTAAATTAATACTTCCCTTAATAACATATCCAAATGTTTCTCCATCTTCTTTTGGAGATATGATGTTGGATCGGCTATCAGGTTGTAACTCAATAATTATTGGTTCCATCTGATTTTTTTGAGCATTTGGAACAATGTAGGTTATAACTACATCCCCTGATTCATCCACAAAGAAATCATCTTTATCAAAAACCAGCTGTTCATCCTCTTCTTCCGTAAAAAAGATAGCCATAGTTGTTCCTAATGCTTCAACGATGTCCATCAAAGTCAGCAATGATGGAGTAGCCAAATTGTTTTCCAATTGTGATAAAAATCCTTTTGTAAGTTCACATCTGGAAGCCAATTCTTCCTGTGTCAAATCATTGGATACTCTAAGTTGTCTGATTCTCTGTCCTATATCCATTAAATTCCTCCATTGTTTAGTTATACTAAACTAATTTATTAATATTAGTAAACAAGAATAATTATATATAATTTTGAGAAATATGCAAGTATTTTTATAATAAGAATTTTTTATACAATCATTTGTAATATATCGCTATTTAATATCAAAGTTTAAAAAGACCTGACTTTATCAGGTCTAATCTATTGAGTTAACACTATTTTTTTATCAAGCCCGGTTATTTCTATAACCCTTGACAATTCTGACATTCTTGATAATGTTTCTAAAAATAGCTGCCAGCTCTAACATAATCCACAACAAATTGCTGGTATTATTAGCAATTATCATCTTGATACGTTGATGATGGTAACGCATTATTCATCAATTTGTTCTTTTTTCTCTTTTAATCGATAATTTTCTGGAATATTGTTGTGAATAAACAAATGACATTCATTATGACATTTTTCAATTAATTCTACCAATTTGAAATACCCATCACATTCTCTTTCTTCATAAAATTTGCCAACAAATGTATTTGTTTTTTCATCCACTTTTTCTAACGCTTTACTATAATGGGCCAATATGGCCTGTAATTCTTTTTTCAGTTTTTCAAATTCCATTAATTTTTCCTAAAACTCCATCGTAGCTTTGATGGCTTTTTTCCAACCCTGAATCAGCTTTTGAACCTGTATTGAATTTAAATTCGGTTCAAATTTTTGATCAATTTTATATTTTTCAGTCAAATCATTTTTATCTGCAAAAATATCTGTTGCTAAACCAGCCAGCATTGCTGCTCCTAAAGCAGTCGTTTCAAAGTTGACTGGCCTGACAATCTTTGTTTGTAATAAATCTGATTGAAACTGCATTAAATAATTATTTCTGCAGGCACCACCATCAACCTGTAATGCCGTTATTGTGATGCCGGTATCCTGTTGCATCGCTTCAATCAAGTCATATGATTGATATGCTAAAGATTCCAGAGTTGCTCTAATTATATGATTTGTTGTAGTTCCTCTGGTTAAACCAAAGATTGCTCCTTTAGCATTCTGGTCCCAATAAGGAGCTCCTAAACCGGTAAATGCCGGAACCACATAAACTCCATCAGTACTATCTAACTCCTTGGCAATTCTTTCTGTTTCTGAAGCTCTTTCAATTACTTTCAATCCATCTCTAAGCCATTGAATCGCTGCACCGGCTACAAATACTGAGCCTTCCAATGCATAAACAATTTCATCTTTTATCTTCCAACCAACTGTTGTAACTAATCCATTTTTAGATTCTACTCTCTTATTTCCAGTATTGAATAATAAGAAACATCCTGTCCCATAAGTATTTTTACATTGACCCACTTCAAAACACATCTGACCAAACAAAGCACTTTGCTGATCACCTACACAAGCTGCAATTGGTAATTCAGTGCCAAATAAATGCGTATATCCATATACTTCACTTGAATCTTTAATTTCAGGCAACATAACTGGTGGAATATTCCAGATATCAAGCAATTTCTGATCCCATTGTAAGGTATCCAAATTCATCAACATTGTTCTAGAAGCGTTTGTTACATCGGTAATATGAACATGGCCATTGGTAAGCTTATAAACTAACCAACTATCAACTGTTCCAAATAATAATTCACCATTTTCTGCTCTTTTCTGACCATTTTCGATATTATCTAAAATCCATCTTATTTTACTGCTTGAAAAATAAGGGTCAATTGGCAAACCTGTTTTTTGTCTGATGATATCAGTATACCCGGCTCTAACAGCTTTTTCACAAAGTTCATTTGTCTGTCTGGATTGCCATACCAGGGCATCATGAACTGGAAGGCCAGTGGTTTTATCCCAGACAATTGTAGTTTCTCTTTGATTAGTTATTCCAATAGCTTTAATATCTTTAACATCAATTTTAGCTTTCTCAACTGCATTAAAACAGACATATTGAACTGAAGTCCATATCTCAGAAGCTGACATTTGCACCCATCCAGGTTTAGGAAAAGTATTAGCTACTTCTTGTTGACTGATAGAAATAATTTGTAAATTATCATCAATTATCATCGCCCTTGAAGAGGTAGTTCCCTGATCAATTGCTAATATGTATTTGTTCATATTATTGCTCTCCTTTATTATTTTCATTTTACCATACTTAAACATTAAATGTCTTTATTTGATTAAAGCCGGAAGTAAAGTATAATAACCTAAAGGAGTAACTTATGTTTTTACCAATAAATAAAACAGAAATGATTGAACGAGGCTGGAAACAGCCAGATTTTGTATACATAATTGGTGATGCTTATGTTGACCATCCTTCTTTTGGAGCAGCTATAATTTCACGAACCTTGGAAGCCTTTGGCTATAAAGTAGCCATTTTATCACAACCTGACTGGAGAAAAGATGATGATTTTTTACAATTTGGCAAACCACGATTAGGTTTTTTAGTTACAGCTGGAAATATCGATTCAATGGTTAATCATTTTACTGTCAATAAAAAAAGAAGAAGAAAAGACAATTATTCCGACCAGGGGAAAATAGGAAAAAGACCTGATCGAGCAACAATCGTTTATTGTCAGAAAATTAAACAATTATTCCCTGACAGTGCCATAATTATCGGTGGTATTGAGGCATCTTTGCGTCGGCTAGCTCACTATGATTACTGGGACAATAAAGTAAGAAATTCAATACTTATTGATTCTCAGGCTGACTTGCTCCTATATGGCATGGGAGAAAACAGTATTATTGAAGTCGCAGACAGTTTAAATGCCGGTATTGAAGTTCAATATTTAACCTATTTAAGGGGAACCTGTTATAAAACAAAAACATTGGATCATATTTCTGATTATATTACACTTCCATCTTATGAAGAAATTTGTAATGATAAAAGAAAATATGCTGAAAGTTTCAAAATTCAATCAGCTAACACTGATGCCATCAGGGCTAAAAAACTAGTTGAAACATATCGAGGCTGGTACATTGTTCAAAATGAACCAGACTACCCTATCAGCAGGCAGGACCTGGATGATACTTATGCTTTACCATACCAAAGGACTTTTCATCCTTCTTACAAACATGTTCCAGCTATAGATGAGGTTAAATTCTCAATCACTTCTTCTCGCGGTTGTTTTGGCTCCTGTTCATTTTGTGCTTTAGCCAACCATCAGGGTCGAATTATTTCTTCCAGAAGTAAAGAGTCAATTGTTAATGAAGCTGAACTATTAACTCAATTTGAAGACTTTAAAGGTTATATTAATGATATTGGTGGACCAACTGCCAATTTCTATCATCCAAGTTGTAAACAAAGTCTTAAAAGTGGCGCTTGTCCTTACAAAAATTGCCTGTCTCCTAAAGTTTGTCGCAATTTATTGGTAGACCATAGTGAATATTCAGATATTCTTAAAACTGTTGCTGGCTTACCAAAAGTAAAAAAAGTATTTATTAGAAGTGGTATCAGATATGATTATCTGATGTATGACAAAGATGATTCATTTTTTAGACAAATGGTACAGCATCATATTTCAGGTCAACTGAGAGTAGCCCCAGAACACATTGACCCTAAAGTGCTGGATTTAATGGGCAAACCATATAAAGAAGTCTATTTAGATTTTGTTGAAAAATTTGAAAAATTAAATCAGCAGTACAATAAAAAGCAATTTATTGTTCCTTATTTTATATCTTCTCATCCGGGAAGTGATTTAGATAGTGCCATAGAACTGGCTTTATATCTAAAAGAAATCAATCATATACCCCTGCAGGTCCAGGATTTTTATCCGACACCAGCTACCAAATCAACCTGTATGTACTATACCGGCTTAAATCCTGATACAATGGAAGAGGTTTTTGTAGAAAAAGACCCGGAAAGAAAAAGAATGCAGAGGGCTTTAATGCAATACAGTTTCCCTGAAAACTATAAACTTGTTTATAAAGCTCTAACCCTGGCTAATAGAAAAGATTTAATAGGTTATGGATCAAAATGTCTAATCAGACCAAGAAAACACTAATGCTTGAGCATTCAAAATATTAGTGATATTATAATAATTGGAGTGATGAAATGAAAAAAATTGTATTAATTTTATTATCAATATTATGCTGTATCAGTCTGCTAACTGTCAGCGCTGCAAACGATTATGCTGTCATTACAATAAACGGATCAACCAGTACTGTTTGTGATGGTTTAGCCATTGTTGAAGTAAACGCCAACACTCAAATCGGTGTTAAAAATATCAAAGGGCAAATTAATTATGATAAGTCTGTGCTGGCGATTTTTGATGTTAAAGTGTCAGATAATTTAGATGCCTGGGACTTTAATGTGGATTTTTCAAAGGCTGGGATGATTACATTTAGTGGTACCGCTAAAGCCAATGACCCTATCAATTCTGATAGATTATTATTTGAAATAATGTTTATAGTACATAGTTCATTTGAGACAACTACTGTAGTTTCTTCCAGTTCAGTTAAATCTGAAATCATTGAGACTGAAACGGTATTAGATGAAGATAATATCCTTAACCAGGCAGAAATTGATGCTGCTTTAGAAGCTGAAGAAACTCCACCTGAACCTGAATACGGAACAAAAGAAGTTGAAAATAAAAGAGAAATCACTTTCGAAAACGCTTCTCATTCCATTAAAGTAGTTAAACCACTTAGCAAAAACTGTTATTTAAGACATATTGAAGTTGAAGAGGGAACATTGTCTCCCGATTTCAACAAGCTGACCAATGCCTATAAAGTTATTATTGATGAATCAACAGAATTAAAAATCAATTTTATCAAAGAAGATGAAAAATCAACGGTAGTAATGCAGGATGAAGTAAATAATCAGATAGTTATTACAGTTACTGCTGAAGATGGCAGCAACAACAGCTATGTCCTGACAATCATCAGACAGGCTGACTATAATTCAAATATTGATCCTAATATTGAAAATCCTGATATTCCAATTGACCCTGGTGTCAATGATAGTGCTAAAAACAATCCACTAGCCACCATTGATAGTGGAAAAATGTTTCTTGTTATTACTCTAATAGTTGTTTCACTTGTTGGAATTGGTGTTGGAGGATCTATGATTTATAAAGGAAGTCGTGAATAACAACTTCCTTTTTTACTGCCTGAATACACTCGATAAATTATCCGTAAAAAGGACACACGTCCTTTTTATATTTTTTCTAATATATCAGTTAAATTTTCTAAGCCTTCTATACTACAACGTTCAATAGTACCGGTATCAACTGCTTTAGCTAAATCTGAATCCAATGGAAGTTTAGCTAATACTTTTAAATTAAAATGTTCAGCCAATTCTTCAGTATTACCATCACCAAACAATGATACTTTATTACCACAATCATCACAGATAACATAGCTCATATTCTCTACCAAACCTATAATGTTAACATGCATTAATTGAGCCATTCTTACGGCCTTTTCAACTATCATGCTGACCAGATATTGAGGTGTTGAAACTATTATAACACCGTCTAATGGCAGCGATTGTAAAACTGTTAAAGGAACATCTCCAGTTCCCGGAGGTAAATCAACGAATAAATAATCAATTTCTCCCCAAATAACATCAGTAAAAAATTGTTTTACTAATGAAGTAATTAAAGCTCCACGCCATAAAACTGGCTGACCTTTCTCTTCCAATATCAAATTGGTCGAAACAATCTTGATTCCTTTTTCAGTTTGTAAAGGAAGAATATTTTTGCCATCACTATATAAAAATCCATCAATACCAAAAGCCTGTGGAATTGAAGGACCAGTAACATCAGCATCTAAAATTCCAACTCTATAGCCTTTTAAATTCATTGCACTGGCAAGTAAAGAGGTGACAATTGATTTCCCTACTCCACCTTTACCAGAAATTACACCGATGACTTTTTTGATATTGCTGTATTGATTAGCTTTAACAATTAGATCCCTTTGCGAACAATCTAAAGAACATGATGAACAATCATGATTACATTCTGTCATAAAAAATGCCCTCCTATATCAATTTAAAAAGGTTATTTCTAACCCTTTAATCCCTTTGCCTGTCTTTCCATGTTTTCGATAATTACATCAAAAATTTCTCCTAAAGAAGAACAATATTCTAATACCATCCATGGTTCGTTAGTGTGATAATGAATTTTAATTAATTCTTCATCTCCAACTGCTAACAAGCTGTCGCCATTAAAGTTTTCAACGAAATAATCACCTATTTCATCCTCATCTAAATCTTCTCCAGAAATCAACAATTGTACATCATATTTGAATTCCAACATCTTCTTTTCCCCCTGTAATAAAACAATATAATAACACCAAATAAATCAATGTAAATCGTATAATCATATATCAATAAGCTAACAAATAATTAAGTCCTACTGACATATTCGTTAATTCATTTATTGGTTATAAAACATAATAACTGATGGCACCGATAAAAGCAAACATTAAATTATCATTCTACTGCTTTTACAAAAATATCTAATCAATAAAGTGTTTTTCAACCCTGACATTAATATTACAAACAATTTCATCAACAATTGTTTCTGACATATCAGCCAGTTCATTAAAACTGATTTCTAAATTACCACTTTTCCCTATCAAAACAGCTTCATCTTCTGCTTTCACATTTTTAATATTCGTCACATCAACCATCATTTGATCCATACAGATCCTACCTAGAATTCTGGCTTTTTGACCATTGATTAAAACATATCCAATATTAGAAAGTCTTCTTGGATAACCATCACCATAACCAACTGATAAGCTGGCAATTTTTGTTGGTTTATCGCAAACAAAAATATGACCATAACTTATACCTTCATTAGCTTGGACTGTTTTAACCATTTCTATTTGAGTTTTCCAAGACATTACAGGTTTTCTATCATACCTGTTTTTTACTGAACCAACATCAAAACCCAATAACATAAAACCCGGTCTGACATAATCATAGACAAAGTCAGGGTAATTTAATATTCCAGCACTGGCACATAAATGGGTTCTACCGGTATTCAGTCCCAGTTTTTTTATTCTATTTAAAAAATCATCATACAGTTCTTTTTGTTTATAGGTAAACTCTTCATCACTATCATCAAAACTATCTGATCTGCATAAATGAGAATAAGTTCCGTTAACTATCAAATATGGACTATCATAGATAGTTTTTATCTGCTCATCACTTAAGAAAGCATTAACTCCAATCCTGTTCATGCCAGTATCAACTTTAACTTCTACCTTAAGCTGAATCTTTTCTTCTATACAAAATTCAATCATTCTAACAGCTTGCGTATAGTCTACAATTGATAGAATGCAATTGTACTCTTTTGCGATCAACCACTGCTGTTCACTAACATAACCCAAAATAAGAATAGAATCTTCTAAACCCATATTTCTTAATTCGATAGCTTCACCAAGTGATGCCACAGCAAAATCTCTTACCCCTTCTTCCTGCATTATTTGAGCTAATTTTAAAGCTCCATGTCCATAATAATCGGCTTTAACAATGCCGATAATATTAGTCTTTTGGGGTAAAATGTTTCTTAATCCTTTTACATTGTCTCTAAAATTACTTCTAGAAATTTCCCTGTAGCATCTTCTGATTTTCATTTATTTATCCTTTAATTTCAATTCAATCAATCTATTTAATAATTCTTTATAGCCAATACCACTTGCTTTAAACATAGCCGGATATAAAGAATGAGATGTAAAGCCAGGAATTGTATTAACCTCATTAAAAATTAATCCTTTAGAAGAGTTGAAAAAATCTACTCTGGCTAAAACATCGCATTCTAAAATATTAGCAATTTTTACTCCTAATCTATTTACTTCATCTTGCATTTCTTTTGAAATATTTATAGCTGGAACATAAATTTTTGTTTTATAACCATCATATTTTTCAGCATATCCATACATCTCAGTTTCTACAACTACCTCATATACTTCACCGGTAGTATCAGTTCCTAAAACTCCGCAACCGACCTCTGTACCGTCAATAAATTCTTCTAACAGTATTTTTTCATCATAGGAGAATGCATCATCAACATATTTAACAAAATCATCATAATCCTTGATTTTATGTGCTCCAAATGATGATCCTTCTCTGGCTGGTTTAACATAACATGGCAAATGTAATTTTTCTTTTACTTCTTTAAACATTTCTTCAAAAGAAGGACAATTATCTTTTTTATAAACCAGATACCTGGCCATTTTAATACCAGCATCTTCACAGATAATATGCGTAAATTCTTTGTCCATAGCAATAGCACAGGTTGTCATATTGGTAGAAATACAAGGTATACCACTTAAATAACACAAACCCTGAATTGATCCATCTTCACCATATTTACCATGTAAAATTGGAAAAATTGCATCTACTCTATCAATTTTATTAGTTTTTAAATTATAAAAACCATGATGAACATTACTAGCCGACAAAATAACTTCTTGGTTATTTTCATCCTCCTGCCATTGTCCATTTTCAATTTTATCAATACTTCCAGTATAGTGATACCATCTTCCGTCAGTAGTAATGCCAACCATATATTTTGTATATTTTTCATCAAGATTGTTTAAAACAGATGCCGCTGACATTAATGAAACTGGATGCTCACTTGATTGTCCACCAAATAGTACTGCAATAACACTCATAATTAATCCTCCAATTTTTCTATCAGATTTGCAAACTTCATTCCATTGCTGGCTTTAAAGAAAATCACATTTCCTTTAGTTAAATATTGTTTTATTTCATCCACAATTTCTAAAGCATTATTATAATGTTGGGAAAAAATATTTTTTCCCTTTAATTGTGCATATAAAGCCTTCATTTGCTGACCTACAAGGTATATCTTATCAAACATCCTGAAATCTATCAAATTGGCCATATCGGCATGCAAAGATAATGAATTTTCTCCTAATTCCAAAATATCACCAATAACAACAATCTTTTTATATTTGTCACTGTAATCGATAACTGTTTCTAAAGAAGCTGCCAAAGATGATGGATTAGAATTATAGGTATCATCAATGATTACAGCACCATTAATTATCTTAACCTGCATTCTGTGAGGTGTGAGTTCTATTTTATCAAAACCTTGTTGAATCTCTTGAACTGTTAAACCTGCTCTTTGGCCGATCGCAATTGCAGCCAGAGAATTTAAAACCTGATGTTTACCTAAAATCGGCAAATGAAAAACCATTTCCGGATATTGTTCAACAACAAAATTCGTATATTTATCTTCTATTGAATATTTTAAAGCTCTGATCTCACTATTATTTTCAAAACCATAAGAAACAATTTGATTATCAGCTAAACCCATCTTTAAAAGCTGCTTTCTAACTCCATAAGCATCATAAGAATAATAACAGCAACCATCTTTTTTCAAACGAGAATTAATCCAGCATTTCTGCTGAACAATATTATCAAGAGTTAAAAATTGTTGAACATGAGCTAAACCAATACTGGTAATAACAGTAACATCTGGCTCAACCATATTCACTAACATTTCCATTATGTCAAAATCATCAATCCCCATTTCAATAACCGCACAATCGACATCGTCATCCATATTAATTAAGGTTATTGGGACTCCCAGTTTATTATTGTAATTACCTATAGTTTTAAATGTTTTATATTTAGTTGATAAAACTGCCGCCACAATATCTTTAGTCGAAGTTTTACCCGAAGAACCGGTAATACCAATAAACTTGCAGTCTAAGGACATCCGATAATATCTGGCTAAAGTTTGCAGAGCTGTTAAGACATCATCGACAATAATCAGGTTTCCTTTAGGTTTTTCTACCTGGCTATCCCTTTGCCAGAAACTGGCTTTGATACCTTTAGAAAATAAATCAGCGACAAAAAAATGACCATCAGTATTAGCCCCTTTAAAAGGTGCAAACATCTGATCTTTTTTTAGTAATCTTGAATCATAATGCACACCTCTGATTATTTGACTTTCATCGCCAATCAGTTCTCCATCAACGATTTGTGCTATCTCAAGTAAACTGTAATTAATCATAAATGAGCCCTTTCAACAAGAAAAAGCACTAATAGTAGTGCTATTACATTTTCTTTCTTTTTATAAAATCAACTATATCTGTCACATATTTGCCACAGATATCATCAGTCGTAGCTTCAACCATTACCCTGACAAGCGGTTCAGTACCACTTGCTCTAACTAAAACTCTGCCTTCACCATGTAATTCTTCTTTTACTTTTTCACACTTGGCAATAACTTCCTGATCCTTTATGACAGCTTCCTTATTTTTAACTGGCACATTAACCAAAAGCTGAGGATAGATAAATAAATCATCTGTTAATTCATTTAAGGTTTTATTTTCTTCAATCATAACATTCAGGATTTCTAAAGTTGTCAGTAATCCATCGCCAGTTGTTGCATGTTCTGAAAAAATTATATGTCCAGATTGTTCACCGCCTAAAACATAGCCATTTTCACACATACTCTGATAAACATATTTATCTCCAACTTCAGTTTTCTCATATCCAATATTCAACTCATCCAGTTTTTTAAATAAGCCAAGATTAGCCATTGTAGTAGTAACTATTTTATTGCCTTTTAATCTTCCTTTATCTGATAAATATTTGCCACAGCAATATAAAATCTTATCACCGTCAACAACTGTACCATCACCAGCTACAGCGATAACCCTATCAGCATCACCGTCATAACTGAAACCACAATCATAATCACCATTTTTAATGGCTTCAACCAACACTTCAATGTGAGTTGAACCACAATTTCTATTGATGTTAATGCCATTTGGCTGATTATTAATAGCATCAACCTGACAATTTAAACTTTTCAATACCTTTTCAGCAATAAAGCTTGCCGATCCATTTGAACAGTCAATCAAAATCTTATAGTCAGATAAATTTAACGGATACTCCTTCTTTAAATAATCAAAGTATAAATCGATACCTTCTGGATAGTCGTATACTTGTCCAATATTTTCTAAAGTCGCAAAAGGAAGTTCATCTTCTCCAGACATATATTTTTCAATCTTTTTTTCTAAAGCACTGTCTATTTTGGTGCCTTTGCCGGATATTATCTTTATACCATTATCATAATATGGATTATGAGAGGCTGATATCATCAAACCACAATCAAAATCGTTACTTCTAACCACATATACTAAACTTGGCGTTGAACAAACTTTCAGCAAATAGACATCACAGCCACCAGCTGTTAAACCGGCAGCCAGAGCACTTTCAAACATCGTGCCAGAGATACGAGTATCTCTACCAATTAAGGCTTTTCCATTACTAAAATAATTTCCAATATATCTACCAATACGATAAGCCATATCTACAGTCAGATTTTCATTGGCTTTTCCTCTTATTCCATCTGTTCCAAAACTGATTTTCATCTTTTATCCTCTATTCAGATATTTCTACCTGAACATACTTTCTACCATCTTCAATTGCGTAAGTTACAAAAATATTGTTTCCAGTGACATTGATTGGAACTTCTTGAACACCGACAACTACATCACTTAAGTCGATAGTAACAAATATATCATCAACAGTAATCGTTTCAATATTTTTTAATGTACCTGTTACAATTACATTTACCAGTGCATCACTATCATTAACCAGCTTAGGTTTATATTTAGAATCAACATTTTCCCAAGCAACTTTTACTCCTGAAATTACTTTGCTGGTCACCTTATCGATAGTAATTTTCATATTAACTTTAGTGATATCCATCTTCATAACTCCACTTGGCATTGTAAGTGTAGTTGAAATATCTGTATTTTTAGTAATTGATGAAACATCCAAATCGATATAAACAGCATCTATTAATGCCAATATATCAACAGGAGCTGAAATCGTGACTATTGAATTATCTAAAGCTATTTCATCAATAGCATAACCTTCAATCAACTTACCTACCGGTCTGACAATAATTGGAACCTGCTTGGTAGGCTGAGTCACAGTAACGGTAACATTAACAAACTCAGGAATAATATCACAGTTTACGATTGAACCATTATTATCATAAGCAACAATTTGGGCCTGTCTAGTGAAATCAGCATCAACATCAGTAACATCTATTAACGCTTTAACAAAAGCAATTGAATCAAGAGTGTCCTGTGAAGCTCTGATTAATACCTCGGTAGTATCAAAGGTTGCACTAGATAAAATGAAGGCCGGATCCATCTTGTTTTTATTAATATATTCATACGAAATATTATATTTAGTAGTAATCTTCTTTTTAATTGTGACATTAACTCTTGGAGTATCTAAAATATGAACCGATAATTCATTGCTGAAATTGGTTGGAGTCAATCTGATTTGATACGTTCCCTCTGTTAAGCCTGATAAATCAGCAGTTACAACTGAATTAATTTTTCCTTTTTGTAAAGAAATGTCACTTATAGCACCTGAAATCATCACATTGACTGTATCAGGAATACCACTTACTTCATAAATTTCAGAATTATAAACTACTTTAACAGGTATATCAGTCAATGTAGCTGATTGAGTAACACCAAAGGTATCACTGGCAGTCATATTAACTGAAATATACATAACAATTGCCATCACTAAAGCAATAATTTTTGAAAGTCTTCTACTAAAGAAGGCTTTAGTTAATAATGAAGATACCCATCTAAAGAAATAGATGAAAGCATTTTCTAAAGAAGCATATGTTCTGGCAACCTTTTTAGAATTAGCTGCAATCTTTTGGGCTATCTCTAACTTATCCTTTGGATTTGGATTAGTGCCTGTTTTATCTTTTCTAGACATTTTCACTACCTCCTTCTTCAGAAGTTTTTTCTATTTTATCTGTTCCTGTAGTAACACTGGTAGTTTTAATAACATTCATCGTGCCTGTATTTGAAGTAGTATCTTTAGGAACAGCAACTTTTCTGACTGTTACACTATCATCTACAGTATTTTCAGCCAAAGTAGATGAAATTACACTTTCAACTAATTTTTTAGGAGCTTCGATTTCAGTTTCACTTTCTTCTTCTAAATCAATTGTTTTAAAACTGACAGTATTGAAATTTTTCATCTCATGAGCATCAATATTACTTAACTGATCTTCAATTTCAATATCCTGATCCAGCTTTTCAAATTCTCTTTCAAATTTATTTACCAGATCATCTATTGACACTGAAACACTACTGGTTCTAGGTCTACTTTCACCAGAAATATTTTCCTTATTCAAAACAATACGCTCTAAATAAGCTCTTAATCTTTTTTCATTCATCTGAATTAATTTGCCTTGTTCAGCAACTGACACTTTTCCTGTTTCTTCAGATACGACAATTGTAACAGCATCACTTACTTCACTAATACCGATAGCTGCTCTATGCCTTGCTCCATATTTGGCAGGCAAATCCATCGTTGTTGGTGGAAAATATGCTGAAGCACATGACAGTTTATCGCCCTGAATAATTACCGCTCCATCATGTAACGGTGTGGTTGTCATAAAAATTGAACAGATTAACTCGGCACTGACTAAAGAATTCATTCTGATTCCGGTATTAACATAATCTTCCAATGAATGAGCTTGTTCTAAAGTTATCAAAGCACCTGTTTTACTGGCTGTCAGGTTAGCTGTAGCTGCCATTAATTCATCAATTAGAAATTCTTTTTCAGTTGATGTTAAAGTGGCAATTCTAGCTAAGGCATTACTTTTACCTAATCTTTCTAAAATTGATCTGATTTCAGGTTGAAAAATAACAATGATAGCTAAAAATCCCCAAGAAACTATATTATCTGCCAACCAGGCAACAGTAGTAAGTCCCAACAGTTTTGAAACTGATTGAACAATGATGATTAACAGAATTCCTTGGAAAATTTGTATTGTTTTCTGATTGGTTCTAACAACCTTGATAAGGTAATTTAAAACAATCCACACTGCTAATATATCTATTCCGACTTGTAGATAATGTATTATTGATTCATAAGTTAATGATATATGCATTTCTACACCTTCTCTCTTCCTTCTAATATTTTCAATTAATTATATCATATTTAATTATCAGTTTATAGCACTATCAAAACAGTGTTGCCCACTGATACGTTTATATTTTATACTATTTTTCAGACAACTACAAATTGAATCTAATCTGAGTTATAATATATGCAAAGGTGTGAATATGGAAAATAAAATTGAAGTTATACATATAGATTATCAGGGCAAACAAATTACCCTGATCCCTACAGCTCACGTATCAAAAGAAAGTGTACAGCTGACAAAAGAAACCATTGATGCTATTCAGCCAGACAGCATCTGTATTGAATTAGACAGGGATAGATACAACTCATTAATCGATCCAGTTAATTATCGCAATACTGACATCAGTAAAATCATTAAAGAAAAAAAAGTATTTATGATGTTAGTTAATGTCATCTTATCTAATTTTCAGAAAAGAATTGCTGAACAGCTAGGTTCCAAAAGTGGACAAGAAATGCTGGTTGGAATAGAAAAAGCTAAAGAATTAAATGCTGATTTAATTTTAGCTGATCGAAATGTCTCTATAACATTTAAAAGAATTTGGGCTAATTTAAGTTTTTCCGATAAATATAAACTTATTACACTGCTTTTAACGTCTATTTTAGATGATGAGGAAATTACTGAAGAAGATTTAAAGTCTCTTCAACAAAAAGATACGCTTACCGCTGCTCTTAATGAGGTAAGTAAGAAGTTTCCTAACATCACCGAAGTTTTAGTTGATGAAAGAGATAAATATTTAGCTCATAAAATAAAACATGCCCCAGGAGAAAAAATTGTAGCTATTTTAGGAGCGGCTCATACAGTAAATGTTCCTAAATATATCCATATGGACTATGATATCGATCAATATGACATCGTTCCTGAAAAAAAGAAGTCCAGTAAAATTGCAGGCTGGATTATTCCAATCATCATCGTTTCTTTAATTCTGGCAAGTTTTAAACTTGATACATCAATCGGTTTTCAGCAACTCAAAGGATGGATTTTAATTAATGGTTCTTTAAGTGCTCTAGGAGTTTTGATTTGTCGTGGACATATTTTGTCAATGTTAACGGCTTTTGTTTTTGCTCCGATAACTTCACTTAATCCTCTTTTAGCTGCTGGCTGGTTTGCAGGACTGGTAGAAGCCAAAATATTAAAGCCTACAGTTGCTGATTTTGATCGTCTATCTAGTGATTTAAACACTTTTAAAGGTTTTGTGAGCAATAAAGTAACTAGAATTTTGCTGATAGTACTTTTTGCCAATCTAGGCAGTACCATCGGTACTTTTGTAAGTGGATTAAGTATTGTTAAAGCCATCTTTAATCTGATATAAGAAGACATATTTAAACTTAGGGGCTTCTAGAAAGGGATAATACAAGATTAATATGAAACAGACAGTCAAAGATTATATTGAACTGAACAAAGAAGAAACTATCGCCTTAGGTGAAAGACTTTTTAATTGTCCAGAATTAGGTTTTAAAGAATTTAAAACTAAAGAAATCATCATTGATTATTTAAATAAACATCATCTCAAAGTTGATAAGGAATTTTTTGAAACTGGTTTTTCAGTTTCTATTGGCCAAGGAAAGCCCCATGTTGGTTTAATCGCGGAATTAGATGCTGTCCCTACTGTCGGTCATCCAAATGCCAATAAGATAGATAATGCTGCTCACTCTTGTGGACATAGTACTCAAATAGCGATCATGCTGGCTGCTTTGGATAGTTTAAATCAGCAGATTGATAAATTAAAAGGTACCATTACTTTATTCTTTACTCCTGCAGAAGAGTTTACTGATGTAGAATATCGCAAGCAATTGATTGCTGAAGGAAAAATAAAATATTTATCCGGTAAACAGAATATGTTGGTGGATAAGCTATTTGATGATTGTGATTTATTTATTCACTTGCACAGTTCTAGCAGTAATGAATATCGTTTTTCTGTAAATTCAACTTTAGCTGGTTTTATTTATAAAAAAATAACTTTCGTTGGGAAAGGAGCACACGCAGCTGTTTGTCCTGATGAAGGAGTCAATGCTTTAAATATGTGTTCTCTATTTATAAATGCTATCAATATGTTAAAAGAAACCTATAAGGAAGAAGATATGGTCAGAGTTCACGGTATCATCGTTAAAGGTGGAGATACTGTTAACTCAATTCCGGAAGAAGTCATCTATGAATGCTATATCAGAAGTATTAATCCAGATTACTTGTTAAAACTAAATGAAATAATATCTAATGCCGCCAGAAGCTGCAGTCAGGCACTTGGTGGAACCTGTATTATTGAAGATATTCCTGGATACTTACCATTTATTCCAAGTAAACCACTTAGTGAAGTGATTTATAAAAATATGCTGGACTACACTGATGATGACAATATCAAATGGAATGAAAAAAGTGTTGCTGCCGGGGATGTTGGCGATATGAGCATCTTTAAACCAGTTACACAATACGGTTATACCGGTTTTAAAGGAAGAATGCATGGTAATAATTTACAGATTGCTGATCCTTATGAAGTATATATTGTTCAAGCTAAAATTGTAGCAGGAAGTGTAATTGATTTATTAACTGATAATTCATTAGCAGATGATATCATCAGCAGCTTTCAAGTAAAAATGACTTATCAACAATATTTAGATTATTTAAATCAATAGCAATAATATTTTACTATTACTATTGCTTAGGTTTTTTATAAATGAATTTACAATGTTGGATTATATTAAAAAGGACTGAAATTAGTCCTTTTAATATCTAAATCTTTTAAATTTTATTAACTGCTCTTTATACTTTTTAATGTAGTATTTAGCCATTGGCAAATTCTGTTCTAGATAATTGCCACACTCTTGAGCACTTGCTCCTGGTATTTGTCCTTGATAGTCAATAATAAAGTCACACATATTTATTATAAGTGAATATATATCTTCACTTTTTAAATCGCCAAACATTAGCAGATAACAACCAGTTCTACAACCCATCGGTCCAAAATAGACAATATCAGCTTTCCTTTCGCTATTTCTTAAATATGTAGCTCCTAAATGTTCAATAGTATGTAAAGAACCATTATCAATTACCGGTTCAATATTAGGACTGGTAATTCTAATATCAAAGGTAGTAACTACTACAGTATCCTTAACATCCTTCCTTGAAACATATAAACCTGGTCTCAATTTTAAATGATCAATTGTAAAACTTGTTATTTTTTCCATAATTTTCTCCTAACTGAATACTATTATACTAATTTAATTGTGTTTTTTCTATGAACCATTTACCCTCTTCTAAAAATAAATAGCGATAATTGTTTCCTATCTTACAGGTAAATCTTAGCCCCATCCCCCCACTTCTTAATGAAGCAGCTGGAATTATCTGGGTTATTTTATCTATTGGATATTTTATTCCATTTTCCCATAATATATATAATGGTCTAATTTGACCCGTTTTTTGATTTAAACAGATCACATCAACAAACTGTTTCACTTAAAATCCTCCATATCTGTTAAATTATCGTTTTCACCAACGGGGTTATAGTCACTTAAATTTTGATCTACCAGCATTGATAATTTCTTGATACTTCTATGTCCATATCTACTTCTAATATCGTCAATAGTATACTCCAGTTTTTCCTGTTGTTTAATTTCCTCGAAATTTTCAAAAAGCGAAAGCTGAACATGTCGAGTTTGTTCAATAAGCTTTCTAACTCGTATTCCTAATGTTCTAAGTGGTTTTTTAAATCTATAATTTTGACGACATATCTCTTTAGCTGTTTTAAAAATAACACTGGATAAATTTGTATAATCATTTAATTGCATCTGCCTGGTAAAACTCTTAAGTTGGCTATCTCTAAAATAAATCGATACTTCTTTAGCCATTAAACCCCTTTGTCTTAATGTTGTTGCTACTGACTCTGATAAGATATTTAAGATAATATCTACATCTTGCCAGTTTTCCATATTTCTGAAAGTAGTAATATTGTTACCTATTGATTTTGCTTCCTGTTTTTGATCATATCTGGTTACTTCACTATCATCCAAGCCGTTAGCAAAGACCCAAATCATTTCTCCCCATTTACCAAACTTCTTTTTAAGAAAACTTACATCCTTGTTGGCAATATCTCCAATAGTATATAAGCCATAAATTTTTAACTGTTCAAAACTTGACTTACCGACATAAATCATCTCTGTGGCTTTTAAAGGCCAAACAATTTCTTTGTAGTTTTCTTTGGTAATAACTGTTGTGTAGTCAGGTTTTCTTAAATCACTACCCAGTTTAGCAAATATCTTGTTAAAACTTACTCCTACTGAGGCTGTAATCCCTAATTCACTTTTAATCTGCTCTCTTATTTTGTCAGCAATTTCTTTACCGGTACCAAAGTATTTACTATTGGTGACATCAAGCCAGGCTTCATCGATGCCAAAGGGTTCAACCAGATCAGTGTATTGTAAAAAAATTTTTCTTACTCTTAAAGAAAATTCTTCATATCTTTTATGGTTGGGTTTTAAAATGATTAAATCAGGACATTTCTTTTTAGCCTGCCAGAGGGTTTCAGCAGTAACAATGTTATACTTTTTCGCAATCTGGTTTTTCGCTAATACAATACCGTGTCTTTCGTCTTCACTTCCACCTACTACTACTGGTTTTCCCTTGACTTCAGGATGATATAGCTCTTCAACTGAAGCATAAAATGAATTTAAATCACAATGCAGTATTACTCTTTCCATGAATTTATACTATCATATACTTGAATTATATTCAAGGTTGAACTTGATTTTATTTCAATTATTTTTTATAATTAAGTCGAGGTATTTATATATGAATTTTGCAACAAATCTAAGATATTTAAGAAAACGAAAAAACATCTCTCAAAATGAATTAGCTGATTATTTAGGATATAAAAGTTTTACAACCATTCAAAAATGGGAAGATGGTTCTGCTACCCCGCCATATAGAGTAATTGTTAAAATCGCTGATTTTTTTGGAGTTGAAACAGAAGAGTTAATGCACCAAAATTTACCTCTTAATCTAAAAACGCAAATACCTGTGTTAGGTTTTGTTAGAGGTGGTCAGCCAACTTTTGCTGAACAACAATATATTGGTTTTGAGCATGTATTCCCCGATGATGCCAGACATTCTGATTGTTTCTATTTAGAAGTTGTCGGTGATTCAATGAAAGATGCTAGAATCTTACCTCAAGATTTATTATATGTGAAAAAACAAAACCATTTAAATAGTGGTGATATTGGAGTATTTTTATTGGATGATTCTGAAACAACAGTTAAAAGAGTTATCTATAAAAATGATTTGATGATTCTCCAACCAGAAAATGAAGAATATCAACCAATTATTCTTACCGCTGAAGATCAGAAAAATCGTAATGTTCAGATTATTGGTAAAGTATTACATAATAGAATAAAGTTTTAAACTCAATTAATTTTGAGTTTTTTTATGAAGTAGAACAAATCCTATTATTATATTGAAAGTTCAATCTTTTGATTATATAATAAAGCTGGAAAGCGAGGAGATTTATCTTAATGAAAAAATTATTAGTATTTATGATGACACTATTAATGGTGTTAACAATGGTAGGGTGTGGACCTACAGAACCGGAAATTAAAGAACCTGAATTAGTAGCTTTAACAGAAGAAGGTGCATTAGAAGCAGCACAAAATTATCCAATGAGTGTTATGAGTGTAAAAAGATTGGTTGGAATTTTTGATGAAACTGCAATTTCATTCTTATTCCCTATTATGGGTATGGAAAATGTTGAAGATGGAGAAGTTAAAATTTCGGCGGAAGATTTACAAGCAAAGTTAGATGAATTACACGGAAAAGGTTTAATCACTGTGGAAGAAATCGTAGGAGATTCTGGTTGTTTAGTAGATGGATATGTAGTAGGTACTTATGAAGACAACGGTTACTACACAGAAATTGTAGATAGAGAATTTACAGTAGCAGAAGTTGCAGACAACTATATTTCCGTAAAAGAAGTAACAACATATATTCTTAAAAACGATGAATTTGGTGTAAGTTATGATATGGAAGATATTACGATTTATGTAATTTATCCAACTGTTGATGGATTAAAAGTATATGACTTTGGTGTAGAAAAAGTTGTTACTTACCCAGAAGTTGTAGAATAAGTATTAAATAAGGACTTTGAAAAATAAGTCCTTTTTTATATTTCACAGTTAAATTTAAAAAAACAAAAGAGGAAAGAAATTGAAATATACTCTTTTTTATACTCAATATATTTTTTTGTTATTGAGACAAAATAATAAATATGTTAGTATGGACTCATCAGATTTGGTGTATTACTTAATAGGGAAATAAGTTTAATTCTTATGCTGTCCCAGCAACCGTGATACAGACGAAATTCAATTATGTCACTGCAATTATATATGTGGGAAGACTGAATAGTAGGATGAAGTTAAGCCGGTAGACCTGCCAAAGACTGATAGTTAAAGGTTTCTCCTGGGAATGAGCAAACGTATAAACTTTTTGGTTTATTTGGCCCATTTTCCAGGAAGATGGGCTTTTTTACTAGAGGGTTTACTATGAAAGAAACAAAAAGAATGGCTAGAGTTGCATTAATTGGTGCTTTCTTATTCTGCACATTTTTTTCGTTATCAAACATCCTTTATCTTGAAGCTATCACTTTAATGATTATAGCTGTAGCTATGGTCTTTGACAGAAGAGATAGCTTTCAATCATCACTTGTTTTTGGAGTATTGCTAATATTGTATATGGGATTAACTCCTTGGAGCATTATGTATTTCATCATTTACCCATGCTATTCATTACTGACAAATTATTTAAAACCCCTGCTTAAATCCAAGGAATGGTTGTTGATTGTCTATGGATTTATTCTATCCTGTAGCACTGGTTTAATACTTGATTTGCCTTTTATTTTAGTATCAGAACTGGTAACCATCTACTATATCCTTACTGGCTTGAAAACAAGTTTGATTCAAGGAACACTAACCGCTATGGAAATTGCTTTAATTTATAAACCTTTAGAAAAAATATTATTTAAAATTAAGGAGATGCACAAATGAAAAACAAAAAGAAACTAATTACTCTACTGGCGGTTGTTGCTGTTGCACTGGGAATTGTATTTCTAATTAAAAGATTTCAGCCACCAGTTGAAAAACAACCAGGAAGCAAACAAATCACTATTATCGTTCAAGATTTAGAGGGAAAAGAAGTCTTCAACAAAACCTTTGGCACTGATGCGGAATATTTAGATCAGCTATTGGAAGAACATGCTGAGGAATTACAATTAGATATCTCTGGTGTTGGTGAATACGGCAGAAGCATTAATGGATTATGTGGTATTGTTACCGAAGACTGGAATACTGGTCCTTGGTGGGTTTATGAATCAGAAAACTCTGAATGTTGTAAAGCCAATGGTTACTGTCCATCAGTTGATACTTGTATTATTTTAGATGGAGAAATATATATCTTTAAATTCTTTAGTTATTAAAAAAACACCTTTGCTGATTATGCAAAGGCGTTTTTCTCTTCAATTAAAATTCATGATTAAAGTACTCTATCGCTTTAGCTACACCATCATTGTCGATATCATCAGCAATATAGTCAGCTTCAGCCTTTAAATTGTCTGAGCCATTGGCCATCGCAATACCGATTCTAGCTTTTTGAATCATATCAATATCATTGTCAGCATCTCCAAAAGACATACAATTATTCCAGGTAAAACCTGATATTTTAAGAACTTCTTCTATAGCAGTAGATTTATTATATTTAATATTGTAAGCCTCATAAGCCAGTGGATAAGCCTTAACGAATTTTATTTCAGTGTAGTTTTTAGAAATTTCTTCAATTACACTTTCGTTCCCTATTAAAAATGCTGAAATAGGTAACCCATGTTGTAAATGATAATCTTTTGTTGCTGTATAATTTTTAACCAGATATTTTCTTTCTTCATGTTCTAAATAAATTTCACAGTATTCATCATGAAGGTTGTAACTAGCCAATTCATCGTCATACTTATAGGCTAACCCGATGCCTTTTTTTATGCAATCTTCTGTCAATCTTTTCATATCTTCTAAAGAAAGTGTGTGTCTGACAACTGATTTAAAATCTTTATCTAAAATAGATTGACCATTAATTGTTACCAGATAATCGGAATGTAAAGAATCCAAGATATCATCCTGGATAAAACATTTAGACCTTCCAGTTGCTATCATCACTTTAACTTTCTTTTCGTTTTTAACCTTTTCAATCGCCTCTAAAGCACTTGGAGTAATCTTTGATGAACCAAAAGGAATTAAAGTACCATCAATATCAAAAACCATCATCTTAATTTTATTATCTTTTTTTGGATTAAACATAACATATGAGTTCATCTTTTCCACTTTACCATAAGATGTTAGATATTCAATTTCTTTAGCGAATATAAAACCAGTTTTTTCAATCACTCTTTTTGATTGATTATTAGATGTAAAATGACCACATATAATAAAATCCAGTTTTTCAATATCAAACAGATAATTAATAGCTGCCCTGACTATTTCCGGCATATAACCATTTCCCCAATAGTCTCTACTTAAAACATATCCAATTTCTGTTCCTGATAAATTTTTATACTCAGGAAAGTATTTTTCATTATAATATTCAAAACCAAGAGAGCCAACAACCTTGCCGTTTATCACAATTGCCAATTGTCTTTTACTTTTTATAAACATGTCTAAAACTTCTTTTGATTCTTCAATGTCTTTATGAGGTGACCATCCTGCCATTTGACCAATTCCATCAATCTTAGCATATTCATATAAATCTTCTGCATCAGTTATTCTGAAAGGTCTTAAAAAAACTCTTTCAGTTTTCAGCATGATATTGCTTATATCAATATGTTTATTCATACTTCTCTCCATTTAGTCTAATTTCCGTAGTCTGAGTATCGTTATGATAGATCATCTCTATTTTTTGATCCTCTTTTAAAATCGACCATTTAATACCATTTTCATATTCTTCTCTTTCAAATTGGCCAAATTGAATTAACTCACGATGCTTTTTATAAAATTCAATTTGTTTTTTTATTTCCTCTAATTCACTTTCATCCAATAGATTCAAATTCAACTCATACCCTAAATTACCAAAGCATGCCACATCAAACCTTGTTTTCAAAGGTAAAGTTCTTCTTGTCAGATGATTTGGGCAAATTGAAACATGACAGGTATAACTTGATAGCGGATAGCCGTAACTATAACCATTTTGTATCATTAACCGATCAAGGGCATCGGTCTTATCTGAAGCCCAAATTTGAGGGAAATAACACAATATTCCTAAATCAAAACGATTTCCTCCACCGGCACATCCTTCAAATAAGATGTCAGGATATTCATTTACTAAAGTATCCATTATTTTGTATAAAGACATGTAATAACGATGCGATGTTTCTTTCTGTCTGTCTTTTAGATATGGTGAGTAAACATCAGAAAATATCCGATTAAAATCCCATTTTACATAACTGATATTACAGCTGTTAAATACTCTTTTTAAACTGTTTAAAATATATTCACTTACTTCAGGATTGATAATATCTAATATTCGTTGATTTCTGCCTTCACTATGCTTTTTGTTATTAATGTTCATCGCCCAGTTAGGATGAACGCGATATAAATCAGAGTTAACATTTACCATTTCCGGTTCAACCCATAAACCAAACTTTAAACCTAAGGCATTTATTTCATTACATAACCCATTTAATCCATTAGGCAATTTATCTTGGTTCACATACCAGTCTCCTAATGAACTCTGATCATTTTTTCTATTACCAAACCAGCCATCATCCAGCACAAACAGTTCAACACCAACTTCCTGTCCCTTTTCAGCCAATTCAAGCAATCCTTCTTCAGTAAAGAAAAAATAGAATGCTTCCCAACTGTTTAAAAGAACCGGTCTAATTTTATTTTTAAAATTTTCTCTAATAATATGATTATTTATAAAATAGTGCATGTTTTTACTGATGCCATTAAAACCACAACTACTGAAAGTTAAAACGGCTTCTGGAGTCTCAAAATCCTCATTTGGATTAATTTCAAATTCAAAATTTTCACTATTGATTCCTTGAACTATTCTGGTTCTTTGAAGTTGAGTTGTTTCAATACTGCTATAGTGATTGCCACTATAAACCAAATTAAAACCATAACACTCCCCTTTATTTTCACTGGTATCATCATCACTCAACATAAAAAATGGATTATTACGATTACTGCTTGATCCTGTATATGAAGAAATAACATACTTACCAGCAGTTAATTTGATTTGATGTTTATTCATTTCATTACCCCAATTACCAAAAAAAGAAGTAATAGTAAACGTCTTGTTATGCATATCAATTAATGAGCTATTAAATTTTTCTATTTTAATTGTTTTATCAGAATTATTTACAAGCTTACAGCTTTTGACAATAACATTGCTTTCATAGAATATACTGTAAAAAAGTTGAAGTTTAAGATTATAGTATTTATCAACCAAATTAATAATCAGCTGTTCATCACAATTATAACTTGAAGGTAAAGTTTCAAGTTTACTTTTTTCTTTTACTATCTCATAACTATCATAAATAAAATCAGAAGTATTGCTTCCATCATAGTTTCTAATCACAATTAAAGGCTCTTTGATATCACCTTTACCGTAAGTAGAATATTCTAAAGGAATATCTTCTAAAGAATAAGGAAAATCATCACTATATTCAACAGTATTTCCAGTACGTCTTATATTTGATTTTATATTCTGAAATATTTTTTCATCAAACCTATCTCCATAATAAAGATGACCTAAATAACCATTCGGCAACAATTTAAAAATATAAATAGTATTTTTTGTTTCTAAAATAAAGTTTCTTCCAATTTTTTTAATCATATAAAGTCCTCTATTCTTTTTAAATTATACCATAATGAAAAAATGTTTTTACAATTTGGCATTATATTTTTCCTTTATATTAATTTCAATCTGCTTAATTACTTTTAAAAATTCTTCATCACTTTTTCCACTTGGGTCATATAAGCCCCAATCTTCTTTATAATTATGTGAAATTATTGGACAGCGAACATTGCAACCCATAGTAACAATAATATCTACTTCGACAATATCACTTATTGTCTTTGAATATTGCGTTTTTTCCATATCAATTCCATACATTTTTTTCAAAGGACGTACAGCATCCTGATTAATTTCAGATTTTATTTCAGTACCTGCTGAATAAAATTCATATCTATCTGAACCAAACTCTTTTCCTAATGCTTCAGCAATCTGACGGCGATAAAAATTATGCACATAGATAAAGGCAACTTTAATTTTTTTACACATTTTTATCTTTTCCTTTGCTATTTAGTCTTGTTATATGACTTGAGGTCACAATATTGTGACCTCAAATTATTATGATTTTCAAAAGTTTAAATATTGATTTATTTTTACTGCTAAATCATTTTATTTACATTCATTAAGTACTCTTTCAACAATCTTATCAGCACTTAAGCCATACTTTTCAAGCAGTAAATCTGGTTTTCCAGACTCACCAAAAGTGTCCTGGGTGCCGATAAAGATTTGTTTTCTTGGACAATGCTTAGCTAAACATTCAGCTACTGCACTTCCTAAACCACCATATACATTGTGTTCTTCTAATGAAACAATATATTTTGCATCTTTAGCATACTTGACAATTAAATCTTCATCTAATGGTTTGATAGTATGAATGTTGATTAAAGTCGGATTAACTCCCTTTTCCTTTAATTGTTCAATTGCTTTCAATGATTGTTGAACCATCATTCCACTGGCAATCATCAGGACATCCTTATCACCTTCATGAAGAACTATACCTTTGCCAATTTCAAATTTATAGTCAGGATCAGTATTAACTACTTCTACTGCACTTCTGCCTAATCTGACATAAACTGGACCATAATATTCAGAAATTGCTCTGATACATTGCTCAGTTTCTACCCCATCACACGGTTGGATAACTGTCATATTAGGAATAGCTCTCATTAATGCAATATCTTCTAAAGCCTGATGCGTTGCTCCATCTTCTCCAACTGTTAAACCAGCGTGGGTTGCACAGATTTTAACATTTAATTTTCCATAAGCAACTGTATTTCTAACCTGGTCATAAGCTCTTCCACTAGCAAAAATAGCGAAAGTTGAACAATAAGGAATTTTACCATTACAAGCTAAACCAGCTGATATTCCAACTAAATTACTTTCAGCAATACCGACATTAAAATGTCTTTCAGGTGCTACCTTTTTAAGTTCAGCAGTTTTAGTAGAGCCCGATAAGTCAGCATCTACCGCTACAACATTTTTATTTTCTAAAGCCAAAGCTGCAAGAGCTTTTCCATAGGCATCTCTTGTTGCAATCTTACTCATTAGTTGTTACCTCCTAACTCTTCTAAAGCTATAGCTAATTCCTCATCAGAAGGAGCTTTGCCATGCCAGCCAGCTTTATTTTCCATATAGCTGACACCTTTTCCTTTTACTGTCTCAGCAATAATTACTGTCGGCTTTCCTTTAATGGTTTTAGCATGATTACAGCCAGCAATAATTGATTCAATGTCATGTCCATCAACAGAAATTGTATGCCAGCCAAAAGCCTTAAACTTCTCGCCAAGTGGTCTGACATTCATGACTTCATCATTAGTTCCATCAATCTGTAAACCGTTGTAATCGATTATCAATAACAGGTTGTCAAGATTATAGTGAGCTGCTGACATAGCTGCTTCCCAGATTTGGCCTTCCTGTATTTCGCCATCTCCACAAAGCACATATGTTCTAAAATCGTTGCCATCAAGTTTGTTAGATAATGACATTCCAACACCAACAGATAAACCCTGCCCTAATGATCCGGTAGAAATATCTACTCCTGGACAGTCAAGCATATTTGGATGCCCTTGTAATCTTGAGTTAATAGCTCTGAATGTTGGCAACTCTTCATAAGGAATAAATCCTTTTTCCGCTAAAACAGCATAAATTCCAGCAGATCCATGGCCTTTAGACAGAACAAATTTGTCTCTTGCTTTGTCATTTAAGTTATCTTTGTTGATATCCATAACTTCAAAATATAAAGCCGTTAAGATATCTGCACAACTTAAAGCACCGCCTGGATGACCGCTTTTATTAGCATGAACCATTTTAACGATGTTGATTCGCATATTATTTGCGATTTTTTTTAATTTTTCCATAAATCTGTACCTCTTCTATTATTCATTTTAACACACAATATTGTGTTTTAAATTACTTCTTTGCCAAATAAGTCATGTACATTAACACTTTCTATTAAAACACTTACAATATCACCTGTTTCAATATCTCTAGAAGAAATAAATCTGACATGACCGTCTATTCCATCTGGAGCATTCATATAACTTCTCCCCTGATATAGTTTTTTATCTAATCCATCTCTGCCTTCAACTAAAACTTCTATTGTTTGATTGATATAGCTTTCATTATTGTTTTGAGATATTTTTTCTTGCAGCAACATTAATTCTTCCAGTCTCTTATCAGCCACTTGTTTTTCTACTTTTGGCTCCATTTCATAACTGGCAGTGTCTTCTTCCAGAGAATAGGTAAATGCTCCTAGTTTATCCCATTTGATTTCTTCAATAAATTCTAACAACTCTTTAAAATCTTCATCAGTTTCTGTTGGAAAGCCGACAATAATGGTAGTTCTTAAAATTGGATTTTCAAATCTCTTTTTAATCTTTGCTACAATTTCTTTAATATGTTTTTTACTGCCTCTTCTATTCATCAGTTTTAACATCCTGTCACTAGCATGTTGAACAGGAATATCAAAGTAAGGTACTACTTTCTTACAATTTGCCATTGCTTGTAATAATTCATCATTTATTTCATCTGGATACATATACAGAATTCTAATCCAATAAAAATCCATTTTATTTAATTCATATAATAAATCTGCCAGACGATATTTTCCGTATAAATCTATACCATATCTGGTCGTATCCTGAGCAATAAGATTTAATTCTTTAATACCGATAGCTTCTAATTTTTTTGCCTGGCTAATTATTTCTTCAAATTCTATCGACTTATATGCTTTTCTAATTAAAGGAATAGCACAATAGGCACACTTATTAGAACATCCATCTGCAATTTTTAAATAAGCACTGTAATTACTTGTAGCTAATATTACTTCAGACGATTTTATTGTTTTACTATTTAAAAAATCATTGAATATTTTTTCCAAATCATCATATTCATCGATAGAAATAAATAAGTCTACTTCTGGCAATTCTCTTTCTAACTCTTCTCTGTATCTTTGAACAAGACAACCCATTACAATTAAATATTTTAATTTGTATTCTTTGTAGTCTGCCATCTGTAAAATTGTATCAATAGATTCCTGTTTAGCATCATTGATAAAACCACAGGTATTAATCACAATTACCTCAGCTATTTTCGGATCATTAACAAAGCTATGTCCACTAGCTTTAAGAAAAGACATTGCTTTTTGACTATCGACCAGATTCTTACAACATCCAAGAGATATAATTCCGATTTTCATAAAACATCACCTGTCTATTATTTTAAAATACTAGATTATCATTTTATTGTCACTTTTAAAAACATTCATTTATTTTATTTGTTTTTACAGTTTACTATATCTATGTTAATATAAATACATCACTTCGCAATAATTTAATCAACTAAATCCAATTTAAAATCAAAAATTTGAAGGATTAAAAAGCTTTTTCAGATGTCCACTTTTTAGAAAAATCCTGTTGCATAACCAAAATTAATGTGCTAATATAATTAGGCGTGGCCGTACCACATATCGGGATGTAGCACAGCTTGGTAGTGCACCTGGTTTGGGACCAGGGGGTCGCAGGTTCGAATCCTGTCATCCCGACCATGTGGCGGGATAGCTTAGTTGGTTAGAGCGC
>JAAYOQ010000016.1 GCA_012520255.1 Erysipelotrichia bacterium | reverse complement strand
CCTTTTCGTTCCAATGCACTTGCAGCTGCTCCTAAATGTATGGTCGGTATTTGTTTGACAGCCTGTCTTTTGAATGAACGATGATCCACTTTTTTATCAATTTCATTTTCTTGCAGATATCGGTTACAGAGATTAGAAAAAGATTCTCTCCATTTTTCAACATTACCTCTATCATTCCAATTTGTAAGTTTAACTTTTCTGGTTTTAGGTTTACCGTTCTTGTTTAAGATTCTTTCTCCATTGTCATCAAGCATATATTCCTTTTTACTTTTCTGTCCCCATGTTCCATCTTCATTTAATGGTCTGACAATCGTCATAATATGGGCATGGATATTATTATTGCCGTCTTGACTTTCATCGTGGATTGCCAAATCTGCTACCATACCCTCATTGGTAAAGTTAGTTTCAATAAATTCGCTTATCAGTTTTTTATTTTCTTCAAGGCTTAACTCTTTCGGTAGGGCAACAATAAAATTTCTTGCAAGCTGTGCATTGGAATTTTTCTCAAAGAGTTCGACAGAGTTCCATAGAGTAGTTCTATCTGTAAATTCTTTTGGTGCATGGTCGGGTAGGAATATTTCTTTATGGATTACACCTTGCTTTTTTGTATAGTCATGGATTACTTCGTCCCATTCATTTTTTATTTTCTCTCCGGCAATATATGCTGCACTGGCAACCGCACTTTTTCCTTTTCCTCTTGAGATCATTGATACAGAGAAATGAAAACTGTCTGCCATCTCATCACTTCCTTCGTTTTTTCTCTTGTTGTTTTAGGTGGAGGCTTTAAAGATTTTTTTGTCTTCACTCTGTAAGAGAGCGATTTGAAATGATAGAATATAAAAAGCCGACTACTGAACAATTAACTCTTGTTGTTTCAGTGTGTCGGCTTGCCGTCTGATTACATTTCAAATTTTCAATGTCAAGGGCTGAGCGGTAGCGAAGTGCATTTTACCCTTGACATAAAAAGCGAACGATTATTTTCCGTTCAGCTCCTCGGATAACATCAAAGTAAAAATGCTTCAGCTTTTTTCTTTACTTCCGGTAGGGCAAAAGCACCGCAGGTCGCAATCACCCTTTAGGGTGTATAATTGCGCCGTTCCCGGGAATTAGATTATCCTCTCTTGCTCAACTTTCTCAAATTATGCTCAAGGTTTCTTTAAAGTCTGGCGTATTGAATGCTGCTTCAAGTAAGATTTCGATATCCTCATCTGACAATTCTTCCGGATTCTCAATCAAGCTTTCAAGCATTGCTCCTCGTGTAATCAACCTGTGTGTCCTTTGCTTTCGCTCCCGTTCCTTGTCCTGCCGGAGAATTTTCTTCTCTTGATTTTTAAGTTGCCTTAATTGATTTTCTGATTTCTCAAGTTCGTCTTTCAGCTCTCTTATGGTCTGCCTTGTCTTTTCCAATTTTTTCAATGATTTCATCCCCTTTCAGATTTTTAGCAAAGAAAAAAGCGACTAAGAGTAAAATCCAAGTCGCTGTAAATGTGTAGGTGTCTATATTCCAAGACTCCAATATTTATGATAGTTTATTCAATCATCTTAAAATGCTTGAAAGCATCCATTATAGCCTCCCGTTTTTCTTCCGGACACTTTGGCACTCTTTGTTTTTCTTTTTTGGATTTGTTGTAATTTTCTCTTTGCTTAATGCCACATTGTTCTTTAACCTGTGCGATATAAAGGCTTGAAACGTTCAGACCAAATTTTTCCAATACATACTTTTTGATTTGCGAATAAGTGGCTTCGCTTTCTGCTGAGGTCACATCCAACTCATCCATATTAAATTCGATTTCAATATGTTTGTCGACATCAAGTTTGGACAATAAACATACCGTCTCCACATGTGTCGTGTGTAGGAATATCGATTTTTATCATTGTCAGAAGATATCCATCAGGGCATTTTCATTAACGCAATAGACTTTCAGGGTCAAGTAAAAAATCCATCACACCAATTACAAGTATTCCATCTTCCGTTCTCCAAGATTTAATAGCATCTTTTACTACAATTATTTTTTTAAAACTATCCTGAATATTATTTAGCGGTCTGCTCTCCTGTATAGTTTTTTCAGGAGTATCTAAAGTAAGTGCTGACTGTATATAAATACGGTTTGTTCCCATATTGCATACAAAATCAACTTCAGTCTGCACTCGTTTATCCTTCTTTCTAATTTCAACAACGCCCACATCTACATTATAACCCCGATATAGTAATTCGTTATAAATAGCATTCTCCATCAAATGAGTTTCTTCTTGTTGTCTAAAGTTTAGTCTTGCATTACGCAAACCAAGATCAGCAAAATAATATTTCTGCGGTGTGTTAATATACTTTCTTCCTTTCACATCATATCGCAATGCTTTTCTAACAATAAAAGCATCTTCCAAATACGAAAGATATGAATTCACCGTATTCAATGAGAGTTCATTCTCTCCATGACTTTTAAAAGTATTATATATCTTTTGTGTGTTGGTCAAAGATCCAACTGCTGAAGCTAAAACATTTGTAATGGAATCCAAAAGGTCTGTTCTTCGAATCTTATTACGTTCTACAATGTCTTTAAAATAAGTTTGACTAAATAGTTCAATCAAATATTTTGATTTTTCTTCATCTCCAGACATAGACAAAATTAGAGGCATACCTCCAAACATCAAATACTCGTTCCAACATTCAAATTTTTCCCCTCCACGTGCAGCATAGAACTCAGAAAACGAAAGTGGAGCAACACGAATTTGATCTCCTCTACCTCGAAATACTGTAGCAATATCTGATGATAAAAACTTTGAGTTACTTCCCGTGACGTATACATCTACATTTTTCTCATACAAAAGACCAGATAAAACAAACTCAAAACCTTCAACAAGCTGTATTTCATCTAACAATAAATAATATGGCTTATCATCCTTTATAAGTGAGCGAATATAATGTTCAAATGCTTCTGCATCTTTGTGATATTTTATATTGGATGCTCGATCCAATTCAATCTTGATAATATGGTCTGCTGGTATACCTTCTTGAATCAAGTGATTTCGGAACATAGGGTCAAGTAAATATGATTTTCCACATCTCCTGATTCCAGTAATGACCTTTATCATTCCATTATTCTTTTTATTGATTAATCTATTCAAATAAACTTTTCTTTTTATTTCCATACATTCATCTCCGTTGATTATTTTTGCCATATTTGGCACTTTTCTTCAATTCAATTATAAATTACTTTACCCCACTACGTCAATAAGTATTGATGTTTTTTGTCTTATATGGCATTTTTCTTCAATAAATATGCTGTCTCATCGTTGTATTTCCAATCCCAGTTTATTTAGCATATATGGTCTCGTTTTTCTCATTACTTTTACTGTTTAAAAAGGAGATTTATCAACTCCTGTACCTGATAGGCAGCTTTGTTTTAACATATTATTTTTTATTTTTACCAATTCATACATTTTTTTCTTTCATTGTACTTTGAACTTTGTACAACAATTTTTCTTATTCTGCCATTCAGCAACATCGAATTTTTGTCTTTCGCATAAAAAATAGAGATTGCTTATTTTCGGTCTCTATTATTATTAAATAACTTATTAATCTTTAATCTTACATTCAGCAATTACTTTTATCTGCTCTTTTTCATCTATATATTTATATTTATTATATTGTCTATGCCATTTTTTTGTTTTATAAGTCATAATAAATTCTGATAATGTTAGTCTCTTTTTCGCTGTATACACGCTATACACTCCACATG
>JAAYOQ010000015.1 GCA_012520255.1 Erysipelotrichia bacterium | reverse complement strand
TTCCAGTTTCCCTCATAAATTCTCTGGCCTCTTTATAAATCTCAACTACCTTATCCAAATCTTTAAGTTCCATTAACCTGATTTCATAATCCTTGATACCTGAATCCAGTTTGAAATATTTCATCTTCGAACCATCACTGCTTCCACTATCATAATTTCGATTACCAACAATTTCCAGTATTTGCTTTTCATCAATTTCATTATCAATATATTTTTCTAACAGCTCCAATATTTTGCTTGTCTGACTTGTCGCTTTATCATATAGTTCCATAAATGTTTCATTGCTGGCAAATGTTAAATCAACCGGGCTGTGCCACAGCTCTCTACCATAATTCATTGCATCCATCTTTTCATCATATTCTAAAGGCATCATCATATTGACCACAACATTTGGCTTTTTCATCAGTTTTTCTAAATATTTAAAAAACCTATACTTTCCCTTCTTATATGCAAATACTTTTTCAGCTCTGGCCATGTCATCTAAACTATCTTTTACATCTTCAATTGTCACTTCATAATCAAAAACTTCTTTAATACAGTGCGACAACATTTCAGCTATCTTTTCTGCTGAATCTTTTAGTTTGACAATTTTCTTATCCGCTCGATAATCTTCAGGTTTAATTCCTTTAAGTTTCAAAAGAGCTAAATCTATCTGGCTTTCAAAAATCTGGTGAAGTCTTAAATTGTTTTTATAAGCCGAACCTGTCTGATAATTGACATAAGGATGAGCAATACTATCTAAAGCATGATGAGAAAAAAATCCCCCAATATAGACAAACAGTTGTCTATCGCCCTTCTTTTTGGCATATTTTAAAAGAGCATTAAAAAAATCATTAACCCTACCTTTATGTATCAGTCTTGAACAATTTCTAACTGTTTTTGCTCTTTCTTTGTTTTGAAATGGAAAATGATGATAAAACATAAAGGGATCAGGTCCCTGACAGCCTAAATAAAATATTTTATCATTCTCTTTAATTATCTGTTTGAAGCTTTTGATATTACAATTTGTCACAGCTTCTTCTCCACATAAGCAATGGCTTAAAACACTAGGCATTAGTCATTACCCTCCGTTCTCCTTATTATTATAAGGGAATAATCTGTAAATAGGATGTAAAAAATATCATCTGTACTATTCCTCAATATGCTCTCTTCCCATCGCAATAATAGTTTTAACATGATTATCATCTAAAGAATAATAAATCTGCTTCCCGTCTCTTTTAGATTTTACTAACTTGCCCTGCTTTAAAACTCTTAGTTGATGAGAAACAGCTGAAACAGTCATTTTTAATTCTTCAGCAATTTCACTTACTGAAAGTTCTTTTTCATAAAGGGCATATAAAATTCTTATTCTGGTTGAATCACCAAACAGTTTAAACAAATCTGCTAAATCATAAAGCATATTTTCTTCCATTTTTTTGTTAGCCATTTAATTTTTCTCTCCTTTTATTTTTTATCAGCATTATTCTCATCGCATTTAATACCGCCATAACCATCACCCCAACATCAGCAAATATTGCCAGCCACATACCAGCATAGCCAAATGCTCCCAATATCAGACTTCCAACTTTAACTGTTATCGCTAAAATAATATTCTGATAGACAATTATTAAAGTTCTTTTACTGAGTTTAATTGCTTCAACCAGTTTCAACAGATCATCATCCATCAAGACAACATCCGCTGCCTCAATAGCGGCATCACTTCCCAAAGCTCCCATGGCAATTCCAATATCCGCCATTGCCAAAGCTGGAGCATCATTTATGCCATCCCCTACAAAAGCCAGTTTCTGATCAGCAGGTTTTTCATTTATTACTTTTTTAACCAATTCTAATTTATCATTTGGCAAAAGCTGATAATGAATCTTTTCTATTTTTACTTTTTCAGCTACATCTTTAGCTACCTTTTCATTATCGCCAGTCAGCATATAGATATCTTTGACACCAATATCTTTTAGTTGTTCAATTGCTGTTATGGTATTTTCCTTAAGGACATCATTTATTACCAGATGACCTAAATACTCATCTTTAAGGCTTACATGAACAATAGTTCCAACACTTTTACATTTTTGATAGTCTATTTCTAACATTTGCATTAACTTATCATTTCCAACCGCTAACTGCTTTCCCTGATAGTGACAGATAATTCCTTGGCCAGCAATTTCTTTTATATCACTGATTCTTTTTTCATCAATTTCCTTACCATATTCCTTGGTAATGCACTTGGCAATTGGATGGTTTGAATAATACTCTCCATATGCCGCCAACATCAGAAGATAATCGTCATCTTCACTATGATGTATATCATTCACTGCAAAAACACCTTTGGTAAGTGTTCCTGTTTTATCCATCATCAACATTTTCACCTTAGCAAGTGTTTCTAAATAATTAGAACCTTTTATTAAAATTCCTTTACTGCTGGCTGTTCCAAGTCCAGCAAAAAAACTTAGCGGTATGGAAATGACCAAAGCACAGGGACAGGAAATAACTAAAAATGTTAAAGCTCTATATGCCCATTTTAAAAGTTCTACATTTCTATCAGTTAAAAAACTTATTAAAGGGCCAACTATCGCCAAAGCTAATGCACTATAAACAACTATTGGAGTATATACTCTGGCAAACTTACTGATAAAGTTTTCACTTTTACTTTTCAGGTTACTGGCATTTTCTACTAAATCCAATATTTTACTGGCGGTAGATTCTTCAAACTCTTTAGTTGTTTTTACTTTAAGCAACCCAGAAATATTTACACTTCCTGATAATATTTCATCATCAATATTTACCTCTACAGGCATTGATTCACCAGTCAGAGCGATTACATCCAGAACCGATTGACCTTCTATTATCACACCATCTATTGGAACCTTTTCTCCTGGTAAAACCGTAATAATTGTTCCCTTTTCTACTTCATAGGGATCAGCGATTACAAGTTTGCCATCTTCTTCAACATTGACATAATCTGGTCTGATATCCATTAAAGCACTGATACTTTTTCTACTTTTTCCAATCGCATAGCTTTGAAACAATTCACCAAGCTGATAAAAAAGCATTACGGCAATAGCTTCACTGAAGTCTTTTAAAAAAATTGCTCCAACTGTCGCGATGGCCATCAGAAAATTCTCATCAAAGGGTTGACGATCCAATATACCTTTAAAAGCCTTAACAAGCACATCATAACCTATCAAAAAATAAGGAATCAGGTTTAGTAAAAACCCTGATACTCCTTCTATTTTAAGTATCTGTAATATTGTTAATAAAATAGCTGACAAGATAATCCTTATCAGTATTTTCTTTTGTTTTTTATTCATTTATAAATAAATCTCACAATCTCTATCAACTTTTTTACAGTTGATTAATATTTCTTGCATTACATCTTCTTTTTCTGCACCATCTTCAAAATCAACAATCATCTTTTGAGTCATAAAATTAACAGTAGCATCTTTTACTCCAATTGTATTTTTTGCAGCATCTTCCATTTTGATAGCACAGGCTGCACAATCCACTTCTATTTTATAACTTTTTTTCATAAATATCCTTCTCCTCATTTGAACATTTGTTCAATCGTTAAATCAATTGTAGCACCTTATTCTTCCTTGTCAAGAAAAAACTATCTTCATTTTGATAGTTTCTAAGCTCTTAACATTTTGTCTTTCGTCCATTTGCTGTTATGAAAATACAGACTGGCAACTATTCCGGCTAAAGTAAAACCAAAGGCTGATGACGTATAGATAATATATACATTTTTTGGTAACAGCTGTAATCCAAAATATACAAATAAATATCGACTTATACACTGAGTAAAAATCGCTATTAACATTGGTCCTCTGACATTTCCGGCTCCCCTGATAGCACCATGATAAACATGCGACCAGCCAAGAGGAATATAGCTATATACTGTTATTCTTACTGCCATTGCTCCAGCAGAAATAATTAGTGGATCTTTATTAAATAGACTTACCCAGAAAGGTGCCGAAACAAATAAGAATGTACTGCTTATCAAAGTAATAATATTACATATTTTGATGCTTTGTTTGATGACCTCTTGAGCTCGTTTATATTCTTTGGCTCCCATATTTTGAGAAACCATATTGATAGTTACAGTTGCAACTGCTCCCATTGGAATATAAGCAAAGACTGCAATTTTATTTGCTACTCCAATGCCGGCAATATATTCATTTGGAAGTAGATTTATATAAGATTGAATCATCATCGTGCTTATCGCAATCAGCATATTTTGAATACCTGCCGGAACTGCTAAACTACAAATCTTTCCAAAAATTTTCCAATTAAAATCAATGTTTTTGAAATTAAACTGGACTTCTTCTAAAGATAGTATTTTATTTAAACATAAAATATCGACCACAAATTGAGAAATTATTGTCGCTAAAGCTGTTCCTGTAACACTTAAATCTAATACCCTTACAAAAATAACACCTAATGCCAAATTCAAAAAACAGGAAAGTATCAGGTATTTTAATGGAGTTTTTGAATCACCAATACTTCTTAATATGAAGAAACACATCATGTATGTTAATGAAGAAGCTGTACCTAAAACATATATGCTTAAATAACTATATGCCAAATCATATAGTTCAACTTTGATATTGCTGACATTCATTAAATAGGGAATACAGATATAAGAAACAACTGTTAAAAGTAGGCCACCAAAGGTTGCTATTACTAAACTTGTTTCAATTGACTCTTTAATTTTCCTTTTATCTTTAGCTCCAACATATGTTGCAACAACTATGCCTGCCCCAAGCCCTAAACCATGAAAAAAAAGATTATATATATTGGAAATTATACTACAGGAACTAACTGCACTTAACGCCTCTTTAGAAACATAATTTCCGACAATCATTGCATTTGTCAAATTATAGACCTGCTCAAAAACATTAGCCAGCATTATAGGCCAAACATATTTTAATAATTGTTTAAAAATGTTGCCTTCGGTCAATGTAACGCTAGATTTTTTACTCATGCTTTACTCCTGTAAAGCAATTATAACATTTTATTTATTGTTTTAAATACTTTGTCAAGTGGTAAACCCATTATTGTATAAAAGTTGCCTTCAATAGCTGAAATATATCTTGCCGCCCAACCTTGAATTGCGTATCCGCCAGCTTTATCATAAGGCTCGGATGTTGTAATATACTCATCAATTTCTTTTTCTGCAATATCATTAAAATGAACAATTGAGGTATCAGAAAAAATAACATCCTCTCTGTCTGATAAAACAGCGACACCAGTAATGACATAATGTTCTCTGTTTTTCATTTTCAGCATCATCTCTTTAGCCTGTTTTTGGTTTTTGGGTTTTCCTAAAATCACATCATCGACTACTACGATCGTATCACTGCCTAAAACAACCTTGTCAGGATGCATTTCAAAGACAGCTTTAGCCTTCTGATAAGCTAAAGCTTTTACTAGTTCCTCAGGTGATAAATCATTGGAAGCTACTTCATTTACTTCTGATACAACGACATCAAAATCAAAACCCAATAATTCTAATAATTCTTTCCTTCTAGGTGACTTGCTGGCTAATATTAATTTTTTCACCCTGATTCTCCTTTGATTTCTAATATCATATCTCTTAACTGAGCAGCTCTTTCAAAGTCTAAAATTCTGGCTGCTTCTCTCATTTCTTTATCTAATCTTACTAATAATTGCTCTGTCTCTGCTCTTGATTGTTTTTTAATCTTTTTGCTCATATATTTAATCGCCATTTCATGAGTTTCTTTTGAACGAATTGGCTCTCTTATTTCTTTTTTGATAGTTGTTGGAATAATACCATTTTCTTCATTAAACTTCTTTTGAATCTTTCTGCGACGATTTGTTTCCTCAATTGCTCGAGACATAGAACCAGTAATATTATCTCCATACATGATTACTTTGCCGTTGCTATTTCTGGCAGCGCGACCGATAGTCTGAATTAAACTTCTTTCACTTCTCAAAAACCCTTCTTTATCAGCATCAATAATGGCAACTAAAGAAACTTCTGGAATATCCAGGCCTTCTCTAAGCAGGTTTATACCAACTAAAACATCGTATTTGCCTTTTCTTAAATCACGAATAATTTCTGTTCTTTCTAAGGTTTTGGTCTCATGATGCAAATATGCCACTTTATACATTCTATTATGTAGATATTTTGTTAATTCTTCAGCCATTCTGACAGTTAAAGTGGTTATTAAAACTCTTTCTTTTCTTTCGACTCTTAAATCAATTTCGTAAGCCAAATCATCGATTTGTCCTTTTGAAGGACGGACTTCTACTTCCGGATCTAATAAACCTGTTGGACGAATGATCTGTTCAACTACTTCGCCGTTTACCTTATTCAATTCATAATCTCCAGGTGTCGCACTGACACAAATAACCTGATTGATCGCTTTTTCAAATTCATTAAATCTTAATGGTCGATTATCTAAAGCGCTAGGCAGTCTAAAGCCATAATTAACCAAAGTTTCTTTTCTACTTCTATCCCCATTATACATACCCCTGACTTGAGGAATTGAAACATGCGATTCATCTATAATCATTAAAAAATCATCACCAAAATAATCAAACAAAGTCCAAGGTTTTGATCCTGGTTCTCTAAATTCCAAATGACGAGAATAGTTTTCTATTCCTGGACATACTCCAAATTCTCTTAAAGCTTCCAAATCATAAGTGCATCGCTGTTCCAATCTCTGTTTTTCTAAAAGTTTTCCTTCTTTTTCGAAATAATCTAATCTTTCTTCCAATTCAATTTCAATATTTTCACAAGCTTTGAGAATATCGTCCTTACTTTTTGCATAGCCGGTAGCTGGAAAAATATTGTAAACAGTATAGTATTCTAAAGTTTTATTGGTAATAGTGTCTATTTCACTGATTCTTTCAATTTCATCATCAAACAGCTCTATTCTTAAAAAATAGTTGTCCGTATGACCCAGACTTACATCGATGACGTCTCCTCTTAACCTGAAAGTCCCTCTTTTCTGTTCAATATCATTGCGACTATATTGTCTATCTACCAGCATCATCAATAAATCTTTTCTTGTGATTTTCTGATTAGTTTTTATCGTAAAAAATAAATCTTTATATTGATTAGGGTCACTTGAAGCATAAATACAGGCAACAGAAGCGACAATTATTGTATCACGGTGTTCTAAAACTGCATTATAAGCTGCTAAACGTAACATATCTAACTCTTCATTGATCATCGAGTTTTTCTCAATATAGGTATCCGTTTTTGGCAAATAGGCTTCCGGTTGATAATAATCAAAATTTGAAACAAAATATTCCACATGATTATTAGGAAAAAGTTCTTTTAACTCTGAATACAATTGTCCCGCTAAAGTCTTATTATGTACAAATACTAAAGTAGGTTTATTAATTTTTTCAATCACATTAGCCACAGTAAAAGTTTTCCCAGTGCCCGTTGCTCCTAAAAGAACCTGATACTTTTTATTTTCTTTTAAGCCTGTAACTAACTGTTCTATTGCTTTAGGTTGATCTCCCTTAGGAGTATAGTTGCTAACTAATTGAAATTTTCCCATATGCATATTATACACCAATACTTCTATCCTTAATAACCTGAACAAATAAAAAGTCCAGTTTTCACTGAACTTTAGAACTTTGTTATCTATTGCTTGATTAAATCTAATGCATAATTCATTTGCGTGTCATATTTTTCAGTTTCAAGCTGCCAAGCTCTAACAACCGAACTATTTAAAGCACTGGCACAAACTTCATCCAAAATGCCAGTAACTTCAATTCCTCTATCTGTCTGGAAAGAAATCAGTGCTTCTTTAGTCATTTGCGAAAAATAACCATCCCTTCTATCGACTCCATATCCTAAGAAATCCAGCATCGATTGCATTTGGGCAACCTTATCAGAAACGGTATCATAGTGATAAAACACACCTTCATCAATAGTCAGATAATTCATATACAGAACATCATGTAATTTTATCTCATAATCAGGAGCTATACCTGTTCCACCAATATAGACGCCATTGCTGCTTTTCCAGATTAAATCTGTATATTTAATTGCACTGCCATCCATTAACATTCTGGTAACCTGAGCAACTCCTTTTCCATAAGTTGTCTCACCCACTATGATGGCATTACAGTGCTCTTTCATCGCTAAAATAAATACTTCTGAACTACTTGCTGTGTAGCCATTGGCTAGAAGAATGATCTTATCATAATTGTATTTATTTCCAGCAGTAGCGATATCTAGAATTTCATTTCCTTCTCTGTCATACTCTCTCATGACAATATCTCCCTTATCTAAGAAATAAGAAGCGATTGTATTTAGAGTTGAAGCATATCCGCCTCCATTATCTCTTAAATCTATAATAATCCTTGTTACATTGTGTTCTTTTAGGTAATCTAGATGATTTTTAAATTCCTTACCTGTTCCATCAGAGAAAGAAGTTAAGGTGATAATTCCAATACCATCAACTATTTCAGAAAATACTGTATTAGAAATAGTATTTCTAATAATTGGAATATCAATTGTTTCATTTTCTCTTAAAACTGTTACTACTACTTCAGTACCAACTTTTCCTTTTATTCTATCGGCAATATTGTCTATACCTATTGATTCTACACTTTCCCCATCCACAGCGACAATAATATCACCCGCTAATACTCCACTTGCTTCAGCAGGAGAAGAACGAATCACACTAACAACCAATATCTGGTCATCGACAACTGTATAAGTAACACCAATTCCGACAAATGATGATTCTAAAGAACCTGTAAATTGAGCCAATTCACTAGCACTCATATATTCTGTATGAATATCTCCCTGTGCTCTGACCATTCCATAAATAGCATCATCAACCAGCTGCTGACTGTATTCATCAGAATCCTGACCAAAATAAAACTCCGTCAGCATAATTTCATGTACCGCCTGTAAAGTGGCAAACTTTCTATCCAATGCTGTTCCACTGACATAGCTGCCCACAAACATCCCACCTATAAAGGTTGCAGTACATAGCAAAACAACCAATAATACTTTAAATAAACCCTTTAAAAAATTCCTCATATAAATCACCTTTTAACATTTTAGCACAATAAAAAAGGTGCAACAAGTTGCACCTAACTACCTACCCAATAATATTTGCCGTAACGATATCCGTAGATATCAGTAGGGTTTACAAAGCACGGAGCTGCCCATCCTCTGTTAGCACATGAATTTTTGATATGATAAGACAATCCAAAAGTATTGTTATAACGTTTAAAATCATTAAGAATCTTTTTAACAGTAGTTGTAGATGTTGTACCTAAATAGGTAATCGCGAAATGTAAATGTGGCCCTGAAGAACTGCCACTATTTCCCGTTGTACCCATTACTGTTCTTCCCTGATAAACGATATCACCAACTTTAACGTAGATGTCTTTTAAATGGTCATATTGAATAAAATAGTATTCATCGTTGATTAAAACTAAGATGAAAACATAGTTGCCTCGACCCCAGTTGCAGGTATTGCCATAATAGCCACCATTGTATGCACATCCTCCTCTTGCATCAACTACCACTCCATTGCCAACCGGGTATATATTTACTCCAATTCTTACTGCCGCATCTATCGCTGCATGAAATCCACCACTTTGATAATAATAGCAGCCTGCAGAAATCCAGAATGATGTATTTTTAAAGAATGGAGCAAAGCCATTAGATGGGTATAAAGCATTGATAGCTGCATCGATTTCATCAATCCTTTTTTCAAGTTCAGAATAATCTTTTTCTAATGCATCCATCTGTTGTTGGAATTCAGCTTCTTTTCTTTGAAACTCTTCCATTAACTCCAAAGCTGCAGCCTTTAGTTTTTCTAAACCATTCTTTTGAGTCTCCAAAGATGTCTGTTGTATAAATAAATTATTCTTTTGAATTTCTAGATTATCAACATCAATCTGCAACAAATCTTTTTCCTTCTGCATCTCTTCAATCTTAAACATATCATAATCACTGATTTCAGCGATGGCACTTATTCTTCTTAATAAATCAATAAAGCTATCTGCACCCATAATGAACCTGATGTAAGAACTGGTTCTAACATTAGATTGAGATGCCGCCATTCTTTCTTTGATCTGATTATTTAAATTTTCAATTTTAATTTTTCTTTCTTCAATCTGGATATTTAATTCTTCTATATTTTCTTCCAAAACTATAATTGTATTCTGAATTGCCTTAATCTCCTTTTCAAGTGAAGCAATTTTATCATTGAATTGGGCAATCCTTTTTCCTTCAGATAAAATATTGGCTTTCAGATTTTTTAAATTAGCAGCAGTTTCATTAATCAAATCTTTTAATTCATCTTGTTTTTGCTGTTCATATTTTCTAAAACGAATACAAGTCTGCTTTTGCTCGTCACTCAATTGCGTTTGCGTTGAACACAAATCACAATAATATTCATAATTATTTTCAAAGTCTTCATCATCAGCTAATACATTTCTTTCAGATTGAAAAGTACTGAAAGAAATCAGTATGCACAATGTTACTAATAATAATTTCAAAAACTTCTTTAATATCTTCATCGTTTCCACCTCAATGAACGCGTAGCTGACCACCAAGATCCGATCAAACCGACAAAAACTCCAACTGCCAGCAAAATTGCGCTGACATATAAAGTAAATGGGAATACATCAACCAACTTTAAAATGCCTGAAATCAACTGTCCGTTCATTTGTTCATAAAAATACTGGTAGCCAAAAACAGTTCCCACACATGGTAAGATAGCACCTATAATTCCAATAAATATTCCTTCTAAAACCAGAGGAATTCTAATGTAACTATTTGTTGCTCCAACCAGCCTCATAATCCCTATTTCCTCTCTTCTGGAGTGAATAGTAATTTTAATAGTGTTGTAAATCAAATAAATTGCCAGAGGTATTATAGCAAGAGCTAAAACTAAGCCCGCTTTTCTGATACCTCCCAATAAACAAATAAAATTCTCAATGGCAAAACCACCAAAATTTACTTCAGCAATACCATCAAGTGTTCCAATTTGCTTTGACACCTCTGAAATTGAAAAACCTGTTGAAACAGAAACAATAAATGCTCTTGATAATGGATTATCATCTCGGTAGATTTCAAAAATACTTCCTGATTCACCATACTGTTCAATAAAATAAGTTAATTCCGAATCTGCATCCGAATAAACAACTCCAGCAACACCAGAAATTCTACTTACTTTCAGTTGAAGTTCTTCAATATCCTTTTCTTCAACATCATTATCTATTTTTACGAAAACCTGAATTTCTTCCTCTATATCATAAGTAATCTGATTTATGTTAGCAATCAGTACACCCAAAATACTAAGAATAGCCAAGGTAATCGAAATAGTAACAACTGTTGAAAAAACCATGGCACGATGATGCCTTATGCCCCACCACGCTTCTTTGAAAGCACGTCCTATTCTTCTAAACATGGATATAGCCTCCTTCAGAATCATCAGAAACAATACTGCCATTATCTAAAAGAATTGTTCTCTTTTTATATGTGTCAACTAATACATAATCATGAGTTACAACAATAATTGTTGTGCCTGATCTATTAATTTTCTCCAGCAATTCAATAATTTCCTTTGAATGTCTAGGATCTAGATTCCCTGTCGGCTCATCACAAATCAAGATCGATGGATTATTAGCTATAGCTCTACCGATAACTACTCTCTGTTGCTGGCCACCTGAAAGTTCAGTTGGATAACTGTTAAATTCGTTTGCCAGATCAATAATTTCCAACACTTCTTTTACTCTTTTACGAACTTCTTCCTTCGATTTGTTGATAACTTCCAATGCGAAAGCAATATTATCAAATACTGTTTTATTTTTTAACAATTGATAATCTTGGAAAACTACTCCGATTTTACGACGATATAAAGGAACTTTACCAAAGCGTAAACGCCCTACATTAGTACCATTAACCAGAACTCTTCCTTTAGTAGGAATTTCTTCACCATTTAACAACTTGATCAATGTACTTTTTCCAGAACCTGTTTCTCCAATGATATAAACAAATTCTCCATCTTGTATTTCCAAAGAAAAATCATTTAAAGCTTTTGTTCCATTTTTATAGATTTTTGAAACATTTTCTAAGACAATCATAACTTCTCTCCTACGATAATCTATATATTAATATAATAATAGCATATATGTTAAATTAAACTCTTACTTCAAAACTGAACCCTTCGCCTTTGATTTCTTTAGCATCAGCTACTATCACAAAGGCATATTTATCAATTTTCTCAATAACTTTTTCCAATTGATGATATTGCTGTTTTGAAACTACTGTCATAACAGCTTCCTTTTCTTCATCAGTATATCCACCTTTTACCGGAACGATTGTTGTTCCTCTATCTAATTTATCATGTATATAGGTACTTATTTCATCTTTCTTTTCCGAGATGATAAATAACGAAACAGCTCTATCTGTTTTTGGTACCATCATCTTGTTGATTACTGAATTATATAGATATACAAAAACTAAACCCATCATTACATCTTGAACACTGAATACCAATACTCCTACTAAAGCTGTTATTGCATCAACAATAAAGAATGCTACATGCAATGGTATGCCAGCATACTTATGTATTAATATCGCTGGCACATCCATTCCTCCTGTTGAAGCTTCTTCTCTTAACACCAATGCTAATCCCACACCTGTTAAGATACTGCCATAAATAATGATTAAATATGGATCAGCCTCAATATGATAAGGAAAAAAACTGAAAATAGTTATAAAAACAGGATATACAATTGAACTGATAAAGGTTTTCAGTGCAAATTCCTTACCTAGAAGGAAATATCCCAAAACAAAAGTAAAAACAATAAGAATGTCAATCACTATTGTTGCACTTATACCAAACAGATGTTCTATGATAATGCCGACACCGGCAACGCCACCAGATAATATATTATGCGGTAAAACAAAGTATACTACTGCTATTGCGAAAATAAAATTCCCTAAAACAATTAATAATACACTTTTAATTTTCTCGCTCATACCACATTACCTCAGTCTATATAATACCACAACTACTTAAAAAGGGGCCAGTAATACCTTTATAGTTTACCAGCTTCCTCCACTGCTGCCACCAAATCCGCCACCTGATGAAAACCCACCACCTGAAGATGAACCACTTCCACTACTGCTGTCAGAAGGAGCAGAAGTCATTGTTCTTTGCATTGTATGCAGATGTGAATCCATTGAATGCATCATATGATATCTATCATGATAATAATAAGGCGAACTATACCAGTCACACTCTTCAAAGGTTAAATTTCTAAAATGTTCATTCCAGACATTTGTCAAACCTAAAGCATAGGCAAATGGCAAGATATCATAGAAATAATATGGATTTCTTTCTACCAGATCTTCTAATTTTTCTTGATTGGCATTAATAATAAATTCTCTTAAACCAAGTATTCTTGATAACATTTCATTACCATACTCAGTTTTCTTTCGCATATACATCGCAGTTACCAGAATAAGAATCTGAAAAACAGATATTGTTATCAGATGGAACATATCTATCTTGGCTCTATTAAACACAAATGCTAATATTATCATCGGTATTATTTCTAAAATCAACACCACTAAAGTCAGTAATATTTTCTGCCACCATTTAAAAATAAATCTTTTCTGGTACACATAATTTAACAGGAAACTACCTAAAACAATTCCGACACTTCCAAATGTCGCCAAACTTATAAAGACAAAAGTATAATTACAATATAATTCAACCAACAAAAAGGCTGACAAAAATGGTACAAAGCTGAATATTGAGCAAGTTATCTGTACCGCTATCGAGCTTGAAGTTGAAAGTTTCCTTCTTTCTGTGTGGTAATATTTTTTCAGCGATTCTTTTGCTTTATTCATAGTTGTATAAAACGAATTCTGAAGCGTGCTGACAACTACTGTATCTTTACCCTTAAATAATCGATTAAATAATATCTTTTCAAAACCCTTGGCATTACTTTCCAGATTATTAATTTTTGTCAAAATCAAATCATCCTCAGTTTCACTAATTGTAATAATACCTTTTCTTCCCCAGTCCAGAATCAAAGAAATCAAATCGGAACTATTAACTTCTTCATCAATTATTACTCCCACCTCAGCTGAAGTAACATCTTTTGGAGCATGATATTCTACCAGAGGCATAATTGGATCATCTTTTCCAAAGATAAAGAATAAAATCAGATAAATGATTCCAAAAATCATCGATATTATTGCCGCAATAAAACCATATTTGTTTGGATTAGGAAATTTAAAATAATTTTCCCCTAATAAAACCTGAATTGTAATTCCCTCATCGGGCGCTATTTTACCTTCATATTTCCCAATTATTGTATTATCTATTCTTTCAATCGTTAACTGTCCTTGACTACCGATACTATTAAACATTCCTTCTGGAGAAGAAACGAAAATGTTTTTATTATCAAAAGGTGCTGGAAAATGAATAGTAAATTCACATCTGTGAGTGTAGGTATTCCAGCCTTTAGTAATGATATTCATAAATAACATATCCTGACCATCTAAATCTAAATCAGTTGTATTGATTATATATTGCCACTTGTATGTTTCATAATCGTTAGCATAATAATCCGGGTGTCCGATTTTAATTTGTACATCTCCATTATGATAGTAAATACTGTATTTATGATAGGATAAGACCTTTATCTTGCTGATTGGAAAACGATAATATTTCTTTATTATTTTTCCATCTTTTTCCCAATCCATATTATATTCGTCAGTCAGATTTATATAAATCCCATGACGTTTTTTATTAAAGCGAACCGACATCGTTTCAGTTACTAAAAGCGAACCATCTTCATTAACTACAATATCAACATTATGAAAATTAATGTCAAAAGCCTCTAAAGAATTTACCTCTTTAACACTGACAATTGATAGACAGATTAATATCACTGTTAATAATTTAATTAATTTTTTCATGGTCATTCACCTTCTTTTATTAATTATATCTTACAATCTATTTTTAAAGCTACTTTTTATGATTATTCCTGTTTCGTTGCAGGATTATCTAATGTGCCAATAAATAGAATTGAATTCGTTTTTTTATCGTGTATAACATAAATAAATGGTTTATTAAAATTTAAATTCAAATAACTGGCTGGAGGAATCATTGCTTTCATCAGCATTATTTCTGTTACTGCAGCGGCTTCCGTTCCAGCTTCATCGACAATTATCTTTACTTTTTGCAAGACATCACTGACTACTAGCGAATCATTGCTGATTTTAGTGAAATCAGCATTGTCTTCAAAAATTATTTTTAAAGGTGTCTGTGCTAAAAGACTTTTAAAATTGATTGTAAAATCAACATTAAACTTTGGTAAAGAAAGTTTAATATACTGATAATTTTCAGTCTGGCTAATCAATTTTATAAATTCATTATCAATTTTTTCTATTACTTTTTTTATTCCTCTTTTAGGCTTGATAAGTATCATTTCAACTCTACCATCAGAATAAGGCAAAATTGTTGCCTGACATTCTTTATCTTCATAATAATTTAAATATTCTGACATATTCATAAAATCAACTTTAACAGTCCTTTTATCATCTATTCTGAATACTTTTTTCCTGGTGCTTTCTTTTTTAAATTGCGTCATCCAGTTAGCTTTAAAATATAAAGTATTGATTAATATTGTTTTAATGCTAGCTTGATAGTTTTCTTCATGAAGTTTTTTTATCAGACCATTGGTGTTTCTTTCTACCCAGCTGTTTACTTCATCGAGTACTTCATCACTGCTGAGCACTCCTGAGTAAATGTCACCATTATAGTAATCTGCTACTTTTTGTAAATAGAGTTTCTTGATTTTATAATTGTTATCTATCCAGACAGAATTACCAATTTTTAATATTGTTGACCCTTTAATTCCGGTTAGTAAATTCAGCTTATTATTAAGCGCTATACTTAAATCTTCAATTTCAGCGCTAAAGGCTTCCTCCAGTTTTATCTTTGTTTCATTGTTTGCTCCTAAACTTAATAACCCTAAAGCAAATAAAAGAGAAACAGGTGAATAAATCACATTTTCTGCTTCTATTTTTTTAAATATATCCAACAACAAATCGTTAACACAAATATTTTTGGGTGTTTTAATGATTTCATTTCTTTCAAATTGTTCAGTCAAACAAACAACTCTATTCATCTTTTACCTCTTCTTTCACTAACAAATCTTTAAAGTCTCTTCCCACAGCATCTTTGATTATTCCTTTGTAGACAAACTTTATTCCTTTGATTTTTAAGAAATCTGCTGGGCGAAACATATTCGGTTTTTTAAGAATATCTATTTCCCCACTCTGCTGTAAAGCGGTGGAGACAAATTCAGAGCAGAAAAAACGTCCCTTTCTTGGATAATCAATTTTTGTTTTACACAACAAAAGGCCGATACCGTTAAATGGCAATTTTTTAGCTACCATTGTTTCAACATAATTTTTTGTCTTATTGTAAGCCTCTTCACTCACTTCCAAATAATAGACTCCCATTTTTGACCTGTTATAGTACTTATAAAACCCTTCAGTAAAAGGTTCTACTTTTAAACTGGCTGGAAACATACTGAAAGTATACTTTCTGCCTGCCGAATACATCGGTTGAAGAGTACTGTTAAAACTGATTGAAGAATGAGTATACTCATCCTTGGTAACCCAACCTATTAATCTTGATAATAAAGTTGATGATTTCGTTAGTATTATAAATATTTTTTTCACCTAATTAAACCTGTACACTACATTATATGTTTTCTTTTCATTCGCATTTAAAATACTGCTGAAGAAGTGCCCTTTATGATTGTTGTCTGGGAACAGTTGAGTTTCCATTGCTATTCCGCCGTTTTCCTGATAAATGTAATTTCCCTTTCCTAACTGATCGCCTAAATAATTGCCAGTATAAATCTGTAAACCCGGCTGGTCACTTTCCACTGTCATCAAAATCCTGCCATTGGTTAAATAACCAACTTCCTGCAGGTTTCCATTATATCCATTGATAACAAAATTCAAATCATAACCTTTACCATAAATTAGAGGCAGATAATCTTTTCTGATATCTTTACCGATAGCTTTAAACTCTCTAAAATCAACTGCTGTATCAGCTACCAGTAAGATTTCTCCTGTAGGAATTAAATCTTTATCTGTTGGTGTATAGTAATCAGCATTTATTTTTAACTGATGATTTAAGATATTTTTTTGGTCGTGGCCATCTAAATTGAAATAAGTGTGTTGAGTTGGATTAAAGATAGTTTTTGCATCAGAAACACAACTGAAAGATTGATATAAAGCATTATCTTCAACAACAAAAACAATTTCATATTCTCTATTTCCAGGGAAATTATCTTCTAAATGTTTTTGTTTGACTTGACAGATTAACTTATTACTGCCAACTTTTTTTACATCATAAATTTTCTTTTGACAGCTTTTAGTGGTATGCGAATGTAAATTGTTTGTCTTATCATTAACTTCCAGTGGATAAACTTTGTCATCTATAGTTATTTCAGCCCCCTTGACTCTGTTGCAATTTGGCATAACCGACATACCAAAAGCAGCGCCATTATCAAAATAATCTTCAACATTTTCATAACCTAAAGCTACATCAACTCCCTGATAGACTATTTTTGTTACTGTGGCACCATAATTTAAAACTGTCACCTGTAAATCTTTATCTTCAATGACATATTCAAATATTTCTTCATTATTTTTTGTAAAACCGATTGATTTCATATAACTTACCTGTCTCCTGTCTTTTCGTTAAATTAATTATAACATTAAAAAAATAATCTTCACACAAATGAAGATTATTAATATGTTTTAGCTCTTTTCAAAGCTGATTTGGCCATTGCCGGTCCAATAAATTCATATAAAATTGATGTGGCAACAACTACAGTTTCCAAAGATAAGCCTAAACTTCCGCCAAGAGATCTGGAAGCCATCGCTGCTAAAGCAATAGCAACTCCAGCTTGTGGAAATAAAGCTAAACCTAAATTTTTTGTTGTCAAATCATCCTTGCCGGTAATTTTACAGCCAATGAAGGCTCCTGTGTATTTGCCAGCAAATCTAACTACAAAGTATACTAACACCAAAACTGTCAGTGGAATTGAATCAACAGACATAGAATTGTTAAATAAACCATCCATTTTGAAATTCAAACCACTTCGAACAAAAAACAGCATTAAAATAGGTGGGCTGAATATATTTACCTGTTCAAAAAGTTTTTCATCTTTAGAAATATTAATATAAACCATTCCCATTGACATACAACCTAATAGAGGTGAAACATTATATAAAGCACAGATTCCACTGAAACCCAACAATATCGCTAAAACAATTATTAAACGATTGTCTTCACTACGATAATCCGGCAATAAAAATCTTAACAGAACGCCTTGCAAGCCACCTGCGATAATAATAATCAGATTCGTCATTACCGGCATAAACACATCCATCATGCTGAATTTATGATTCATCAAACCAATCGCAATTGATAAGCTGATAGAAAAACTCAACAAACTGATTAAATCATCTACTGCGATAACCTGGATTAATGTATAAACAAAATTCCCTTTTGCCTTTTTTTGTCTGATCGTCATAATGGTGCTGGTAGGGGCAGTTGTTCCAGCAATCGACGATAATATTAGTGAGAAAGGCAGATTAATCCTTAAAATAAAACGACAGACAATAAACATTAGAAGACTACAAAACAATGTTTCAGTTAAAGCAATAACTGAAGAAGGTATAATCCCTCTTTTCAATCTTTTCATCTTAAAGAATTGACCAGCACTGAAAGCAATTAAGGATAAAGATACATCAGATAAAAATGAAGTTGATTCAATAAATTCTTTTGAAATTAAATTTAAACCATACGGTCCAATTATTACTCCTGAAACAATATAAGCTGTTACATTAGGCAAACGCATTAACTTAGTTATTCTAGTTAATCCGAAACCAGCTAAAAGAATGATTGCCAAAGACATAACAATCCTGGTAGTTTCTGGAGCTTGCTCCAACAAGCTATTTCTCAATAAAAGCAAAAAATTTACTATCAAAATATCTCCTCCGAAATAAATGCATATTAATTCTATCGATTTTCTTGCATAAAATCAAATTATATAATTTAATATATATATAAAATAATTTTATAGGAGGGATCGTTATGTTAGACTCAAAATTGGAAACACTTCTTGTACTACATGAAGAAGGAAACTTCACCAAGGCCTCAAACAGGTTAGGAATTACTCAACCAGCTGTTTCAACTCATATCAAACAATTAGAAGAATATTTTAATTGTAAACTCTTCATTCGCAGTAAAAACGAAATTAAACCTACCGAACAGGGGCTAATTGTTATCAACTATAGTAAAAGAATGAAAGCTTTAGAGAGAAAACTGCTCGATGAACTTTCAGCTGGTGATAATAAGCCTACTAAAATTAAGATCGGAATCACCCACACATCTGAAAATAACCTGATTGCTGAAACCATAGGAAAATATAGCAGTATGAATAATGCTATTTCTATAACAGTTATCACAGATGTAATAAAAAATCTTTATAGTATGCTAGAAAATTATGAACTCGATTTAATAATAGTTGAAGAAAAACTGAACAAGCCTAACCTCCGTTTTTTGATGATGGATACGGATTATCTGCTCTGTATTCTTTCCAACAATAATAAGCTGGCTAAAAAATCATTGGTTACTATCAACGATTTAAAAAAACAAAAGATGATTATGCGTTTGCCGACAAGTGCAACTAGAGAACTGTTTGATTCGACATTAAAAAGCATTAATGAATCTATCGATAACTTTAATATTGTTTTAGAGGTAGATAATATCTCTACTATCAAGGATTTAGTGAGAAAGGATATTGGTGTGTCAATATTACCAAAAAGCAGTTGTGAAAACGATGTCAGAAAAAATAGACTTACTGCCTTACCAATTGAAAATCTGTCAATGATCAGAGAAACAAATATTGTTTACAACAATGACTTCATTCATATTCATGTATTAGATGATATCTTAAAATTATATAAAGAAAGTTCACATTAAAACTTTAAAATTTATTTTCACCTGTCAGAAGTCAAAAAAAGATGGGTTTAAAATCAAAATCCATCTTTTATATTTCTTAATTAAACAATGACCTGTATAAATTTTTATACTTTTCAGCCGAGAATTGCCAACTCACATCTTTCTTCATCGCATTTCTAATTAACTTTCTCCAATCTCTCTTTTTGAAATAGTAAACGTGAATTGCGTATTTTAGAACATACATCAGTTCATCACCACTAAAGTATTGGAATGAGAATCCTGTCCCTGTCTTTTCATATTCATTATATGGTTCAACAGTATCTTTCAGACCTCCAGTCTCCCTCACCAATGGTAGTGTTCCATATCTCATTGAAATAAGTTGAGAAATTCCACACGGTTCAAATAATGACGGCATCAAAAACAGGTCAACACCGGCATATACTTCATGAGCCAACTCTTCAGAATAGCCACAGTAGAATACTGCTCTGTGTGGATAATCATACTCAATCTTCTTTAATTGATTTTCAATATAACTATCCCCTGTACCCAGAATAACTAATTGAATATCCTGTCCCATAATCTGGTTCATTTTTTCAATTAATAAAGCTGCACCTTTTTGCCAGGTCAATCTTGAAACCATTCCTACTAACATAACATCATCAGCTACCCTTAAGCCTAAGCGCTTTTGTAAAGCTTTTTTACATTTCTTTTTGTTAGCTAAAGCAGTTACGCTGTAATTATGTGGAATATATTTATCTGTTTTTGGATTCCAGATTTCAGTATCAATGCCATTTACAATACCTACCAAATCAGCTTGACGAGTAGCTAATACTCCTTGCATTCTTTCCCCAAACTCTTCTGTCAGGATTTCCTTAGCATAGCTTTCACTTACTGTTGTAACTTTATCAGCGTAAGTAATAGCTGCCTTCATAAAGCTGATACCCTCATCAAACTTAATATCCCCATGTTCATAAAATTTGTAATCCAGGTTAAAATATCTAAGCATTTCTTTTGGATAATTACCCTGAAACAGCAAATTATGAATTGTGTAAACATGTTTAATTCTATGATATTTTTTATCACGATATTCCTGTTTACATAAGATTGGAATCATTCCTGTATGCCAGTCATGACTGTGAATGATATCAATTTTAAAAGGTAGTAATGGAAGCATTTCTAAAACTGCTTTATTATAGAAAGCAAATCTTTCACCATCATCAACAAAGCCGTACATTCCATCACGATTGAAATAATCATCCTGTCTGATGAAATAGTAATCGATATCATTTAAACTTGTATGATAAAGAACAGCATCTTTATCAATCAATCCAGATTGCACATGGAAACTGCCGACTTCTTCAAGTTCGAAATTATCCATGATTTTTTTGTATAAAGGCATTACTACCGCAACTTTAAACTCATCATCGTTGATACATTGTGGAAGAGAGCCAATAACATCTGCCAATCCACCTGACTTAATGAAAGGTAAACCTTCACTAGCCGCAAATAATAAACCTTTCATAATTATATTGTGTCTCCTCTTCTTACATAAGCAATCTGATCGTCATTACCAACAATTTCTTTGTTTACAAGTATTTTCGCATCCTTATCAATTACCGCATTTTCTACTATAGCATCTTCGCCAATTATCGTGTTTGGTAAAAGCACTGCATTTTTAACTCTAGCACCCTTTTTGATTTTAACTCCTCTTCCCAAGATACAATTTTCAATTTTCCCTTGAACTACACAGCCATTTGCGACCATACAGTTTTTAACTTCTGCTCTTGGAGTGTAGTGAGCAGGAGGAGAATCGTTAGTTTTAGTATAAACTGGCCAATCACGACTGAATAGCTCCTTAGCTTTAACATGATTAATCAATTCTAAATTAGTGTAATAGTATTCTTCTAGCGAATTTAGACAAGCTAAATATCCTTCATATTTATAACCTTGAATATTGATATATTTAATGTTGTCATCATTAGCCAGGAAAGCTCCAATTGAATACGCTGCTGAACGCTGAGCTGCTTCATCAATTAAATCTAACAGGAAATCTTTATGCATTACATATGTTTCCAGTGAGATGTTTTTAACACTCGTTGATCCATGACTGACTTTCATCAAGACGACTCTATTGTTAATTAAATCAAACTCTTCACATCCGATGAAATGTTTATCACCATCAGTTACCTGTTTATATACCGCTGTTACATCTGCACCTGTTTTGATGTGTTGCTCAACAACATCCTGATAATTGATTTTACAAATCATATAACTAGGAGCGATAACCACATATTCCTGGTTAGCTTCTCTAATATATGAAGAGTATTGACTCAACAGGTTGACATCAGTGAAATACAATTTGTTTGTAATATTTTTATCTGAATAAAGAATCTGTAAAGAACCACTCTTTGAGTTAATGTTGTAATGAGAACCAATTCCAATATGTTCAATTAAAGATCTAGGTTTATCTTTGATTAAAACTTTAATATGATCAATTCCAGAATTAACCATGTTACTTAATACAAAGTCAACTACACGATACCTTCCTAAGAAAGACATTGCTGGAATCGAGCGGAAATTAGATAATCCTTCAATTCTTGCGCTTTCATTTTCGAAATTAACAATACCTAAAATATCTTTCATTTTATTTTACCTCCCTTGAAGTGAATAATTCAATTTTATCATCACTGCCTATAACTTCATTTTCAAGGATTAGTTGTTTTTCTCCAACAATGCAATTTTTAAGTTTTGCTCCTCTTTTAACTACTGATTCAGGCATAATTACTGAATTAATAATTTCTGCTCCTTTTTCGATTACTACATCTCTAAACAGAACACTATTAATTACTGTTCCATCAACCACACATCCCTGGTTAATGCTACTACCTTTTAAACAAGCATTTTCGCCAATAAACTGAGGAGTTGTTGGAATATCTTCGGTATAGATTTTCCAATTTTCATCATCTAATTTTAATGGGTCTCCTTGAGCCAAAAGATCCATATGAGCTTGCCATAATGAATCAATAGTTCCAACATCTTTCCAATAACCATCAAATGGATAAGCAAATAAACGTTTACCCTCATTTAATAAATTAGGAATAATGTTTTTTCCAAAGTCATGAGCACTGTCTTCTCTTGCTGCATCTTCCGTCAAGGCTTTCTTCAATACATCATAATTGAAAATGTAGATGCCCATACTTGCCAGATTATTTTTTGGCACTGGAGGTTTTTCTTCAAATTCATAAATGCTGTAATCTTTATTGGTATTCATGATACCGAAACGAGTTGCTTCTTCAAATGTAACTGTTAATCCAGCAATTGTTAAGTCAGCATTATTTTCTTTATGGAAGTCCAACATATGATCATAATCCATTTTATAAATATGGTCTCCTGATAGAATCAGGACATATTCAGGATTATACTGATCCATAAAGTCAAGGTTTTGGTAAATAGCATCTGCTGTACCCATATAAAGGCTAAATCCGGTTACCTTTTCACGAGGATTCAAAACAAATGTTCCTCTATCTCTACCATCTAAGCCCCAAAACGATGATTGAGAAACATACGAATTCAATACAATTGATTCGTATTGAGTCAAAACTCCAACATATCTAATTTTAGAGTTTGCGCAGTTACTTAATGGGAAGTCTATTATTCGGTACTTTCCACCAAAATGAACTGCTGGTTTAGCAGCTTTTTCGGTAAGTTCCATTAGACGGGTCCCTCTTCCACCTGCTAAAATCATTGCCAACATTTCTGTTTTCATAATAACGTCCTTTCTTAAAATTTTTATAAATAGATTTTTAATCTTTATATTACCATTATAGACTACAATTAATTATTTAACAAAGCTATTTCGCACTAAAGATATAAAGTATAAAGAACCTGTAACAATTAATATCTTGTTTTTTGTAAGCGCATACTTAATTGCCTGTAAATAATCAAAACAAATCAAAACATCTTGCCCTAAAGCCAAATCTAAAGCCTTAACTTTTCGATTACTTTCAAATTCTGTCACAATGACTTCGCCCCATACAAGAAGTTTTTCTAACATAACCTTATAGTTTTTATCTGATAGAGCTGAAAATACAAAGATGTATTCTTCATCTTCCTTTAAAGATGAAAGCAAGGCATCGATACCATGAACATTATGAGCTCCATCAATTATAATCTTTGGGTTTTCGCTGATAATTTCAAATCGACCTGGCAAGTCTGTCAGCAATCCTTTCCTGATTGCTTCTTTTTTAACATTCAGAAGGTTTTCTTTGTTTAATTTCTTGACTGTTTCAATGGCTAAAACAGCATTATTAACCTGATAATGAGCTCTTGCAGAAATAAAGTACTCTTCGCCGTCATATACAAAATTAATACCCTTATCTTCAACCTGCTCGCTTATATCTTGAACAGTAATTAACTTTGCCTGCTTATCAGCGCATATCTTTTGGAAAACATCCAAAGCTGCCTTTTTCTTTTCAGCGGTAATTACTATACTTTTTTCTTTAATGATACCTGCTTTTTCATAGGCAATTTTTTCTATTGTATCTCCTAATATCTGAGTGTGCTCCAAATCAATATTGGTAATTACTGCAGCTAAGGGATTTATAATATTGGTTGCATCAAGCCTTCCACCTAAACCGACTTCATAAATTACATAATCAACATCATTATCTAAAAAATAGTCAATCGAAATTAACATATCAATTTCAAACATTGTTAAATCTAATTGTTGCCACAAATCATAGTTTTCATTTACCTTCTTTAAAAAATACTCTGCACTGATATTTTCATCATTAATTCTTATTCTATCTAAATGTGTTTTCAAGTGCGGTGAAGTAAAACTGCCTACTTTATAGCCTGCAGTCTGTAAAATACTCCTTAAATAATTGACGGTGGAACCTTTTCCGTTTGTTCCTCCAACATGAAGACATTTCAATTTGTTTTGAGGATTATCCATTCGTTTTAAATAATTATGAAAATCTGAGTGCAGGTGTTCAGTTTTTCTTCTTTTGATAATCCAGTCAATTGCCTGTTCTACATTTTCAAACATCTTACATTGTCCAATCTATTGGTTCAACACCGTTTTTTATTAAAAAATCATTGGCTTTAGAAAAATGTTTACAGCCAAAAAAACCCCGATGAGCACTAAGTGGCGAAGGATGAACGCTGGTCAAAACCAAATGTTTTGGATTATCTAACAGTTTCATCTTTTCTTTGGCATTATTGCCCCATAAAAGAAAAACAATTGGTTGATCCTGTTTATTTAAATGAGCAATAACATTATCAGTAAAAATTTCCCAGCCCTTTCCTCGATGAGAATTAGCTCTTGACTGTTCAACAGTCAACACCGCATTCAGCAACATCACTCCCTGTGTTGCCCATTTAATCAGAAAGCCATTATTACTCATCTTAACCTTTAAATCATCTTCAATTTCCTTATAAATATTTATCAGTGATGGTGGTAAAGGTACACCAGGTCTAACCGCAAAAGCTAATCCACAAGCCTGGTTTTGCTGATGGTAAGGATCCTGGCCTAAAATAACTACTTTCACCTTGTCTAAATCTGTAAAATAAAAAGAGGAAAAAACTTCTATCTTTGGTGGGTAGATTGTTTTCTCTTCATACTGCTGCTTTAAAAAAGAGGACAGTTTTTTAAAATAGTCTTGACTGAATTGCTCATTTAAAAAATCGTCCCAACTTTTATTTATCATTTTACAGCTCCTTTAAAATTGCAGTTGTAATACTTCTAACCATAAATTCATTTTCGACTATAAAGTCTTGTTTCCCTTTATCATTTAAGATAACCTGTTTTTTCCCATTAAACTGATATTTAAAATCCTGTTGTGATGGATTAATAATAAATGTCAGGTCCTTATATTTACCAATAATTCTCCCTTCCTGTTCAGAATAATTAACATCAGCCAATCCAAAACGATACTGTTTTTTTATCTCTATCAGATCTTTAGTAAATTTAACAACACTATCAAATTCTTCTTTTTGTTCATGTTTAATTTTATTAACACTGTCAAGAGCATTGTAGCTGTTTTGTATTCCCTGTTTGCTACGGCAGAACTCCTGCCCTGCATGTAAGAAACTGACTCCTTTAGCCAATAAGACACATGAAATCAATAATTTCTGTCTTTTCACTAATTGTTTATGAATCTCGTTGATACAGCAATGTTTCAGTTTGTCAAAACAGGTCATATCATCATGGCATTCTACATAATTGATTGATTGTGATGATTTATAAAACCTCTTTGACTGCATTACTTCAATAGCTTTTCTTGCCAACCAGAGATTTCCGCTACCATAGCCTGTAGCACAAAGATCAAATGAATTGCCCTTGATGACATCTCTGAATTCATCATTGAAGAAACCGATATTCTCCATTAATTCACTATTATCAAAGTTGGCTAACTTCGTTTCTTTCTCGCAAGTTTCCATAATCCAGCCTTCACCATATAACATTATGTCCTCTTTGATATTTTTTAAGCTTTTTTCTATCTCTAACATTGTATCAATGTCGATAAAACTCATCAGGTCAAATCTATAACCGTCAACATCGAACTGCTTAACAAAGTATACTAAGGTATCCACAATATATTTACGGCACATTCCTAATTTTGTATCCAACTCCGCTCCACATAGAGAGCCTTCACAAAATTTATTATTTTCATCAAATCTAAAGTAGTAATAAGGGACAACTCTATTAAAGCTGCTTCTAATCGCATAATAATGATGATTGAATACCACATCTATTATTACTTTCATTTTTTTGTGATGAATCGCATCACACAGATTTTTAAATTCATCAATAACCAGTAAAGGATTAGTCGGGTCATAACAATAGCTCCCTTCTAAAGCCATATACTGAACCGGATCATAACCCCAATTATAATAAGCATCTTTATGGTAATCATTAACACTTCCAAAATCATTAACTGGCAACAGTTGAATGTGCGTTATTCCCAAATCACTGATGTAATCTAAATGAGGAATTAAACCGTTGAAGGTTCCTTCTTCACTATAGTCTCTAACACACAATTCATAAATCACCGGATCTTCGGTAATTTCAAGATTTCCAGGCTCTGCCTTAATTAAATTAGCAACCACTGACTGCTTGCTGTTAGCGGTACTGGCTTTAGCATACGGGTCAATAGTTGTGTAGGTGTTCCCATTAACAGAAACAATATAATTATAAAAACTTCCTGTCAAATCGCCGTTGAAAGATAAAGAAAATACACCATTGACATTATTTCTGTTCATTTTAAAATATTGATCATTGATACTTAAAACAACATTATTGGCTGTTGGAGCCCATAATTTGAAAGTTGTAATACCATTAGCTACTACCGAACCTAAATCATCATCTGGATAGTAGTACTGCTGGTTGAATTTTTCTGTCTTAACAATATAACGATAAACTAACGGCGTAGTATATCCGTTTATCCCCATTACTTCATATTTCTGTGAAACAGATATTTCAGCATCAAAAGAATACTTATATTCAAAATAAGTATTCTTTTTTGTTTTACTGATAAATTGTAAAGGGATGATTAAATCTTCTTTTATCAAATCAAATCTATTACACTCACCACCAAAGAAACTGATATCCATTTCAATAGTGATCAGCTTATAGTCATCTAGATAAGCTCTGATAAAATAATCTTTCATCTAAAACTTTATCTCCTCTAAATGCCAAATATCATTATTGTAATCTCTGATTGTTCTATCAGATGAGAAATAGGCACTGCTAGCAATATTTCTCAAACACATTTTGGTGAATTCATTTCTATTCTGATATAATTCATTGATTTTCCTTTGTGTTTCTACATAAGCTCTAAAGTCTGCCAGCAAGAAGAATTCGTCATTTCTATACATAATCTCATCAAAAATACTCTTAAATTCTTCCTTGTTTGTTGACCAGGTTCCATCAATTAATGAATCCATGACTCTTTTGATATCTGGATCATTATGATAATAATCAAAAGCGTTATAACCAGTGTTTCTTAACACTCTTAACTCTTCAACGGTATTACCGAAAATGAAGATGTTTTCATCTCCGACACATTCCCTTATTTCAACGTTAGCTCCATCTAGCGTACCTATTGTGATAGCTCCATTCATCATTAACTTCATATTTCCAGTTCCGCTGGCTTCTTTTCCTGCAGTTGAAATCTGTTCACTTACATTAGCTGCATTCAACAGAATTTCTGCAATCGATACACTATAGTTAGGAATAAATACGACATTGATATATTTATTAACTTCTGGATCGCTATTAATAATTCTTTGTAAAGTATTGATCAGTTGAATAACCTTTTTCGCAAACACATAACTCGGCGCAGCTTTCGCACTAAACAGGAAAGTAGTTGGATGCATTGTGAAATTAGGATCACTCTTTATTTTTCGATATAGATAGATAATATTCATACAATTTAACATTTGACGTTTATATGCATGCAAACGTTTTGCCTGAACATCAAAAATACTGTGCGGATTAATTTCAATGCCCATTGTTTCCTTAATATAATCAACTAATATTTGTTTTCTCTCTAGTTTGACTTCATTAAATTTATCGATAAGTTCCTGATTTTCAATATGATTTTTCAAATCAGCTATTTTCGTTAAATCAGTTAAAAATCCCTCGCCAATAGTTTCTTTCAGCAAATCAGTCAGTTGAGGATTTGAATAGTATAACCATCTTCTTGGAGTAACACCATTGGTCTTATTGTTAAATTTATGAGGAAATAAACGATAGAAATCCTTCATTACATCATCTTGTAAGATTTGTGAGTGGATTTTTGCTACTCCATTGACTGAAAATGCTGTTGCATTGGCCATATTCGACATATGAACCATACCATCATGAATGATAGATACTCTGTTGACTAAATCAAAATCATATGTTCTTGAATATACTTCCGCTCTAAAGCGATTATCAATTTCCTGAATTAGAATATAGATTCTCGGCAATAACTTTTTTATCATAACAACTGGCCATTTTTCTAAAGCTTCCTGCATGATTGTATGATTTGTATAAGCAACTGTTTTAGTGACTATACTCCATGCATGATCCCAAGTATAACGGAATTCATCTAACATGATTCTCATTAATTCAGGAATAATTAAAATCGGATGTGTATCATTTAACTGGATAACAACTTTTTCATGCAGGTTATCCAAAGTTTTATAATTTTCATAATGACCTTTAATAATTGTTTGTAAACCAGCTGAAACAAAGAAATATTCCTGTTTTATTCTCAACATTCTTCCTTCTTCAGTTGAATCATCTGGATAAACATTTTGACAGATTTTATTAACATCTTGAATATATTGGATAAAATCCTGTCCAGCCGGAGCATTATCACTTGCTTCTGGTTTCCATAACCTTAATGTATTAACACATTTATTATTAGCGCCAATAACCGCCATGTCATATGGTACGGCTCTGATGATTTCTGCATCTACATGCTTAACGTCCATAATGCCGTGTTGATTCCAGAATGTTTCAACATGCCCAAAGAATTTTACTTCAACAGCACTGTCTGATTTTCTAACTTCCCAAGGGTTACCATACTTTAACCAGATATCAGGTACTTCTACCTGTTTATCATCTTCTATTTTTTGTTTGAAAAGACCATACTCATATCTAATAGTATTTCCATGACCAGGTAAATTTAATGTTGCAATAGAGTCCAAGAAACAGGCTGCCAGTCTACCTAAGCCACCATTCCCCAACCCTGCATCAGTTTCTAATTCTTCGATTTCGTTAATATCGAAACCTAAATCAGCTAAACCTTCTTTAACAATGTCATAAATACCTAAGTTCATTAAATTGCTTGTCAGAAGTCTACCAATTAAAAACTCCATTGAGAAATAAAACAATTGTTTCTGTTGATTTTCAATTACCGCTTCCTTAGCTTCTTTCCAGTTTCTAGAAGCATAGTTTTTAACCATTTCTCCTAATACCAGATATCTTTCAGACGGTCTGGTGTACTCAACTCCATGCCCATACTTTTCAATAACTGTCTGACAGTATTGAGTTTTAAATTCTTCTTTATTACTAAACATAATTCCCTCCATTAACGTAATTCTGCTTCAAATATAATCGCCGCATAAGGCGCTACTCGAATGTTCAGTTTATATTTCATGTTATGTATATTTCCTTTTCTGGCCTGAATTTTCTTAAAATTACACATATTACAGCCACCATAAATGTCTTTTTCTGAATTCATAATTTCAGTAAACCAGCCATATGTAGGCACTCCTATTTCAAAGTTTTCATAAGAAACAGGAGCCATGTTTAATACTACCACATAGCATTTTTCATCATCAAACCTTACATAACTATAAATTCTTTGTTCATTATTATCAGCATCTATCCATTTAAATCCTTTGTGTTCATAGTCATATTTATAAAAAGCAGGATTCGATTTATAAATCATATTTAAATCACGACACAATCTTTTAAAACTATCATGAATTGGATATTTCAAAATAAACCAGTCCAGTTCTTTGTTTTCATCAAACTCTCTAAAAGATGCTATTTCATTACCCATAAAGTTCAATTTTTTACCTGGATGGGTGTACATATAAACCATCAGATTTCTACACTGTTTGAATTTATCCTCATAGCTCCCCCACATCTTATCTACTATTGTCTTTTTAGAGTGCACAACTTCATCATGGGAAAACGGACAAATAAATTTTTCAGAGTAAAAATATGCCATTGAGAAATTAATTAAATTATGGTGATATTTACGATATTCCGGATCCATTTCATAATATTTCAAAGTATCATTCATCCAACCTAAATCCCATTTGTAGTCAAAGCCCAGCCCTTCAACTTCGTCGCCAGTGACTTTTGGATAATCGCTGCTATCTTCAGCTATCGTAATTACGCTTGGATAATTTTCGTGAATGTGATAGTTAAAACGCTTGATAAAACTGATAGCTTCCTTATTTTCTCCCAGATGTTTATTGCCATGATAATAAATAAGATTACTGACAGCATCAACTCTGACTCCATCAATATGATATTTATCCAACCATAAGCAAACACTGCTTAATAAGAAACTTTTAACTATGTTTTTAGAAAAATCAAAGTAATAAGTACCCCATTGACTTTCATTATATTTACTATCGCTTGACTCATATAGAGGTGTGCCATCAAATCTTGCCAATCCAAAAGTATCCTTTAAGAAATGCACCAGCACTACATCCATAATAACTCCAATATTTGCCTGATGGCAGGCATCAATAAACATCATTAGTTGATATGGAGAACCATATCTTGAAGTAATTGCGTGATAACCATATTGCTGATAACCCCATGATGCATCTAAAGAATGCTCATTAAGTGGTAATAATTCAATATGAGTGTATCCCATTTCCAACACATAAGGAATTATTACATCAATCATCTCATAATAAGTAAGCCACTTGCCTTCAGAATTCAGTTTAAATCCACCAAGATGAACCTCGTATATATTCATCGGTTTATCAAAACACTTATCTCTATTAGCCATCCATTTTTGATCCTGCCAAGGATATTCTAAAGAAACTACTTTACTGCATACCCCTGGTCTTAATTCATTATAAAAACCGTAAGGATCAGCTTTTTCGACCAGATTGCCTTTTTGATCTTCAATAACATATTTATATCTGGCAAACTCGCCGACGTTTTCAAGAAATATTTCCCAAAATCCCAAGTCTGATTTAAATAGGAATGTTTCATTTTGATTCCAATTGTTGAAATCGCCAGCTATTCTTACACTCTTGGCATTAGGAGCATATAATCTAAAGATTGTTCCATTTTCATGTAAATGAGCACCAAAGATTTCATAGCTTTGCATACCATATCCATCATAGAAACTTCTAAGCTTATTTAAATCCATAAACAACCCTCCATTATGAATTGTACTACATTTTTGATAAAAATTATAGGCTTTTTTTCTATACCTTTTTTATTCGATTGACTTTAAAGACTCGACCATCTTTATTTTTCTTAATGGCTTTCTAGTAAATAGCAAAACGATGAAAGTAAAGATGAAAGTGATTCCATAAGCGATTGCATAACTTAGCGGTTTTATTTGAGTTGGAAACATAATCATATCTATTTCAATTATTGACATTACCATTTTTAACAAAACCTTTCCTAACGGCAACCCACATAAACCTCCAATAGCTGACAACAGCAAGATTTCCTTAAATATGTAGCTGTAAATTTCATAATCTCTTAAACCAATTACTTTTAAGGTCGCTATCTCTCTGGTTCTTTCGGATATGTTCACCTGTGTTAAGTTTATCAGAACCACAAAAGCTAAAGCACCGGAAGCAATTATGACTACTCCGATAATTATATCTAAAGCTTCAATAGTTGCATTAAACTGATCTACAAAAGTTGTAAAATCCGTTACCGAAGCAACGTTTTTTATACCTTCTAAACTCAACTGAACTTTTTTATGACCTTTAGAGTTAGTAATCGCAATTTTATTGTAGTGAATTGTTTCCTCAAACAATTGTTGATAAAGATTATCCGAAATATAAAGATAATGCTGGAAATGCATTTTACAGATATCAGTGATTTGCACTTCTGCCTTTATTCCATTAATTGATTCCAATATGATATAATCTCCAGTTTTTAAACCATTGGTTTTCGCAAATTTTTCAGAAATAATGACTCCCTTATTCTTTAATCTTAATTTCTCTGATGTTTTTGCATCATACAAACTAAAAATATTACCACTGTCTCTGGCATTTAAAACCTCAACAATGATTGTGGCATCATTACGTGAATTATATATTTTGCCATTATATGTCATTATTGGAACAATAAAATCATTTTCTAAATCATTTTCTAAAGCTGTGATTATTTCTTCAATGTTGTGATCGTTTTCCAAATTAACAATTGTATTGTAAGTCCAATACTCTTTATATTGAATATTTACTATATCACTGATAGAATCCTTAATACCAAATCCCAACAACAACAAACCGGTACAACCTGCAATGCCAATTACTGTCATAAAAAACCTTGTTTTATATCTAAATATGTTTCTTACAGTGATTTTGCTGGTGAAAGATAATCTTTTCCAAATAAATTTAACTTTTTCCAATAAAACTTGTTTAGCTTTTTTAGGTGCTTTTGGTCTCATTAATTGCGCTGGCACTTCTTTTAAACTGTTTTGGGCCACAATTCCTGCAACTGTCATCATCAATCCACTAAAACTGACAAAACAGATTAACATATTTTCAATTGGATACGAAATTAGAAATTCAGGAAAATCATACATCAGGCGCCAAGTATCATAGATAACTAATGTAAAAACCGGTTGACCTGCTGATATACCAATAATAGAACCAATAAAAGTTGCGAAAAAAGCATAAACTACATATTTTTCAATTATCTGCCCTTTACTGAAACCTAAAGCTCTAAAAATTCCTATTTGCCCTCTTTGTTCATCAATCAAACGCTTCATCGTAGTCATACATACCAGCGCTGCTACCAGATAAAACAGTAACGGCAATATGCTGCCTATCGACTGCATTTGTGACACAGTGTTTTTAAACATTATACTTGTATAGTGGTAATCTCTATTTAAAATCATCCAACCGGCATTAGGCAGTTCTTTCAGCTGTTGTCTGGCTAACTTTAAATCATTTTCTGCTTTTTCGATTTCGGCATTGAATTTTATCAGACCTTCGCGGTACTGTTGTAAACCGTCTAAATATTCTTTTTTATTGACATCTAACTCTTTTTGAGCAGCATCAAGCTGCTTTTTCCCTTCAGCAATTTGTTTTTTACCTTCTTCTATTTCTGCCTTTGCTGCTTCTAAATCCTTTTTACCTTCAACAAGCTGAGTCAGCTGAATATAGGTAGTTTCAATTGAACCTCCTGCTATTTTATCAATTTCATCCATCGCTAATTGAGTTGGACTTGTATTTCCTTCAGGATTATCTTCCATGTTATCTATGATTGTTTCATTGATATCTAATATTTCTTGACATGTTTGTATTGTGATATCACAGGTCTCAATTCTAGCCTGTAAATTTCTTTTCTGATTGTTTAAATTAACTATCTCCTCTGGATTTGTTTCAATAGCCAGTTTATCATTCACAACAGTCAATTGTGCTTGATATTCTTGCTTTAAAGCAGTGTTTTCATTAATTATCAACCTTAAGTTATTGTTTTGTTCGATCAGTTGTCCATATATATTTTCCCCAGTCTGATTCTCAACTGTCTCGATTCTTTTTAAAGCTTTATATGTCTGATACAAAGTCGTCATCTGGCTGTATACTTCATCGATACTTTTATTCTGGGTTGTTTCTATCTCTTTTATTGCATCATTAATCTGTTTTAAATTGCTGTCAACAAGCTTTTCATTATCTAATAGTTTCTTTTCCGAAGTTTTTAATGTCAAAAGATTATTGTCTATTTCCATTTGAGCAACAATCAACATCAGATTAGCTTGTTCCAGTTCTAATTTAGCCTTTTCAAGTTCTTTTTCTCCTTCAGCTTTTCTTTGCTGGAATAATTCTTCTCCTTCAATAAGCTCTTTTTCAATCTCTATTAAAAGCCTTTCCTTTAAAAAGTCCTGTTGTTCAATTGTATCAACCTCTAATTCTTCAACCTTCTTGTTTATGTAATCAAAGTACTCATCTGTGGTTGTATGATATTCTTCAGCATTTTCAACCGATAGATAAACTGTCGTATAGTATTCGCTAATAAAATTACTGTTTAAAATATAGAAGATGTTATCTAAATCCAAATTCTTTAACATCGATGTCGATAGAAATAGCGACATATATTCACTGCTTTTAACCTTGCCCACTATTGTAAATTCCGTATTCTTAATTAATTTAGAAACATCTGAATCGTCCAAATAGATTGTTATTTTATCACCAATATCAAAAACTTCAAATTCTCCAACAATATATACAGCTTCATCAGCCTTCATTGGCAAGCGACCTTCTACCAGTTCAATTTTATTAACATCGCTTTCCAATTCTCTTAATCTGATTACTCTTTGTCCAATATCTTCAACATCAATAAAAACATCCTGCATTTTTGAAGCGAACACACCATCGATGAAATCAATCTCTTTAATAACTTCGATGTCTTCATCACAAAAACCATATGAAGAAAACAATTGAATATCATGAAGATTGGAATCAAAATTATATTTATCGACACTATTTCTCATCAGTGTTGGAGCAGAATTTAAACCCATCATGAAGCCTGTACCGATAGCAACAATACTAACCAGGGACAAAAATCGATTTAAACTGCGCTTTATTAATCTAAATGTATCTTTTCTAAACATTAGTATTCAATATCCTCTACATTCTTTGGACTTTCATTTATTTTTATATTTCTAATTTTACCGCTTTTTACTCTAATAACCTTATCTGCCATATCGGCCAAAGCAGCATTATGAGTAATCATAACTACTGTCACACCATGTTTATGACACATATCCTGCAAGACTTTTAAAACCTGTTTCCCTGTGACATAATCTAAAGCGCCTGTTGGCTCATCACATAGTAAAAGTTTAGGATTTTTAGCCACTGCCCTGGCAATTGCAACACGTTGTTGTTCCCCACCTGACAGTTGTGAAGGAAAATTATTCATTCTGTCCTGTAATCCTACTATTTTTAAAACCTCTTTTGAACTCATCGGATCTTCAGCAATTTGAGTTGCCAATTCAACATTTTCGAATGCTGTTAAATTCTGAACCAGATTGTAAAATTGAAAGACAAAACCAATATCATAGCGACGATATTCAGTTAACTGTTTTTCATTCGCATTAGAAATATCTTTCCCGTCAACAATAATTTCTCCACTACTGGCGCTATCCATACCTCCTAATATATTTAGAATTGTTGTTTTTCCTGCTCCTGAAGCACCTAAAACACAGACAAATTCTCCTTTTTCAATTTCAAAAGAGATATCATCTAAAGCCTTTATCTCAACTTCACCCATTTTGTATATTTTTGAAACATTATTAAACTCAATAAAACTCATTTTATTCACCTAAACTCTTTTTAAAATCAAACTGAAACATCGACAGGCAACTTTCCAAATACAGCTTTGTAACATTTATTAATCTTTCTGTATTCAATTCACTGATAGCAAATATTTCTTTCAATCCACTAAATAGCCCCACCGCATAACTTTGAGAAAGCATCAGCGCTTCTTCTTCATATTCTTTAATATTGTTTCTGCTGGTCAAAAGATGTTTTATCAGCTTGGCACACCACTTAGTTATTTCGTCATTTAATTCTGAATGCATCAGCAAAACATTAAATTCAACTTTATGTTGCTGATAGATTTCTACCATTCCTTCAACAAAAATATTAATTTTCTCCTTTAAATCTGATAAATTCTCACCACTTAAATCAATATATTCAGAATAAAAAGTGAGTTTATTACCAGTTATTTTTTTTAAAAGCTTATCCAGCAATAGCATTGGAGGAGAAACAATATGAATTATCATTTCTTCTTTACTGGAAAAATAACGATATAAATTGCCAACTGTCATTTTGCTTTTTCTAGCAATCGCTCTCATACTGGCTTCTTTATATCCTTTTTTTAAAAACTCCTCTTTGGCAGCTGCTATTATTTTATCTTTAACCGCTTCCTTTAATACTTGTGCCATAATAATAAACTCCTGTTCGTTATTATTATACACCTTTTTTTATTCGAGTAAACACCTGTTCATTATTAATTTGCACTAATTTAATGAACTGACATTTACAAAAATTGTTTTTTATTATATTTTTTATTTATATTAATGAAATGGAGACTTCTAATCATGACGTTTAAAAAACATATCCTGTTAATTACAATAATTTTAATTGTTTTGCTAGGTGGTTGCTCTAAAGATAACCAAAAACAAGATGTGCTAATTTATTATGACAAATCATCACAAACAGATGTATATGATTTTGTTAATAATTTTAATAACAATAATCCTGATTATGAGTTGTTAGATTTTGTTATCGCAACAGAAGAAAATTCACCTGTTAAGGCAGTGATAATCGCTTTTGATAAAGAGAAAAATTCTTCTGCTACACTGTTTTTTCTTTTTGACAACGATGACTGGGGAATTATTTCTTTTGATAGAGGCAAACATGTTTACTATCGTCCAGAGGATGGTTTACGCCTTGAAAAAAATGTCGTCTTATTTTCAGTTGATTATGAAGTTTACTATAGTGAATATGAAATTCATGACTTTGAACTTACTTTAAACAGATCAAATGACACCGAACCATATGGTATAAATTATAAAAGTAAAGAAACAACTCGCCAAAAAAAAGGACAATAGCTCTTTTTCAAACTAATGTCCTGGTTTTTATTTAAATTTAGCTAAGACTTTAGATTACTATATTAAAGTCTTTTTGTTATAAGCCTTATACCAACTGTTAGTAAAAGCTTCTACCGCAGTATCAGTTGCTGGATTTAAATACATCAGATCAGCAATATCAACTGGAAGTGTCACTGATTCAATACCATTTCTTATCAACTCTTTTACCTGACCGGTATTCTTTAGTGAAGCAGCAATAATTTCAGTATCTAAATCATGGGCATCAAGCATCTGCTGGAGAATAATTGTTTCTTCAACACCATCAGTATAATTAGTCATTCTGTTAACATATGGTGCCAGATATTCTGCTCCATTTAAAGCTGCTACAAAACCCTGAGTAGCATTATTTATTGCAGTAGCTAAAATCTTAATGCCTTCTTTATGCAAGGTCTTGATTGCCTTTAAACCATCAGCAGTAACTGGAATTTTTGCAACAATATTTTTTCTTAAAGTAGCAATATATCTTCCCTCTTTGACTATCGATTCATAGTCAGTTGAAACAACTTGAACAAACAGTACTTGATCTTTTTCTAACACCTTATCAATATCGGAAATAACCTCCTCAAACGGTTTATTTTCTTTGCTGATAATTGTGGGATTTGTTGTTACCCCCCAAACATTTAGAATTTCACATAATCTTTTAATTTCTTTTACATTAGCTGTATCAATTATTAATTTCATCTTTTCACCTCAATATTATTCTTTTTTGCCAATTCAAATAGCTCAACCTCTGTTAAAGTTCCGCTATTTCCCCCAATGACTGTGCAGGCATATCCGCCATTAACTGTTGCCAGCTTTAAACAGCTTTCATAATCATAACCCTTGCTTAAAAAATGTAAGAAACAGCCAGCAAAAGCATCTCCTGCACCAGTAGAATCTACCACTTCAACATCTAGTGCTTCGAAGTAGTACTCATCATCTTTAGTATAACATATTGCTCCATTGGCGCCATCTGTTACACAAATAAATTCCATCTTATTTTTTAAAAGTTCTTTGCCATCATAACCCAGACTGTTAGTCAATCTTTGAAATGATTGCTTGTTTAAAAATAGACCATCCGCCAGATCAATTATCATCTGTGCTTCTTTAGCATCGGTATATTGACTAGCACCATCAAACACTACTTTTGCCCCCTTATTTTTAGCTTTTAATAGACAGTCAAATTGCTCAAAAGAAAGTCTTAACGTATGCATCAAACTATAAATGTAAGATGAATTATCCAATAAATCCTGCATTTTTTCATCAACTTTGAAAAAAGGTCTGACAGGCTCAATTACAAAAATACACTTTTCATCTTCATGCTGCATAATTAGACAGCTTCCATTAATCACATCATTATCATATTGTAAATTGGAAACATCAATCTGTTTCTTTTTTAATTCATCTACTAACCAAAGGGTTTTTTCATCATCTTTCTTTAAGTAATCTAACACTTTTACCCTGCTTCCTAAAGCTGCACTTATTGCTGCAACATTTAAAACACAACCCCCTACTTTATCACCTAGAGGTTTAGCCATTGTCACATCTCCAGCACCAGGAAAAGCTTCTACCTGATAAAAACTGTCTATATCGCTTCCAGCTATCATCAGCATATGTTTATTCATATAAATTCACCAATTTATCTGCGATATATTCCAAGTCAAATCTATTTACCTGATTTATTAATTCCAGTTGTTTTTTATTGTAATAACTATTTAATGTACCAGCCATAGCTCCGACAATAGTCGCAATTGTATCAGTATCATTACCTATGTTTACTGCTGCAATCACTGCTTTTTCAACATCACCTTCACTAGCTGCCAATAGGCCAAAGGCCGTTGGAACTGCTTCAGCAGCTGAAAGACCACAACCAATAATATCTGATAGTTCCTTCATTGCTTTTACGATGTCATTTTTACATCTTTTACCGATGTTAACAGCTAAAAGTATCCTTTTGTAGACTGAAGGATTCGCCAGTTGAATTCCATGTTTTTCTCCTTCTAAAGCTCCTTTTAATCCTGCAGAAACCATTGAATCAACTGTAGCATCTTTGTTTAATGCCTGAGCAACCGCAGCAGCTACTGCACAGGCTCCACTTAAAGATGTGCTATTGTTGTGAGTTGGTTTACAGATGGTGATAGCATTTTTTATCGCTTTGTCAACATCCCCTCCACTTGCCAAACCAACTGGAGCAATTTTCATTGCCCCTCCATTTGTTCCTTTTAAGTTATCATAAGCTGGTTTAAAAACACCAGAATCAGTATCTTCTTTGCCCAATATTCTGTTTATTGCCACATTGGTTGTTGGACCAGCAAGTCTATAATAGGGTGTCTTAGCCCAATTTATTAATGCTGCATGAGCAGTAGTATTATTTATTATGCCTTTGTGATTTATTATCGCCATAGCTGTATAGTAGGCTAATGAGAAATCGTCAGTAACACTTCCTCTTTTAAATCCTCTAGCAAAAACATCATCAGGTGGAGTAATAAAATCCATTACGAAACCACCGAATCTTTCTTTGATTTGGTCTGTATTCCTTGTTTCAGTAGCTGCCCCCATAGCATCACCTACAGCTGCTGCTAATAGTCCACCTAAAATCTTTTTATAATTGCTCATACTTTTACTTCCTTTAACATAGTCATTATAACAAAAAAAGACAATTATTCTCACTTATTCAAATGATTTTATTGTCTTTGTAAATAATTAATTGTTTTTTATTCTTCAGTCATTTTGTCATTCAGGTATTCAGTAACTTTTTCAACCATATTTTCCGGCATTTCTCTTGGCACAGGGAAAACATAACTATTTATCATTCTTTCCGCAAATATTCTGACAAATTCAGCTGTACGTTTCAAATTTTTAGAATCCATAAAGAACAACTGATCATAGCGATCATGGATATAGGCTTGTCCACTGCCACCAAATCTGGCGAAAGATACTGTTGGTATTCCTTTGTATGCAAATGGCATATTATCTGAAGAATAAATATCTTGTTTTACCTTTATTTCAAAACCTTTTTCCTTAGCCAGATAGTCAATATAATGAACTAGACTTTCTGGTCCGGTAACAACCGCTACATCACTTCCTAAAACTGGACCAGCTACATCTACGTTTATATTTAAGATAATATTTTCAATTAAATCTTTATTGTTTTTGACATGATGAATAGAACCAAGCAATCCTCTTTCCTCTGAACCACACCAAACAAATCTAATTGTTCTTTTTGGCTTATTTGCCAGAAAATAGTGATAAAGTTCCATCAATATGACACTTCCAGCTCCATTATCATAAACTCCTGATGAAAATTGTACCGAATCATAATGAGCAGTAAAAACTACTATTTCATTATTGTTTTCGCCCTTTATTTGTGCAACTACATTTTGAGAGTTGATTTTAAATGTATCTTGCTGAACATTCAGCGTTACTTCTTGTGGATTTTCTAAAACCAGTTCCATAGCATCATGAACTGTCATATGTACTCCTGGAAGATTTCCTTTTTCTCTTTGTGGTGACCTCAGTTCTCTGCTTTCTAAATCAGTGTCTTCTTTAGCATCTTTTAATTCACCAGAAAAAGTAATGAACCCCACCGCTTTTCCCTCTAAAAGTTTTTCATATGTTTTCATTCTTAAATATCCATTAATTAAAACAATTTTGCCCTCACATTTTTTTATGCCCACTGCACTATCAGTTGAAAAATAGTAAAACGGAGCTGTCAGGCCTTCTTCATCAGTGTTTTCACATTGATAGTAAGCTGTTACCTGATATTCTCTCTTAGCTGTTTTTAAACTGGCTGCTTTTATCTTTTGCCAATCAACTTCAAATTCTTCAATAAGAGCTTCATTATTTGTTTTTTCTATCGTTTCTTTTAATATAAGTGCAGCCTTTTTTTCTTCTTTTGAGCCACCTACTCTGCTGAAACCAATTTTTTCCAGTAATTGCCATTGTCTTTTTTCATTAATCATAATCATACTCCTGATATCGCGATTTGCTTAATTAAAATGGAAGGTACTTCATAACCATCAGTTTGTAGTTCTACATCATTTCCAACTGCGATTACATCATTAAAGACATCAAATATATTACCAGCAATCGTTATCAGTGCTACTGGTCGTCCTTTTTTACCGTCTTCAATCATAAATCCACTGGCAATCAAAGAAAAATTCCCTGATTGTGAATGTAAACCTGAATGCGTACCACTTATTTCGTCGATATAAATTCCCTTTCCTAATTTTTCTAAAAGTTGTTGTTGATTTAATCTTCCTGGTTTCATTGCCACATTTACCAGTCCGATATCTATTTTTCCTCTTGCTTTATAACCATTTCCTGTTGATTCAACACCATCTTTATGCGCTGTTTGAAGATTGTAGACATATGTCTGTAAAACTCCGTTTTTAATCAGTATTTTATCATAAGTAGCAACACCTTCATCATCAAAATATCTGAAAAACGGATTTCTCTTCAATGGTGATTCAGTAACTGTTATTTTACTGGAGCATATTTTCTGCCCTAATTTATCAGCTAACAAAGAAGATTTCTTTTGAACCTGTTCAGCTGAAATATTCGACAATAGCGCTGACAATAAAGCTCCTGTTACCTTTGGCGAAAATACACTCTTGTACTTTCCTGAAGCACACGGAGTTGAGCCAAATTGAGAAATAGTCTTCTCAACAATCTCTTGAGCAAAAATTTTTTCATCGATATTATCTAAATCGGTGATGAAACGATATGCCGTTTGAACTTTCGTTTCGCCTGTTTCATCATCAGCTGTTGCCGAACTATATACTAAAGCATAATTCGTTTTTGAAGTAAGCTTCAAACCATAAGAATTTAAAATTGTATATTCTTCAGCTGCTTCATAATAATGAGTTTCTACATTTGTTATTAAGTCACTGGCTTTTTTTATTGCTTTATCTAATGACTTGATTTTTTTAACTTTTTCCTCTGCTGAAGTAGCTGCTAATTTCTTATTAAACACATTTTTTCTTTTATATGCTTTTGAACCCTTAAATATTAATGGCTCATCTTCGCTATCCATTAACATAGCATTTTCTTTAATGCGAGCAATAATGTAGTCCATTGTATTTTTGTCATATTTTTCACTATCAGCTGTACCCATTTTACCGTTATAGATTCCTCGAGCTGATATTACAAAGGAGTTACTCATTTTATATGAATTGATTTCGTTATTGAAAAACGAGAAAGAGAAATTATTAGATTTTTTTATTTTCAGTTCTAAAGCTTCTATTTTTTCTTCTTCAGCTTTTTTAAAGATTTTTTTATATTTAACCATTGTTCATATCTCCTCCAGTTCCTCCAACTGTAATTTCACTTACTCTGATAGTTGGTTGACCAACATCCGCTGGAATCATACCAGAACTTGCCCCACACATTCCCTGTTCTCTTTTTAAGTCATTTCCAACCCTATCAACATGCAATAGGACTTCTTTACCCGAACCAATCAAAGTAGCTCCCTTAACTGGATGTGTAATCTTGCCATCTTGAATCAGATAACCCTCATTAACCGCAAAGTTAAATTCTCCAGTAGCTGGATTAACACTGCCGCCACCCATACTTTTGGCATATAAACCAAATTCAGTATCGGCAATAATCTCATCTGGCGTAGATTCGCCTGGCAAAATAAAAGTATTGCTCATTCTACTGGTTGGTTCATATTTATATGACTGTCTTCTAGTTGCACCGTTTCCTTTTTCGTTCATTCTTCTTCCGTTAAAATCATCAACTAAATAAGAGTTCAAAATACCATTTTTGATTAAAACATTCCTTCGAGTCTTGTTTCCCTCATCATCAATATTACCCGAGCCCCAGGCTCCTTCAATTGTTGCATCATCTACTGCACTGACAATGTTTGAAGCAATCTTTTCTGATTTTTTACCAGAAAAAACAGATAAACCTTTCGAAACTACACTTGCCTCTAATGAATGACCACAGGCTTCATGGAAAACTACTCCACCAAAACCACTACCAATAACCACTGGCATTTTCCCCGATGGACACTCTTTAGCCGATAACATCGTTACAGCTGATTTTGCCACTTCCTTAGCTGACTGATTTAAATCAACTTCCTCCAAAAAGAACTCCATTCCCTTTTGTGCTCCTGGAGCTCTATAGAACGTTTCAATTTTTCCATCTTTAGAAGCTACTGCTACTAAAGCAGCTCGACCTCTACATCGAATATCAGAAAACTGCTTTCCGTCAGTATTAAAGATGGTTATTTTTTTATTGCTGTAAGCAAACTGGGCTGTTGTTCTGACGATTGATTCATCATAATTTTTCATCACTTCCGATGCTTCTTTTAACATCTTTACAATCTTTTCTCTTGGATAAGTGTCATATGGAATCTTTGGTAAATGTTTTTTCCCTGCTCTTACTTTTTTAATGGTCTTTAATTCAATTTCTCTTTCTCCAAAAAATGAAGCCGATAAATCTTTAGCCAACTTCTTTAAACCTTTAGTTGTAAGATCATTTGTATATCCATACACACTTTGCAAGCCTTTTAAAAGCCTGATACCAGCACCATATGTCAACGAATCATTACAAGATTCAACCTTGCCGTTATCGACACCAATGCTGGCTGTGTTTTCTTCTTCTAAATATATTTCAGCAAAATCCGCTCCTGTTTCTGTCGCGATATTTAAAACTTCTGTTGCTAAATTCTTTGAAATCACATCAATCACACTCCCTGTCTAACTATTATAACTAAACAAAAAAAGAATGTCATAAAAATCGGGCTTTTTTTAGCCCGATTCTTTTATTTTGTGATTTCTTCAATTGACTTGAAGTATTTCTCCTTTTTATTTTCGACGTCTTCTTGATTTTCACCTTTAATACAATAATAGTATTTACACTTTGGTTCAGTCCCTGAAGGTCTAATCGCAATCCAGGAACCATCTTCCATAAAGTATTTTAGAACATCACTTCTATCAAAACCAACAATATTTGTTTCTACTCCATTTTCAATACATTTAGCTGTTCTGAAATCCTGGTATTTAACAACCTTATAGCCACCTAGCTCTGTTGGAACATTGGCTCTTAAGTTAGCCAGCAACTGTTGAAGTTTCGCTGCTCCATCTGCGCCTGTCAAAGTGATTGACTGAATGGTTTCTAAATATGTTCCATACTTTTCATATAACTGTTTTAATACATCAAGTAAGGTTAAACCTTTTTTCTTGTAGTAATTAGCACATTCTGCCAACATTAGACATGATTGGTTTGCATCTTTGTCTCGAACAATTTCCTTAACCAGATAACCATAACTTTCTTCATAACCGAAGACGAAGTTTTTCTCTTTACTGATTTTGTATCCTTCAATCTTATCGCCAATATATTTAAATCCTGTTAGTGTTTTTTCAGTTTCTACTCCATATTCTTTAGCGATTATCTCACCTAAATCTGAAGTAACGACAGTATTAAACATTACTGGATTTTCAGGCATTAAGCCTTTTTCACGTCTTTGTGAGAAGATATACTCAATTAATACTGACCCCGTCTGATTTCCGGTCATTAAAGTGTAATCTTTTCCGTCTTTCACCGCTACACCTAATCTGTCACCATCAGGGTCTGTAGCCAAAACGATGTCAGCATCTACTCTTCTAGCATATTCTAAAGCTAAAATATACGCTTCCGGATCTTCTGGATTTGGAACCAGGGTATTTGAGAAAGCAGGGTCAAAAGTACATTGTTCTTCAACGTATACTGTATCATATCCAACAGTTTCAAATAATGCTTTTACCGGCATTAAACTTGTTCCATGCTGTGGAGTATAAACTACTTTAAAATTATCTTTAGGAAGATCTGGATTTAACTGAATCTTTAAAACTTCATTTATATAAATCTCGTCAATTTCCTTGCCAACATAATTAATCAGTTTCTCCTGTTCAGGAGTTAATTTTGGTGCTTCAATGAAATCAGGCCCCAATTTGCCGATTTCCTCAATTACACCTTCAATTAATTCCGGAATTAACTGACAGCCGTTTTTGTCATATACTTTATATCCATTGTATTCTTTTGGATTGTGTGAAGCAGTAATCATGATACCGCCATCACATTTTAGATGTCGGACAGTAAAGCTTAATTGTGGAGTTGTTCTTAAAGTTTTATACACATAAGATTTTATACCTAAAGATGCAAAAATTCTTGCTGATTCCATTGCAAATTCTGTAGATTTATATCTATTGTCATAAGCAATAGCAACTGAAACCTCACCATCTTTTCTGTTCAGGTAATTACCAAAACCAACTGTTGCTTTTCTAACTGTATAAACATTTAATCTGTTTGTCCCAGCACCTAAAACATTACGCATTCCTGCGGTACCAAACTCAGCATCCTTATAGAAGGCATCCTTTTTCTGAGTTTCGTTCATGTTTTCTAATTCTTGTTTTAAATCTTCGTCCATAAAAGGATGATTTAACCATTTTAAATATTTTTCCTGTACACTCATATTATTATTTCTCCTAATTTTAAAAAGAGGGAAAGTATTTTCTTCCCCTTAAGTTTTCTTAATTATCCGATTACTTTCTGAGCCTCTAATGTTTCGACGATAGTTTTGATGCAATCATCTTCGCCTTCTCCATCACAAGTAATTACAATTTCAGACTGAGTAGGGATACCTAAAGACATAACGCCCATAATTGACTTCATATCAACTGAACGTCCTTTGTATGAAATTGTAACTTTACATTTGCATTTGCTAGCTGCATTTACTGCAACAGTTGCAGGACGAGCGTGCAGTCCTACTGGATCGGTAACTAAAACTTTTACTTCTGCCATAATTATCAAAAACCTCCTTGCTAATCATTTTTATCTAATCTACATTGATTTTATTATATTTTGAAAGGGTTTTCAAGAACAAAATGGTAAGATATTATCTATCTAGTTGAATAAACCTTGTTTTTTCTTTTCTCTGACATAAAAACAGGTAAATAGTAGTGAGAATAAAGCAAAACATCCTATTACATATAGGGCGACATTGACACTGAAAGCATCTTCAATAACACCTGTTATCAATGGAGCTATTAAGGCACTTACTGATGAATATAGTGCTAAGCCTACCTGTTGACCACTGCTTTTTAAACTTGCCGGCGATTCAAAATCTATCAATTGTTTTGACACTATCTGCATAATCGGAAAGCAAGTCGCCTGCAGTAAAGAAATAGTCAGAACTTGTCCTACCGTTACTGAAAGACCATAAAATAAAAACCTTACACCATAAGAGATAATTGATACAACCAATAATGTAATCGCCCCAAATTTTTTAATTGCTTTTCCACCGTAAAAAAACAATGGCAATTCAACAATTCCTGTTATCATCCAATAATAACTTATCTGTGAATTAGTAGCTTTCAGAGAATCCAGTTTACTTACAATTGTGTAATCCAGAGCTGTTTGCATCATAAAAATGCCAAACATTATCAATATCAAATAGATATAACCTTTATTTTCAAAAAGTTTTCCAACTGATTTTAAATCTATTTTCTCCTGACTTTCTTTGACAACATCATCCATCTTTAAATTTATCGCAATCAAAATTACATGAATAATAGTAAAAACCAATCCGATATAAATATAACCCAAATAATCCAGCACACGCGCTGCTAACCAGGACCCTATTACCCAGCCAATTGAACCGAAAGCTCTAATAGAACCATAATTTGTTTTGCATTGTTCTCCACTTTCTAAAACCCATGAATCCAACAGTCCCATATTAATTCTAAACATTACCGCATTTAATGCCACCAATACAAAGTGAACATAAAAATTATAGGTGTTATAAGCATATAAAACTATCACTACGATTGAGTAAACAATATACGAATAAATTATGTACCTTCTGATAGTCTTATTTTTATCACATAAATAACCTACCAGGAATTGAAAAAATATTGATAATAATGCACCAAAAGAAATCATCATACTTCTTTGTGTTGCTGTATATCCTATTGAAATCAGATAGGTAATCAGCATACAATAGCCAACACCTTCAGCTATATAAGAAAGAAAGTTGGTTATTGAAAACATTAATTTTTTATTTTTGTAGTCCACTGAGCTCACCACCGTTTATAATTGTATCACTTTAAAATTTATTATATACTATCTTTGGTGATTAATTATGGAAGAAGTAATTAAAATTAATGGAGGGAAGCCTCTAAACGGGAAAATAAGAGTTTCTGGAGCAAAAAATGCTACAGTAGCTTTAATACCAGCTACCGTTTTAGCTTATGGAAAAATTAAAATTGTTGGTATCCCAGATATTTCCGATGTTGATAGTTTAAAAGAAATCTTAGAATATATGGAAATAGAGGTAGACACTTTACACCCTGATGAAATAATCATTGATACTACAAACATGGTCAATAAACCACTTGTAATTGATGCTGTAAGTAAACTGAGAGCTTCTTATTATTTTATGGGTGCTCTATTAGGTAAATATAAACATGTTTCTATCAGAATGCCTGGTGGCTGTAATCTTGGTCCTCGACCAATTGACTTACATATCAAAGGCTTTGAGGCATTAGGAGCTAAAATTGAATATGATAATGGTAACTATATCCTTACTGCTGATGAATTGATTGGTACAACAATTTATTTAGACTTCGCTTCTGTTGGGGCAACAATCAATATATTGATGGCTGCTGTTTATGCCAAGGGTAGAACAATTATTGAAAATGCGGCAAGAGAACCTGAAATCATCGACTGCATTAACATGCTAAATAAAATGGGAGCTAAAATCAGGGGTGGAGGAACAAGCAATATTATTATTGATGGAGTTGAAAAACTGGAAGGCTGTTTCCATGAAATCATTCCTGATAGAATTGAAGCTGGAACATACATCATCTTGGCTGCTGCTATGGGACAGCATGTAGTCGTTGATAATGTTATTCCTTATCACTTAGATTCATTAATTTCTAAACTGCAGGAAATTGGAGTAAATATTAAGTGCTCATATGACCAGGTCGAAATCATTAAAGCTGATGGACCGTATGAATCCACCAATGTTAAAACTATGCCCTTCCCCGGTTATGCCACCGACTTACAGGCACCACTGACAGCCCTGTTAACACAGGCTAAAGGCAACAGCAAAATCACCGAAACAATCTATATTGAAAGATTCAAGCACTGTCATGAACTCAATAAAATGGGAGCCAACATCATTTTGGGACCAGCTTCAGCAACTGTTGTGGGGCCAACAAAACTGATTGGTTGTGATGTAAAAGCTACCGACTTAAGATGTGGAGCCGCTCTGGTTGTAGCTGGATTAATAGCTGAAGGCACTACCACAATCCATGAAATCTATCATATTGATCGCGGATACGAAGATATTGTGGCGAAACTTTCAGCTTTAGGTGCTGATATTTATCGTGAAAACATCGAATAAAAAACATTATTTAAATAAAAAACCAACAATTTAACTATTGAAAAAGACTGTTAACTGTGTTAGTATATTTAAGCACTTACTTTGGATTCGCATGAAATCCAAGGCGAAAGGAGATTGTATTATGAAAAAAGATATTCATCCAGATGTTTACCAGATCACAGTTACTTGCGCTTCTTGTGGAACTGAATTCTCGACACATTCTACTAAAAAAGATATTAAAGTTGACACTTGTTCAAACTGTCATCCGTTCTATACAGGTAGACAACGTTTCCAAGCTGCTGCAGGACGTATTGAACAATTCAATAAAAAATACGGCATTAAGGAGTAAATTAAGAAAATTAAAAGAAGTTTGTCCAGTCAGACTTTTTTTATTTTAGAGAGAATGTTTGTTATAATGTAGTTAATATATTTTGGAGAATAATTTATGATTAAAAAACCTATTAATGTAATTTTAGACGGAGATCCAGGTCATGATGATGCCATTGCCTGGGTTGTAGCTAAAGCAAGTCCGGAGTTTAACATTTTAGCCTGTACTGCTGTTAATGGAAACTGTAGTGCTGCTAAAGCTGCTTATAACTCCCAACGCATCTGTGCACTTATTGATTTAAATGTTCCTATCGCTAAAGGACAGGATAAGCCCTTAGTTATCGAATCATTAAAGGCACCAACAAATATTCACGGTGAGAGTGGTCTTGATGGCCCTGAATTACCTTTGCCTGAAAGGGAATTAGAAGATTTAACAGCTGTTGAACTTATGATTAAAATTCTGGAAGAGTCAAAGGAAAAAGTAACCATTGTCGCTACCGGTCCTTTAACTAATGTCGGAGCACTATTATTGGTCAGACCTGATCTAAAAGAAAAAATAGAACAGATATCAATTATGGGCGGTGGTATTAAACATGGTAACTGGACTGCTGCTGCTGAGTTTAATATTCTAATTGATCCTGATTCAGCTGATATTGTCTTCAAAAGCGGATTACCAATATTCATGGCGGGTTTGGATGTGACTGAAAAAGCTCTAGTAACTCCTAAAGATGTTGAAGAGATTAAGCAGATTGATAATCCAGTAGCTGAGATAGTATGGCAATGGCTGGAATTTTTCTATCAATTCCATCTTACAATTGGCTATCCTGGAGCACCAATTCATGATTTATGTGCTGTTTTAGTCTTAAATCATCCAGAAATATTTGATTTAAAAGAAATGTATGTTGAAATAGAAACAGCAGGTGAATATACCAAAGGTGCAACCATAGGAGATATCAATAACATTACAGCTAACAAGCCAAATGCTACGGTTCTGATGGATGTTGATAGAGAAAAATTTGTTGAATATATGGTTGAAGCTATTAAATGCTACAGTGAGGTTAATTAAGATGAAGAAAGTATTTTTAAGTTTAGAAAAGTCAAAAGATAATGATCAGCTCTTATCTCTAATTAAAAAACAAGCTGATATTCAAATTGTCGATATTGATGATATTAAAGATGAAAAATTCACTGTGATTGTCAATGGTCCCCTAACTCAGTTAGCAGATATTTTGATGACTCGATACAAGTTAATCGATCAGATTGAAGAAGTATTATTTGTCGGAGGTACAGATGCTTATGGAGATGTAACTCCAGTAGCTGAAAAAAATGTTTATGCTGATGTATTCAGTGCACAACAAGTGTTTATATCAACCGTTAAAATTGTGATGTTTGGTTTAAACGTTACCAGAAATTTAAAAAATAGAGCCTTGGCTCCACTTGTTTATTTGAAGGATCCATCTATCTTTGTTACAGATGAATGTGGCATTTATGTTGAAACTAAAGGTAAGGTTACCTATGGTAAAACAGTCACTGATGTTTATTCAGACTTCCAGTTTGAAGAACATCATTGTGAAATAGTATTAGATATCAATAAAGAAAGATTTAACACTATTATAAAATCTCTATAAAGAAATACACTTCAAATTATTGGTGATTGAACTAAAAGATTCTATGAAAACAACTTCTGTAATGATACAAAATTTATGTGTTCCTTGTTTTAATCGTTGCAGATACTGCCTGTTATCCTGGGACGGTAAAATTGAAGGTATAAATTGGGAAAAAAGCATAGTTATTGCTAAGCGTTTTATTGATGAAATCAATACACATTTACCACATCTTAAAACTTCTTTTTCTTTTGGCTATTCCATGGAACATCCTCATTTTGAAGCAGCATTAAATACACTACACCAGTTAAAAAGTCCGATGACAGACTTTTTACAGTGTAACGGCATGAAAATGAGAAATGATAATCAATGTGATGAACTCATGTTAATGTTTAAAAAAGAAGGCATCAAAGAGTTGAACTTTACATTTTATGGTCTTGCAGAATATCACGACAGTTTTGCTGGAAGAAAAGGTGATTTCGACTTGTTATTTCGGATGATGAAAGCAGCAAAAAAATATAATCTTCCATTTACCGCTTCAATTCCTCTGACAAAAGAAAATATTAAGCAAATAAATGCATTAGTTGAAATTTTAGAAAAAGAAGGAAGTAAGAAAACCAGACTCTTCATCCCTCATGAAGAAGGTAGAGGAAAATCACTTAAAGATGTCAGATTAACCAAAGATGATCTTTCTCTGCTGTCTTCTGAAGCCATAAAACTGTTTAACCATAGTGTTTATAAAACTGAATCTGAATGGCTTAGTGAAACTGATCCGATAAAGCAACAAAACAGGCTGATAATTATTTCTCTTAGAGCTGATAATATTAAAAACTATGAGAATAAAAATGCAATTTCTATAATCAAAGAAATTGAAGCATTAGATGAAGAGTATTATGCTTCGTTTCCTGATTTTACCACTCTGGCAAAAAAATATGGCGATTATCAAGGTAATAAACTTTATAGAATCAGAGATTTATATCATCATTATCGCCTATGCTATTGCCAGGAATATCAATTAAAAATTTATGATGTTACCGATGAAAGAAAGTCAGGAAGCAGAAGATATTAAAACAGACCTGTTTCTAAAAGTCTGTTTACTGTTAAAAGATTAAAACCTTCTTTTTCTAATTTTAAATAACTTCTCTAATAAATCCTTTGGAAGCTTCCAGTCTTTTGGTTGCTTCTTTTTCATCGATTCCCAACAGAATCATGATAATTGCTACTTTACAACTGTAATTACACTTTTCTAAAGTTTCTTTAGCTATATCCTTGTCACATCCAGTTGCTTCCATAACAATTCTCTTACATCTTTCGACTAGTTTTTCATTAGTTGGTTGAACGTCAACCATCAGATTTCCATATACTTTTCCAGATTTAATCATCGTAACAGTTGAAATCATATTTAAGATGATTTTCTGACAGGTTCCTGCCTTCAATCTGGTAGAACCTGTTAGTATTTCTGAGCCTGCATTTACTTCAACTGGATTTTGAGAGTGTTTTGAAATTTCAGTATTATAGTTACAACAAACACTTCCCGTTTTTGCTCCTATTTCTTTGGCGTATTCTAATCCACCAATAACATAGGGAGTTCTTCCGCTTGCAGCAATACCAATAACAATATCCTTTTCTGACAGATTGATATTTTTTAAATCTTCAATTGCCAACTGTTTAGAATCTTCTACAGCTCCTATTGCACTATTAAAAGCTTCAGCTCCTCCAGCAATCAGTCCAATAAACTCCTGATCACAATTAAAGGTTGGCTTGCATTCAACAGCATCCATCAAACCAATTACACCACTTGTTCCTGCACCTATATAGATGATTCTTCCACCATCAGCAATTACTTCAATTGTCGCAGTTATTAATTTTTCAATTTCAGGTAAAGCTTCTTTAATTGTTTCAATGACTTTATTATCCTCATCATTCATAATTTCAATGATTTCTTTTACGGATAATAAATCTAAATCCATTGTCTTTTCATTTCTTATTTCTGTTTTTAGATTGCTGATATTTGCCATATTTTGACTTACCTCTCTAAATCTAATATTATCATATTTAATATGGATATTAAATGAAGACGTTTTGTTTGAATGTCCTATAGATATTTATTAATTTTTAAAAATGTGTTAAAATTTTTCGTACGTCATGGTAGAAAAGAGGTAAAAAATGAACAAAATTGAAACGCTCTTAAAAAATAAAATTGCTGAAGCAGCATTTTCAGTTTTCGATCTTGAACTGACTGATGATTTTGTTTTTATCGAAATTCCTAAAGATAGTAATAATGGTGATTACTCTACAAATATTGCTATGAAATTAACCAAACAGGTGAAACAAAAACCAATTATTACAGCTAATATGTTGGTTGAAAAATTAAATAAAACCTGTGATTTTGCTGAAAAAATAGAAGTAGCTGGTGTTGGTTTTATCAACTTTTTTATCAAAAATACTGTCCTGGCTGAAATAATTAATGTTGTTATTGATGCACAGGAAAATTACGGTCAAAACAAAAGTGGAAATAATCAGAAAATCTTAGTTGAATATGTTTCGGCTAACCCAACTGGCCCTTTACATTGTGGTCATGCTAGAGGAGCAGCCTGGGGTGATGTAATATGTCGTCTGCTAAAAAAATCAGGTTATGATTGTTTAAGGGAATACTACATCAATGATGCCGGTAATCAAATAGATATGTTAGGCGAATCCATTTTTGGACGTTATCGTCAACATTTTGGTTTACATTTTAACTTACCCGCTGATGGATATTATGGACAGGACATCATTGAAATCACCAAAGAAATAATTGATGAAGTCGGCGATAAATATCTTCATACTGATAAACAGGAAGCTATCGATTTCTTTAGATGGGAAGGTAGAAATAGAGAATTAAATCGTATAAAGGAAGACTTGGCCTATTATGGTTGCCAGTTTGATTCGTGGGTTTCTGAACAGATGATTGTTGATGATAACAGAGTGAATCAAGCCTTAGAAAAAATGGTTGCTATGAACCTTACCTATCAGAAAGATGGAGCTTTTTGGTTTAAAAGTACTGAATACGGCGATGACAAAGATAGAGTATTAAAAAAATCAGATGGTTCATATACTTATCTAACACCAGACATTGCTTATCACCTATATAAGTTTGAAAGAGGTTATGATAAACTGGTCAATCTTTGGGGCGCCGACCATCATGGCTATGTTGCTAGAATGAAAGCAGCAATGATAGCTTTGGGTCATCCAAAAGACGCTTTAGAAGTGGACTTAATTCAAATGGTCAGACTTGTAGAGGATGGCATGGAAGTAAAAATGAGTAAGCGTACTGGTAATGCAATTACCATTAGAGAATTAGTTGATGAAGTTGGTTTAGATGCAGCAAGATATTTCTTTGTTTGTAAAGCTGTAGAAACTCATCTTGACTTTGATTTTAACCTGGCTAAATCAGAAACTAATGACAATCCTGTCTATTATGCGCAATATGCCTATGCTAGAATTTCTTCGGTTTTAAGACAATATCCATTCGAAAGATTAAATCATTACTCTTTGTTGAATTGCGAAAAAGAAATTGCTTTATTAAAACATATTGGCGAATTTACTTCTACGGTAGCTGATGCAGCTAAAACAAGAGCTCCACATAAAGTATGCAATTACATTCAAAAACTAGCTCAATATTTCCATTCATTCTATGCAACTAATAAGATTTGGGACGAAAAAAATCCTCAATTATCTAAAGAACGTTTAGCTCTGGTAGAAGCTATCAGAGTCACACTAAAAAATGCTTTAGATTTACTTGGTGTTTCTGCTCCTGAAAGAATGTAATTATTTATCCTTTAAAAAGTGTGTCATATTTTGACGCACTTTTGTTGATCGCGCTTTTTTATTATAAAAATGGATTATAATTAAATTGTAAACAGCAGGATGATTGGAGGTTTTTATGAAAAATGCATTAAGAGGTATTGGAATACTGCTCTTTGCAATAATGTTAAATACTTGTATAAGTGTAATGGCATATTTTTCAATACCAATAGGAATTATTGGTTTAATTGTTTTATTTAAAAGCGATCCTCAATAGACGTTAAAATTCATAAAAATAGTGTATCTTTATAGACACACTATTTTTTGGTATACGGATATTTTGACACAAAGATATAACCAAATGCTCCTGGTCCCCAGTGACAGGCTATTGCCGGGTCAAGATTATCATATTCAATCATTACCTCTTTATATTTATCTTTTGTTAATGAAATCAATTCATCAAGATTTGATGGATCATAAGTATAGGAAGGAACTATCGGATAGCTTATATCACAATTTTCTGTTTCTAAATAGTTGGCTAATATTTTAAGAGCTTTCTTTCTACCTAGAACTTTGTTAACCATTTTTACTCCTCCATCCTCATTATCAATAGCGATAAATGGTTTCAGTTGCATTGCATTGCCAGCAACATAGGCTGCTTTTGATAGTCTACCCCCTCTATACAGATACTCTAGTGTATTTGGGATTGCCAAAACTCTTATCTTTGGAAGAATATCTTCAATCTTTTGTAAAACGACTTCAATTGGCTGATTGCGATGTCTGTTGATTTCCTCAACAATGAGTCTAACTCCACCAACAACAGTCTTACAATCAATCACATGAACCTTTTCTTCATCTTGAAATAACATATATAGTGTGCTATAAGTTGAAGAAATTCCTTTTGAAAGTGGAATAACAATTACATCATCACCCTGATTTACATATTCCATAACTCTTTCTTTAGCCTCAATCATGTTTGGTAGTGAGGTTTTAGGAAATTGTTTTTCTTCTATTAATGCATGATAAAAATCTTCCATCGTTAAATCAACACCATCTAAATATTCTTTATCTCCTAACAGAATTTTTAAAGGCAGTATTTCAACATTATACTTTTCTTTTTCATCTTGTTTTATGCTGCTTCCTGAATCCACAAATACTCTAATCATATTTCCCCCCCTGGTTTTATTATAAATTTTTATTTCAATAGCATGACTATTCTTTTCGTTTTAAATTCAATATTTCAAGTATATAAAATCATGGTAGACTTGTCAAAAATTTTATATAGCAAATACAATCGTTAAAATAGCACTGAGAATAATTGCTGGAACCATATTCATCGGCTTAGCCTTAATAATATTAAGCATATTTAATCCAACAGCCAAAAGAACTATTGAACCAACTGCTGAAAGTTGAATTATACATTCATTAGTTAAAATTGGAGCAATTACCAACGCTAACAGACTGAGTGAGCCTTCATAAATAAGAATAAATCCAGCTGAAAAATAAACTCCTATACCATACTTGGCAGCTAGTACTATTGCACTGACAGCATCTATAATTCCTTTCATTAACAGGATACTGTAATCAGAAGTTAATCCGTCTTGGATTGAACCAACGATGGCCATGCCACCAACACAAAATAACAAAGAAGCATTTACAAAACCTGAAGCAATTGGTGATTTGGAACTGAATTTCTGTTGTATCTTATCTCCTGCTTTAACAATCATTCCATCTAAATCGATAACATTTCCTATTAATGTCCCTATCGACATTGATAACAGCATATTTAAGGGCGATTTCATTTCTAACATTCCATCTATGCCAATAAAAAGCACACATAATCCCATAGCTATTATTAATTGGTTTTGTAAATCCTCTTTTAAAAATTTGCCAACTACCATTCCTATAGTTGTTCCTATTACTACCAATATCGCATTGATGATTGCCCCATACATACATAACACCCACCTTTTCCTTATATAATAATACCTTTATTTAAAAACAAAAAGAACTTTTTAATTTTAAAGTGTATAATTATTTTATGAAAACTGTTTATAAAAATGTCAATATTTTAGACGGAACCAAAGATATGGTTCTAAAAGAAAACATGATGCTTACAGTGGAAGACGGAATTATTGTTAGTATTGAGGAGGTTAAAAATATAAAAGAAAACAATGTAATTGATCTGCAAGGTAAGTATTTAATCCCCGGATTGATTAATTTACATATCCACACCCCTGGTACTGGCTTTCCAAAGAAAAAAGAAACAGACAGCACCAAACTGGCAAAATTGGTTATGAGCAATAAACTTCTTCAACAGATTGGAAAAAGCATTTGTCGTAATGCCTTAAAAACTGAGGTATTATCTGGAACCACAACCGTTAGAACTGTTGGTGGTTTAGGCAATTTCGATTCACAACTGCGTGATGAAATCAACAGCGGTAAAACTGTTGGACCAAGGGTGTTTAGCTGTGATAGTGCAGTTACTATTCCTGGCGGTCACATGGAAGGATCAGTCGCTTATGGTGCTAAAACTATTGAAGAATTTGAAGAGTTTATTGAAAATAATGCCAAAGCGAATGTTGACTGGATTAAACTGATGATTACCGGTGGAGTCTTAGATGCTAAAGTCAAAGGCGAACCTGGTGAACTTCGAATGAATGCACAGCAAGTGAAAGCCTGTTGCGACAAAGCTCATTCTTTAGGTTTAAAAGTATGTGCTCATGTAGAAAGTCCCCAAGGTATCGTCATGGCTTTAGAAAATGGTGTAGATACCATTGAACATGGTGCAGCAATGAATGATGATACAATTGAACTGTTTAAAAAGACTGGCGCTATTTTAGTTTGCACTATTTCTCCAGCTATTCCTTTAGCCAAGTTTGATCCTGTTGTTTCAAAAGCTAGTGAAATAGTACTCTATAACAGCGAAGTTTTATTAGAAGGAATCCTTTCAGGAACCAAAAAATGCCTTGAAAATGGCATTACTGTGGGATTAGGAACCGATACCGTTTGTCCTTTTATCACCCATTATGATATGTGGCGTGAATTAGAATATTTTCATAAACTGGTTGGAGTCTCTAGAAACTTTGCCTTGCATACTGGAACCTTGATAAATGCTTCTATTTTAGGAATTGAAAATGAAACAGGTTCGATTGAAGTTGGTAAATCAGCAGACTTTGTTGTTACCGATGAAAATCCTTTAACCTATGGTTTTTCAACTATCCGAAAACCTTATCTGGTACATTTTAAAAACCAGCAGTTCTTACAACCGAAAATTAAAAAAAATAAAATCTGTGAAAAAGAATTAGATAATTATTTAGCTACACTTTAAAAGCTTTAAAAATAAAACAATGAATTTTATCTCATCGTTTTATTTTTTCTCTTGTTGTTTTTTAAAGTCAATAACAATAACTTCTGGATTATTAAACAATCTTAACGGAAACAGACTATTTCCCAATCCTCTAGAAACTATCATTTTTGTTTTATTCAATATATATTCACCTGTAGTATATTTTGGAAAGATTCCCTGTTGAGGTGAAAATAAGCCCCCAATGATAGGAAACCTGAATTGACCACCATGAGCATGACCACTTAAAACTAAATCAAAGTCAAATTTGGAATATACATCAATATACTGTGGTCGATGGGCAAGAAGGATATTGAAATCCTCTAACTGGATTTCTTTTATTTGCGCTTCAACAATTTTTCGATACACTTTTTCGTTTTGTTTAGCTTTAAAACCAGGATCATCTATTCCCACTAAATTAATTTCCTCTATTTTTACTTTTCGATTATCCAAAACACAAACTCCTGATTCAATTAATTTCGCTTTGAAATTTGGATAAAATTTTTTTCTAGACTCGTGATTTCCTGTCACAAAATAAACTGGTGCAATTTTGATTATTTTCTCAATTAGATAATAACACCTTTTCACATTTGTTCTTCTTGAATCTAATAAATCCCCTGTAATAAAAATATAATCAGGATTAACACTTTCAATCAATTCAATTAATCTAATATTGTTTTTCCCAAACAAATCATTATGAACATCGGATAAATGGACAATCCTTTTTTCTTTTTCTACTTTTTCACTAACAAAATCATAGAAAGTTAATTCTATATTCTTGTTGTGATATATTGCATAAATCAAAAGCAAGCTTGCTAAAAAGTATACTACTTCCATAGAGTAATTTTACACTATTAAACTATAAAATAAAAATTATTCTTATTTGACATCACCTATTCAATCATAACTTATCAAGTAAAATAACTGTTTTTTCTTGTCGATTTAATCTTTTGCTTATTTGGATTATTAATACTCTTATAGTATAATTATTTCGTTAGAAGGTGATTGTTTATGGATAAAATGTTAGCCAGACTAAAAGAAATGGCAATCAGATACAATGAAATAAATGAGATGCTGATCAGTGGCTCATCTTTTTCTGATGCTAGAGAATACGGAAGAATAAGTAAAGAACACTCTAAACTTCAACAACCAGTTGAAGCTTATTATCAGTTAGTTGAAACCTTGAAACACATTGAAGATGCAGAATTGTTAGCCAATGATCCTGAATTAAGGGAAATGGCCGAAATGGAGCTTGAAGAATTAAAAGAAAAAAGACAACAGCTTATTGACCGTTTAGAAGTTTTATTGATTGAAAAAGACCCCAACGATGAATGTGACGCAATCTTTGAAATCAAAGGTGCTGCAGGTGGAGATGAAGGAAACATTTTCGCTGGCGATTTATATAGAATGTATAGCCGTTATGCTGAAACAAAAGGCTGGCAGGTTCAAACTTTTGATTTTGTTGAATGTGAAGCTGGTGGCTTTAGTGATATTTCATTTATTATCAAAGGTGAGGACGTTTATCGCGAACTTAAATTTGAGGGTGGCGTTCATCGTGTTCAACGTGTGCCGAAAACTGAAGCCAGCGGAAGGATTCACACTTCAACAGCGACAGTATTAGTTCTGCCTGATTTAGAAGATGTTGAATATGAAATTAATATGGATGATTTAATTATTGATACTCATCGTGCTACAGGAGCTGGTGGGCAGCATGTCAATAAAACTGACTCCGCCGTCAGAATAACTCATGTCCCAACTGGAATTACTGTAAATTGCCAAGATGGTAGAAGTCAGCTTCAAAACAGAGAACAAGCTTTAAAAATAATAACTGCTAGAGTTTATGATGAATATAAAAGAAGAGAAGAAGAAGAAAAAGGCGAAGTGAGAAAAAGTCAGGTTGGAACTGGTGACAGAAGCGAGAAAATCAGAACCTACAACTATCCTCAAAACCGCATTACTGACCATCGTATCAACTTTACAATTCAACAATTAGATCGTGTCATGGAAGGCAAACTTGACGATATTATTGAAGCCCTATTAGATGCTGACCAGAAAGCTAGAATTGCTGGAGAACAATAATGGCTTCTTATCATCAAGTCCTGCAAACAGCTATCAAAAAGTGTCAACAAGTAGATGTTCCTGCAGAATCAGCACAAATTTTGTTACTTGAATTGTGTAATATGAACTACACCGATTTATACCTTAATTATGAAAGCGAAATTGATGATTCTATTAATCAACAATTTCAGGAAGGAATAAAGCGCTTGTTGGAAAACGAGCCTTTACAGTATATTTTGGGCTATCAATGGTTTTATGGTCATAAAATCTTAGTTTCACCTGACTGTCTGATCCCAAGATATGAAACCGAAGAATTAGTAGCTAATATTTTAGCCGATACTGATTATTATTTTAAGAATTCTATTTCCATTGATATCGCTGACATAGGAACAGGCTCAGGTGCTATTGCGATAGCTTTAAAAAAAGAAGAAAGTAAGTTCAATATGTTTGCAACTGATATTTCAGGCAAAGCCTTAGAAATTGCCAGGAAAAACAGTGAGCTCAACGATTGTCAAATTACCTTCTTTCAGGGAGACATGCTGCAGCCATTAATAGATCATAATATTAAGCTTGATGTTTTGGTTTGTAATCCACCTTATATTCCTGCAAAACAGAGAATACAGAAAAGTGTTATCGATTTTGAACCTCATGTCGCCTTATTCGGTGGTGAAGATGGTTTATTCTTCTATCATTCAGTGTTTGAAAACGCTCATAAAGTTATAAAAGATAAATCCTTTATGGCTTTTGAAATTGGCTATGATGAAAAAGAAGCCCTGATAAAAATGGTAAAAGAATACTTTCCCGATGATAAATATGAAGTGCTGAAAGATATAAATGGTAAAGACAGAATGTTATTTATTTATCATAATTTAGAAGCTGTAACGAAATAGTTACTTCCAATTCTTTAAATTACAAACAATGTATCTTGTTTGAATTCAGACTCGATACATTTTTTATGACTGTTTGTTCGTTATGGCCTTTTTTTATTATATAATTATTAAAGAGGTAATAATTATGGGACTAAGATTTTATAAATCATTTAAGATTTTGCCTGGTGTTCGAATGAATGTTTCTAAATCAGGCATCAGCTGGACTTTAGGGTCTAAAGCTGTCAAAGTTAACACTGGTAAAAGAGGCACCTATCTAAATTTATCAATTCCTAAAACTGGTATTTCATGGCGTGAAAAAATTGATAAAAAAAGTAATTCTACAAAAAGAACTACCATAACCAAAACAAGTCAAATAAAACAAAATGAAGAAAATAAAGCAATCATTGAACAATACGAAAAAGAAAATGACTTCATTATTAATCTGCACAAGTATGCTGATGATGTTGTAACTAAAGAAGACTTTAACAATCATTTACACTCTGTTAAAGGTGAATCGCTTAAAAAATCTTTACAATTGGTAATTGATGGAGATACCAATACTCTTAATGCCTTGATTGAAAATTTCATCAACTCTATTGAATTGCCTTATGAATTCAGCATTGAGTATGAATTAGAAAATAATGTTCTTTTCGTTGATTTAGACTTACCTGAAATTGAAAACTTTAATAATCAATATCCTGCATTATCTTCAAGCGGTGAAATTATTATAAAAAATAAAAATCAAATTACAATTAAACAGCAATACAGTCAAGCAATTATTTCTTTAGCGATTTACTTAGCTGCTAATTTCTTCAACCTGACACCTTTTATAGAATGTATTGTTCTATCCGGCTATTCGCAAAGAAGAAACAGAGATGGAGATTTGATTGATGAATATTTATTCTCTTTCAAAATCGATCGTTTAAAAATGGAAAATGTTGATTTATCCAACATTGCTAAACCTTATGATTTCATCTTAAACTTTGAAAACAGAATTAATTTATCAACTTCATTTAATTTTAAAGCCATAACACCATATCAATTGAAAGCCCAAGAAAAAGAGGAAGATATTAACCTTTATTTAAATGAAGCTGTTCAAGGATTAAGGAACCTAGGTTATAAATCAACAGAAATTAATTTAATTACAGATAAATTAAAAGAATTAAATCTTAATTCTACTGATGAATATTTAAAAGAAGCTCTTATTCTACTAAACAAAATAAAATAGCCTGATCAGGCTACTTTAATATTCATCTTCTTCACTTTCTTCTTCATCTTCTTCATCTTCGTCGAATTCTTCTTCGTCTTCTTCATCATAATCTTCGCTTTCTTCATACTCATCATCGTCTTTGACTTCTATTTCCTGGTACCTGCAGCGAGATTTAAGATTCCAAACATTATTTTCCAGCATGACGAATCTTCCATCCAATGTAAGATTTGTATAAAATTGAGATTTTTTTCTGGATGCAATTTTTTCATCATAACCAAATTTGTTATTGATGTTGGTCCATAATTCTTTAAATGACATTCCTTCTTTAGTATTCAACAATAAATTGTATGCCATATCTACAGCTTTTAAACTCATTTATTATCATCTCCTATATACGCAGTTATGATTATAAATATAATAGCTTATAAATGCAACAGCTTTTGTGCAAAATAGTGAATATTAATAAAGTTTTTCTTATTCTGCTGTGAATTTGTTTAAAAATTCACTTTTTTAAAAAAATTCAATAAAGAATTGACCTATCGTTCCTTGTAAAATCATTGAAATAAATGTTCCAATACCAAAGTTTCCTCTTAAAACAATTCCTATTATCAGAACAGTAATATCCATTAATAATCTGACGTGTTTAAACTGCTTATTAATTTTTTCACTGATTAATAACACAAATCCATCATAAGGATTATTGCCACATTTGCTGTTAGCTCCCAATCCAATTCCCAACCCAATAATTATTAAAGCTATAGCAAAATAAAGTGCTCTGGAAATAATTGAACTTACTGGAAAAACTATGAAACTTGAAAGTTTAATTCCCGCAGATATAATAAATGGATAAATAATATCGGTTATTCTTAAGGCTTTTCTATCTACAATGAAAATAAAAACTGCAAATAGTGTATTAGCTATAAAACTACATATTGCAAGTTCTAAACCAAGAGTTCTTGATAAACCCTGTTGAAAAGTTGTAAGTGGATCTGTTCCCACATTAGCCAATACCGCAAAATAGACACCTGAACCAATAGTTAATCCACTGACTGCCATAACCAGCAATCTTTTAAAATAGTTTTCGCTCATAAACAATAACTATCCTTCTTTATTTTCCTGAACAGCTTAATAAAATCACGATGATACTTCTCATCAATTTTTTTGAGTCTCTGTCTAAATTGAATTTCATTAACTGCCAAGTCATTGAAAACTTCTACAATTAAGTCATTCAGTTCTATATTTTCTTGAGGCAAATAAACATCTACCTGTAAAATCCTATTTCTAAATAAATCGACATATATTTGAGCTTGACCAAAATCGTAACTATCACTAATACGTATCGTATACTTGCTATTGGTGTTGAAAATATATTGATAGCTATGATAACTTTCCATATAATCCAATAAATCATCAGTAACAGTCATCTGATAAACATCGCCATACAAATCAGCTAAAGATTGTAGAATGTTTTCTTTTATATCAACATACCTGATAAAAGGGTCGCTATCTACAATATTTATGATATCCCTCTTGCTGGTAGGATCCTTTAACAGTCTAGCTCTTTTGCTTTTATCACAACTCCAGTATAAAGAACCGGCATGCATACATCTTTGTTGTTTGATGTAGTAATTATTATCTGTCACACGTAATTTATTCAGCATGATTTCATCATTTTCCAAATACACTGGTAATTGCATTCTAGCTAGCGCCTGATAAATAACATTTATCTGATCAGCAGGATTATAGTTGTTCATATACAAGAAAAAGGCATAATTTAATGTTCCTAAATCATTAAAAACCGTTTTGCCATGACTATCTCTTCTACATAGACGGGTTTTTTCTATTTCCAATTGTGAAACATTACATTCAGTATAAGCACAACTTTTATTACCGATAATAATCGAGTCATTATTCCTCCACACCAAAAAGACCAGACTGTCATCAGGTATATTGTTGATGAGATGTGCTTGCAAAGCTAGATTGTGAAATGGATTTATATTTTCACTATCCACTAAATAGACATTTTCTACCATTATAATATTTCCTTTGGAAAAAAGATTTTCTCATCTTCATAAGAATCGTTTTGACTTAAAGAAGATACAATTGTACTTACTGTTGAAAGTTCTTTAATTGAACCGTCATCTTCCAACACCCATATACACTGTGCTCTTCTACTATACGGTTTATAAGGATTTTGACTTTGATAATCTTGATGCAGATAATATTTCAAATCATAACCCTTTTCCAAACATCTTCTCTTCATTTCTTCTTTTTTATCTACTGTTGAGTATTTAAAAAGATTCCTATTCAAAATCCTCTTGGCTAAATCAGACAAAATTGCATCATCTATTTGACTCATTAAATTAAAAGCATAGAAACAAGTTGAATCATCCAATAAATACATTTCTTCATTTGACAAGATATTTTTTTCCAGCAAAGCCTTAAACATTGGTAATTTTTCAACTATGTTATTCTCTTCATTATACAAATCAAACAGGCGCTGGAACACTTTTTGTAGCAAAGTATCATAACTTCTGCTAACCGGATGATAGTACACCTGCCAATACATATGATATCTGGCCATAATATAATCTTCAATTGTATGCATACCACTTGCTTTAATGACAAGTTTATCGTCAGCTACTCTCATTGTTCTTAGAATTCTCTCCAAATCAAATTCACCATATTTAGTGCCTGAAAAATACGAATCCCTAAGCAAATAATCCATTCTATCAGCATCTAATTGTGAACTGACCATTTGACATAATATTTTATTAGGATGAGTTCCATCTATAACACTAGCTACATCATCTGGCAAACTATCTCTATACGCTTTTAAAAGGGTGTTCACTTCTGATTCTCCTTTAATTATTTGGATAGTGTATATTTCATGATCGCTTTGCATTATTGATTCAAAAGAATGAGAAAATGGCGCATGACCAACATCATGCAATAAGGCAGCTAATTTTACTGTTATTTTTTCATACTCTGTTAAAGCTTTGCTAATATCATTAACCTCATTAATCATTCTTCTAGCAATTTCATACACACCTAAAGAATGAGCAAATCTTGAATGTTCTGATGTATGGTAAACCATCGATGTAGAACCCAACTGTTTTACTCTTCTTAAACGTTGAAATTCCCTGGTTTGAATACAATCCCATATGATTTTATCCTGCACTCTTACATAGCCATGAATCGGGTCTCTAAAAACTTTTTCTTCTGATAACGTATTCATGATTAACCCTCCGGTACATGTCTATTTTACCATAATTTTTGTTATAATGGGTGGTGTAATAAAGACGGGAGAAAAATATGAATATTTATCAAAAATGTGTTGAATCTGCCAACTATATCAAAGGCATCGCAAATGGAAACTATACTGATCAATATGATACTACAAGTGATGCAATTGGCATTATCCTTGGCAGTGGACTTGGTAATCTGGCAGATGAAGTGGAAGATGCAACAGTTATTTCTTATAAAGATATACCTCATTTTCCAATGACTAATGTTATTGGGCATGCTGGAAGAATGGTAATTGGCAAATTAAATGGAGTTAAGGTCATCTGTATGCAGGGTCGCTTCCACTTTTATGAAGGTTATGATATGAAAATTGTCTCCATGCCAGTAAGAGTGATGAAACTTTTAGGCATACGTTCGCTAATTGTAACTAATGCTGCAGGTGGAGTTAACAGAGGATTTGATGAGGGAACATTGATGGTAATTGATGATTTTATCAACTTTATGGGAGATAATCCGTTAACTGGAGCAAATATTGAAGAATTTGGAACCAGATTTCCAGATATGACTCTAGCTTTAGATAATAAATTAAAAAAATTAGCTTTTGAGACAGCTGAGGAATTAAATATTCATTTAAAAAAAGGTGTCTATATGTCCTTTAGAGGGCCAAACTATGAAACTCCAGCTGAAATTCATTTCGCTGAGGTAGTTGGCGCTGATGCAGTTGGAATGAGTACAGTGCCTGAACTGTTAGTGGCAAGACATGCCAATATTCCAACACTTGGTATTTCCTGTATTACCAACATGGCTGCAGGTATTACCGGTAAAGAATTGAATCACCTGGAAGTTGAGGCAGTTGCTAAAAGAGTTAATAATGAATTTAAATCATTAATTAAATTGTTAATTACTAAAATGTAAAAAAGCACTTCGGTGCTTTTTACATTTCTCTAGTTGAAATAATGTCAATTCCAGTATCTAAAATATTTTCTACAATTACTTCATTCATTTTTATTGGTGATTTTACCTTAATATCTTTTAATGCTTTTACCACTTCAATAAGTTTGTCTTTAGCTAAAGGTTTGCTGCTTTTAACAGGCAGACTATTATGAATTGCGTTTTCTATTTTCACAGTTGTTGTTAAAACTCTTGTAGGATTAAGAACTTCACTTCTCCCATATTCGACTCCTATTTGACAACTATGACCACTAACTGCATAGTCTTTGTTTTCATCTACCGATAACCTGCACCCTTTTGGACAACCGATACAAATTAATTCAATCATATCCTAACCCTCCTCGACAAATATCGTAATACTGTTTTGCTCATTTTTGATTAACATCGTTGGAACATTAATTTTTTCCAATTCTCCTGGTATAATATATTCTCTTGAATACTTACAGATAATATCACCATCTGAATTAGCAACTTTAATTACACTTTTACCTAAAACTTTATCGGTTCTAAATGAAATATCAATAAGTTTTTCTTTTATTGGTAAGTGTATTTTTTGAGGAATAGTGTAGCTGACAGGTTTTTGGGTTTTTACTTCTATTGCTTTTTTAAAATATCTTTCATCCAATACGTATTGACAGGCAGCTAAAGCTGCTTTTTTTGCTTCTAAAGCCACATTATCAGCTAAATCATGAACTTGGACTACATTTCCACAACAGAAAATTCCCTCAACTGAAGTTTCCATATTCTCATATACTACCGGACCTTTTGTTCTTTCATCAATTAAGACATTGGCTAACTTGCTTAATTCATTTTCAGGAATTAGACCTATTGATAGTAGCACTGTATCGCATTCAATTTCTTTCTCACTTCCTTCAATAATATTATATGTTTCATCCACTTCGGAAATAATGACTTTACTGACCCTGTTATCTGTACATTTTATTTCCGTAATTGTATGACATAGATATAATGGAATATCAAAATCTTCCAAACATTGCTTAATATTTCTTCTCAAACCTGAAGAATAAGGGTTAATCTCTACACAAGCCAATACTTTAGCTCCTTCTAAAGTCATCCTGCGAGCCATAATCAAGCCAATATCACCGCTTCCTAAGATGACCACTTTATTACCGACACTATAACCATTCATATTCATGTATCTTTGAGCTGCACCAGCTGTATAAACTCCTGCTCCTCGATCTCCTGGAGTGAAAATTGCTCCTCTAGTTCTTTCACGACAGCCCATCGCCAATATAATTGCTTTAGCTGAAATTTTTTTATAGCCATCTGTATTCAAAATATAGACATTTTTATTTTCGTCCAAATCTAAAACCATCGTATCAAGCATTATCTCAATGTCCGTATTTTTTATTTTCTCTATAAACCTTCCAGCAAATTCTGGACCCGTTAATTCTTCTTTAAATAAGTGTAAACCAAAACCATTGTGGATGCATTGATTTAAAATCCCACCCATTTCCTTATCTCTTTCAACTACCAATATCTTTTTAAGTCCGTTTTCATAAGCTGTCAATGCTGCACTTAAACCAGCAGGACCGGCACCAATAATTATTAAATCATACATATCAGTACTCACCTTCTTTCGCCTTATTCATTAAAATATTAGATCCTTCTTTATCTAATAAAACTTCATTAAATTCGATATTCAGTTTCTCTTTTAATATCATCGCTACTCTTTCTCCGCAGAAACCACTTTGACATCTTCCCATGCCAGCATTAGTTCTTCTTTTTATTGCATCCATTGACTTTGGTGGGATTGGCGAATTAAAACAATCAAGAATTTCTCCTTCAGTAACATGTTCACAGCGACAGACAATTTTTCCATAAGCTGGATTTTTAGCAACTAACTCATTTTTCTGTTCAAATGATAAATCTTTAAAACGAACTTTCTTTCTTGTTTCCTGATAGTTTTCTTTCCTGGTAAACTTTTCTTTGGTATTTAACCAATCTATAACGTGGTACCCGATAGCACAGGCAGCTGTCAAGGCTGGTGAAGCCATCCCCGCCAGATTATAGAAGTTTTCTACCGACTTACTTTCTTCAATAATAAAGTCTCCTCTATCGCTTCTGGCTCTTATACCAGCAAAATTTCTAATATTCTCTCTGAAATTAATGCAGTCCATCGTTAAAATAGATCTTTCTTTAATGTAATTTAAGGCTTTAGCAGTTGTTGCCAAATCTTCAAATTCAACCATTTCAGCATCTGGTCCGACAATCATGTTTCCATGTACGGTTGGGCATACTGCTACTCCTTTGCCCAACTTGCTCGGGCATTGGAAAAGTATATGTTTAACCTTTTCTCCTTCATTTTTATCTAACAGGTAATATTGTCCTCTTACCGGTATAATGGTAAACTCTTTTTTGCCAATCATTTCATGAACAACATCACTATAAACCCCTGCTGCATTGATTATATATTTACACTGATACTGATCTTTATTGGTTGAAACAATAAAAATTCCATCTTCTTTAGTAATCGATTGAACTTCATTGCTAAGTTTTAAATCAACACCATTTTCTACTGCTACTTCAGCTAAGGCAATCGCAAATTGCCAAGGATCTATTATTGCTCCTGTCTTGGCATACAAAGAACCCACTACTTTTTTATTTAGCAGCGGTTCTAATTCTCTGGTTTGTTTTTCATCAAGAACATATAGGTCTTTAACACCATTTTGTTGTCCTCTTTGATATAAATCTTGAAGCGTTTGTATATCGTCCTGATTATAAGCTAAAACTAATGATCCACAATTGTCATATGGAACATCTAGTTTTTGGCAAAGTTCTTTTGCCATTATTGAGCCTTCAACATTATATTTCGCCATTAATGAACCTGGTTCTGGATCATACCCTGCATGCATACATCCTGAATTGGCTTTTGTTGCTGCATTAGCTACATCATTATGCGTTTCTAAAAGGGCGATAGACATTTTATATTGTGAAAGCCAATAAGCTGTTGAACATCCAACAACTCCAGCTCCAATAATTATTACATCATACATATCGGCTACACCTTCTTTTCTTTATTTAATTATATCACCTTAAAATATTAATATAAAAAGAGATTGCTGTCAGTTAGCAACCTCTTTAGTTTTTTTCTCTTCCTTATTTTCATATTTTTCTTCTCGATACATAAAGAAAGCGATTATCAACGGGAACCCAATCATTCCTAAAAGCCCAAATAGTTTTAATCCTGCAATCATTGAAATTAAACTTACTAGTGGATTTAAGCCTAATCTTGTCCCGACAATTCTTGGCTCAATAATATTTCTGACGATTGTTATTATTACATATAGCAACAATACTCCAAGCCCTCTGAAAATATTGCCAAAAATCATCTCCACAAAAGCCCATGGTATTAAGGCTGTCCCAACACCAAGTATCGGAAGAATATCCATAATAGCTATCAAGGCTGCTATTAAGATTGTTGGCTTTGCTCTTAATATGGTTAACCCTATTGTTAATTCAGCAAAAGTTATAACCATAATGATTAGATAAGATTTTAATACATTTAAAATATTGTCTTTTATAAATATTGTGACATCTTCAATAAAATATGATACTTTTCTTGGCAATATTTTGTAGATAAAGTCTACAATTCCTTCATAATCTATAATAATGTAAATAGATGAAACAATTGTTACGGTAATAGTAATTATTGCCGAAGGGAAAGAAGTAATTGCTTCTTTAATAAAATTAATCAAATATGTTGATAAAGTCATTAAAATTGTTTTAATTGCCTCAAAGATTGATGAAGTAACCTGGTTAAAAATATCAGCTACTTCAGCAGGTAATGCTTCGTTTAAATCAATAAAGAAATTATAAACAATATTTATTGCCGGTTCTAAATAGTTTGAGTATAATCCAGCATAATCAAATCCTTTTACTGAATTGACCGTCATTACTGAAATAAAAGCAAATAAGATTACCACAACTATATAAAATCCAACCAACGTTATTAATAGTCGGTTTTTCCCTAGTTTGCCAAATATATTTCCTGCAATTTTTCTTACCAGATAAGCAATTGAAAAGCCAATAATAAAAGGCATCATAATGGGTAGTATATATTTACCACATAGATATACAATTAAGGCAATGCAACTATAATATAGGATATTTATTAAAAAATCTTTTTTTGTCATTCGTTTTACCTCAGTAATATAATACTACATTTCTTTTAATAGTGCATAATTCATTAAAAAATGTTAGAATATTTTAAATGATTTTAGGAGGACTTTATGAAAAAGAAGCCTGTTGTATTAATTGTTATGGACGGCATTGGTCTTAGTGAAAAAACTGATGGTAATGCTGTTAGAAATGCTTATACCCCTATCTTAGATAAAATGTGGGCTACTTGCCCCCATACTGCCATCGCTGCTCATGGCGTAGCGGTCGGTTTACCTACTGATGGGGATATGGGAAATTCAGAAGTTGGACACAATGCTTTAGGATGTGGACAAATTTATTCACAGGGAGCTAAACTGGTTAATGAATCAATTGCTTCAAATGAAATATATCAATCAGAAATTTGGACTTCTTTAGTAGAAAATGCTAAGGGTCATACCCTTCATTTTATTGGTTTATTATCTGACGGTAATGTTCACTCACATATTTCTCATTTAATTGCCATGATTACCCAAGCTAAAAAGGAAGGTTTATCTAAAGTTAGAGTTCATGCTTTACTAGATGGCAGAGATGTCGGACCTAGAACTGGGGAAATCTATGTTAAGCAATTGGAAGATGCTATGGCAGAATTAAATGACTCGACCTTTAATGCTAGAATTGCTTCAGGTGGTGGAAGAATGGTTGTCACAATGGACCGCTATGAAGCTAACTGGCAAATGGTAGAAGAAGGCTGGAGAATTCATGTCGAAGGAAAAGGAAGACAATTTGCCAATGCTACTGAAGCTATTGAAACTTACAGAAAAGAATTAGATCTTGATGACCAATACCTGCCTGGTTTTGTAATTGCTGAAGATGGAAAACCTGTAGGTACTATCGATGATCACGATTCAGTTATCCTATTCAATTTCAGAGGAGATAGGGCTTTAGAAATTTCTAGAGCTTTCGATAACAAAGATTTGCCTTACATTAAACGTGACAAATATCCTTCTGTTATCTTTGCAGGAATGTTGGAATATGATGGTGACTTACACATTCCAAACAACTATCTGGTTAATCCACCACAGATTGAACACACATTATCTGAATTATTGGTTAATGAAAAAATTAATTCCTATGCTGTAAGTGAAACACAGAAATTTGGCCATATGACTTATTTCTGGAATGGAAACAGAAGTGAAAAATTTGATGAAGACCTTGAGGTCTGGGAAGAAGTTAAATCTGATATTGTTCCTTTTGACCAAAGACCATGGATGAAAGCTGCTGAAATAACTGATTTATTAATTGAAGCAATGAAATCAGGTAAATATCAGTTTTTACGTGCTAACTATCCAAATGGCGACATGGTTGGTCATACAGGTGATTATGCGGCTACTATTGTAGGTGTTTCTGCCGTTGATTTGGCTTTAACAAGAGTGTTAAAAGTTGCTGATGAAATGGACTATACTGTTATTATCACTGCCGACCACGGCAATGCTGATGAAATGTATCAAAAAAGAAAGAGCCCAGATGCTCCAATTGTTCCTTTAACTGCTCACACCTTAAACAAGGTTCCGTTTATCGTCTACAATAATGATGTGGAAATAAAAGAAGGTACTTTTGGACTTAGTAACGTGGCCTCTACTATTGTAAAACTTTTAGGCTTAAAACCGCATGAAAAATGGAATGAGAGTATCATCAGGTAATGGTTGAAGCAGTATTTAATTTCTTCAGTGCCCTGGGAAGTGAATTTGCTTTATTTATGATTTCAATGATTCCTCTCATTGAATTAAGAGGGGCTATCATTTTTGCTTCTGCAATTAATTTCCCTTGGACTAAAGCCTTACCTATTTGTATTTTTGCAAATATGATTCCAGTTCCTTTCTTGCTAATTTTCGGGATGAAAATTATTCAATATTTGAAGACAACAAAACTTTTAGGAACTTTCTTTACTAAGTATGAAGAAAAACTACATACGAAAAGTAATCAAATTGAAAAATACGGATTTTTTGCTCTAACTGTTTTTGTTGGGATTCCTTTACCGGCTACTGGTGCCTGGAGCGGATCATTAATGGCTACAATCCTACAGTTTGACTTTAAAAAAGCCTTATTATCAATCTTTTTAGGAGTCTGTATTGCCAGTATTATAATGACCCTTGCTTGTTATGGAACTTTTGGTTTTTTAAGATTATTTGTTTAGAAGACTTAATCAAGTCTTCTCTTTTCTTATATAATTATAGAAAGGTGTTTTTATGAGAGTTGTACTTTTTGAAAGAATCGATGAAGAAAATGGTTATTTAAGTGTTTGGTATCCTTGCAATTTCTTTGTAGATGGATACAAATTCTGGTGTGTGGAACAATATCTACAATACCGTAAAGCTGTTATATTTAATGATCACTATCGTGCTGAAAAACTATTGAATGCAACCGAAAGAAAAGAAGTTATTCAATATGGTAAAGGGGTTAACAATTATGTTGATAAAGTCTGGAACACCAGAAGACATATTAATCTTTACAAGGGTAACTATGCTAAATTTTCTCAAAATCAAGAATTGAAAGATTTACTTTTAAGCACCGGAGATATTGTTTTAGCTAAATGTGGTAAAACTGATAAGGTTTGGGGCACAGGATTAAATTATGGAGATACCAGACTTTATAATCTTTCTAGATGGGAAGGGCTTAACTTACATGGTTTTTCTCTAATGGAAGTAAGGGATACACTAAAAAAAGAAGTTTAGCAACTTCTTAATCATTTTCTTCTGTAAGTGGAGGAAGAACATAAATCTGCTCATTCTCTTTAGTAATCAGATATTTTCCTCTGGCAACTGAACTGACATAGTTTTCATCTGTCAGTTTTTCTTTTTGCATTTGCAGACTTTCTTTTTCAGCTTCTAATTTAGCAATTTCTTTTTCTGACTCTTTAACATCACCATGCAAAGAAAATGTGGTCTTTATTTCTTTTCCCATTTGAAGATACATATACACAATAGCAGCAATCATAACCATACCAATAAGAATTCTTACAAATTTCCCTAAAGGAGTTAGTTTTCTTACTTTTTCCTTTTTCATCTTTACCACCTTTTCTTAAGTACCTTATTAAAACATTATTTACTGGCTTTTTCAAGGATTAATATTTGAAAAATATGACTCATTGTTATATTCTTAAGGTGTCAAGAGAGGTGTGTTTATGTTTCCACTAATTTTACAGTCCGATTTTGGTAGAGCAGATGGAGCAGTAAGTGCCATGTACGGCGTTGCTAACTGTGTTAATCCTGAAATCAGAATTTATGATTTAACCCATGACATTCCCCAATATGATATTTGGGAAGCCAGCTATCGTTTAATTCAGACAATTAATTATTGGCCTAAAGGAAGCGTTTTTGTTTCTGTGGTTGATCCAGGAGTTGGAAGCAATCGAAAATCTGTTGTTGTTAAAACAAATAACGATACTTATGTTGTTACACCAGATAACGGAACTTTAACGCACATTAAAAGAATACTAGGTATCAAAGAAGCTAGGATTCTTGACGAAAAACTTAACCGGCTTCCAAATTCAGGCGAAAGTTATACTTTTCACGGTCGTGATATCTATGCCTTCACTGGCGCAAGACTTGCTACCGGTTTGATTTCGTTTGAACAAATTGGTCCTTCATTCGATGTTGAGGAAATAGTCGAATTGCCTGTAGCCAAGGCTACCATTGAAAATGATGTCATTACAGGAACTATTGATGTATTGGATGTAAGATATGGTTCATTATGGACAAATATTCCTCGTAAACTATTTAAGCAATTGAATATCAATCATGGAGATAAAATTAATGTAGATATTACGAATAATACACGTACTGTGTATAGTAATAATTTGGTTTATGCCAGAAGTTTTGCTGATGTTCATATTGGTGAATCTTTGTTATATATAAACTCATTGGATTGTGTGGCTATTGCTATCAATCAGGGCAGTTTTGCCAATGCCTATAACATAGGTACAGGCATTGCCTGGCAGGTTGAACTCAGAAAAATCACTTGACATAATCGATTTTACTCAATAGAATAAACCCATAAGGAAAGACGTTTATTAAATGACATCCTTTGTGGATGTCGTTTTATATTTTAAGGCAATAACACTATTGTGTTAAATATATTGTAAGAAAAGGAGATAAATATGAAGAAAGAAAGTATTGGAAAAATTTTATTAGGAAAATGGGACACCAGAACTATTGTTGGTGTAGCTATTGGTATTGCTTTGTTTGCTGTACTAATGGTTTATGGATCAATTACTGTATTTACAAACACTAACCTGTCTTTAGCTATGATTGTTCCTGTTATCGTCGGCGGTCTGTTTGGACCACTACCAGCTGCTCTGGCTTGTGGTGTAGGAAACGTTTTGGCTGACTTGATTGGTGGTTGGGGATTCTGGTTTGACTGGTCAATTGGTAATGCAGTGTTAGGATTTATCGTAGGCAGCTTAAAACTTTATGGAGCTAATATTGATGAAGGAGTTTTCGATGTTAAACATATTATTATCTATGCCGTCACAGTTGTTGTAGGTAGTATTTTTGCATTTGGTATCATCACTCCAATATTCACAAAAATCATCTTTGGTGGGGAATTAAAAATCTCTATTGCTCAAGGTTGGGTTGCTTCTGTTTCTAATATAATCGTATTACTTGTTGCTGGTATTCCTATCTTAAAAGCTTTAGCAGCTAGAAATGCTCGTGGCAGAGACTTAACAAAAGAATAATATGTCAAAATCGCCTATTGTTGAATTTAAAGACTTCACGTTTAGATATAGTACTCAACGTGAGCCCACTTTAAAAAATATAAATTTAACCATCTATGAGGGGGAAAAAGTGCTTATTTTAGGCCCAAGCGGTTGTGGAAAGAGCACTTTGGCCAACTGTATTAATGGCTTGATTCCCTTCTCATATCCAGGCGAAATTCAAGGATCTTGTAAAATTGCTGGAAATGAAACATCAAATTCTAGCATTTTTAATTTAAGCGCTGTTGTTGGTACAGTACTACAAGATTCTGATGCCCAATTTGTTGGTTTATCTGTCGGTGGGGATATTGCTTATGCACTGGAAAATGATAATATGCCGCGAGAAGAAATGCTTCCACGTGTATTAAACTCTGCAACCCTTGTAGGAATGCATGAATTCTTAGAACATGTTCCTTATAATCTTTCTGGCGGACAGAAACAGCGTGTTTCTTTAGCTGGTATTATGCATGATCATGTTAAAATTCTTCTTTTTGATGAACCTTTAGCTGCCCTTGACCCTCAAATGGGCAATCAGGCTATCGATTTGATTGATCAGATACAAAAAAACAATAATTGTACGGTTATAATTATCGAGCATCGCTTAGAAGATGTTTTATATCGTCCAGTTGATCGAATAATTTTATTAGAAGACGGACAAATTGTTGCAGATATGACTCCTAACGAACTCCTTTGTTCAAATATTATAGTAGAAAAGGGAATTAGAGAGCCTCTTTATTTGCAAGCTTTAAAAATGGCTGGCTGCAATGTCACTATTGAAGACAATCCTTGTAATGTTTTTAATATGAATCTTGAAAAATATAAGGACCAGTTAATCTCTTACTATAGTAGCGTTGATACCAGCAAGCCAGAAGAAGACAAAGAAGTTGTTTTAGAAGTTAAAAATGTTGATTTTTCTTATGATAAGTTTAAAGCTTTAGATGATGTTTCTTTTACCATTAATAAAGCAGATAAAATTGCAATAGTAGGGAAAAACGGAGCTGGAAAATCTACAGCAGCTAAACTTATTTGTGGCATTCTTCGTCCTGATAAAGGAGAAGTTCTTATAGATGGTGTCAATTATCTTAACTACTCTATTAAAGAAATAGGACAAAGAATAGGCTATGTGATGCAAAACCCTAACCAGATGCTGGTTAAGGATATTATTAAAGATGAAGTATCTTTAGGTTTAGTTCTTAACAACAAATCTGAAGCTGAAATTGAAAAAAATATTGAAGCCGCACTTAAAAAATGTGATCTTTGGCCTATGAGAAATTGGCCCGTTTCCGTTGTCAGTTACGGTCAAAGAAAACGTGTAACTATTGCTTCTATTTTAGCTATGAATCCTGAAATAATAATTTTAGATGAACCTACAGCCGGACAAGACTATCGAGTTTATACTGAAATTATGTCTTTTTTAGAAAGCTTAAATAGAGATTTTGGTATTACTATATTATTCATTACTCATGATATGCACTTAGCTATTGAATACACTGATAGAGCTATTGTTTTTGCTGATGGACAATGTATCGGTGATGATTCGGTATTTAGGATTTTATCTGATAACGATATCATTGAACAGGCAAACCTAAAGCAAACATCTCTTTATTCTTTAGCTACAAGAATAGGTTTAGAGCCTGAAAAGTTTATTGAATCATTCATTGTTGCAGAAAGGAGAAAACGTCATGAAAAATCTTAATATTATTAATCTGACAAAAGGAGAAACTTTTCTTCATCAACTTTCTGGCACGACAAAAGTTAGATTGTTTGCCACTTTGATGCTTTATGTTATGATGTCGTTTGACTTGCCTATTATTCTGCCACTATTTATCTTTTCAATTATCGGTATAATTTCCTTAAAACCAAGTTGGAAAGTAATTAAACCGCTGGTTATATTTGTTGTAGCCATAAATATACTGAATGTTGTCTTGTACTGGTTAGCTAATCCTCTTTGTGGATTAGAGTATACGGGTGATCAGACAATTCTATTTGCCTATACAGATTACCTTGTTGTAACTAAAGGAACTCTATGGTTTCTAACAATCAGATTATTAAAGATGTTAACTGCTTTTTCTACTTCGCTGGCTTTTATCATGTCTATTACTCCAAGCGAGTTGGCTGCAGGCTTAACTTCTTTAGGTTTTCCTTATAAACTTGGCAGTATCGTAGAAATTGCTTTCAGATACATTCCCGATATCTCAAGAGATTATGAGAATATTGCTGTCTCAATGCAGTGTAGAGGTTTAGAATTAGATGCTAAAAAGACTAAACCAATTGAGCGTTTAAAACAGATGATTCTCATCTTAATTCCATTAATTGTCACTTCTTTTGATAGAGTAGGGAACATTTCAAACGCTATGGATTTAAGGGGCTTTGGTAAAGGAAAGAAAAGATCTTACTACTCTGAATATCCTGAAAGAAAAAATGACAAAATCTTTAAGTTAATTTATTGTTTAATAACTATTTTCTGTGCTTACTATATAATTTCAGGGATTATCACTCCTCGTGACCCTAAGATGTGGCTTTATTGGAGGTAATTATGAAATATCCTAATATTCTTATGATGACAGATTTCGGACCAGATAATAGCAGTGTTTGTACTATGAAAGGTGTCTGCAGCAATATCTGTCCTGATTTAATCACAACTGACATTACCCATTCAATTACACCGTTTAACACCTGGCAGGCTAGTGCCCAACTTATGTTTGTGGTACCATATTGGCCAAAAGGAACTATCTTTGTCTGTGTAGTCGATCCAGGTGTTGGAACTGAAAGAAAAGCTTGTGTTGCCAAACTAAAAGATGGCAACTACATCGTTACTCCTGATAACGGAACTTTAACTCATGTCTATTATGAAATAGGTATTGAAGAAATCAGAGAAATTGATGAAACAGTTAACCGTCTTCCTTCGACAAGAGATACTTCAATTTTTCATGGACGTGATTTATTTGCTTATTGTGCTGGCAAATTAGCCGCTAACATTATTACCTTTGAAGAGGTTGGCCCTGCTTATCCAGTTGAAGAAGTTGTTTTACATGACACTTTTTACGACCCTCTTATTAAAGAAAATCATGTTGAAGGAAATATCATTACCGTTTTTAAACATTTTGGCAACGTATTTACCAATATCTCTTATAAAAACTTCAAAAAAGCTGGCTTTAATGAAGGAGATTATGTCAATGTCAGAATAACTTATAAAGATGAAATCATTTTTAATGAAAAAGTGTTATTTCATAAATCGTTTGGCTATGCTGAACTTAATCAACCAATTATCTTCAGTGGTTCTATGTTAGATATTTGTTTAGCTTTAAATCAAGGCAGTTTTGCAGAAAAATATGGCATCTCTGCCGGAAAAGATTGGAAGGTCGTGTTTACTAAATGAAACCAAGTATTGTATGGCAAACCGACTTTAGCTTAACCTGGGGAGCAGTGAACACCATGCGCGGCGTAGTTAAACAAGTAGATAGCGAATTAGAATGTTATGATATAACTCATGAAATTGAACAATTTAACATCCTTGCAGCCTCTAGAGAGTTGTCATTTGTCGTTCCGTTTTGGCCAAAAGGAACAATCTTTGTCAGTGTTGTTGATCCAGGTGTTGGAACCAAAAGAAAAGGCTGTGTTGCTAAATTAAAAGATGGAAACTATGTTATTACTCCTGATAATGGCTCCTTGACCCATCTTTATTATGAAATCGGTATTGAAGAAGTAAGAGAAATTGATGAGTCTGTCAACAGGTATAAAGGAACTGAAGATGTATCAGTATTCCATGGGCGTGATATTTTTGCTTATACAGCTGCAAGACTTGCTAGCGGTATTATTTCTTTTGAAGAAGTCGGTGTTGCTTATCCGGTAAGTGAAATTATTGTTGAAGACTATGAATATGTGAAAGCGATTGTTACAAGTACTGAAATTAAAGGAATTATTATTAGTGTTTCAGATCATTTTGGTTCAATTGTCTTTAATATATTGACCAAAGATTTCAACAAAATTGGTTATAGTCATGGCGATATTGTTCGTGTAAAAATTAGCCATAATGGTAAAGTATATTTTGAAGATGATGTTCTATATGAAAAATCATTTGGTTATGTTGATTTAAATGAACCTGTTGTATTTAATTCTAGCAGTAACTATATCTCTATTGGTTTAAATCAAAACAACTTTAGAGATACTTATTGCATAAAAGATGGAAAAGACTGGATTGTTGAATTATCAAAAAAGTAAAGGTTTAATCCTGTTTCTGATTCTGTAATCAGTTTATTCATTTTTATATTTAGGTTATTCTTTTAAATATAATCTCCATTTTAACTATTTCTCCATTAAAACAATTAAAAACTGTCAACTCAGACAGTTTTTTGACTTATTACAGTTTCCCTTTTCACTATTTAAATTCCCACATAACAAAAAGAAGAATGCATTGTACCTTCTTATTCTTCTTTTTGAGTGATTTTATACTCTTCTAAAACTTCATATAAAATACTGGCATCATTTTTTTTAACTTTCTCTTTGACCTCCAAGACCTTTATTTTCATTACTCTAGTGCCATAAGTTATTTCAATGATATCTCCAATTTTAACTTCTTTGGAAGGTTTAGCAATTTTACTATTTACTTTTATTCTTTCATTAACTGCCAACTCTTTTGATACCGTTCTTCTTTTCAATATTCTGGCAACTTTTAAATATTTGTCTAATCTCATAAATCGTTTATCACCTCCAAAGCCTCTGCAATTCTATTGATATAATTCTTTTTCTTTTCAAATATTAAAATAATCTGATTTCGTTTATATTCTAGATCAATTTCATTGGAAATTTTTGAAATTCTTTCAAAAAATTTCACTCCATCAATTGTTGATGAATATTCTGCAGTTAATACAATTCGATTCTCTTTCTCATATTCTTCATAAGAAGCAATCCTATTAGTGTTCAACATCAGTTCAAGCCTTTTCTTTTCAAAAAGATTGTTTATCATTGTTGGTAGTTTGCCATAATAGTCAGTCAGTTCTTTTTGATAGTTAACCAATTCTTTTTTATTTTTGATTAATGCAAGTTTCTGATAAATTTCAATTTTTTCCAGATCTTCATTTACAAATTGGCCAGGAATATAGCCATCTATTTCACTAACTCTATTTCTTGATTCTTCTATTTCTTCTTCAACAATTCCTTTTTGTTTATTTATAGCCTTATTTAACATTTCTAAATATAGGCTCATTCCTATAGTGTTGATAAAACCAGCTTGTCTTTCTCCCAGCAGATCTCCGGCACCTCGAATAGTTAAGTCTCTCATTGCTATTTTGTATCCTGAGCCTAATTCCGTAAATTCTTTAATGGCTTGAAGTCTTCGAGTTGCTGTTTCAGATAGCTGTTTATTTCCATGATACATCAAATAAGCATAGGCTACTTTATTGCTTCGACCTACTCTTCCTCTGATTTGATACAATTGAGCTAAACCAAATCTGTCAGCATCTTCAATAATAATAGTATTTACATTTGGTATATCAATACCTGTCTCAATGATGGTGGTACAAATTAAGATATTGAATTCTTTATTAATAAAACGATACATCACATCTTCTATCTCTTCTCTGTTCATTTTGCCATGACCCACTGCAACAGTGGCATTCGGTACCATGGTTGATATTTTTCTTGCCACATTATAGATATTGCTCACATTGTTATATAAATAAAATACTTGCCCATTTCTTGCCAATTCTCTCGATATAACTTCTCTAATTAATGAATCGTTTTTTTCTACCACATAGGTTTGAATCGGCATTCTGTCTTGTGGAGCAGTATCTAATTGTGATAATGACATTACTCCAACCAGAGACATTTGAAGCGTTCTAGGAATTGGCGTTGCACTTAAAGATAAGACATCTATGCTCTTTTTATATTCCTTAATCTTTTCTTTGGCTTGCACACCAAATCTTTGCTCTTCATCGATAATTAGTAACCCTAAATCAGCAAATTTAACATCATTACTGATAATTCGATGTGTTCCAATTAAAATATCAATTTTCCCTTCTTTTAATTCTTTAATAATCTGTTTTTGTTGAGAAAAAACAACATATCGATTTAAAAGTCTGATCTTTACAGGAAAACCTCTAAATCTATCAACAAAAGTATTATAGTGCTGTAATGAAAGGATTGTTGTAGGACACAAATAGGCTACTTGTTTTAAATCTTTAACAGCTTTAAAAGCAGCAACCATTGCCACTTCTGTTTTTCCAAAACCAACATCACCACATAAAAGTCTGTCCATTGGCCTTGGTTGTTCCATATCATATTTAATCTCAGCAATGGCTTTTTTTTGATCCTCTGTCAACTGATACGGGAAATTGGCTTCAAATTTACGAGTATGTTCATCATCCTTACTAAAAGCAAAACCAATATTTTCTTCTCTGGCAGAATAAAGTTCCACCAATCTTTCCGCAATATCATCAACTTCAGCTTGAATTTTATTTTTACTTCTTTGCCAACTTTTACTTCCTAACTTGCTTAATCTTACTCCCACTCCTTCAGCAGCTAAAAACTTTCTGACCATTTTAAACTGTTCAAGTGGAACTAACAATAAATCATCATCCCTATAGCGGATTTGAAGATAGTCACGATGCTTGTTTTGAATTTCTTTAGTTACAATTCCTTCATATTTTCCGATACCATGTTGATTGTGTACTACATAATCACCTATTTTTAAATCTGTATACGACTCTAAAACTATAGCTTCTTTAAATTTATTTTCATATCTTCCTTTAACAATTTTAACCCCAAATAATTCTTTAGCCGTTAAAACTATTATATCTTCATAGTTAAAACCTTCAAAAAGTTCAACATCAGTAAACTCTACATATTCTTCAAGTTTTAATTTCTCATCACTGAAAGCATTTTCCAGTAACTCTTTTTGTGCGTTGTTAATCGATAATACTATTTTATTTCTCTTTGCCAGTCTGACTATTTCCTCAACTACCTTATCTAAAGGCAACAGCGGAAAATAAGTCATCTTTACCTTTGACTTAATTGAATCAAGACTGAAAAAACTGCTTTTTATATGATAAGGATTATGTTTTTCAATAACGCGATAAAAATCATCAAAAACACTATAATAATTTAACGCCAAATCGTTACTATATAATTCGTTTATATATTCACAATTTTCTTCAATTATTAATTCAAGGTTAGCTCTGGCATCATCATCAGTTGATATAATTACCTGTTTATCTGTTACATAGTCAAGTAATGAGGCTATATTTTCTTTAAAACACTGATAACGATAGAGATAATGTTCAAAAATGTTGTTTTTCAAGTAATTAATATCTCTTTCGACATTATCTTTTAATGTCCAGAAGTTTCGAGCCTTTTTTTTATCCTTTTTTAGTTGTGCTTTTACTCTTTGTTCAAAAGAGGAGAAATCCTCATCAAAAATTAGAAGTGAAGCCGGTACAATTTTACACTCTTTTACCTGTTTAATTGTTCTTTGAGTGGAAATATCAAAATAACGGATGGAATCAATTTCATCATCAAAAAATTCTATCCTTATTGGTTTTTCATCTTGAATAGAAAAAACATCAATTACTCCTCCTCTTAAAGAAAAAGTTAAAGGCTGATCTATTCTGGCAGTTTGTTTATATCCGCTTTTAATTAAATCATTTTTTAAACTGTTCATGCTGTATCTTTGACTGACTGATAAATTTAATATCCGTTTTTCAAAGGTTTCTTTTTTTGGCAAGTATCTGATAACTGCCATTGGATGAGTAATTATTACTTTTGGTTCATCTTCTAAACACAAGGTAGTTAGTACTTCCATTTGATTGGCATACATGCTGGGTGAAGCCGCAACAGCTTCTACTCTTAATGATTCTTCCATAGTGAAAAGCAGCACATCGTCCTTTAACAGGGGGTATAGCCTATAGTAAAGTTGTTGTGCTGAATACATATTGCCTTTTATGACAATTTTTGTTTTTTGTTGTTGGTGAAAGCTGGCAGCTAAAACAAGTGTTTCTTCTGTTTCTGTTAACCCGTTAATCTTTTCGATATTTTCATTAAGGGCTAAAACTGCTGGATCTTTCTCTAACAATTGATAAAAATTAATCATCCTGTTCCTTTTTGTTGTACATATTCATTACTTTATCAAAAGGTAAATCAATGAAATCAATCGCTGCTAAAGCTGCTTTTTCTATAGAAGATTTAAATAATGGGCGCTTTTCTTTTTCGACTTTTCCCAACACATAATCAGATGTTAAAATTAAAGGATTCTTTTCAATTCCTATTCTAATTCTTGGGATTTCCTGTGTTTTGATATTAGCGATAATACTTTTCATTCCTTTATGGCCGCCAGCAGATCCTTTTGACCTTAATCTGATTTGACCATAATTAATATCTAAATCATCATAAATAACTATCAAATCCTCTTGTGGATTAAGTTGATAATAATTAACTGCTTTTCTAACCGCCTCTCCTGAAAGGTTCATATAGGTTTGTGGTTTCATTAATAGTACCAACTGACCCTTATACATTGTTTTGCCAGTTAAAGAATCAAAAGCCTTTCTATTAATCTCAACATTCAGTTTCTTCGCCACAATATCCAAGGCCAAAAAACCAGCATTATGCCTGGTATTTGAATATTCTTTTCCTGGATTCCCTAAACCTATAATTAACTTCATTTTATTCACCTGTGAATTTTTATTTTACACTATTTATCATTAATGTCAATAATGTCATTTATTATGTAGTATCCACACATTATTCCAGCAGTTGCTGGGACAAACATCATAGACCCTAAGCTTTCTTTTTTTGTTTCACTTATTTCAAATGGTTTTTCTTTGGAAAAAACTACTGGAATATCTAAAGCAATGTCATTTTTTCTTGCTAATGACCTCAAAGCTTTGGCCATAGGGTCATTTTCTGTTTTGCTGAGTTTGGTAATAAAAACTTTCTGTGGATTCAGTCTTTTAGCCATCCCCAGTGAAGAGATTATCTTAATATTATTTCCCAGGCAATATTTCCATAAAACAACTTTACTGCTGATGGTATCAATTGCATCAACTACATAATCTACTTTTTCGCTGAATAACTCCTCTATATTGTCTTGACAGAAGAATACATCATAACTTATGATTTCTGCTTTTGGGTTGATGCTTAGCAATCTTTCTTTCATCATATCAGTCTTTCTTTTTCCGATTGCCTCCTTGGTAGCTATTATCTGTCTGTTTATATTTGAAACATCTACTTTATCGTTATCAATTATGATTATTCTTTGAATACCGCTTCTTACTAACGTTTCACAGGCGTATCCACCAACTCCACCAAGACCAATAACCATTACTGTTTTGCTTTGTATTAAATTGAATTTTTCTTTACCGATCATATTTATAGTTCTACTGTTATCCATTTAAAAAATCCTCTACATCTTGATATATTTTTCCTAAATAACCTTCTTCTTCAATATTATACCAGTCAACCTTCATTTGATTGTTGAACCAGGTGTATTGTCTTTTCGCAAACTGCCTGGTATGGGTTTTTATTTTTTCTATGCATTTCTCTAAAGTTTCTTTTTTTAAATAATATGGAATCAACTCTTTGTATCCGATTCCGGTAAACCCTTGACTTTCTAAAGGATACTTACTAAACAAGTGGCTGGTTTCCTCTAATAGACCTTCTGCAATCATCGCATCAACCCTTGAATTAATTCTTTCTTTTAGCTTTTTTCTATTCATTGTCAGACCAATTATTTTAGCATCATAAACCATGATGCCTGCCTGTTTTTCTTCCTGATCAGATTTTTTAATTCCACTTTCAGCCATAACCAAAGCTCTAATAACTCTTTTTCTATTATTAGGGTGAATTTCTTTAGCTGATTTTCTATCTACCTCTATTAGTTTTTTATGTAACTGTTCATTAGTGAAATCTTTATATTTATTTTCATCTACATTTATAGCAGTCTTTGCAAATTCATAATCATATAACAGCGCTTTAATATACAGGCCTGTTCCTCCTGTCACAATAACTGTTTTCCCTTTTTCACTAATTTCTTTAATTTTTTCTCTAGCTTCTTTTTGAAAAGTTGCAACATCATATCTTTCAGTTAATTCCTTACAGTCCAACAGATGGTGAATTATTCCCTGTTTTTCTTTTTCGGTTATTTTTGCACTTCCAATATTTAAACCCTTATATACCTGAATACTATCACCATTAATTATTTCGCCATTAAAACGCTTTGCCAGTTCAATTGACAGTGATGACTTTCCTATAGCTGTGGGACCTACTATAACTACGACTTTAAGCACGCTTAAACTCCTTTATCAAATCTTTTTCACTAATAACGATCATTGTCGGTCTGCCATGTGGGCAGTTGAAAGGTTGCTTGCACTTTGAAATTCTTTCAAGCAATGTTTTACTTTCTTCAATTGATAAATATTGGTTAAAACGAACCGAACTATGACAAGCTAATGAGGCAATTTTCTCTTTTCTAATGTCAATTCTACTCATCTGTTTATCTTCTAAAATTTCATTTATTAAATGTTGGACAAAATGCATTTCATCAATTTGTTCAAAGAAGTAAGGCACTTCACGTGTAACAATTGAATTCATCGAAAACTGCTCAAAGTTCAGTTTTATACAGTCTAATTGTTCATTGATTAAATCCAGCTGGTTAACGATCGCAGGATTAACTTCAATCACTAAAGGAAGAAGCAGGTGTTGTGTAACAACCTTTTTTTCCATTATCTGATTTTGTATTTCTTCAAACATGCATCTTTCTTGAGCAGCATGCTGATCAATGATATATAGATTTTCTTCATCGCTAGCCAGAATATATTTCCCATGTAATTGAGCCAAATATGTGAACCTGTGAGTTTGTTCTGCCTCCATGTAACCTGATATCTCTTCCTGAATGCTACCTAAAATTGGCTGTCGCTGGTAAGAAAACAGATCTATTTCCTCTAGTAATTCCTTTTCTTTGTGAACTACTGCCTGTTGAGGTTTTGTTAAATTATCAATTAACAGATCACTTGGAGTCATCTCCCTTTTTAAAGTCTCATTAATTCCATTAGTAATCAACTTATATAATTGTCTTTCTTTGGAAATTCTTATTTCCCATTTAGAAGGATGGACGTTTACGTCTACCAGTTTATAGTCAATCTCAATATTTATTATCGCGATTGGGTAACGATTAGACATCATATATCCTTTATAACCTTCAATAATTGCTTTTTGGATTTGATAACTTTTAATAATACGACCATTAATAAAACTGTTTATATATTGTCTTGTTGCTCTAGTTATTGCTGGATGAACAATATATCCACTTACTTTAAAATCATAATCTTCAAAATCAACAGCAATACATTTTTTAGCTACACCGACACCATAAATAGCCATTATTGTCTCTTGCAGAGAGCCGGAACCATTGGTTTGAATTCTTATTTGACCGTCATTAGATAATTCGAAGGAAATTTCTGGATGAGATAGAGCCATCTTGGAAATCAATTCTAAAATTAAATTTAATTCAACATTAGCGCTCTTCAAGTGTTTTAAACGAGCTGGAGTTTTATAGAATAGACCCTCTACCCTGATAGTCGTTCCCTCTGGGGCTCCAAACGGTTTAGCTTCAACAACATTTCCATACTCCACTCTTACTAAAGTTGAGTCGCTGCCATCATTTGTCAGCAGTGTAACTTTACTTACTGAGGCAATTGAAGGTAAAGCTTCTCCTCTAAAACCCATTGTTCTTATTTGCCACAAATCGTTTACTTCTGAAATCTTGCTTGTTGCATGACGACTAAAAGCGGCAGTGGCATCTCTTTTATCCATTCCACAACCATCGTCCGTTATTTCGATATAATCCAACCCTCCATTTATCAAACGAATTTCTATTCTACCTGCATTAGCGTCAATTGAATTTTCAACCAGTTCTTTTACCACTCCCATTGGTCTTTCAACTACTTCTCCAGCAGCTATCATATTTGATAAAAGTTCATCAAGTATTTTAATTTTACTCACTTTTATTTTCCTTCCATTTTATTTTTCATTGATGATAATAGTTGAAGTGCTTCAATTGGGGTCATATTATTTGGGTCGACTTTTTTCATAATTTCTTCTATTTCTTTTATATTTGCTGGCACTTTTTCCATAACTATTATCTGAGATTGATCATTCCCGTGTTTCTTCTTTTTTTCAAATCCCGTTAATAATTCTTTTGCTCTTTCAATAACACTCTCTGGAAGTTTAGCTAAAGAGGCTACATGAATTCCATAAGAGCGATCTGCTTTACCATCTTTTACCTTATACAGAAAGGTTATTTTCTCTTTTTCTTCATGAACATCTACATTCTTGTTTTTAACCCTTTCCATGTTATTTTCCAAAGCCGTAAGTTCATGATAATGGGTGCTGAAAAGGGTTTTAGCACCAATTGCTGCATCAATGTACTCCAACATTGCCTGAGCTAAAGCCATACCATCATAGGTTGATGTTCCTCTTCCAATTTCATCAAACACGATTAATGAGTCTTTTGTCGCTTTTTGTAAAGCATTATTGGCTTCCAGCATTTCCACCATAAAAGTTGATTGGCCAGATAAAATATCGTCAGTCGAACCTATTCTGGTAAATATCTGATCAAAAACAGGCAGAAGAGCACTCTTCGCCGGGACATAACAGCCAATCTGTGCCATTATTGCGATAAGCAGACATTGTCTCATATATGTGCTTTTGCCACCCATATTTGGCCCTGTAATGATTAGAGTGGTTATATTTTCATCCATATAGATATCATTTGCGATATATTTCATATCTTTAAAAGAATCCAATATTGGATGCCTTCCATTTTTTACATCCATTATTCCTTCAGCAGAAAATTGTGGTCTTACATAGCCGTGATTGCTGCTTATAACAGCCAATGCATAGTTAGCGTCAATAATTCCTAAAGCTGTCGCTAATTGCTGCATACTAGCCAACTTTGTTTTTATCTGTGATATCAAATCTGTAAACAAAACATTTTCTAATTTTATAGCTTTTTCCTGAGCATGTAGCAGAATGTTTTCCTGTTGTTTTAACTCATCAGTAATAAATCTTTCTCCAGTAGTAAGAGTCTGTTTTCTTTGATAACCCCACTCTTCCTTAATTTGACTTAATGCTCCCTTTGAGATTTCAATATAATAACCCATTACTCTGTTATAGCCAATTTTTAAAGTTTTTATTCCTGTTTTCTCTTTTTCTTTTTGCTCAAGAGTTGCCAGCCAAGCATGACCATCTCTTTGAATTTCTCTATAATGATCTAATTCTTCGTTATAACCATCCTTAAAAACACCCCCGTCATTAACATATGCCGGCACATCATCATTCAAGCTTCTTGATAATAAGTCATAAATATCTTCACATAAATCTAATTCATCAAATTCCGGATATATTTTACTATCCTTGATTATTGAATGTATCATTGGTGCAACTGCTAGAGTTTTTTTGAGTCTGAGGCAATCTTTTGGATTTGCTGAACCATAGGCAACTCTAGCTACGATTCTTTCCAAATCATATAGTTCGCTTAAATTTTCTTTTAACTGTTCTCTGCTAAAGAAATTTGTATTCAGGTAATTGATAAAATCTAAGCGTTGATTTAATAATTGAGTATTTCTTAAAGGCTTAGAAACCCATTTTTTAAGTGTTCTTGAACCTAAAGCACTTCTAGTCTTATCTAAAAAAGACCACAAAGTAATCGATTTGTTTGAGGTTCTAGATGGTTGAATTAGTTCGAGATTGGTTATTGTAGCATAGTCCATATTAAGATAATCATTTTCATCCATCACTTTGAATTTTCTTAAATGAGACATACTTCTTTTTTGAGTTATTTCTAAATAATTTATTAATTTTCCGATAGCTTCTAACAGATGGACATCTTCGATTTCCTCACATAAATATTTATACTCCTGTTTTATTGCTGATTCATCACATATCGACACAGTTAAAAAATAGCTGTTATCCAAATTTTTAATAGCTGTACTATTAAAATTACTGCCAACTACTACTTCTTTAATATCGTTACTTATCAATGTTTGAACAAGGGTTATTATATCGTGTTTTATTGAGACCAGCCTAGTTTCCCCTGTTGTAGTTTCGCAAATTGCTAAAGCATAACCATAACCATAATCAATCAGACTTGCTAAAAATACACTGCTTTTTTCATCAAGAAGTTCTTCCATAATTGTTCCCGGGGTAACAACTCTGACTACATCTCTTTTTACCAATCCTGTTGCTTGAGAGGCATCCTCCAGTTGTTCAACAATAGCGACCTTATATCCTTTATTAATTAATCTTTGAATGTATCCTGTAACAGCATGATAAGGAACCCCACACATTGGCACTCTTTCAGTTTGACCAGCATTTCTTCCAGTCAATACTAAATCTAATTCATGAGATGCTATTTTTGCATCCTCAAAAAACATTTCATAAAAGTCTCCTAAACGATAGAAGACTAATGCATCGGAGTATTTTTCTTTGAGTTGCAAATAATGCATCATCATTGGAGTATATTGAGTCATTATTTCACCTCTTTAAACTTTATATTCTAAACAATCCTGATAGTTTTTGATTTCTTTATTTATTTTTCTGCATAAAGCTGCACTTCCTGGCCCATAACTGATTATATAACCATAGTATCTTTCGACTACCTTATAAGCTCTTCCTTCAATGATGTTTTGGACATTTATCTTTTCTTTATCATATAAAACAACAATGATTGATGTTGGCGATGATGTAATTTTTTTGATGTTAGAAATACCACCAAGATTTTCTATATATTGTTTTACTTCAATTGTTTGTTTATTATTTTCCAGGAAATAATAAGCAAAGACTTTATAGAAAACAAAAACTATTAATTGATAAACAACAAATACAATTACTCCAATTAATAATATTCTTTTTACAGTTGGTAACAAATTAACATCACTTGAATATTTTATCAGTTCATAAATATTACCAGTAGCAAGATATTCTGGATTACCAAAAGCACCACATCCTAAATAAGCGTTAGTTAATCCACAAGTCAAATATATCAGAGCGCTTATAATAATATGCATTCCTAATAAAACTGGCGCTGTAAACATCAATACCAGTTCCATTGGCAGGGTGGCTGCCCCAAATAATGAAGCTACTATTCCCAATATAATTAAACCTAAAGATCGATTTCTTTCGATTTTATCAGAAATATTAACAAAATAAGCAACTATCAATGATGGTATCGCAAAAATATTAATAATATAGCTTGCACTTATATATCTTCCTGTTCCAATAGATATCGCATTTATTTTATATTGTTCAATCCAAATATTAACATCGCCTACAATAGTCACTTCCGCTGGAGTTATCCAGCTGCCTCCAAGATTGCCAAACAGGAAGTTATTTGTAATTATTTCTTCCATTCCTAAGGCATTTAAAAATTGCCTTATCAGTCCATAAACAAACATAACCGCCGGATTAGAGTGATTATTTGAAATCCAGTTCATTACATTATTTAAAATCATTACCAGATAGCCATATTCATGGCTTATTATAATCCCAACACCTACAGTAAGAAAAATTGTTATCAAAAAGAACCAAATGTCATTATCAATGAAAACAAACATTCCATAATTATATCTTTTCCTTGATACCTTATAAGCCAATCTTACTATTACTATAACGATTATGCTGGCTATAATTCCCAAGTTAAGAGGAGATTTAATAATTGGGTTGTTTGAAATGTTCAACGTTTCATATGATAAGCCTAAAACTTTTTTATAGTAGTTGACATTAAAGGAAGTCTTAGCAAAAAACATTGTTACTATATTCAGCAAGGTATAACTAAGCATTGTTGCAATTACAGGAATAACATCATTATGTGTTTTGCCAATATAATTAACAGCTAAAATAAATGGGAATAAATCTACAATCGTTTTACCACTATATCCACACATCGAAAAAATGAGACTAATAACCTCGCCACTTGTTTTTATACTTCCTATTCTCATTAAGATAAGCCCTATAAACAGCATTCCTAATGAGAACTTGATTGATTCAATAATTCTATACCACTTGTTATTCATTATTATTCCTTCCTGCTGTTAAAATAATTGCTTCAAATTATTTATCCATTTATGCGGTTTATAATGAGCAATTTGAACACATTTATCTGAAAGAGTACATGTTATTTGAAGTTTTCCGTCCAAATCAACATCATATCTATCAAAGCATAATTTTGTATTGCTAAAATCATCACTTATAAAATCAATTTTTGCTGAGTCCAACAAAACTATTGGATTTGGAATTGAAGAAAAATGAGAATGGTGGATACCGCCAATTTCTTTTAATTGCATCACCTTTAACCCTGGTTGGACTATTGCTCCCATTATTGATCTATTGTATCCTGTTGATCCTATTTGTGTTGAAATACACATTCCTAAGCCATGAAAGGTTTCTAATTTTTCGTCATTTAATAAAACTGTAATCTTTTTTGTTTTATAGCTTTCAACTCTCATTTCATTTACAGCATAAAATATCTTCCCATTAGAAAGTGCTATTTTCAATAAATATCTTTCCTCTATTTCTGGAGTTTTTGTCAAAATATTGTTAATACACTCATTCATTTCCTTTAATGTATAATCAGCAAAAAAACCCAACGTTCCGGTATGGATACCGGTAAATGCTGTTTTATCCAACCTATAAATATATTTGTGAATAGCTGACAAAAAAGTTCCATCTCCCCCAATAACACATACTATTTCCGGGCAGGCATCATCATATTGCATATTACCTTCCAACAATTGTTTTTGAATAGTCATTGCGACCTTTATCGATACGGCATCATTTTTTGATACAATAGCAAACTTTTTCATAGAATTCTTTCCTTCTCTGTTTTTATATTGTATCATATTTAAGAGGTGTTATTCTACATGAAACAACAACTGGAATTAGAATTTAAAACACTGGTCAGCAAAGAACAATTCGATAAGATTACTGAATTGTATCATCCTCTATTATTTTTAAAGCAGCATAACTATTATTATAAGTCTTCAACTTCTCATCAATCCTTTCGAATAAGAGTTAAAGATGAAAAAAAGATTTTTACATTAAAAAAAAGAAATGCTGATCAAATATTAGAGTATGAAAAGGATTTTGCTGGATTTTTTTATGATGATATAGAAATTCAAAACATCCTGAATAAATTTAATCTTTTTCCTCCTTTTCATTTACAGGGAGAATTAATCACTTATAGAGCAATAGTTGAAGATGACAGGGCAGAATTATGCTTTGATATCAACTGTTATAACAATCTAATTGATTATGAGATTGAATACGAAATGAAAAAAGACCATGACGGTCTATCAGTGTTTAAAGCAATATTATCTAAAGTTGGTATAAAATATGTTCCTTCCTATGGGTCAAAACATAAAAGATGTGTCACAACAAAAAAATAGTGCCTCCACTATTCTTTTTCATATAAATAACTTATTCCGATTTTATTTAGTGTTTCTATTTGTGAATCACTAAGAATTCTATTTGAAACTACGACAATCTTAACAACTTCTTCTATACTCTGTTCAACATTCAACAACAGACTTACCAGTTGTCCAACCATCTTATAGTAGTTTTCCTTAATATCTCTAATATTTGATTGAAATAAATAATATAGTATATTTGGTTTTCCAAAATTAATAAAGCCGATATGTCTATTGTTAATCCATAGATAATTATCGATACTGTATTTCTTTTCGATTTTTTTATAATATTTTTTGGTTATTTCATCTTCAATTCCTAAAGCCTCTATTATTGTCGCAATTTTATATTGTGTGAGTTGCTGGTTGAAACTGGTTTCATCTGCTGCTCCTTGTATTGAACTCCATAGATCCAAACCTATTTTTTGGGCTTCTTCCAATATTCTTAAAGTTTGTTGTCCTTCGTGTTTGTCTAAATATGTAAAGCTTTCTAGATTTTTAGGAATTTTATAACCTAAATCAGATAGATAGATTGGATTTCTAAAGAAAACCACTCTATCTAAAACAAGACAATTGATTTTTTCTGGCATTTTTTTTGTTTTTTTGCTCTTTTCAATAGCGCCATATAATTCTTTTTTTGATATATAGCCTGTCTTTGTCCTATGCTTTCTCCACATCGTGGAAATTGCCATTGATGAAGACCCTACAAATCTGCCATAGCCAACTAATCCTTTCTCTTTTCTAGTTTTAGTTGTTGTGTCTTTGGATAAGAAAAACAGCAAATCACCAATATTAAAATCAGAAAATTTCTTTGTTGATAAGCGCCAAAAGACAATCGAGTTTGATCCATTCACTCGATGGTACTCAATCATCTTTTCATCTGTAACATAAGCGATTGCTGCCATAATTTACCTCTTATTGTTTGATTCTTCCCTTGAAGGCATGCATTAAAGTCAACTTATCAGCATAATCAAGATTGCTTCCTGTAGGCAATCCTGAGGCTAATCTTGTCACGATAAGATTTTCATTAGATTTTAACATCTTACAAATATATAGCGCTGTTGTATCTCCTTCCATTGTAGAATTAGTCGCAATAATTATTTCTTTAGTGTTCTCATCAAGCCTGTCAAATAAACTCTGGAAGTTTAAATCTTCTGGTAATATCCCCTTAATTGGCGAAATAGCGCCATGCAATACGTGATAAACACCCTTATATAGCCCCATTTTCTCTATTGCGATTAAATCTTTAGTCTGTTGTACAACACAAATAACTTCTTTATCTCTCGATGAATCTTCGCAAATTCTGCATTTTTCACTTTCAGTCAAATTTCCACAAATTGCACATCTGTGGATTTTTTCTTTTACTAACAGCAATTGATTCGCAAAAGCTTCAATTTCCTCCTTTGGAAGTTCTAACAGCCTCATTGCATATCTTTCAGCTGTTTTTTGCCCCACCGAAGGAAGCACCTTTAAATATTCCATTAACTTTTCTAACGTATTAGGGTACATACTTTATTCTCCAACAATATCAAATCCATCTTTACCAAATAAAGAAACTAACCTGTCTTCGGGAGTTATTATATCTTCTTTCCTTTTTGGAGCTTCTTTTTTTGTTTTTTTAACTTTGCTTCTCTCATTTTTAAAATATGTAATCAGGAAATCTCTTTCTTCTCTTGTTACACAAATTATATCCTTTTTATTTGGAAGATATCTTTCCATAATGTTTTCCACTATCTCGTTATTATCTTTGTTATTGATAAAATTTGCATCTGCTCTATTATCAACGGTTAAAATAATATTTGTTTTACTAGAAGCCATGATTTCGGCCTGTTTTACTAAATTTATCAATTGTCTTTCTCTTCCAAAGAAATTGTCAGTAAAAATTCCACTTATAATTTTAGCATCTACTTCTTTAATCTTTTTAGTCGATTTGCAAAGCATTTGATAATATTCTTCATCGGTATATGATTTGTTTTCAACAATCACAGGTTTCTTGACTTCTTTAATTATTACTTCTTTTTCAACAGCAACTGGTTGTTCGTCTGGCTGTTCATTATATTCAACCATTTTTAAAAGACAAACTTCCAAATATGTTAAAGTATTTGTCGCATCTCGATATTTTGATAGTGTATCAATCAAATAATCAATATATGTCAACAAAGTATTTGATTCAAACATTGATGCCATTTTCTTAACATTTTCTTCATTTAAGATGCTCAAGGTTGCCATGTTGTTGCTGTAAAGATAGACTACGGTTTCCTTGGCAATATCAATTAAATCTGTTGTTAATCTTCTAATATCAATCCCATTAGTTTCTATTTCCGATAATTTATCTATCAGTTCTGTAACTTTCTTTTCATAGATAAACTGATACAGTTCTATTTTATCCTCTGTAGTTGCCACCCCATAAACAGCGCTGACATCTTGCAATGTAATATCATTTTGAGCATAGGCAATACACTGATCCAAGATGCTTAAAGCATCTCTCATTCCACCTTCTGCCAAATCAGCAATTAAAGAGTTTGCTTCTTTGGAGCAATTAATTTTTTCTTTCTCACAAACTTGTTCCAGATTTCTTTGAATGACTTTTTTACTAAGTTTTTTAAAATCAAAGCGTTGACAACGAGAAATAATTGTTGAAGGGATTTTATGAGGCTCAGTAGTCGCTAAAACAAAAATACAAAACGAAGGTGGTTCTTCAATTGTTTTAAGCAGGGCATTAAAAGCACCTGTTGTCATCATATGAACTTCATCTATTATATAGACTTTATATTTCCCACTCATAGGTGCATATTTAACTTTTTCAACCAATTCTCTAGCTTCATCTACTCCATTGTTTGAAGCGGCATCCATTTCTACAACATCTGGATGTCCTGATTCCTGTATATCGTTACAACTGGCACATTTGCAACAAGGTTTTTCAGTTTCAGATTCACAGTTAACCATTTTGGCCAAAATTTTAGCGACTGTTGTTTTTCCTGTTCCTCTTGGCCCACAAAAAAGATAGGCGTGTGCTAACTTGTTGTTTTTCACCGCATTTTTCAATGTTTCTACAATATGTTGTTGACCAAACACCTCATCAAAATTTTTCGGTCTATATTTACGATATAAAGCTAAATATGTCATAATTACCCCTTTTGTAACTTTATTATACTATATTAACCCTTATTTTTGTTGTTTAGCTCTCATGTTTTTGAAAAATGATTGCATCAATTCTGAACATTCTTTTTCCATAATTTGCTCTCTAACAACGGGATAATGATTAAACCCTTGAATGGCAGTTAAGTCGAAAACAGATCCAAAAGCTCCTGATTTTTCTTCTTTTGCGCCGTAATATACGTTGGTTATCCTTGCTTGCATAATTGCTCCTGCACACATTGGACAAGGTTCTACAGTAACAAAAATTGAGCAACCATCAAGTCTCCAACTGCCTAGATTTCTACAGGCATCCTCAATTGCTTTTATCTCTGCATGACCAACCACAGATTTTTCGTTTTCCCTATTGTTGTGACCTCTGCCTATTATTTCATCGTTTAAAACAACAACTGCCCCTATTGGCACTTCATTTTTTTCCAATGCTTTTAGCGCTTCTTTTAGAGCCTCTTTCATATAGTGCTGCTTATTCATTTTTTCTCCTGCAAATAAAAAGGTACACACACATCTCGCTTACGTGGCTGCTTCATCCCTGACCTGACCAAATTAAAGTCTGATATGTTGTACCACCTATATTATACTAAATTTATTGCTTTTTTCAATATTTAAGTTGTCTTCAAAATTATTATTGCTAAATTCAATACCCTTTAATAAAATATGTGTGATATTCATCAAAGGTTATGTTATGTTCTTTTATAAACAAAGCAACCTCTTTCCCTACGTACCTATAATGCCAATTTTCTTTATTATATCCGGTTAGATGTTCTTTCCCTCCCTGATACCTATAAATAAAACCATAATACCAGCAATTTTCTTTTAACCACTCGTATGAGTATTTACCATTTCCATTTATGTGATAAGCCGTTATATCTACAGCTAATCCTGTCTGGTGTTCACTATAACCAGGTCTAGCATTACGAGAATCTACTTCTTCAGTACCATATTTCTTTTGTTTGTAATCATAAATTGCTTTTTGATAATGATAACTTCTATAGCCGCTATCTCCCAAGATTTTAATTTCTAATGCGTGTTCTCTTGCTGCTTCACACATCTCAACAAAAGCATCGTATGCATTTTTCTCCATCCTGGCACCACAACTACTATATTTTTTATCAACAACTACCAAATTATCCGGAACGTAATCGCTTTCCAAATAATTAAACTTGTTATTAATCACCAATATTCCTTTAGACAAATCAGCAGGTTCAACATTTGTATAGAACGGACGATCAGCATCACAGTTTACAATTTCTACAACCTGTCTTGGTGTATAGCTTGTGTTTTCCTGATATATTTTCATATATCTCTCT
>JAAYOQ010000014.1 GCA_012520255.1 Erysipelotrichia bacterium | reverse complement strand
TTCATTAACAAAATCAGTCCATTCCTTTTTATCTTCAAACTTGCTGTAGCCATAGAAAAATATTATCGCCGCAAGAGTTATGAGTAATATGTATTTTAATGCTTTTTTAACCATTTTATTACCTCTCTGGTTATTATACCACCAAAATGTTTCACGTGAAACATTCTTCACTTTTTGAGTGTTTTTAATTTATATATATTTAATAATAGTTGTTTTCCCCCTTTTTTGTCATGTAAAAACCACCTGTCTGAAGGTGGCTTTCGTAAATCGGACAACTGAAAGAAGATTGGACAGCTGAAGTTTGCCCCAATCTTTAAAAACTGTCCCTAATCTTTTTTAACTAGCCATACCTCTCTTGATAAAACTCATCTATAGTAGCAGGCATAGCTTCATACATAATTGCACAAAATTCATCAGAAAAGTCCATTATAACAACAGAAATTGCAATAGGTATTTCATTATTGTAGTATATAACAATCATTCCAGCATCTTCTTTTTCTAAGTTTTCATAAGTTGAATTAGCTAAGTTATCCATATAAGCTAATATTGCATCTTTATCTTTGTCATTAATGATTACTGTGAAACCTTTAATAGTTCCATAATCGCTTTCTTGTTCATATACAATATAGTCTAATCCAATATCAGCAATTTCTTTTGGCAAGTAATCTCTTTCAACTTTTGAATATCTTCCCGCTGCACGATATGAGTTAATTAAACCATCGCCAATTTCAGTAGTTTTTAATGTTGGTTTACCTCCTCCGTTACCTTCTTTGCCGCATCCTGCTGTTATCAACAACATCACAATTAATAATACTCTAAATATTTTTTTCATTTTTTCACCTCCTTTTTTATATTTGTTAAGCCTGAGCTTTTATTTCTGTCTCTGATTGGCAATATTGATTTTCGATCTTGTTTGCCTTTACGGTTTATTCTTCTTATATTTTCTTTTTTGGTATTATAAAAGGTTTTAAATTCAACTTCTTCCATTAAACCACTAAAACAGTTGCGTATGACTCTTTTACGCACTTACTTCGTTTTACACTTGTTAAATTATTGTTTTATATGTTTTATTAACTTTATTATACTAAAACTATTCTTTTTTTCAATCATTTATTGCATCAAAATATGTTGTTTCACGTGAAACATAAAAAAACGACTCTCAGGTCGTTTTAAAATTACACACTTGGAACAATTAATTCTTTCCCACCCATATATGGTTGTAATGCTTTCGGGATTTTTATAGTTCCATCTTCATTCAGGTTATTTTCTATAAAGGCAATTAACATCCTTGGAGAAGCAACCACTGTATTGTTTAAGGTGTGAGCAAAATATTTGTCCTCATTTCCTTGCACTCTGATTCCCAGTCTTCTTGCTTGGGCGTCAGTTAAGTTAGAGCAAGAACAAACTTCAAAAAACTTTTCTTGTCTTGGAGACCAAGCTTCTATATCACAACTTCTATACTTTAAATCTGCCAAATCACCTGTACAGCACACTAGTTGTCTTGCTGGTATATCCAATGTTTGCAATATCTCAACAGAGTACTCCCACATTTTTTCATACCACATATCACTTTCTTCGGGCTTGCAAATAACAATCATTTCTTGTTTTTCAAATTGATGAACTCTATAAACTCCCCTTTCTTCAATGCCATGGGCACCTACTTCCTTTCTAAAACAAGGAGAATAAGATGTCATAGTTATAGGAAGTTGTTCTTCTTTCAGTATTTGATCTTTGAATTTGGCAATCATAGAGTGCTCTGATGTTCCAATTAAATATAGGTCTTCCCCTTCAATTTTATACATCATCCCTTCTTTTTCAGCAAATGACATCACTCCATCAACAGCACTCCCTCTTATCATAAATGGAGGAATGCAATAGATAAAACCTTTGTTTATCATAAAATCTCTAGCATAAGCCAGTACAGCTGAATGTAGTCTAGCTATATCCCCCATAAAGTAATAGAAACCTGAACCTGATATTCTTCCGGCAGCTTCTTTATCCAGTCCATCAAAACTAGACATAATATCTGAATGATATGGAATTTCATAATCAGGCACTATTGCTTCTCCGAATCTAGCTGCTTCAACATTTTCCTCATCATTTCTTCCTAAAGGAACATCATCAGCCACCATATTTGGAATCATCATTTGTATTTCATTTACTTTTTCATAAAGAGCCTCTTCTTTTTGTTCATTATCTTTTAATTGACTGGCAATTTCTAAAACTTTTTCTCTTATTTCTTTAGCTTCTTCTTTTTTTCCTTGCCTCATCAAAACACCAATTTCTTTTGACAATTGATTTCTTTGATATCTTAAATCATCATCCATCACTTTATAGTTTCTATATTGCCTATCCAATTCAATTATTTCGTCAACCAGAGGCAATTTTTCATCCTGAAATTTTCTTTTTATATTTTTTTTCACTAAATCAGGATTGTTTCTAATAAAATTCATATCCAGCATTCTCTTTTCTCCTCCTAAAAATAAAAGACATCATCCAAAGGGACGATGTCTCGTGGTGCCACCCTTCTTGATCAGTTTAAAACTGCTCTCTTAATTGGATAACGGTTTTACCCGGGAAGTTTTACTTCCAGTTCCAAGATAGATTCAATGAGTTTACGTAATGTTTTACACCTGCCAACATCTCTCTGTAACTTGACCTCATTTACTGGTTCTCTTCATCACTATTATAAGTATTATAATTTATTATTTATTTGTATTCAACTTATTCAGGTTTTTCTTCGATGTCTTCTGTTTCTAACTTTTTTTCGTTAGTTTCTTTTTTACCTGTTTCTTGTGCTTTTGACTTATCATCCAAATCTTCATCTTCTTCATGCTCGACAATTGTTACAGCTGCCAATGTGGAATCATCTACATTAATTAGTCTTACACCTTGTGTATTTCTGCCATATATAGCTACCGTATCTAACGAAATTCTAATTATTGTACCATCGTTGCTCATTAATAGCGCATCTTCATCGCCATTAACAGCCTTTAAACACATTAGTTTTCCGTTCTTTTCTGTAATATTAATGGTAGCTACACCTTTCCCGCCTCTTTTTGTCTTTCTATATTCATCAATCAATGTTTTCTTGCCATATCCTTTTTCGGTAATAGATAAAATATACTCGCCAGCGGTACTGGTTGCTATTCCAACCACTTCACCACCATCAGTATCAAATCCTTTGACCCCCGATGCATTTCTGCCCATAGGTCTTACATCACTTTCATCAAATCTGATGGCCTTGCCGTTATCTCCAGCAATAATAATTTCATCTTCTCCAGAAGTCACTTGGACACCAAACAATTGATCGCCTTCTCTTAATGAAATAGCAATTTTCCCTGTTTGTCTGATGGAAATAAACTCTGAAAGTTCGACTCTTTTTATTAATCCTTTTTTAGTAACAAAACATAAATAACAATTTTCTAACTCACTATCAGGAGTAATGCTTACTAGTGCTTTAATTTTTTCGTTTTCATCTAAATTCAATAAGTTAACTACCGGCATTCCTTTTGCTGTTCTGCTTGCCGAAGGAACGTTATACCCCTTTATGCGATATACTTTGCCAAAATTAGTAAACAGCAATAAATCGTCATGAGTAGACATGATAATCATTTCATCAACAATGTCATCACTATTTAATCCCATTCCTTTTATTCCTTTTCCACCCCTATTTTGAGTTTTATAAGTATCAACAGTAGTTCTTTTGATGTAGTCATTGTGAGTGATGGAAATAACTACTTCTTCTACTGGAATTAGTGATTCATCATCAATATCACCTTCAGAGTCATTAATTTCTGTCTTTCTAGTATCTCCAAATTTTGCTTTAACTTCATTTAATTCTGTTTTAATGATATCTAATACTCTTTCTTCACGAGCAAGAATATCTCTAAAATCAGCAATTTGAAGCTGAAGTTCATTGTATTCATCTTCTAATCTCTGTCTTTGAAGGCCTGTCAATCTTCTCATCTGCATATCTAAAATTGATTTACCTTGAATTTCAGACAAACCAAACCTTTCCATCAATCGATTTAAAGCTTCATCATCGTTAGAACTGGTTTTAATAATTTCAACTATTTCATCTATGTGATCAATTGCAATTCTTAAACCTTCCAAAATATGTGCTCTATCTAAGGCCTTATTTAAGTCAAACCTTGTTTTTCTAGTAATAACTTCGATTTGATGATCTAAATATACTTTAAATAATTCTTTAATTGACAATACTCTTGGGGCATTATCTACTAAAGCTAACATATTTATGCCATAAGATACTTGAAGTTGTGTTTTACGATAAAGTTGATTTAACAATACTTCTGGTTGAACATCTCTTCGACATTCAATAACAATCTTAATGCCATCCATATTTGATTCATCAACAGTATTAGTGATGCCATCAATTTCTTTATCTTTTGCTAAATCAATAATCTTACGATAGAGATTTAGTTTATTAACACCATATGGCAACTCTGTAATCACAATTTCGTGTCTGCCGTTTTCTACTTCATTAATTTCAACTTTAGAGCGAATATAGATTGTTCCTCTTCCGGTTTCATAAGCTTTTTTGATGCCACTTCTTCCTAAAATAATCCCACCAGTAGGAAAATCAGGGCCTGGCAAATAATTGTCCATCAATTCAATAACTGACATTTCTGGATTATCAATCAATGCTTCTAAAGTTTCAATTGTTTCATTTAAATTATGTGGAGGCATGTTTGTTGCCATTCCTACAGCAATGCCTGTTGTACCATTGACCAGCAAGTTTGGAAATTTTGCTGGTAAAACAACTGGCTCTCTTTCTTCTCCATCATAGTTATCGGCAAAATCAACTGTATCCTTTTGAATATCTCTTAACATTTCCATTGAAAGTTTAGACATTCTTGCTTCGGTATAACGTTGTGCTGCTGCACTATCGCCATCTACTGAACCGAAGTTACCATGACCATCGACTAAAGGATAACGATACGAAAATGGCTGAGCCATTCTGACCATTGCTTCATATATTGAACTATCACCATGAGGATGGTATTTACCCATAACCTCACCAACAATACGAGCACTCTTTTTATATGAAGAATTTGCATAATTTCCTAAACCATGCATCCCATATAAAATTCTTCTCTGTACTGGTTTCATTCCATCTCTAGCATCCGGCAATGCTCTTGCAACAATAACACTCATCGCATAATCTAAAAACGAACTTTTTACTTCACTAGAAATGTTTATATATTCTATATTGTCATAAGTTTTGTTTTCATCATTTTCAATTACTGATTCTTTTTCTTTTTCCACGATTTTCTCCTTTTATGCAATATCCAAATTCTTAACAAACTGTGCGTTTGCCATAATATAATTTCTTCTAGGTTCTACTTGATCTCCCATCAACATTTCAAAGTATTTGTCAGCTTCTCTAGCACTATCAATAGTTACCTGAAGCAATGTTCTTGTTTCTGGATTCATTGTTGTTTCCCATAGCTGTTTAGCATCCATTTCCCCAAGACCTTTATATCTTTGAATGTTAACTCTATCGCCAAATTCGTTCTTAATTTTTTCTAATTGACTTTCAGTATAGGCATACTTACTTACATTTCCTTTTTGAACACGATACAAAGGAGGTTGAGCAACATAAATATGTCCTGCTTCAATCACCTCTCTAAAGAATTTATAGAAGAATGTCAATAAAAGAACTCTAATATGAGATCCATCAACATCGGCATCAGTCATAATTACAATCTTGTGATATCTAAGTTTGCTTAAATCCAATTCATCACCAATTCCACAACCGAAAGCTGTAATCATTGATTTAATTTCATTGTTATCGAAAATTTGATGTTCTCTTGCTTTTTGAACATTTAATATTTTCCCTCTCAAAGGCAATATTGCCTGATATCTTGGGTTTCTTCCCTGTTTTGCTGAACCACCAGCTGAATCCCCCTCAACTATATATAGTTCATTTAAAGAAGCATCTCTACTTGAACAATCTGTCAGTTTTTCTGGTAAATTCGCTGATTCTAATGAATTCTTTCTTCTAGTAACTTCTCTTGCCTTTACTGCTGCAGCTCTGGCTCTAGAAGCAATTATTGCTTTCTCCACAATCGCACTGGCAATTGACGGATTTTCATATAAAAATCTTTCAAATTGTTCACTGAAAATTCCCGATACAATTCTTCTTACTTCACTGTTTCCTAATTTGGTTTTTGTTTGACCTTCATATTGAGGATTAGGGTGTCTGACTGAAATCACTGCTGTTATACCCTCTCTAACATCCTCTTGTTTCAAATTTTCGTCATCTTTCTTTAATAAATTCTGATTTTTAGCATAATTATTGATAACTCTCGATAAAGATGCTCTAAATCCTTCTTCATGAGTGCCTCCCTCATGAGTGTTAACATTATTACAGAAAGAATAAATGTTAGCATCATAAGTCTCGTTATATTGTAAAGCTACTTCACAAATAATGTCGTCTTCGCTTCCTTTTACATGAATAGGGTCTTCAAATAGAACTTTTTTATCTTGATTTATAAAAGAAACGTACTCTGAAATGCCACCTTCATATTCAAAAACATCAGATTCTCCATTTTCTTTTCTTTCATCAAATAATTCAATTCTTAGAAACGGGCTTAAGAAAGCCAGTTCCTGTAATCTATGATGAATAATATGATAATCATATTCTGTTGATTCAGTAAAAATTAACGGATCTGGTTTAAATCTTACTGTTGTTCCGTGCTGATTTTCTTTACACTGTCCTATTTGAGTAAGTTTTTGTTCTACTTTTCCACCATTGGAAAACCTGATGAAATAAACTTTTTTATTGATTCTTACTGTTACTTCCAACCACTCACTTAAAGCATTAACAACTGCAGCTCCAACACCATGTAATCCACCGGATACCTTGTATGCACCTCCACCAAACTTACCGCCAGCGTGTAAGACAGTAAAAATAGTTTCTAATGCCGAAACTCCTGTCTTTTCATGTATATCTACTGGCATTCCTCTTCCATTGTCACTAACTTCTACTACATCATCGGGTAATAGTCTGACAATCATTTTATTAGCATAGCCAGCTAGAGCTTCATCAATAGCATTGTCGACAATTTCCCAAACTAGATGGTGCAAACCTCTTGATGATGTTGTCGCAATGTACATTCCAGGTCTTTTTCTAACTGCTTCTAACCCTTCTAAAACTTGGATATCATCAGATGTATATGAATAATCATCTATAGTCATATTTTTATCCATTATTCATCATTCCTTTCCCTATTTTTATCACATTAACGTCTTGTCTTCTAATAAGATTTACTTCTCTTAAATCTGTTGTTGTAATAATAGTTTGTACAGAATTAGGAAGTAGTCTTAATAGACAAATACGATGTTCTCCATCCAATTCAGAGAATACATCATCCAATAGTAAGATTGGATATTCTCTTTTAATTTGATAAATAATTTGGACAATTGATAATTTTAAAGCCAAAATTACCATTCTTTTTTGCCCTTGTGAACAATACTTGCTTACATTCATATTGTTTAAATAAAATTCATAATCTTCTCTATGAATACCAATATTGGTCTGTTTCAAAATCAAATCTCTCTCTTTTATACTCTCATATGTTTTTTTCATTTCTTTCTTCATTAATTCATCATTATTTTTTTCTTTAATAAATGATTTGTAAACAATTTGAAGTTTATTTTTATTTCCACTTATTTCACTATAAAAATAAGATAAATAAGCATTTAAAGAATTAATAAAACTATTTCTTTCTTTGATTATTTGTATTTGTGGATTAAATAAAAGTTCTGTATAAGTTTCTAACATTACATCATCAACTTTTGGTTGTTTTAAATAGGCATTTCTCTGTTTTAAATATTTCAGATAATTAGAAAGATTAAACATATAGGCTCTAGATAATTTCCCCATTTCCATGTCAATTAATCTTCTTCTGTCACGAGGTGATGAATCAAATAAATCCATGTCATTAGGCGAAAATAAAACAGCATTTAATTTCCCTATAAATTCTGAATTTTTCTTTACCAATACATTATTTACAGATAATGTTTTTCCTCTTTTATGTATTATTACATCTAATTTATCTGTACCAAATTTATTAACTACAATACCTTCAACCGCAGCAAATTCTTCATTAAATTTAATAATTTCTTTTTCATCATTATTTCGATGACTTCTAGTTGTTGATAATAAATAAAGAGCTTCCAGTAAATTAGTTTTTCCAATTCCATTAGGACCAATTAAAATATTCATTCCGTTTTTGAAATTAATTGTTTGATTGTGATAGTTACGAAAATTTTTAACTCTGATACTTTCGACGTACATTATCTTACCTCATATTTTCTATTTTCAATTTCCACAATAGATCCAGGATAAATTTTTCTTCCTCTTCTATTTTCTTTTATTCCATCTATTTTAATTTTTAATTTTTTTACAGCTATTTTTGCTTCTCCTCCTGAAGAAATCCAATCTGTCAATTTTAAAAATTGTTGTAATTCAATATACTCAGTATTAATTTTCACAATCATATAATTCCTCCTGATTATTTTTTCCACCTTATATATTATAACACAAAAAAATGCTTTTTCCTTATTTAAAAGCACTACATTAATAATTTTAATAAAATTATCATTTCTAATCACTAAATAGAAAAACCACTCAAAATGTCTTAAATTGCCTTATATGATAAAAACATAAAAAAAAGACCTTTCGGCCTTTAGTTATAAGTTTTAATAGGAAGAACTAATTGTAGTACATTTTCATCATCAACTGATTTTAAAATAAATGGTTTCATATTTCCATTAAATGAAATTTTAACCTGGAAAGCATTTAAAACTCTGATTGCATCATACACATAATTTCCTTTAAAAGAAATACTTAATGGATTTCCAATATATTCAATAGGAGTTACTCTTTCAACTGAAACTACATCGCTACTTCTTGAAGTAATAACAATTTCATCTTCTTCCATTTCCATTCTTACTAAATATATACCTTCATTTTTAATAAAACTAGCTCTATCCAAAGCATTTAATAAATCTCTGGCATCAACTAATAATTCATAATTAAATTCTGTAGGAATAAGTCTACTAGTTTCTGGATAAATACCATCAATTAACCTGGTTTGAACTAAAATATTATTAATAATAAATAATACTTTCTTATCGCTTAAGGAAATAGTAATATCATTATCAGTATTGATAATTCGAGAAACATCTTGAAGACTTTTAGCTGGAATAGTAATATTAAAATCAAGATTACGATCTAAAATAATTCTTTTTTGAGCTAATCTATATGAATCTGTAGCAATACAAGTTAAAACATTTCCATTACAATTAAAATTTACACCTGTTAAAACAGGTCTTAATTCTTTTTCACTAGTAGCAAAACATGTTTGATAAATAATATTTTTTAAAACATCAGCTTCAAGTTCAAAAGATTCTGCTGGCTGAGAAAAATCAATAACTGGATAATTTTCTGGTTTTATTCCATTTAATTCAAAGTTTACCTGTAAACCTCTAATGTTTGTTAAACATCCATCAATAGTTTCTACTTCTACAATTTCAGCATCTATTTTTCTAATCATATCAGATAAATATTTACCATCTAATAAGATATCTCCTTCTTCAAAAATAGTAAGGTTTGATTCTACATCACTAAAAATAGAAGTTTGAATAGAAATATCACCATCTGAAGCTGTCATTTGAATATAATTATCTTTAACAGATAATTTAATATTATGAAGTACTGGTAAAGGTGAATTCATAGAAACTGCTCTAGAAACAATATTAATATTGTCTAAGAATGTTTTTTTGTTGATTTTGAAGTACATAGTTTCCTCCCTATATTAATTAAGTATAAATATTATTAATACTTATGTGGAAAAGTGGATAAATCCAAAAAAACCTTTTCTCTTAAGTATATTTTAACATTTTTTAATGTTAATTTGAATAGAATAAAATGTTAATAACTATTAGTAAACATTTTTTCAATATCATTGATAATTTTTCTGTATAATTCGTTTTCTTTTTTTAGTCTTTGTATTTTTTCAAAAGCTGAAAGTACAGTTGTGTGATCTCGTCCACCAAAATCATTTCCTATTTTTTCATAAGAATAATCTAAATGAATTCGACATAAATACATAGCAATATGTCTGGCAGTTGTAATATTTTTTGTTCTACTTCTTGAAACAATCTGTTTTTCAGTCAGACTATAATAATCAGCTACAGCTCTGATAATTAATTTAGAAGAAAGTTCTTTATTACCGTATGAAACATATTCTAATTTATCTTTAAAAGCTTCTAAAGCTAAAGGTAAATCAATTTTTTGACCTTTTGAAAAATTAATAGAATAAAACAATAATCTATTTAAAGCTCCTTCCAGATTTCTAACATCTGTTGAAAAGTTTTTAGCAATAAATGAAATAACATCTGAATCAATTGAAGATTTATCTAAATGATGATTTTTAAGTTTTAATTCTAATATTTTTACTGCTGTTTCAAACTCTAAAGAAGAAATAGTAACTGATAAACCTTGAGAAAAGCGTGTTTTAAGACGATCTTCAATATCTTTTATTTGAACAGGTGGTCTATCAGAAGTCAAAACAACTTGTTTTCTGTTATTAAAGAGTTCATTATAGATAGTAAAGAAAATCTCATTTGATTTTTGTTTTCCCGATAAAAATTGAATATCATCCACCAGTAAAATATCAACAGAATTTAATTGACTCTTGTATTCTTCAATTGTATTATCACGCAAAGATTTACCAACTTCTTTAACAAAATCCAGACTTGTGATGTATAAAATTTTCTTATCAAAGTCCTTTTGTTTAATATAGTTACCAATGGCATGTAATAAGTGAGTTTTTCCTAAACCAGAATCACCATAAATTACTAGTGGATTAAAAAATTTTTCTCCTGGTTTCATCGCACAGCCCAAAGCGGCCATTTTTGCTTCTTTATTACTTGGTCCTTCAATAAAATTTTCAAATGAAAAATCAGGTAATAAATTATCAGATAAATCCTTAGTAATAGTGTCAATAATATAATTTTTTTGATAATTATCAGTAGTTTCAATGATACAAGAAACATTTTGATTTAAAAGTTCTAAAAAACTATCGTTAATTTCGGTAATTACATCAGATAAAATAGATTTATTAAAACCATAAGGTGTTACAATAATGGCTTCTTTTTCATCTAATTGAACGAGTTCTGTTTCCTCAAAAAAATCAATATAGGTTGATTTATTGTTTTCGCGTAATTTTTCATAGATTTTATCTTTTAATTGTTTATAAACGATATTTAAACTATACATTTTTCTCACTCTTTCATTACAAGTAATACTATATTAACCCCAATGTGGATAAAAATCTATTACTATTTTTTTTAAAAAAAGTTATCCACAATAAAAATAATAGAAAAAACAGCGGTTAATAAAGCATTTTTTTAGTTATCCACAATAATCCACGACTTTTATATGTGGATAAGTTGTGGAGAAGATCTTTTAACGGTGGAAATAGTGGATAACTTGGAATAAAATAAACAATCCACAAAAGTTATCCACAATAAAAATTAAAAAAAAGCTTTAAATTAAAAGATTTTTCATAATATTACACAATATTCACATCTGTGGGAAAAGCAGTTATTAACATGTGGAAAATATATTGAATAAATAACAAATATGATATAATAAAAATGCGAAGGAGTTTTTCTTATGCTTAAAAAGATTTTAATTACTTTATTAATTGTAACGACACTTATTAATATTAAGGGTTTTAATTATGTTTTAGCAGAAGAAAACCAGCAGGAACAAGAAGAAATAATCTATTTAGAGGCAACACAAAATGATGTTCGATGTAGAACAGGACCTTCAACCAGTTATGAAATACTTAAAATAAATGGAGTAAACCAATATTATCTTAAAAATGTCTTATACCAGGTAATAGGTAAAGAAACTAATGATAAAAATGAACTATGGTATAACGTTGTTAATGTAATCAATGGTATTGAATATTATACCTGGATTAGACAAGATTATGTTTTATTACACTATTATGAATTAGATGAAGTTTTTGAAATACACCTGATAAACGAAGGTTTCCCGGAAGAATACAAAGAATATCTAAGATATTTACACACATTATATCCAAACTGGATTTTTAAGGCTTTCCATACCAATATTACTTTCGCGGAGATGTTAGCTGCACAAGATGTATTGGGAAAAAGTTTAATTGACGGTAGTAATTTGGCTTTAAGAAGTACCCAAAAAGGCGCTTATGACCCAACAACAGGTCAATATATTGCTTTGGATGGTTATAACTGGTTTCAAGCCAATACAGCTACCATAGCTTATTTTCTAGATCCAAGAAATTTCTTTAATGAAAAAGATATTTTCCAATTTTTAAAATTGTCTTTTAATGAAAATGAAAAACCGGAATTTATTCAACCAATATTAAATGGAACATTCATGGCAGGAGAAGTACAGGTAGATGAAAACACAAAGAAAAGTTATGCGACAATTTTTTATGAAGCAGGACAATATGCTCAGACATCTCCAGTTTATTTAGCCGCCAAAGTCAGAATTGAGCAAGGAGTAAATGGATCAGCTGCGGTAGATGGAAGAAAATTTGAATATCAGGGAGTAGTTTATTCTGGTATTTATAATTTTTATAATATTCATGCTTATTCAGGGGTAGATAACTGGAAATATGGTTTAGTGTATGCTGCTAAAACAGGAAGTTATGATAGGCCTTGGAACAGCATTGAAAAATCTATTAAAGGTGGGGCACTATGGATTGCGGATGGATATATTAATATTGGCCAAGATACTTTGTATTATCAAAAATATAATTGTGTTACAGGCAAATATTGGCATCAATATGCGACTAATGTCAGAGCAGCATTTACAGAAGGAAGGATGATGTATTCAAACTATCTGTTAGCTGGTATATTAAATCAGGAATTAACTTTCAGTATTCCAATCTATTTAGAAATGCCTGAAAAAACAGTTTTACCAACAGAGGTTGTCTATCCAGAAATTGAAGATGACATTCCTAATGAGGAACATTATACTGGTGATTTAATCTTAGACTTAGATTTACAGAATGATTCAGGACATTTGACAGGTTTTGATATTGGATCAAGCTATCAGCAGTTATTAGATAGAATTGAGATAATGAATACAGGTGTAAACATTAAAATTAAAAAAGGCGACGAAGAAAAGGCTAAGGGTTCTTTAATTGGAACAGGAGATACCTTGATAATTATCGATGATGAAGGAGAAAGTACCTACACTATTATTATCAAAGGAGATATAAATGGAGACGGGATAATTGGAACAGCAGATTATCTGTTATATCGAAGAAGTTTGTTAGATACTTATAAAATGAACAATATTGAAGAAAAAGCCGCTGAAATTAATGGAGAAAAAGAACTGTCAACAGTGGGATATTTATATTTAAGAAAATATTTGCTACAAACGGGAAATATTGAGCAATGAAGGTGAACTATATGAAAAGAAAGATTTTTATATTAATAACGATACTTACAATAATTTTATCAACTATAAAACCAATTAAAGCAGCCACAGGAAGTGTAACTGCTTCTTTATCTTATAATTCGGTAGTGCTATCTAATAAGGTAACTCTGACTATCAAGTTGTCTTGCGATACAGGAGTGGGTGGAGGAATAATAGTTTTTTCTTATGATAAACAATATTTAGAGTATCTTTCATGTAATTTGAATGGACGTGGCCATATCGAAGGGAACAGAATATTGGTCGAACCAAGTCAAGATAAAAAAGTAACGTTTACCATTACTTTTTCAACAAAAAAAATAGGTTCAACAAAGATTGGAGTAAACACTTCACAATTTATTGATTATAATGGCGAGTATATAAGTAATTATAGCGAAAATATTACTCGAACATTACAAATAAAAGCTAAAACAACAAATAATTCGACAACTACAACACCTTTGTCATCTGATGCTTCATTGGCATCTTTACAAATTGAAAACATAGATTTTGAACAGCCATTTTCATCAGATATTTATGAATATGTTGCTTATGCACCAATTAATACTGAAACAATTAAAGTTTTAGCTAAAGCAAGCAGTTCGAAGGCAACTATCAATAAAATAAATGAAAATGTTACTGAAGGATGGAATGAAATTTCTATTGTCTGTGTTGCTCAAGATAAAACAAAGAAAACTTATATAATAAGATTATATGTTGAAGAAAAACCTAAAATAATTTATGAAGATAAAAATTTAGGAGTAGTTATTAATTTAGATAAAGTAAGCGATCCTGAAGGTTTTGAAAGAAAAGAGATTGTGATAAATGAAAATCAACTGACCATCTTTAATAGAGCAAATTTGAATCTGATTTATTTGGCCGATAATGAAAACAACAAAGCTTTTTATCTTTATAATATGGAAAATGATGTAGTAGGAAACAAATTTGAACCATTAGAAATTGATGGTAAACAATATTTAATTAACGAGGTTGATTACACTGAATATAACGAGTTAGAAAAGTATTATAAGCCAATAAAAGTAAATATTGATGGAAAACAATTTGATGGTTGGATGTCGTTGGCTGAAAACATGCATAATTATCGACTGGTTTATCTAAAGGATTTGGAAGGGAATGATGCTCTTTACAGTTATGAAATGAGCGAGAAGACTTTACAGAAGTTTACTTTACCTTTATATTCAGTAGAAGAAAAAATGGATATCAAAGAAATGTTATATTTAACAGCAGCAATTGCTGGAACAGTCAGTCTGCTGGCAGCAATGGCATTAACTTTAAAAAGAAAAGAAGGATAGTTATTAAAGAGAAAGTTAGGAGATGCTCTATGAACGAATCATTTGATAACGGAGAAGAAAAAAAAGAAGAAAAACAAAGTTTTGAAAAAGAGTATATACTCATTTACAACGACGGAAATAAGGAAACTGTTTTTGAAACGGTTGATGAAATAAAAAGCAAAAATAAAAGCAGAGAAAAAACCAGCTTTCCTAAAGGTCTGATTTTGATGATGCTTGTATTAACAATTCTTGTTTCTACAATCAGCAGTTATGTGACAGCTAAGTTAGTTTTAAGAAATGTAGAAAACAAAACAATTGTTATTGAGCAACCTAATCAAAATACTACCAGTCCAACGGTGATTACATCAGACAAAATAGATATCAGTGAAGTAGTAAACAATATCAAAGATACAATTGTTGAAGTCTATACGGAATCAACTAAATTTAGTTCTTTTTATGGCGAATATATAACTGAAGGAGCAGGATCTGGAGTAATATATTCAAGCGATGGATATATTATTACCAATAATCACGTTGTAGAAAATGCAACTAACATTACAGTAGTTTTAACATCAAAAGAACAATATAAAGCACAAATAGTGGCATCAGATCTAGTCAGTGATATTGCAGTATTAAAAATTGAAGCAGAAGGTTTAAAAGTTGCGACTATTGGTGACTCAGATCAAATTAAAGTAGGTCAAATGTGTATTGCGATAGGAAATCCTTTAGGAACATTAGGTGGAACAGTTACTGATGGAATTATTAGTGCCTTAAGTAGAGAAATAACTATTGAAGGCCAAAAGATGGTACTGCTACAAACAAATACAGCTATTAGCCCAGGGAATTCTGGAGGAGGATTATTTGATATTGCAGGTAATCTGATTGGCATTGTTAATGCAAAAAGTGCTGGCGACTATATTGAAGGAATTGGTTTTGCAATTCCTGTAAATTATGCGATTGATGTAACTAAACAATTGATTGCTTATGGCTACGTTGAGGGAAGGCCACAATTAGGAATTAGAGGAGTTTCAATTGAGACCATGCAACAAGCCTGGAGTTATAGTGTAAATAATTTTGGGGTATATGTATTGGAAGTAATTGGTGAATCTGCCAAAAATGCAGGATTAAAAATTGGAGATGTAATTGTAAAATTTGATGGAGAAGAAATAAAATCAATCACTGATTTAAGAACTGTGTTATGTAATTATTCTGCTGGTGATATAGTAGAAATTGAGGTAGTAAGAGGACAAACCACATTAACTTTAATACTTAAATTAGAACAAAAGAAATAGGCAATTTACAGGGTTGAAGTATGTTTTATAAAATGTCAGAATAGAGATATATCAAGCACATACAATGCTGAGAACTATTGAGTGTAATTGGATAGTGTATTAAAAAATCTGGATTAGTTAATTATGATCCAGATTTTTATTTTAAGGTACAATGAATAGTTTTAGGTTTTTATATTTTAACAAATTTAGCAAAAATCTTTTTTTATTATACTAAAATTAAGCTTTTGTGTAGATATATTTACTAGTAAGAATATATTGAGTATTTAAATAAATAATATCTTCATCTTGATTTAAAACAGTTTGTTCTATTTTTAGTAAAGGTGTTCCCAAAGGGCATTTTAAATATTCAGAACTTACTTTATTAGAATAAGAGATACTGAAATTATCAACAAATTTAGTAGGTATATTGTCAGTGTTATTTTCAATAAAAGTTGTTAATGAAGTATCAGTTAAGTTTTGTGATAACAAAAACTTGAATCTATCAGGAAGATAATCTATTTCTATAATACATGGTATGTCATCAACTTTTCTAATGCGAGTTAATTTAATCAGCTTGTCACTTTTGCATTTGAGTTTGTTTAAAAGTTCATCGCTTCCAGCAGTCAAAGTTGCTTCAATAATCTTTGTCGATGGTTTGGCATTATTTTTAAGACAGTTTGCCGTAAAACTGTTATCAAAATGTAATTTTGAACGATAAACTTTTTCTTTAACAAAAGAACCTTTTCCGTGCTTTTTGACAATATATCCTTCATTAACTAAGCGTTGAATAGCATTTCTAACAGTAACTCGAGACACAGAAAACATCTCAGCAAGTTGATGTTCGGTTGGAAGTTTATCACCTGGTTTATATTTGCCGTTGTTAATTGATTGCAATAGCGCGCTGTAAAGCTGTTCCTGTAATGTAATCGGGCTCAAATGTTTTAATACCATGTCAACATTATAGCACATAAGCATTGGTTTTATAAGGAAGGATATTGACATAATTTTAAAAGAAGTATTATAATGTATTAAGACAATACAACTAAATACAACTGTTCGCAGAAAATAGATTTTAACAGCTGATAAGGCTGACAATAATAGAAAGGAGGTAAAGCCACGAAATGAAAAAAAGGGATTTTTTAGGTGTATTCAAGAATAAAAAACCTATAATTGGAATGCTTCATTTAAAGGGAAACAGTCCTGAAGAAGTTTTTGAAAGATTTAAAAAGGAATTGAACATTTACATTCAGTCTGGCATCGATGGAGTAATGGTTGAAAATTACTATGGAAACTATGAAGATCTGAAAAGAGCATTAGAATATATCAAGTCAAACAGCTTTAATATTCCTTATGGGGTAAACTGCTTGAATGTTGACTATATGGGATTTTATTTAGCTAAAGAATTCGATTGTGATTATATTCAGATTGATTCGGTTGTCGGACATGTAAAACCACGTGATGAATATACTCTACAGGCTTTTTTTGAAATGATGAAAAAAGATTATGAGGGTTATGTTTTAGGTGGGGTAAGATTTAAATATCAACCTGTTCTTTCAGAGAAAACATTAAAGGAAGACCTTGAAATTGCGAAAACGCGTTGTGATGCTGTTTGTGTCACACAAAACAAAACAGGAGAGGAGACATCTTTGGATAGAATCATTGAATTTAGAAAAGAATTAGATGATTTTCCGCTTATTGTTGCTGCAGGGATGACCAAAGACAATGCAATTAAACAGCTTGAATATGCTGATGGAGCAATAATTGGAAGTTATTTCAAAGATAATTATCAAGATAATGGTGAATTATGTCTTGAACATATTGAGGAATTGCTTAAAACAGTTAGAGAAATTCGTGGTGAAACAAAATGATAGTTCTTACACGTATTGACCACAGGCTGTTACATGGACAGGTGTCATTTCTATGGGTTAGAAATGTGGGAGCAGATTGCATATTGATTGCAAACGATAGTCTTGCTAAAGATAATTTACGCATGAGCGCACTCAGACTGGCTAGACCAGCAGGAGTAAAATTGGTAATGAAGAGTGTTGAAGACTCAATAAAATCAATTAATGAAGGGGAAACAGACAAGTACAATCTTCTGATAATTGTAGAGAATGTAGATGATGCTCATAGATTAGCATTAGGTTGTCCTGCAATCAAAAGTATCAATGTTGGCGGAATGAAAAATGCTGAAGATAGAAAACAAATTTCAAAGGCAGTATTTGTTTCTGAAAACGATATTGAAAAATTTAAAGAAATGCATGAAAAAGGAATTGAACTGGAAATCAGAATGGTTCCAAATGACCAGAAAATAGATGTCATGACACTGATTTAAGGAGGAAAGATAAATGAATTTGACATTACAAACCCTGCTGATATTTGCTGTAGCATTTTTTGGCTATATGCATAGCTATGTCGGTTCAACAATGTGGAACAGACCGATAGTAGTATCAACATTAGTAGGTGCAGTATTAGGTGATTTACCAACTGGATGTAAGGTTGGTGCTATGCTTGAATTGGCTTTCTTAGGAGCCGTTCCTATTGGTGCTTCAAATCCTCCAGATATGGTATCTGGTGCGGTTATTGGCACTGCTTATGTGGTTTTACAAAACACAGACATTGAAACAGCTGTAGCCTTGGCTATACCTGTAGCAGCATTAGTAGCTATTTTTGACAACTTTTTGATGATGTTTGTCTTACCTGAAGCAGCGCATCTTTGCGACAGACTTGCAGATAAGTCAGATGCTGACAAAATTGATGTTGTTGTCAGAGTAGCTTCTATTGGAAATAAAGTGGCTTTAGCATTAGTTGTAGCACTTGGATTCTACTTTGGAATTCCGGTTATAGAAAAAATATTGGCAAGTATTCCTGAATTTGTTATCCATGCTATGGACGTTGTAGCTGGTATTCTACCTGCTATCGGGGTTGCAATTTTGGCAAGAAATATGATGTCAAAAGAACTAATGCCATGGTTAATGTTTGGGTTTTTAGCAACGGCATATTTGGATGTTCCAACATTTGGAATAGCACTATTCGGAATAGGAGTTGCTATGTTGTACTTCTTTAAGAAGGAAGAGGTAATGGAAGGAGTTGACGATAATGAGTTCTAAGGTTAAAAAAATTACTGAAAAAGAATTAAAACAAGTTTTCTTAAGATCGTGTACGTTGGATTCAGGCTGGAATTACGAGCGTCAGCAACATATTAATTATTGTTTTACAATGATTCCAGTTTTGAAGAAACTATATTCAGATGATCCAGAAAAAATGAAAAGAGCCCTACACAGGCACTTGGAATTTATGGCATGTACACCTCATATTGTTACTCTTCTTGCTGGTATAACTGCAGCAATGGAAGAAGAAAATGCAAATAACCCGGATTTTGATGAACAGTCAATCAGTGCTGTTAAAACTTCATTAATGGGTCCGATGGCAGGTTTTGGAGACTCAATATTCTGGGGATCACTGTTAACGATTGCTGTTGGTGTCGGAACATCTTTTGCTTCGCAAGGAAGTATTATTGGACCAATTCTGTTTTTCCTGACAATTAATGTACCTGGATTCTTATCAAGATATTATGGTTTAAAGATAGGATATAATTCTGGTACAACGTTCTTTGCGAATATGGAAAAGAGTGGAATGATTAATAAACTTAGTAAAGCAGCGACAATCTTGGGATTACTTGTTGTAGGTTCTATGGCTGCTTCACAGATTTCTGTCTCAATTCCTTGGGTAATTGAAATAAATGGAATTGTTACTCCAATTCAGGAGTATATTGATTGGATTATGCCTTGCTTTTTGCCGGCATGTACATTTGTTTTGATGTATTGGTTACTAGGAAAGAAAATAAAAACAACAACTCTATTGTTATGGACGTTTGTGACTTGTTTAATTCTTTCTTATTTCCAGATTTTGTAAGTCAGAGATAGAAAAAATATAATCAACATGAAACATTTGCCCTTTGAATATTTTCAAGGCTGTAAACAAAAAATAATACTGAAGTTTAATGATGATTTTGAGTTTAAAGAAAAGGTGATTTCGAAATCACCTTTTTCCATTGATAAATGTTTTTTCAAACATAATTGAACCAAGTCTAAGAAGATTGCTGTTAGCTTTTAGGGCCAATTTATAGTCGTTTGACATACCTGCAGAATAAGTGTCAATACACACATTATGCTGTATGATTTCTTGGCATTGATTATATAAATCATATCCCCTGTTAAAAACAGCTAAGATTTCTTTTTCATCATCAATATGGGGGCCAATGACCATAATCCCCTTGATAAGTATATGATTGAAAATGATCGATTTTTTAATTATGTCAAGAACTTCATTTTCTTTAAAACCAAATTTAGTATCTTCTAAAGCTATGTTAACTTGAAGTAAAACATTAGTAGTAGTGTTTTTCTTTTTAGATTCTCTTTCTATTTTTTCTAATAATCTAAAACTGTCAACAGAATGAATTAAACAGCACAGATTGACGACTTTAGAAACTTTATTTCTCTGCAAATGACCAATAAAGTGCCATTGGATATCTTTAGGAGTATTATCAGCTTTTATGAGCAATTCCTGAACTCTGTTTTCGCCAAAATTTCTAAAACCCTGGTTATATAGTTTCATAATTTCTTCAATAGACCGATTTTTACTGACAACTACGATTTTGTCTTTTAAATTTAGCAATTCATCTTTCATAGATATCAACTCCTATACGATAAAGAAAGACCACTTTCTCTAAATTAGTATATAATAAAAAAGAAAGAAGGTGTCAATATGCTTAATAAAGATTTGCTGCAAATGGATACTGATAACGTTTATGCTGAAGTGACAGAAAAAGTAAATGTTTTTAGAAGAAAAAATCCAGAAGTCAAAGTAATCTCGCTAGGAATAGGGGATGTTTCTTTACCAATTGTAGGACCAATAATTGAAGCGATGCATAAGGCAGTAGATGACTTATCAGATATGGACACTTTTAAAGGTTATGGTGGATATTATGGTTATGATTTTTTAAGGGAAGCAATACTTAAAAATGAATATCAGAAATACGGTTTTAGCATAGATGAAATCTATGTTTCCGATGGTACAAAAACAGATTCAACAAGCATTTTAGAGTTATTTGATAAAGATAGTACTATACTTTTGGCCAATCCAACTTATCCTATCTATCGCGATGGAGCAGCAGCTTTAAACAGAAAAGTAGAATATACAAATCTTGATGAAAATTTTGTAATGCAAGTTCCAAATAAAAAGTATGATATCATATACATCTGTTCTCCAAATAACCCGGTTGGAAATGCCTATACTAAAAAAGATTTAGAGAAATGGGTTAATTATGCTATAAGAAATGGTTCAGTGATTATTTTTGACAATGTATATCAGGGTTTTGTTAGAAGTAGAGAGGTGGCTGACAGCATATATGAGATTGAAAAAGCTAAAAATTGCGTTATAGAACTCAGAAGTTTTTCTAAAGTCGCTTCTTTTACCGGGTTGAGATGTTCTTATTATGTAATTCCAAATCAAATTTATCAGGATATTAATGTGGTGTGGAAAAGAAGAACAATGAATAGATTTAATGGTGCCAGCTACATAGCTCAAAGAGCAGCAGAAGCAGTTTATTTGCCAAAAACACAAAAATTACTAAAAAAGAATATTGATTATTATTTAGAAAACGCCAGAATATTAAAAGAAGGTTTCAAAAAAGCCGGATATGAAGTATTTGGCGGGAAAGATGCTCCATTTATGTGGGTGAAATCTAAAGATCAAAAAACAAGTTGGCAAATGTTTGATTATTTTCTAAAAGAACTCAACATTGTAGTAATTCCTGGAATCATTTTTGGTACAGAAGGAGATAATTATATTAGAATATCAGCATTAGGACAAATAGAAAATAGCATAGAATGTATCGAAAGGATGTTGAAAGATGAAAAAGAGGGTTAGTTTTCTAACATTAACGGCACTGCTTTTAGCAATAGTTGGAGGATTATTGTTTAAAGAACAGGTAGTAGCGATAGATTTTATTGGAACAATCTATATCAATTTACTGAAATTTATGATTGGACCAATAGTTTTTACCAGTATTGCAGAAACAATTTATGATTCTTCAAAGAAAAGAGGACATTTGATAGTAAAGTCAGTTGTAATTTTTACGTTGATGTTTTTAGCGACCTTCTTTTTAACTTCAATTGTTGTTTTAATTATTGATCCAGCTAAAGGATTTGTTTTTGAATTATCAAATTATGAGGGTACGTTGGATAATTTAAGCATTAAAGAAATTATAATTAATCTTTTTCCAACAAATATTATCAGTATGTTTAAAACAAATCAGTTGTTTGCGATTATTTTCTTTGCATATTTGGTAGGATTCGGTGCTACAAAAGTTGAAAAGGGGAACATCTTTATTGATGTAGTTAAAAGTTTTAAGGAAATACTGTTTAAAATATTAGAATATATTATGTATATGACCCCGTTAGCAGTGTTCTCACTGATGTCCAACACTATTGCCAAGCATGGCTCGATTGTCTTTGCAGTAGGAGTTAAATATATCTTGACCGCATATTTTGCTGGATTTATTACTATGATTGTAGTGATGATTTTACCGGTTTGGATTTTTGCCAGGATTAATCCAATTGAATTTGTTAAAAAGACATATAAAATATGGATTATAACTATTACAACCTGCTCATCAGCCGCAACTTTACCAGCAACGATGAAATTATGTAAGGAAGATTTAAATATTGATCGAGAAATAAGCGATATAGTTGTTCCTTTAGGATGTACAATTCATATGTGTGGAGGGGCAGTATCATTTGCTCTGTTGGGATTGTTCTGTAGTAGTTTGTTTGGTGTAGAAGTAAATTTAACTACCTATGTTATCATGATTATAGCTGCACTATTAATTAATATGTCTGCTCCAGGAATACCAAACGGAGGAGTTGTAATAGGAGCAACCTATCTGCAACTATTAGGAATCCCATTAGATTTTATTGGTTTTTACAGTGGGATTTATAAAATATTAGATATGCTGTATACGACATTAAATGTTAGCGGCGATATAACTGCCAATGTGATAATTGCTTCTTTAGAAAATAAGGAAAAATAGTAACAAAAGACAAATATGGGTTATGGGAAAAATATTTGTCTTTTTTATTGGGACTATATTTGGAAGTTTTATTAATGCCACAGCATATAGAATTGTTAGAAAAAGAGATTTTGTTTACGATCGATCATATTGTCCGGTTTGCAATCATAAATTGTCCTTTATGGATATGGTTCCTTTAATCAGCTATCTATTAAAAAAAGGAAAATGCAGTTACTGTAAAAATAAAATTAGTATAAGGTATTTTATTACAGAATTTATAGGTGGTATCAATGCGATAATATGTTGGAATTTAATTGAAGTAAATGGAGTAAAAATCTTATTTTTCATTATCTTTAATTTATTATTATTGATATCACTGATAGATATCGAAATAAAAGAAATAAACGATTTCTATCAACTGCTATTATTAATGGCTGTAATAGCAATTGTTTCAATAAAAAAATGGAGTTTAGAAAATTGTGTTGGTATGGCAATTATAAGTTTGCCGTTATTGTCGCTTGCGATAATAACAAAATCAATTGGAGGAGCTGATGTAAAATTGTTCTTTACTTTAGGATTATTGACAAAGACTGTAGGAATAGTAATAATTTATCTATTAACAATTATTTTTGCCAGCCTGTTTGGAATATATAGACTAAAGAAAGAAGGCAATAAAAAAGAGGAAATTGCCTTAATTCCTTTTATCTATTTAGCCCTTTTGATTTATAAGATTTTCGAAAAACAGTTAGTAAATTGTCTGATGTTTTATTTGACTTAGCCGTCAAACTTTAGTATTATAGTAAGGCAATTGCTCTAGTATTATTAAATTTCGGGAGGTGTCTATAATGAAGAGAACTTATCAACCGAGCAAAAGAAAACGTTCAAGAGTAGTAGGCTTTAGAGCGCGTATGAAGACTGTTGGCGGACGTAGAATCTTAGCAAGAAAACGTGCTAAAGGCAGAAAAGTAATATCTGAATAAAGAGAGTTGTCGTTGGCAACTTTTTTTACCTATGAGAATATGAGAAAAGAATTAAGAGTCAAAAGTAATGAAGATTTTCAAAAAATTATAACTTGTGGCAAGTGTAAAACAAGTCGTAGTTTTGTTATGTACTATTATCCAGCAGAGCAAGAACATGATCGAATTGGAATTTCTGTAGGTAAGAAAATTGGTAACGCAGTTATAAGAAATAAGGTAAAAAGACAGGTAAGAATGATGATTCAACAGTTATGCAGTTTTAAAACAGGTTATGACTATATATTCATTGTAAGAGCTAAATATTTGCAGTCAGATTACCAAAACAACAAAAAAGATTTGTCACGACTATATAATTCAGTCTATAATAGATAATGGCAATCTGAATGAAGGAGAATTTGAATAATGAAAAAAATAATTTCTAACAAGAAAATATTAATCATAATTGTATTAGTTATGATAGCCGTTCTTGCTGGATGTCAAAGAAACGTTGATCCAAGTGGTGCTACTTTACCAGAAAAGATAATATATTTGTCTACTCCATGGAAAGACATGTTGAATGAAAGTTTTTTCACCGCCATTCTTGTTTATCCATTAGCTCAATGTGTTAACTTCATAGGAACAAAATTAAATAGCAGTTTTTCAGGTGTCGCTATTACAACAATTTTATTCAATGTTATAACATTAAGTTTAACAGTAAAATCTACTGTATCAACTCAAAAAATCCAAATGATTCAGCCTGAATTAGCTAAAATTCAAGCTAAGTATGAAGGAAGAGATGACCAAAACGCGAGAATGATGCAAGCTCAGGAAATGCAAAGTTTATATAATAAACACGGTATCAATCCTTTAGGATCGCTAGTAACGCCGTTTTTACAGATTCCAGTTATGATTTCGATGTTTTATGCTGTTCAAAGAGCAGATGTTGTATGTAATGGTTCATTTGTTGGTATTCCGCTATCAATTAAACCATCAGCAGCATTTAAGGATTTAGCTTATGGCTGGCCAATTATTGTATTATTTGTATTTATGATTATAAGCCAATTTTTATCAACTAAAATTCCACAACTATTAGCGGAAAAGAAAAAGAAGGAAGCCAAAAATTATCGTGCTTATAAAGAAGAAGGACAAAAAGGTCCTAACAACAATATGATGATGTACAGTATGATTATCATGGTTGCATTATTAGGTTGGAACTGGCCTGCAGCGATGACCGTATACTGGTTAATTAACGCATTGGCAAATATTGCTAAAACGTTATATATTCAAAAGAGGTATATTGACAATGAATAGATACGAAGCAAAAACAGTTGATGAAGCTATTGAATTAGCCTGTGCTGATAAACGAATAGCAAAAGAAGAAATTAATTACTTTGTTATAGAAGAAAAACCAGGAGGGATTTTCGGAATAGGAGCTAAAGCAATAATTGAAGCCTATTGCAACAAAGACATTGAAGATTTTATTTTTGAATATATCAGACAATATTTTGAAAACATCAATATGGGTTGTGAAATATTGATTGAATCAACCGACGAAGGATTTGATGTCAAATTAAATGCTGAAAACAATGCAGTAATTATTGGCAAAGCAGGTCAAACGCTTCAAGCAATCACTAATGTAGTAAAAGGAGCGGCAAGCTCAAAGTTTAAAAGGCATGTAAACTTATTGATTGATGTAAACAATTATAAAGAAGAACGTTATGAAAAATTAAAGGCAATGGTTGGAAGAATTGCCAAAACAGTTCAAAAAACAAAAGTTTCAGCTAGATTAGGACAAATGACTAACGATGAAAGAAAGGTAATTCATCAGTTCTTATCGACCTTCTCAAATATTAAAACTGAATCTGAAGGAGAAGGAAACAATCGTAGACTTAAAATCATTTACGATTCAAAAAAAAATAATTAGGAAATTACACCTTCGCTTACAATAAATAAGTAGAGGTGTTTTTTTATGCTTGAAGTTATTAATCTATCAAAAAAGTATAACGAAAAAGAAGTTTTAAGAAATATAAGCTTTGCAGTTGAAAAAGGAACAATAATATCTGTCTTAGGTAAAAATGGAAGTGGTAAAACGACATTATTTAAAATGATATTAAATTTACTGGAGAAAGATAACGGAAAGGTTCAGTTTGAAAAAAAGAATATAGAACAACACTTAATTGGTTATTTACCGGAGCAGAGAAGCTTATATCAGGATTGCACTGTTTATCAACATTTAAAGTTGATAACAGGAATAAATAAAATAGTAAATGAAGATGAAAAAATAGATAAGTGGCTCCATAAAATGAAATTATACGAATATAAAGATAAAAAAGTTTATACATTATCAAAAGGAAATCAACAAAAACTGGCTTTAATTGTTTGCTTAATAAAAGAACCAAAAATAGTTGTTATGGATGAGCCATTTACAGGACTGGATTATGAAAATATCGATATTTTTTTAAAGGAGATAAAAAAATTAAAAAAAGAAAATAAAATAGTGTTGATATCTTCACATATTTATCAACCTGTTAATCAGATATGTGACAGGTATATTTATTTGGAAAAAGCTAGAATAAAATTAGATATTAGAAAAAAGGATTTAATTAAAGAAAATAAAAAAGTAATAGAAATTAATGACAAAGATTATTTGTATGATGAGCAGATATTATCAAAAGTAAGCAACGACAAAATGGTAAGATATATCATAAAAAACAACAAGGCAGCTCAAACAATAGTTGAAAGACTAATACAAGAGAACAGGACAATAAACTATTATGGACCATTAACAATCGAGGATAAAATAAAGCAAATATGATAGAATTGATAAAGTTTGATTTAAGAAGAAGATTTTTCAATAAAAATACCATAATAGTTAATATTTTGATTTTTGTGATGATATTATGTTGTTTTCATATTGATTTTATCTTACAAGATGAGATATTAATTGATACAGTACTTATTGATACCAGTTTGATAGATTATAAAGAGTTATTTATTGAATTAAGTGATGATGAATTAACATATAAGATTTCAGATAAAGAAAACCAGGAAAATGAAGTTATTTTGCATCTGAACGAAAAATGGCAAATAATTACTAAATATGAATTAGATCAAAAAACAAAAGAAAGAATAATCAGTGATATAAAAAAGGTAATTATAAGAAAATATAAATCATCTCATCATTTTTTAAGTTCTTTTATTGATGAGTTTGTGACTGTTAACCCTGAAACAGTTATAACAAATCAAGAGATAATTGATGGAAGCATAGTCATTATCCTGGCTATTTCATTCTTCTTAATAATTAATTATGGATGTACATCCAGCAATGAAATTATAATTGAAAAATCCAATGGAGTTTTAAATATTCTCTTAACTAATATTGATGCCAAAAAACATTTGCTGGGAAAAATTATCGTTTCTTATACTATCTTTATAGTGCAAATAATCATAATAATTTTTCAGCTATTGTTAAGTTTTTTAATCAGATTTGTTCAAGACAGATGCTCAGGATTACAAATTTTTATAAACAAATTTTTAATAATAGCAACAGAAGGCAATGGTGTTGAGTTAAACATAGAAAAAATGATAATGCTGGTGTTAATTATGGTTTTTAACCTTTTATTAATTCAGCTAATTATTATTCTGATAACCAGTAAATACACCAATGGACAACAAATGGCATCCTTTCAGGGATTGTTGTATGTAGGATTATTGATTATTTATTATCTTACAATGATTATCAGCGAACAATTGATAAAAAATAAGCTGGTTAAATATATAAGTTATATACCACTATTTTCAATGGTATTGATACCTCAAAGAATTATTAACTCAAAGATAAATATATTGGGTTCACTGATTTCCCTTATGTTGGTAGTTTTAACAATAATCACCTTAACAGTTAAATGTTCAGACAAATACAAAAGAAACCTGTTAATACAAAAATAATCGTGAGATCACGATTATTTTAGGGTTTTTAATTTATTGGTACGATAATATTTTTTAAGTTCTTTGTAATTTTCAGCCAGGTTTTTTTCATAACTGCTGGCAGCATTCGGAATATAAAATTCCATATCTTTAAGCTCATCTGGTAGATATTGGATTTTATGGAAGTTATGATAGGCATCATAATCGTATTTATCTTCTTCAGCTAATCCAACAGGATTTAAGCGAAGATAATTTGGAACGGCATATGGAGATTTTTCAGCAACCGCATAAGCACTATGAACACTGTCTGTAGCGCTTCTGCTTTTTGGCGACAAAGTTAAATCGATTACTGCTACACTTAATGGAATCAGGGCTTCTGGAAAGCCTATGCGTCTAGCGGCATCAAGAGCATTAACTGTTCTGGCACAAGCTGCTGGATTGGCCAGTCCGATATCTTCATAGGCAATAACTAAAAGTCTTCTTTCGATAGAATCCAAGTCATTAGCCATCGCTAATCTAGACAGATAGAATAAAGCGGCATTTACATCGCTTCCCCTAATTGATTTTTGGAAAGCACTAACAGCATCATAGTGTCCATCTTCATCGTGGTCATAATGCATATTTGCCATAGAAGAGTATTTTTTAACAAGTTCAATATCGATTTGATTATCAAAGCATCCCATTGCACAGATTTCAATCAGGTTGTAGGCATACCTTAAATCACCATTACTATGATAGGCAATCAGTTTTTTTGCATTTTCATCAATTGTAATAGTACCGTTATAACCTTTTTCACTATTTAAGGCAAAATCAATAGCTTTTTCAACATCATCAATAGATAATGGTTTTACTTCTAACAAATGACAGCGACTTCTTACTGCTGGATTAATAGCGAAATAAGGATTTGAGGTAGTTGCACCGATTACAGTAATTAGCCCTGTTTCTATATGTGGCAAAAGTAAATCCTGTTTATCTTTATTTAAACGATGAATTTCATCAATTATCACTATTAAACCATTGGATAGTCTGGCATATTCAAATATTTCAACTAAATCTTTTTTATTTCCAGTAACAGCACTAAACAATCGATAAGGAAGATTAAGTTCATTGGCAATAGCTAGTGCTAAAGTCGTTTTTCCAGAACCGGGAGGTCCAAAAAAAATCATTGAAAACAAGTGCTGCTGGTTTACACAACGTCTTAACAACATGTTTTCACCAATTAAATGTTGTTGACCAAACACTTCATCCAGTTTTGTGGGCCTTAATTTGATAGCTAATGGTTGTTGCATAATTTTTCTCCTTATAAGATATTTTAACATTAATCAAAATGGTATAGAATAGAAATATGAAAATAGTGATTCAAAGAGTTAAAAGAGCCTCTGTAACAATAGAAGGCAAAGTATACAGTTCAATTGATGCTGGTTATTTACTGTTGGTTGGTTTTTCATCAACTGATGATGAAGAAATATTGCCATTAATGGCGAAAAAAATATTGGAATTAAGAATAAACGAAGACCATCAAGGTAAAATGAATTTGTCAATTCTTGATACAGGCGGTGAAATTCTTTCAGTGTCTCAGTTTACCTTATATGCTGATTGCCGAAAGGGAAGAAGACCATCTTTTACAGGTGCCTGTTCTCCAGAAAAAGCCAGCCAATTATATGATAAATTCAACAATATTTTAAAAGAGAGTGGGCTTAAGGTTAAAACGGGGATTTTTCAGGCACTTATGGAAGTCGAATTAATTAACGATGGACCTGTGACGGTAATCTTAGATAGTGATATAATATTAAAGAGGTAAGTATGGAATACAAGTTAAATGATATAATAGAAATGAAAAAAATGCATCCGTGTAAGAAATCCAAACAATGGAGAATTATCAGAATGGGTGCCGATATAAGAGTTAAATGCTTAGGATGTGGAGCATCAGTTTTGTTTTCTAGAAGTGAATTTGAAAAAAGAGTTAAGAAAATTATTCCATGCGAATTAGAAACAGAGGATTAAGGATATGTCATTAACAGCTGGGATTGTAGGATTGCCGAATGTCGGAAAATCAACATTATTTAACGCAATAACCAGGTCTCAGGTAGAAGCAGCAAATTACCCATTTGCGACAATCAAACCGAACATTAAAACGGTTGAAGTACCTGATGAAAGAGTTGACAGGTTGGCGGAAATTTTTCATCCAAGAAAAGCGGTTAAAACTACCTTTGAATTTACGGATATTGCTGGCTTGGTAAAAGGAGCTTCAAAAGGCGAAGGATTAGGAAATCAGTTTCTAGGAAACATAAGAGAAGTTGATGCCATCGTACATGTAGTAAGATGTTTTGAAAATAATAGTATTGTTCATATAGAAGATACAGTCGATCCAATCAGAGATATAGAAATAGTGAATTTGGAGTTGGCTTTAGCAGATTTAGAAACAGTTAATAATCGTATTTCTAAAGTTGAAAGAAGGGCTTTGACGACGAAAGAAAGAGAAGCCATCAGAGAATTTGAAATGTTGAAAAAACTCAAAAAAGCTCTTGAAGAAGGAAAAAAAGTAAGAAATATAGACATCTTAGAGGAGGAAAAAGAAATCCTCAGAAATTATCAACTGTTAACATCAAAACCTGTTATTTATGTGGCTAATGTTGCGGAAGATGATGTTATCAATTTAGATGATTGTCACTATTACCAAAAAGTTAAAAAATTTGCAGAAAATGAAAATAATGAAGTTGTAGCTATAACAGCTCAAATAGAAGAAGAAATATCAGCACTGGATCAACAATCCAGGCAAATGTTTTTAGATGATTTAGGAATTAAAAACAGTGGTTTAGATGAAATCATTTTAAAAACCTATTCACTGTTGAATTTATGCACTTTCTTTACGGTTGGTGATGATGAGGTAAGAGCCTGGACTTTTACTAAAGGAATGAAGGCTCCTGATTGTGCAGGATTAATCCATACGGACTTTAAAAAAGGGTTCATTAGAGCTGAAGTTTACAAGTTTGATGATTTAATAGTTTATGGTAGCGAGTTAGCTTTAAAAGAAGCAGGAAAAATTAGAGTTGAAGGTAAAGATTATGCTTGCCAGGACGGTGACGTAATGTTTGTAAGATTTAATGTTTAAGGAGGATAAAAACATGAAGTTGATTATAGCAATTGTTTCAAATGATGACAGTTCAGCAGTAAGTGCAAGTTTGACAGAACATGGTTTTATGGTTACCAGATTATCTACTACTGGCGGCTTTTTAAGAGCAGGAAATACTACGATGCTAATAGGGACTGAAGACGAAAAAGTAGAACAGGCGATTGAATTAATCAAGGAAGAAAGTAAAAAGAGAACAGAGATCATTCCAGCTACCACATCATTCGATATCGGACAATATGCTGCTTATCCAGTGGAAGTCCATGTTGGTGGAGCAACAATTTTTGTCTTGGAAGTTGACCAGTTTATTAAGGCTTAATTATGATTGATTTTATTGATTATACAGATACTAATACAACTTTGATATTATTGAATACAACCATTGAAGGAAATATAAAAACAATAGGTGCGCTTGAAGTTTTTGGAAGAGTTAATGGTTGTGTAGAAACTGATGGTTTAAGTAGTATTTATGGTTTTATTAATGGCAACTTGGAAACAAGAGATTTGATAGCTAGAAACAACAGTACAATTAATGGAGATATCAATATACTTTATGATGGATTCATTAACAAAAACTCAAAGATTGAAGGAAATATTGATTGTCGAAACATCGAAATCTACGGAAATATTAAAGGCAATATCAAAGCAGAAGATTCAGTAATACTTAGAGGTAGTGCTAATGTTGCAGGAGACATCATCTGCAGGAATCTTGTTGTTGATCAGGGGGCCAAAATTAATGGTAATGTAAAACTTGTCTATCAGTTAGAGAAGTTTTAAACTCTTCACTTTAAGTGAAAAGAGTAATATTTTTATACAGCTATAACAAATATAGGAAAAGTTATGAAAATTTCTGATGTGTTATTATCAAAAAATGGACATGTAACAATAACTCTTGCAAAAGAGTTTTTGAAGTGCCAGGTTGGTAAAAGAGTTCCAACAGTTTCCCAATTTAGTGAAAAATATCAGCTGGCCAGAGGAACGGTTCAAAATGCGCTCACATCTTTGCAACAATGCAATGCTATAAAGCTTGATGCTAAGGGACATAAGGGATCGTACTTGGTTAAAAAGAATGTAGCAATTTTATTAAAGTTTATTGGAATTAATTCAATTGTTGGAGTAATGCCATTGCCGTATTCAAAAAGATATGAAGGATTAGCATCAGGATTAATGGTTACTTTAGAGAATAATTTTGATATATCGCCAGCGATGGCTTTTATGCGAGGGGCGAAAAACAGAACCAGGATGCTTTTAACCAATAGATATGATTTCGCCATTATTTCAAAAATTGCAGCTCAACATATAATTGATAAAGACGACAATATAATAATTGCTTTAAGTTTTGGCCCACAATCATATTTAAGTGAGTATGTTGTAATTTTTAGTGATGAAAAACATACAGAGATTAAAGATGGTATGAGAGTGGGGATTGATAACGAATATGTAGATCAGAAATTTCTTACTGAAAAAGTTTGTAAAGAAAAAAATGTAACATATGTAAACTATGACTACTCTCAAATATTACAAAGAGTAATTCAGGGAGATATAGATGCAGCTATTTGGAATAAAGATGAAATTGAAGAAAAATTGTGTGATGTGAAATATTATCCAATTGAAATATTGAGTCCAGAAGCCAATGAAGCAGTTTTAGTTGTTTCAAAAGAAAGACCAGAATTGGCAACCTTACTGAATGAGATTGTTGATCCAAAAGCAGTGATTGAAATTCAACAACTTGTGTTAAAAGGGAAAATAACACCAAGTTATTAATTTTTATAATATATTATTGATATTTTTGAAAGTTTTCCGTATTTGCCAGGATTAAAAAGACAAACTAATGTACAATTAATATTAAAGAACTAAAACAGGGAGGAGACCTGATGTTTTTAGAAAAAGTAAAAAAGAACAATCCAGAACTTATTGACTTTGCTTTTAAATTACAGCAAGAAGGAAAAATATTGCCTGATACTTACGTTTTAGACTATGATGCAATAATTGAAAATGGAAAGAAAATGAAAGAAGTAGCAGATCCTCTAAATATTAAACTGTTTTTTATGACAAAACAAATAGGAAGAAATCCTGAGATTGCCAAAGGATTAATGGAAATAGGTTTTGATGGAGTTGTGGCGGTAGATTTTAAAGAAGCGTTAACGATGATAAAAAACAATATTAAATTAGGAAATGTTGGTCATCTAGTACAGATTCCTAAGTCAGCATTAGAGATTGTCATAAAAAATAAACCCGAAATTATGACAGTTTATAATTTTGAGATGATTGAAACAATTAATGAAGTTGCCAAAAAACAAAATCATATTCAAAACATTATGCCTAGAGTTGTAGATGAAGATTCATTTTTATATGAAAGTCAACTAGGAGGCTTTGATGTAGAGAATCTGGGTGATTTAATTGATCGTGTTTCAAAATTGAAAAATGTCAGATTTGCAGGTTTAACTGTCTTCCCAGCATTTTTATATGATAAACAGAAAACTGAAATAGCACCTACAGCAAATATGCAGGCGATGAAAAAGGCAATAAAAATTACTAAAGAAAAGGGATACAACAATTTATTAATCAATTTGCCATCAGCAACATGTTGCCAGGCAATGGAATTAATCCATAAACATGGCGGAAATAGCGGAGAACCAGGGCATGGCCTAACCGGAACAACACCTATACACAAAGATACAGAGCAGCCAGAAAAAATAAGTTATGTATATGTAAGTGAAGTATCACATACATACAAAGAGGACAGTCTCTGCTATGGAGGTGGTTTTTATCGAAGAGGAAATCTGGAAAGTGCCTTAGTGGGCACAAGTTTAAATAACAGCAAAAAAGTTAAATGCAGTGCAGCAGATAACAATATTGATTATCATTTCAAACTTCAAGGTAAACAGAAAGTTGGAGATGGTGTAATTATGTGTTATAGAACACAGGTTTTTACTACTAGAAGCCATGTAGCAGTTGTAAAGGGGTTAAAAGATAATAAACCCGAACTATTTGGTTTATATAACAGTTTGGGAGAACGAATAGATAAGAACTGGTAATTGTAAAGATGATATGATTATTGGTCATAAAAAAAAGGAGAATGGGGTAAATATGGGTCTTAGAAAGACATTAACTGTGATTTGAACAACAGTTTTGGATTTCTAATACGCTCCTGCACCTAAAAACAGAAATTGTTTTTAGGCAAAAGAGGCTGTAACGAAATAGTTAATTCAAACAATTTGAATTAGTTCTATTAAGAGGTTTAGGCCTCTTTTTTTATAAGGTTAATAATTATATGAAATATTTGTAATTTTTAGGTAATTATTACTAGGAAAGCTCTAATTTAAGCATTATTAAAAGAACTTCTACTGTTTTTACGATAATCCAACTATGCCTTTGGCAGTATTCGATACTTCCTGTTATGGAATTTCGATAAATTATATCCAATACATACCAACAAAAACTCCAGTT
>JAAYOQ010000013.1 GCA_012520255.1 Erysipelotrichia bacterium | reverse complement strand
TTTCCACTTAGATAATCTTCAACTGCTTGTATCTTTTCTTCATAAGATATCTTTGGTTTTCTTCCCATAATAAAATCCCTCCTTTGTAAACTCACTTTTGTATATTTCGTGTGTCTACTTTGGAGGGATCATATCAAAATCCATTTTTAATAGTTTCTTTTATTTTCTGTTCCTTTTATCAGTCTTTCAATGTTTTCTTTGTGTTTAAAGGTAACTAATAACCAGATAGCAAACAAGGCAAATGAAACATATCTATGACAAACGAAAAAGGAAACAATTACTGAAATCAATGTCGATATCAAAGAAGCAAGGGAAACATATTCGGTAACCCAGCTAATTAAAAACCAGATAGCCAGTGGTAGTAAAAAGACTAAAATAAATGATTTTAAACTAGAGATAGAAACAGCCAGTATGATGCCAAAAGTAGTAGCTACTGCTTTACCACCTTTGAAGTTAGCAAAAAGGGGATAGCAGTGACCAACCGGTACAAAGATAATTGTTAGACAAGCTGTTTTGAAATCAATTGCTGATAATATTAAAAACATGAAAAATCCTTTCAGAGCATCTAAAACAGCAACCGCATAAGCTGCCTTTTTACCTAATGTTCTACCTGTATTGGTTGCGCCTAAATTTCCTGAGCCATGTTTTCTGACATCAGTATTGTAAAAAACTTTGCCGATAACCAGGGACCAGGGTATGGAACCAACGATATAGTTTAAAACTGAAAAAATAAAAAACTTCATATTATCACCTTTTATAAATTATATATTAGTTAAATGAAGGATGCAATTTTTATGATATAATATTTATTGTAATAGAGGTGTTTTATTTATGGCCAAAAATGTTAAATCTTACGATGAAAGCAGTATTCAGATCTTAAAAGGTTTAGAAGCTGTAAGGAAAAGACCAGGTATGTATATTGGCTCAACTGACCAATATGGTCTGCATCATTTAGTATGGGAAATCATGGATAATGCTATCGATGAATCTTTAAACGGCTATGGTGATTGTATTAAATTAACGATTGAAAAAAATAATGTTATATGTATAGAAGATGAAGGAAGAGGAATGCCAACTGGCAAGCATGTCAGTGGTATGTCTACTTTGCAAGTTATTTTTACTGAGCTTCATGCTGGAGGTAAATTTTCCAGTCAGCAAGGTTATAAGGTTGCCGGTGGATTACATGGTGTAGGGGCAGCAGTTGTTAATGCCTTAAGTGAATGGCTGGAAGTAACAAGCAACTATCAGGGTAAAACCTATCGTATGAAGTTTGAAAAAGGTGGTTCTAAAGTTGGTAAACTGGAGGTTTTAGGGAATACTAATAAAACGGGAAGTATGGTAAGATTTTTAGCTGATAAAAAGATTTTCAGCCGTATTGACTACAATTATGCCACCATAAAACAAAGGCTGAGAGAAAGCGCCTTTCTGATGGGTGGGTTGAGAATTATTTTGAAGGATGAAAGACATAACCAATCTGAAGAATTTTATTATGAAAACGGATTGGAAGCTTTTATGGCTTACCTTCATGAAGATAAAACAACTATTTCACCTGTCATAATGTTTAATGGCGGAACAGAAAAAATTACTGTTGATATTGCTTTTCAGTATACTGATTCCTTTGAAGAAAATTCATATTCATTTGTTAATCATGTTAGAACCCCTTTTGGAGGTTCTCATGAAATTGGCTACAAAACAGCTTTTACCAAATGTTTTAATGAATATGCCCGTAAAAACGGTTTATTAAAAGAAAAAGACAAAAACTTAGAAGGCAGTGATATAAGAGAAGGATTGACCAGTATTATTTCGGTAAATATTTCAGAAGATTTACTACAGTTTGAAGGACAAACAAAAGCTAAACTGGGAACACCTGAAGCTAGAGTTGTCGTGGATAATCTTATTTCAGAGCAGTTGGCTTACTTTTTAGATGAAAATAAAGAGCTTACCAATAATTTAATAAAAAAGATGATAAAGGCTGCAGCTGCCAGAGAAGCAGCAAGAAAAGCTAAAGAACAGGCAAGAATCAGTAAAAGAAACAAAAAAGATGAAAGAGCCCTGTCTGGCAAACTGGCTGTGGCTCAATCAAAGGATTCTGATATTAAAGAATTATTTTTGGTAGAAGGTGATTCTGCCGGTGGAAGTGCTAAACAGGGAAGAGACTCAAAATATCAAGCCATATTACCTTTAAGGGGTAAAGTTTTAAATACTGAAAAAGCAACATTGGCTGAAATAAACAGAAATGAAGAGTTATATACTTTAACTCAGACAATTGGTGCTGGAATAGGTGATTCATTTGATGTAGAAGATTGTAATTACAGTAAGGTAATTATTATGACTGATGCTGATGTAGATGGATCTCATATTCAGGTTTTGCTATTAACATTCTTTTATCGTTATATGCGTCCTTTAATCGATGCAGGAATGGTTTATATTGCCTTACCACCACTATATAAGGTATCCAAAGGAAAAGAGTTCTTTTATGCGTATAATGAAGACCAACTATTGGAATTAAAGGAAAAGTATGGAAAAGTTGAAATACAGCGTTATAAAGGTTTAGGTGAAATGAATGCTGATCAATTATGGGAGACAACAATGAATCCGGAAACTAGAACTTTAATTCAGGTTGGAATTGATGACAATCATTCTACTGATAAAAGATTTACTACCCTGATGGGCGATAATGCAGCTGTTAGAAGAGAATGGATTGAATCATATGTTACATTCACTTTGGAAGATGGATATATTTTGGAGGAAAACTGATATGAAAAAAAAGGTAATTGAGGAAAAAATATTAGAACTTCCTTTAAAGGAACTCATAAGTGATCGATATGGTGAATATGCTAAAACAATTATTCAGGAAAGAGCTTTACCTGATGCCAGGGATGGTTTAAAGCCTGTTCAAAGAAGAATTCTTTATGCCATGCATAAAGATGGCAATACTCATGAAAAAGCATTCAGAAAGAGTGCTAAGACGGTTGGGTTAGTTATTGGTAATTATCATCCACATGGTGATAGTTCAATTTATGATGCAATGGTTAGACTGTCACAAGATTGGAAAGTTAATCATACTTTAATTGAAATGCATGGAAACAATGGTTCAATTGATGATGATCCCGCTGCAGCTATGCGTTATACTGAAGCAAGGTTAGCGCCAATTTCAGCTACTTTACTGGAAGATATTGATAAAGACACTGTTATCTGGACTCCAAATTTTGATGACACTGAAAATGAGCCAACAGTTTTACCAGCTAAATATCCCAATTTATTAGTTAATGGTTCTACCGGCATTGCAGCAGGTTATGCGACAAATATTCCGCCACACAACTTAAAAGAGGTAATTGAGGGTACAATTTATCGTATTAATAATCCAGAAAGCACCGTTAAAGATTTAATGAAGATTATTAAAGGACCTGATTTCCCTACTAAAGGAATTGCTCAGGGTATTGATGGAATTAAAGAGGCGTTTACTACTGGAAAGGGTAGAATAGTTATCAGAAGTAAAGTAACTGTCGAAAAGGCAAAAGGTAATATTAAGCAGTTAGTTGTAACTGAAATTCCATATGAAGTAGTTAAAACTAATATTGTCAAGAAAATTGATGATATTCGTTATAATAAAGAACTTGAAGGAATTGTTGATGTCAGAGATGAATCTGATAGAACAGGATTAAAGATAGTTGTTGATATTAAAAAAGATGCTGATGCAAATTTAATTTTAAATTATTTATATAAAAATACGGATTTGCAGGTTTACTATAATTACAATATGGTAGCTATCGTTAATAATAGACCAATGTATATGGGTCTTTTAGATATGTTAGATGCGTATGTTGAGTTTTATAAGGATTTTGTTTTAAGAAGAACTAAATATGAATTTGATAAACGTTTAAATAGATGTCATATTCTGGAAGGCTTAATAAAAGCGGTAAGTGTATTAGATGAAGTGATAAAAATTATTCGTTCAAGTAAAGATAAAGCTGATGCCAAGAAAAATTTAATAAACAGATTCCAGTTTACCGAAACTCAAGCAGAAGCGATAGTTCAATTAAGACTGTATCGTTTAACAAATACTGATATATTTGCTTTAAGAGATGAATATACACTCCTGGTCAACGAAATGAAGGATTTAAATGAAATTATCAACAGTCCAACTGCATTAAATAAGGTTTTATGTACCGAGTTGAACCAATTAAAAGATAAGTTTGCTCATGAAAGATATACAGTTATTGAAGATGAAATAGAAGAAATTGTAATTGATAAGATAGATATGATTTCTAATGAAAGAGTAATGATTTCATTTACCAGAGATGGCTATATCAAAAAAGTTTCGTTAAGATCTTACAATTCAACAGATAGCTGTCTTCCTGGTTTAAAGGAAACCGATGAGTTGCTTGGCTTTGTTGAGGCGGACAGCATTGATACTCTAATAGCATTTACAGCTTCTGGAGAATATATTCTGGTTCCACTATATGAAATAGCTGAATCCAAATGGCGAGATATTGGAAATCATGTATCGGATTATGTTAAAGTAAATAATGCTGAACAGTTTGTTTCGGCTTATATTGTCAAAGATTTTAATACTTATGCCTGGATTATAACGGTGACTAAAGGTGGCATGATTAAAAGAACAGATTTAAATAATTGGAAGTTGGTTAGAACTTCAAGAAGTTCATTAGCCATGAATTTGAACGACAATGATAGAGTTATTGATGCCAAACTGGCTTATGCAGATGAAGAAGTATTGATAGTAACTAAAGATGGTTATGCTTTAAGATATTCGATAGATGAAATTCCTAGTGTATCTCCAAGAGCAAAAGGTGTTATTGCTGTTAGATTAAGTGGTGAAGATGAACTGGCAGCCATGGACATTATTTCTTCAAATAAAACTGAAGCAATCTTTCTTACTGCCAAAGGTAATTCTAAGCGTATAAAACTTGCTGATATTCAAATTACCAGACGTGCAACTAAAGGCTTATTAATAGCTAAAAAGAATAAAACTAATCCTGCAGAAATAAAAAACGTTATTGTTAGCTCGTTATCTGATGATTTAGGAATCATTTCCAACAGTGAGCCACTACAATTAAAAGCTAGAGATATAAATCTTTTAGGTTCTGATTCAAGATTTTCTACCTCAACAATGGAGAACTGGTATTACTGCAGCGGAATTGAAGAAGTTAAAATTATTGATATTCCAAAGAAAAAAGAAAAAAAAGAATTTGAAGAATTAACCCTGGAGGTATAGTTATGAATAAAATTTCGCGTTTAATATTATTATTATGTATATATGCTTCTTTATTTATTGGATGTTTTTTGCTGATAACCTACTATAATGGATTGTATTTACTTGAAAATTCAATTGTTCAATTAATTATCGCAATAATTGGTTTAATAATTGGACTTATTTTAATTGTTTATCAGTTTATAAGTAAAAGAAAAGATTATGAAAAGGAAGACTTGGAAGATGATTCTATAGATGAAGAAACAGAAAAAATTGTTTTGAGAGATGAAGAAATTTTTGATGATAACTATGAGTTTTCTGATTCCAGTGAAATAGATTTAATTGATGAAAATAAAACTTTAATTGATGAGGAAATAGCAGTTGAAGATGAAATAGTAGTTGAAGAGGAAATAGCAGTTGAAGATGAAATAGTAGTTGAAAATGAGAAAGTGGCTGAAGAGGAAAAAACAAAAGATATTATTGAAGTATTATATGATACCTTATCGATGAAAAAAATAGAAGAAAATAAAGATAATGAGGAAACTGAAACAAGTAAACTGCAAAAAGAAATTGAAGTAGAAGACGAACATCAAGATATAGGTCAAGCAGAAAAACAGGAAATTCATTTGGAAATGATATCAAAAGATATGATTACTGAAGATGTTGTTGAAAAAGTTGAATTAACAGATACTCAAATGATGTATATTGAACAATCTGAAAGTTCATATTTAAATACTCAAGGTTTACCACAGCTGGTTATAACTAACCAGGTTGATTCTAAGGATGTAAAAAGAGCTGACCACGTTTTTAAAGAAATTGAAAAACAAGAAAATATTGATAAACAGGAACTTTATAAGGAAGAATTAAAATATCTAAAGGAAGAAAAAGAAGAAAATATCATTTCTGCTTTATCGATTGCCACTGCAATCTTAATTTTTTTAAACATTGTTTTGATAGCCTACTATTTCCTATTAAGGATGTAACAGCTGATGGAAAATAAATGCTTGGGATGTGGAGTCATATTACAAAATAATAATCAGAATGATATTGGCTATGTTATTGATTTAAAGATGGATTATTGTCAAAGATGTTTTAGAATGATTCATTATGATCAACATAAAGAAAATGATTTTTTACCTGATAATACTTTTGTAATTGAACAATTAGAAAAATTAGCTGGTAATTTTGTCTGGATTATTGATATATTCGATTTTGACAGTTCATTAAATAGTATCTTAGTAGATTTTTATCGTAAAAATAATTGTAATATCATCTTAAATAAATGTGATTTATTACCTGAAAAAATCAATTATGAGAAAATTGGAGAATATGTTTTAAATCGCATTAGTAAATTAAATATTAAATCAAAAGCCATAATAACGCGCGGGGTTAATGATGATTTTATCGAAACTTTTAATAAATATATCAATATTGAAGATAAACCGATAATAATGACAGGATTGGCAAATGTAGGAAAAAGTACAATTATCAATCATCTGTTGAAGGATAAAGTTGTTACTGTAAACAGATACCCAGCTACAACCATTAACTTAAATGAAATTAAAACTGAGGAATATCATATTATTGATACAGTTGGAATAATCGCAAACTATTCTATGCAAATGTATTTGACTAATAAACAATTAAAAACTGTTGTCCCGTTAAAACAGATAAAACCAGTTGTTTATCAACTTATGGAAAATCAGAGCCTTTCAATTGGTGGCCTTGCTAGAATAGATATCATGAATAACAAAAGAGCGAATGTGGTTATTTATGTTTCAAATTTGCTTAATATCAGAAGAAGTAAACAGGAAAATGCTGATAGATTATGGTTAAACAATTATGGTAATGAACTTAAACCTACTTTAAAAGGATGTAACAGTTTCTCAGATATGAAAAAACATTCTTTTAAGAATAGAGGCAAAAATGAATATTTTATTTCAGGATTAGGTTTTATTACGATATTTTGTGAAAAAGCAAATATCGATATTTATACTGCACCTCAAATAAATGTTAATGTTAGAAAGGCGATGATTTAAATGTTAAAGAAACATCAGAAACAATATTTAAAAGGTTTGGCCAATAATTTAAAACCGACTATTATGGTAGGAAAAAATGGATTAACAGAGAATATTTTGACATCAGTAATAGAAGGTCTGATAGCCCATGAATTGGTTAAAATTTCTGTTTTAAATAATTCACCACTGAAGCCAGAACATTTGGCTATAGAGATTGCCAGTGAAACAAATAGTGAAATAATCAGTCAATTAGGCCGAAAAATTGTTTTATATAAAAAGAATGTTAAAGAGCCTAAAATATTGTTACCAAAATGAGAATAGTGATATATATAAGTGCTTTTGATCCGATAACAAAACCACATATTGAAACAGCAAAAAAATTTTTAAAAAATGAAAATGCTGATTTAGTATGCTTTTATGTTGACTCAACAAATAACAGTGACACTTATCATCGAGAACAAATGATTAAACTGGCAATAAAACCATACCGTAAGTTTGTTTTAATAAATAATTATCAAAGATTGATGAGAAAAAATAAAGAATATGAATATATCATTGTTGAAAATGATGAATCTGATAGATATAGCGATTTATTTAAATCAGGAAAAATATCTGTAGTTGAAAAAAAAGTTTGCAGTTATATTTTCAACAATGGTCTTTATGCCAAAAAAATCATGAGTTCATATATTAATGAAGACAGGTTTAAACATTGTTTATCTGTTGCTGATTTATGCTTAAAAATAGCCAGAGGAAACAATTTAGATGAATATAAAGCTTATCTGATCGGACTTTATCATGACATTGCCAAAGATTTAAAGAAAGAAGAACTTTCAATATATATGAATATCTATAAACCATATGAAATAGATTATGGTTATCCTGTCTGGCATCAATATGTTGGTTATTATTATTTGAAACATACCTGTTGTTTAAGGCATAAAAAAATGTTAAAAGCTATCAGACATCATTGTTTAGGTGATGATAGTGACACATATAGTAAACTGATATTTGTGGCTGATAAATTAGATCCGTTAAGAAATTATGATTCATCAAAAGAGATAGAAATTGCCTGTAAAGATTTAAATAAAGCTTTTAAAATAGTAAAAAGTCAAAACAAGAATTATTTAGAAAGTAGGGGAGTATATGATTGCGATAATGGTCGCGATGGACTGTGAAAGAGAAGCTATCGAACAAATTTTAGTAAATAAAAAAAATGTAGTTAGCAGAAATCAAACTTATACTATTGGAACAATTGGAAATAAAGAAGTAATTATTGCTACCTGTGGTATTGGTAAAGTAATAAGTGCTATTAATACTGCCAGTATTTTAGAAAATTATGATATTGACTTAGTGATAAATATCGGTACAGCTGGAGGATTATATGATGGCGCTGATATAGCTGATGTTATTGTTGCCTCTAAAGTAACATATCATGATTTTGATTTATACTCGATAGATGGAATCAAACCATCTTTTGATAATAACTATTATACTTTTGTTACGGAAAGAGAATTAATTGATTTAGCTTATGAAGTAATTAAAAATGATGATTATGAGGTATTTATTAAGCCGATTGTTTCAGGTGATGCTTTTGTCAGCAGTGGTGAACGACTTACTTATATTCAAAAACATTTTCCAGAGGCTTACGGTTGTGATATGGAAGCCTGTTCAATTGCTCATTGCTGCAATGAATATAATAAGAAGTTTTTGATAATTCGCTCATTTTCTGATATAGTCACAAAAAAAGGCAATGAATTGGACTTTAACGAATATAAATTCATCGCCTCAAAAAGAGCTGCACACTTTAGCAAAATGATAATAGAAAAGTTGGATTAGACCCAACTTTTATTCTTTTAATTTAATCAGATTGTTTTTTACCAGCCAATCCTGCACCATCTGAATGGTAAGTATATTATTATTACTTTCTTCAATAATATTATTTACTACTATCAAACCTTCAGAATAACTCATATTTGCACAGGCTGGAACCGAAGAGAAACCATATTTCAATCTAAATGAACTATATTCAGAGATATCGAAATCTACTAAATTAACATAAATCAGATTTTCAATTTTTTCTATTTCGTTATTTATCATGATTTCTGTCAGTATAGTATTGAATAAATATTGTGAATTTATTGAAGAGGAATCAAAGAAAATTACATTTAACGGTTCTTCGCTACTGATAATCAGCTCATTAAAGTCTTCGATAGTTAATACAATATCGAATTCATAATTAATTTCAATAACTGGATTTTCAGTTTCTTTTGGTTTATAGCTTTGATAAACTTTATAGACTCCAAAAAATATAAGTGTTAAAACTAATACATAAAAAATAATTCTTTTAATCATGATTTTCACCTAAATTATTTTACCATATTGTTAAACTATATGTAAATAAAGGAAATTATTGTATAATACTTATGGAGTGATTTATATGAAAGTTTATCAAAAAAGGTACTTCAACAGAAGAAACTGGATCTTAGAAAATATTGGAAAATTAAAGCTTAATAGCAATGAAGCTCTGATTCTTTTGCTGATTGATTATTTTAACCAGTATAATGAACCTCAAAATATCAATACTTTATCAAAAAGTTCTAACATGGAAAAAATTGTTGTTGATGATACAATTGCTTCTTTGATATCCAAAGGTTATCTAATCTTAGTAACGGATGATGGTAAAATTAAATTTAATATTGATAATATATTTGAAGTAAAAAATGAAATGATTGAAAAAAGTGATATTTTTGATATTTTTGAATCAGAATTTGGAAGGATTTTGACCCAAAAGGAAGCGTCTATTATTTCTGAATGGTTAAGAATTTATGATTATAACACTATAATTAAAGCTTTGAGAGAAGCATTAATTTATAATAAGAAATCGATTAATTATATTGATAAGATATTAGCTAAAGGTCTTAAAGATGAATAGTGAAGTTATTTATCAGAAACTTTTAGAAATGTTTCCTGATGCTGGTTGTGAATTGAATTATCAAAGTGACTATCATCTGATAGTGGCAGTAGTTTTAAGTGCTCAGACAACTGATATAGCTGTAAATAGAGTAACTGAAGTTCTTTTTAAAGAATATCCTGATGTATATTCATTGGCTAAAGCAGATAGTAAGGATGTTGAAAGGATTATTAAATCAATCGGTCTTTATAAAAACAAAAGTAAAAATATCATCAGTCTTTCTAAGGCAATTGTAGAAAGGTTTGATGCAAGAGTGCCCGATAACTATAAAGAGCTTATTACTCTTGATGGAGTGGGTAGAAAGACTGCCAATGTAGTTTTATCTGAATTATTTAAAGTTCCAGCTATTGCTGTTGATACTCATGTAAATAGAGTAAGTAAAAGATTAGGGTTGGCTGATAAAAACGATTCTACAATTGAAGTAGAAGAAAAATTAAAAATAAAATTTAAAAAGGAATACTGGTCAAAATTACATCATCTGATGATTCATTTTGGAAGATATAAATGTTTTGCCAGAAATCCTATTTGTGAAAATTGTCCTTTTATTGGTATCTGTCAAAAAGAGAAGTTAAATTGAACTTTAGAAGGATAAAAAAGCATGGTTGATTTTAGCCATGCTTTCTTTTAAATGTAATGTATTCTATGGGGTGCCAAGTTCAGTTTCTGAATTATTATCAGGAATTTCAGGATCTGGGATTTCAGGATCTGGGATTTCAGAATCTGGTATTTCAACATCTTTTTCAGGAAAAACTGTTATATCATATTTTAATGCTTCACTTCTTAATCCTGAAATTGAATAAGCATAATAACCATATAGGGTAAAATCGATTGGTTTATCAGTTTTATTTTCAATAACGAAACTGAAATAATCTTCACCAGAAACTTCAAATTGAACAAATTCACCTGTTTCCTTATTTTGAATATCAACATAGTATTGGATACGTCCCTCTATCCATGATGGATGGAATCTTCTTTTTGCATTATAGGATCTACCTAATCTTTTTTCTCTATAAGATTTTGGAGCTATTTCTAAAGCTTCTGGATCAGGATAAGGAGAAAATCTAACTTCTACTTGTTTTGTATCTTTATTGTAATAACCTTCAAATTTTGTAGGAGTGACAATTTCCTCTGTACCTTTATATTCTTCCAAGTTAGCAAATTGAGCCAAGATATAACCAGTAGTCTGATATTTCTTATCTGCATAATCTGGCAAAGCAGTATAAGGATATAGTCCTTTGATATGAGTAATAGTAGTAACTGATGATGGTCTGGATAATGTATTTTTAGGAGTTCCGAAAGCATTATAAACCGAATTTAACAAAGCATTTACTGCTGGAACATCTCGCATAGCGTGAGCATAGGCATATGATATATAGGTTGTTTTATCTTGGAATCTACCAGTGTCATATCCCATCCAGAATGAGAATGAGTAATCATTTGTTCCCCATATATATAGTAAGTCTTGGTCAGATCCATATGGATATCCCCATTTTCTAATAACTGAAAGGTCATAACCATTTGTACCTGTTTTTCCATAAACAGCATAGCTGCTTCTTCTAATTGCTGTTAGACGTCTGTTGCCAACATAATCATCTTCTGTACCACCGTTAACACCAATATATTCTAAATATGCTGTTAACCAGGCAGCACCTTCACTTAAAGCTCTAACAGTAGGAACATTAGCTACGATAGGCTCTTTTGATGAATTGATAAACTCAATTCGTGTGATTGTATGAGGAGTAGTATAAATACCTTTTGATAAAATAACAGACTGCGCAGCTGCCATTTGAATAGGTGAAATATAATATCCAAAACAACCAATCGCAAACTGTTCATTCATATTTTCAACCATAGAAGCATCATGACCAATATTTATTAAGTAATTTTTCATTACAGACGAACCAATTGTTTCATTTAACCATTTATATAATTTTACTGAAGGAACATTGTAAGACATCGGAAAAGTTTTTTGAACAGAAGTTTCACCATTCCATGTTCCAGTGTCATTTAAAAAGATTAGATTTGTTCCGGTATAGCGCATTGGTTCATCATCAATCGTAAATGATGTTGACATACCACAATGTTCAAAAGCTAAAGGATAAGTAAATATTGCCTTAGAACAGGAACCTGGAGAAACCCTATTATCATAGGCATAGTTGAATATTCTTTGTCCATTATAGTTTCTTCCGCCACAGACACCGACAATTAAGCCGGTATAGTTTTGTATAACTGCAGCAGCAGCATTGATATTATTATCTTTAAACTTTAATAGTTCTCCTCTTGATAATGCATCACAAGTTGCCTGGACAGTCTGATTCATTGCTGTATACACTCTTACAGGAGTAACATAAGGGTCAATGCCATACATTTCTTCAAGTTCAGCAAGTACAATATCAATATAGGCCTGATTGTCAATAGTTCCATCAATATAATCTGTAAGAACATTAGAACTGGTGATTGTATTTCCATATAATAAGTCTTCAACTCTTACTTTTTTAGCGAGTTCATATTCTGAATCAGTAATATAACCATGATAATTCATCAGATATAGCACATCAGCAGTTCTTTTTTGACAGGCTTCTATATCATTGTAAGGATTATAAGCATTAGGTGCCTGAATTATACCAGCCAGCATAGCACTTTCTACCAGATTCAGATCAGTACAGTCTTTATTAAAGTAATATTGTGAAGCAACCTGAATACCTCTGGCATTAGCTCCATAGTTAACTTTATTAACATACATTTCAAATACTTTTTCTTTACTTATTAAATTAGTAATTTGTAAGGCATGATAGATTTCTAATATTTTTCGGTTAATTGTAGCTTCGGCAATTGTATCAACCGCAAAGTAGGTGTTTTTGATAACTTGCATTGTAATAGTAGAACCACCCTGTGAAAAGGATAGTGTTTGCAAGTTAACCAGAAAGGCTTTAGCAAAACGAGGCAAGTCAAAACCCGGATGTTCAAAGAATCGAGAGTCCTCAACAGCAACAAAAGCATCTACTAATACTTGAGGGTATTTTTTATAAGGGAAAGAGATTCTACTTTCTTTTCCTAAAAGCATAATCTGATTTCCTGAGTCATCAAAAATTAATGATGCATCCTGGCTTGTTAAGTCATCAGTCTCTAAAACGACGTCCGTTTTTTCTAAAATAATTTTTACGATACTAGTTCCACTTACAACGCCTAATAAACCACAAAAAACTATAAATCCCATAATAGAGTTTACTATTTTTCTTCTTTGTTTTTTTCTTTGAAATTTTTTCTTAGCTGAATCAGCATTGTTTTTTGAATTTCTTTTAGTATCACTTGAATTCTTTTTATTAAATAATCCCATTAGATTTTACCTCCAAATACATATGTGTCAATAACTGACAAATAATCAACCTTAATTTGATAGTTGTAAGGAATAAGTATTCCTTTGTCTTTAAACCATTTATAGGGGATACTTTTTCTTTTAGTTTCGCTAATAAATTCAAACAAATCTTTAGCAAATACCAGAAATGTTTCATCATGATATGAAAATCTTACTATTAGAAAGACAATTCCCTGATGTTGTAATATTTTTTTCATATGTTCTAACTGATGAGGATGAATCATTGCCAGTACTAGTGATGTTTTCGAGCTGGTTTCTTTAGCTTCAAAATCAAGATATAATCCTCTATAAATCCCATTATAGTCAGTAGTAGATGGAGATTGAAAGTAGGCTTCTGTAATTTTAGCAGTACTTCTTGATTTATAATCTACATCTACGATTCTAACAGGAGTAGGTTTTTTATAGATTACAGCTCTATTAACTTCTAAATAGTATTTATTTGTCAGATTCAAATCTTCTTCTAAAGACATTCCACGACGGGAGTAGTTGATAATTTTGGAACGATTTGAAAACTTTCCGTTTGGGTAATTTACCATTTTATCACCTAAATAATTATAAACTATTCTATAATGGTTGACAAATATTTTAATCTCGCGATTTTAATATCTATATAAAATTTCAATGTCTTAAAAATATAGTTTTAGAATAATGATTATTTATAAATAAATCTAAATATCAATTTAAAATGATCGTTAATAATATGTGAAAAAGTCCCAAAACAAAAAACAGGTGAAATTTAGTGTCTTTTTAAATTGTGTTTTATAACTGACAATAAGATTATTTATATTGTTGGATGATTATATTTTTTCAAAAATTTAAATATGATAAAATTGAGTAAGCTTAATTAGAATTTGTAAAGGAGCTGCCATGATAAAGCTAATCATACCGAATGAAGAATATCTACAATCATACAAAGAGGCACATAAAGAATATGTTGATAACAACGTTTCGACATATTTCTTTACCGACACATCTTCCTGTGATATTTTTGCAAAATTTGATCGTTACAGAAATGGAACTGATCTGCCTTTTAATCGAGTAGCTGAAGATAAATTCTGGCTGGTCGATGATGAAAAAAGTATTTCATTGGCGAGATTGCAATTCGAAAGCGACTGAACGATGCATTAGAGCAACGAGGCGGTCACATTGGATACGGCATCCGTTATTCAGAATGGAACCGTGGTTATGGAACAAAAATGCTGGCTCTGGCGCTGGAAAAAGCAAAAGGAATGCACATTTCTCCTGTGCTGATCACGTGTAATGATGATAATATTGCTTCTGCAAGAGTGATAGAAAAAAACGGTTTCGTCTTAAAAGATAAAATCCTTGTTTCAATTGATGGAAAAGACTATCTTACAAGGCGATATTGGAAAATAATCTGATAAGCAAATTTCACTTTTTCTGAAAAGATACAAATAACTTTTAAAGATTAATGCATTCATCGAAATTACAAGTTATTAAGCATTTTATAATCTTGAGATAATTTACCAGGTAAAAACTTTGGATATTATTATTTATTCCTCACATAAATTTAAATATTAATTTAAAATGAGTTGAATTTAAATCGTTGTTATGTTAATATTACAACGTTGCAATTCCTTTTTGGGATTTCAACCGCTCTAAATAAGGTTTAAGTATCTAAAAGTCACCTTATCAGGCGAGTCTAAATACTGAAAAGGGAGGTGTAAAGACATGTATTATGCTATTATCGAAACAGGCGGAAAACAGATCAGAGTTGAAGAAGGTTCAGTTATCTATGTTGAAAAATTAGATGCTGAAGAAGGTTCAGAAGTTGTTTTTGACAAAGTTGTATTACTATCAGGCAAAACTACCAGAGTAGGATCACCATATGTAAAAGATGTCAAAGTTACTGCTACTGTCGAAAAACAAGGTAAAGGCAAGAAGATTAAAATTTTTAAGTATAAAGCTAAAAAAGGATCTTCTCGTAGACGTCAAGGTCATCGTCAGCCATACACTAAATGTACTGTTACCAGTATTCAAGTTTAATCATGGTTAAAGTTAAAATTGTAAAAAAAGAAAAAACAATAAATAGTCTTAGAATATCAGGCCATGCTGATGCAGGAGAATATGGAAAAGACTTAGTCTGTGCAGGAATCAGTAGTGTAGCTGTAGGATTAGCTAATGCGATTGATCTGCTGGCTAAAAAATCCTGTACAATTGTTATCGATGAAAATCTTGTTTCTATCGAGGTATTGAATAGTGATGCTACTATTCAAACAATTTTGCATACTGGAATAATTCAACTTCAGACTATTGAAGAACAATTTCCAAAAAAAATTAAAATACATATTACGGAGGTATAACCAATGAAGTTCAAATTAAATATTCAAATGTTCGCATCTAAAAAGGGTGTTGGTTCTACTAAAAACGGTCGTGATTCTGCCGCAAAACGTTTAGGTGCAAAAAAAGCTGATGGGCAATATACAAATGCAGGTTCAATCATTTATCGTCAGAGAGGAACCAAAATTCATCCTGGAAACAATGTTGGTCGTGGAGGCGATGATACATTATTTGCTTTAACTGCTGGCATTGTTAAATACGAAAGACTTGGTAAGAAAAGAAAACAAGTTTCTGTATATCCAGTTGCTTAAATTAACCAAATCCCCGAAAATAGGGGATTTATTTTTTACAAAAAGGAGGAAAAACTATGAAATTTATCGATTCAGCCAAATTACGTGTTAAAGCTGGAAAAGGTGGAGATGGAATTGTTGCCTTCAGAAGAGAAGCTCATGTTCCATTAGGTGGTCCTTTTGGCGGCGATGGTGGTAAAGGTGGTTCCATCATTTTTGAGGTTGATACACACAAGACAACACTTTTAGATTTTAAGTTTATGAAATTATTAACTGCTGAAAACGGTGGAAATGGCAAATCAAAAAAAATGTTTGGCGCTGATGGAAAAGATAGAATAGTTGCCGTGCCTTTAGGAACAATTGTCAGAAACCTTGAAACGGGAAAAATTATTGCCGATTTAACAAATGTTGGTCAAAGAGAAATAATCTGCAAAGGCGGATTAGGTGGAAGAGGCAATTTTAGTTTTAAATCAAGTAGAAATCCTGCTCCAGATTTCGCTGAAAAAGGTGAAGAAGGAGAGGAATTTGATATTGAAGTAGAATTAAAACTTTTAGCAGATGTAGGATTGGTTGGATTTCCTTCAGTTGGAAAAAGTACAATTCTGTCAGTTGTCTCCAGTGCAAAACCAGAAATTGCTGATTATCCGTTTACAACCTTATCACCTAAATTGGGTGTGGTTAATGTCGGTGATGGACGAAGTTTTGTTATGGCGGATTTACCAGGTTTAATTGAAGGAGCATCACAGGGAAGAGGTTTAGGTCACGAGTTTCTAAAACATATTGAAAGATGTCGTGTCATTATTCATGTTATTGATATGGGAAAAATGACAGGAAGAGATGTAGTTAAAGATTATGAAACTATTAACAATGAATTAGAAACATATAAATATAAACTTATGCAAAGACCACAGATTGTTGTGGCTAACAAAATGGATGAAGAAGGAGCTCAAAAAAACTTAGCTAAATTAAAAGCTGCTTATCCTGATATAGAAATTTTTGAGACAATATCGTTAATTAATGAAGGATTACAGCCAGTATTATATCGTGCAGCTGATTTGTTAGATATAACTGATCCGTTTCCATTGCAAGATGATGAGGATAGTGAAGAATTTGGTGTTGTCTATAGATTTGAACCAGAACCAGAACCTTTTATCATTAAAAATTTAGGAAATGGTAAATGGGCTGTAGAAGGGGATAGAGTGAGAAAATTATTCAGAAGATTTAATTTTGAAAATCCTGATGAAGTTATGAGATTTGCAGTTTCGTTAAAGAAAATGGGAGTTAATGATGCACTGAAAGAAAGAGGTGCTCAAAAAAATGATGAGGTATTTATTGAAGATTATGTCTTTGAAATTACTGAATTCATTTAATTTTGAAAATAGTCTATAATGAAAGTGGTGATTTTATGATAACTTTTATTTGTGGCAAAGTTTATGAGTTTAGTGGAGAACACGTTATTTTAGAAAATAATGGAATAGGATACTATATTAATTTTAATCATCCTGAAATTTTGACTTTAGGAGAAGTTGTAACGATATTTACCTATCAGCATTTTAGAGATGATGCAACAGTTTTGTATGGTTTTGCTGATAAGATTGAATTGGATGTTTTTCAAAAATTGATTTCTGTCAAGGGATTAGGTCCTAAAACTGCAAGTATGATTTTAGGAAGATGTAAATGTAATGATTTGGTTGTAGCTATTGAAAATGGTGATGTAGCTTTTTTAAAAACTATGCCTGCTGTAGGCACTAAAACTGCTCAACAGATTATTTTGGATTTAAAAGGGAAATTAATTGAAGTAAAATCAGAGGAAATTTCAGTCAATAATGAACTTGATGAAGCAATCGAAGGCTTAAAGTCGTTAGGATATAAGGCATACGAAATCAATAGTATTAAAGGACAACTGGTAAAATCAGATTGTAAAACTACTAAACAATATTTATCAGAAGGACTGAAACTGTTGAATAAGAGAAGCGGAGGATAATATGGAAAGATTAATGAGTGCAAATGAATTAGAAAGAAATGAAGATGCATCATTACGTCCACAATCTTTGGATGAGTATGTTGGACAAGATTCATTGAAAAGTAATCTAAGAATATTTATTCAGGCCGCCAAAGAGAGAAATGAATCATTAGACCATTGTTTGTTTTATGGTCCTCCAGGACTGGGTAAAACTACCTTAGCTTATATCATTGCCAATGAAATGGGAACAAATATCAAGGTTACCAGTGGACCAGCTATTGAAAGAACAGGAGATTTAGCTGCTATTTTATCTTCATTGGAGGCTGGTGATGTTTTATTTATCGATGAAATTCATCGCTTGTCAAAACAGATTGAGGAAGTTTTATATCCTGCCATGGAAGATTTTGTAATTGATGTAATTGTCGGAAAGGATTCTACAAGCAGGTCTATAAGATTGGAATTGCCACCGTTTACTCTTGTTGGTGCTACTACAAGAGCTGGTGATGTTTCTGCGCCTTTAAGAGATAGATTTGGCATTATCTTTAAGCTAGACTATTATACTCATAAACAGCTGGGAGAAATTATTAAAAGGACTTCCAGGGTATTTGACACTGAAATCAACGATAAAGCGGTAAATGAGTTAGCTGCCAGAAGCAGAGGTACTCCAAGAATTGCTAATAGATTGTTTAGAAGAGTAAGAGATTTTGCTCAGGTCTTAAATGATGGAATTATTGATGCGGAAATTACAGATGAAGCATTAAATCGTTTAAAAATTGATAAATTGGGGTTAGATGATGTTGATGTGCGTTATTTGAAGGGAATCATTGAACATTTTAAAGGGGGACCGGTCGGCATTGAAGCATTAGCCAGCTCAATATCAGAGGAAACAACCACTTTAGAAGATGTCTATGAGCCTTATCTGTTACAAATCGGTTTTATTCAAAGAACATCTAGAGGAAGAATTGCTACTGAAAAAGCCTATCAACATTTAAAGATCGATATGCAAGATACCTTATTTTCAAATTTTTAAAGAAAGATTTACATGATAATTTAAGATAAATAGTATTTCAAAAAAGAAATACTTTTTTATCATGAGAGAGATAAATAATATTATTGAAAAGAAAAGTCAATTTTTTGTTGAAAAAAAATTACTATGTTATAATATTTTTTGGAGTGATATTATGAAAATTGTAATTGCTACCGGAGGAACAGGTGGCCATATATATCCGGCAACCACTTTAGCCGATAAATTAATGAGTGATGATAAAAGTAACGAGATTCTTTTTATTGGTAACCACGACCGTATGGAAGCAACAGAAATTCCGAAGTTAGGTTATCGTTTTATCGGTATTAAAGCAGCTAAATTTAATTCAAACAATGAGAAATTAAACGCTATAATAGTTTTGTATAAGGCTTATAAGGAGTGTATGCATATTTTAGAAGATTATAAACCTGATATTGTTTTAGGTTTTGGTGGATATGTAACAGTTCCAGTTATTATGGCGGCAGTTAAATTGAAAATTAAGACAATTATTCATGAACAGAACTCCTTGCCTGGCTTAGCAAATAGAACATTGAGTCATTTTGTTGATAAAGTAGTAATTTGTTATGAAAGTGCTAAAAAAGCTTTCAATAAAAAGAAAACATTGCTGTTAGGAAATCCAAGAGAATCTGCAGCTTTGAATTTTGTTAAAGATCCATCAATTTTTAAGCAATTTGGTTTAGATTGTTCTAAGAAAACATTATTAATTGTTATGGGTTCTTTGGGTTCAACCAGTGTTAATGAAAGAATGATGGGTATTTTAGAAGGCTTGAAACAAAAAGATTTTAATATTATTTATGTAACGGGAAGAAATAACTATCAAAGTGTAATTGATAATATTTCAGAAAGTGCAAATTTGAAAATTGTAGATTATGTTAATCAGTTTGATATTGCTGGTAATTGTGCTTTGGTAGTATCAAGAGGAGGAGCAACAAGTGCCAGTGAATATATGGCTTTAGGAATACCGGCAATTATTATCCCTTCTCCATATGTTACAAATAATCATCAATATGAAAATGCAAAAGCGATGTTTGATTGTGGAGCTGCTTATCTTTTGGAAGAGAAAGACTTAAATGTTAATAACACAATTTCAATTATCGATAAGTTAATGAACGATGATAAAAAACTAAAAGAAATGGCAACAGCAGCAAAAAAGATGTCACATCCAAATGCTGCATACGATATTATTAAATTAATTAAAGAAGTAGCAGGTAAAAACTAATGGAAAAAATTCTAAAAAGATTAGAACAGTATTGCACAATAGAATTTGATAAGTCCTTTAAGATCTTAACTACTTTTAAAATTGGTGGAATAGCAAAATATGTTATTTATCCAAAAGATGAGTTTTCTTTAAAATCTATTTTAGATATATTACATGAAAATAAACTTCCTTATAAAGTTTTCGGTCATGGTTCCAATATACTATGTTCAGATGAAATCTATGATGGCTTCATAATAAAATTGACTAGAAATATGGGGAATTTTTACTTTACTGATAACGAATTGATTGCTCAGGCTGGATGTTCCATAATTACTTTAGCCTATAAAGCCAGTGCAAAATCTTTATCCGGTTTAGAATTTGCCAGTGGTATTCCAGGCACCTTGGGAGGAAGCATTTTTATGAATGCCGGAGCTTATAATAATTCGATGAGCGATATAGTAGATTCAGTAAAAGTAATCAGGAACAATGAAATAGTATGGCTGTCAAATGCTCAATGCCAGTTTGGTTATCGAAGCAGTATTTTTTTAAAAAATCCTGATTGGATCATTCTGGAAGCAAGATTAATACTTAAAAAAGGAAATATCAACGATATAAAAAAACTTATGAAAAATCGTCAAAAAAGAAGGTTAGATTCTCAACCGCTGAATTATCCAAGTGCTGGTTCAACTTTTAGAAATATTGGGGATATCTTTGCTTGGAAATTAATTGATGAAATTGGATTTAGAGGCAAAACTATTGGTGGAGCAGCTGTAAGCGAAAAACATACTAACTTTATCATTAATAAAGGTAATGCTAAAGCAAAAGATGTAATTGATTTATCTGATCAGATAATAAAAACCATTAAAGAAAAATATGGTATAGATATGATTATGGAAGTGGAGAAATTTGATTGGAAAAAGTAGTTAGGAAGACCAAAAGAAAATTATCGAAAAAAGCAATTTTACTATTCAGTTCAATGTTTTTTGTTATAATTGCTTGTTTTACATTGTATTACTTATCGGATGCATCAAAAATAAAGAGTATTAAAGTTGTTAATAATGAGTTTATTAGTGAAAATTATATAAAATCTATTTTAGAATTTGAAATAAATGACAGTTTAATTACTTTATTTCCTAAAATAAGAGAATGGAAATTGAAAGATAATAAATTATTTGAAGATATTAAAATAAGTGTTACTGACAATAATTGTGTTGTTATTAATGTAAAAGAAAACCGTATAGTTGGTCATTTTATCAGCAATGGTAAGACCAGTTTTATTTTAGGGGATGGTTCAATAGTAGACTTTAAGGCCCAATATATTGATAATTTGGCTTTAATTCCATTATTTGTTGATATTGAATTAGATAAGATTAAAGTTATAGCTGTTGAATTTAATAAATTATCATTTGATACCTTGACTAGGATTAGTGAGGTTCATAATTTATCATTTACTTATGATCACAATATGGTAAAATTAGTCATGGACGAAGAATTTTATATCGTTAGTTCATTAGCCGGTTTACCTTATGTAGAAAATTATATTGATATAATTTCTTATGAAGATAAAGTTAATAATAAATGTATTATTATAATGGAAGAATTTGAAATGGCAGCTAGAATCAACTGTTCAGAAATAGAGTCATATATGACTAAAGCTGAAGAAGAAAAAGGAGAATAAAGATTATGACAATGAAGAAAAATACAAAACTGGGCGATATTAATGTTACTGTTGGAGCAATAGCTTCTTTGACTGGAGCTACTGTCAGTGAATGCTATGGTGTAGTTGGAATGGCCAGCAAACAATTCTTTAAAGATGGTTTTGCTATACTTTTAAAACAGGATAATTTTTCTAAAGGTGTTGTGGTAAAACAGACTGATAAAGGTTTTGAGTTAGATATTTATATCATTATTTGCTATGGCGTAAAAGTTATTGAAGTAGTAACTGAAGTTCAAAAGAAAGTAAAATATGAAATTGAAAGAGCTTTAGATATTGATTTTGCAGCAGTTAATGTCTTTGTGCAAGGTGTCAAGGTAATAGAATAGGGGAAATGATATGAAATTACTTGATTGTAGAAGTTTTAAGGGAATGATTCAATCTGCTGCTAATCATTTAGAAAACAAACAGGATGAAATTGATAAATTAAATGTTTTTCCCGTTCCTGATGGTGATACGGGTACAAATATGAAAATGACATTTGTCGCCGGAGTAAATGAGACTGTTAATTATTTAAATGATTTTATTGGAGATACAGCTAAGCATTTTAGCAGAAATATGTTAATGGGAGCTAGAGGAAACTCTGGAGTTATTTTATCTCAGATTTTTAAAGGATTTGCCAGTTCCTTAAAAGGTTTACAAAAAGCCAATGTTAATGATATCGCAAATGCTTTTGTAAATGGTTCAAGAATTGCTTATAAAGCTGTTATGAGACCAGTAGAGGGAACAATTCTTACTGTAGCTAGAGAAATGGCTGACTATGGTAAATTTTATGTCGATAACAACCCTAGATGTACAATTGAACAATATTTTGATTATATTTTAAAAATGGCTCAGGAATCATTGGAGAGAACTCCAGATTTACTGCCAGTATTAAAAGAAGTCGGTGTTGTAGACTCAGGCGGAGCAGGTTTTGTAACTATTGTTGAAGGGATGAATCTCTATCTTCAGAATAAACCGGTAAAACTATTAACAGCTCAAGAAATAAGTCAAGTTGTTGATAAAGGGTATTGTGTAGAAGTTTTAGTCAGTTTAAATGATTTATACAAAAGAGAATTCTCTATTGAAAGGTTGACAAGATCATTAGGAAGAACATGTAATGATATCAATGTGGTTAAAAATAATAATGATGTTGTAATTCACGTTCATACGAGTGCTCCTGGTGATATCATTAATACAGCTCATAGGTTTGGTTCTTTAGAAAAAGTTAAAGTAGAAAAATATAGCAGTGAACTTGATTCCTGTTTTAGTTATCAGGAAGATCCAAAATTAAATGAGCATAAAAAATATGCAATTATCTCAGTCTGTAATGGTGATGGTATTAAAAAACTATTTGAATCATTGAATGTTGATTATATTATTCACGGTGGTCAGACAATGAATCCAGCCACAGAAGATTTTGTCAATATACTTAATAAGCTAAATGCCGAAAATGTCTTTATTCTGCCTAACAACTCAAATATTTTCTTAGCAGCCAATCAGGCCAAAGATATTGTTGATGATAAAAATGTTTATGTTTTAGAAACTAAAAGTATTCCACAAGGAATAAGCGCCTGTATTAACTTCAATTCGGAAGCAGAGGTCAAAGAAAATCTTGAGAACATGAATATGGGAATTGCTTCAATTAAAACCGGAAGTATAACTAAAGCAATAAAAGATACCTCTTATAATTCTTTAAAAATTAAAAAAGATAATTATATGGGCATAAGTGATAAAGACGTTCTGGTTGCTACAGATGATTTATTAAAGGCAACATACACTTTATTGGATAAGATTATTGATGAGGATTGTGGCTATGTCACTATCATCTACGGCAGTCAGACTGATGAAGCAACAGCTCAGAAAGTCTTAGATTATATTGAAGATAAACATGACTTAGAAGGTCAATTGGTAGATGGACAGCAGGATTTATATCCGTTTATATTAGGAGTAGAATAATTGAAAAATTATTCTTTTCTTAACTATGAGTATCAGATTAACTACAAAAACAAAAGAAAAGTTAGAAAAAATGGGTATTAGTAAATTAACTGATATCCTTTCATATTTTCCTTATCGCTATGAAGTTATTGAATATATTCCTTTTAAAGATTGGAAAATCGGTACAAAAATAATCATTGAAGCAACTGTTACTGATAAACCAAAAATTAACTATTATCGAGGGAAAAATTCAATCTTGTATCTAAATGTAGTCAATGAAGATGATTTTTTTAGAGTTTCTATTTTCAATCGACATTGGCTGATGAAACTTCAAGTAAATGAAAAAATTACAATTATCGGTACTTATGAAGGTAATAATAGAATTTTAGCCAGTCATATAAATATGCAGCCATTAAAAGAACAGATAGGTATAAAACCTTATTATTCTTTAAAAGAAGGAATTAGAGAAAAAACTTTTTTGAGAATAGTAGATCAGGTAATAAAAAAATATCAGGAAAATATTATCGATTTTATTCCTGAGTATATAAAAAAAGAAAACAATTTCCTTTCCAAAAAAGAAGCTGTCAAACAAATCCACCAACCGGAAAATAAAAAATTACTTTCACAGGCAATCAATACCTTAAAATATGAAGAATTTTTAAAGTTTAATCTGGTTATGGCTAAAAGAAGAAGTGATAGTTTAATTTTGGATTCTAATTTTAAAAAAGAATTTGATATTAAAAAAGTTAAATATTTTATTCAACAATTACCTTTTAAATTAACTGATGATCAAAATAATGCCATCAAAGAAATCTTATCTGATTTACAAAGTGAAAGACAGATGGCTAGAATACTGCAGGGAGATGTTGGCTGTGGTAAAACTATTGTCGCTTTTATTGTAATGTATGCAACAGTATTAGCTGAAAAACAAGCTGCTATCATGGCACCAACTGAAATTTTGGCGAAACAGCACTACAGCAATATGATTAATTTTTTTAACAATTATGATGTTGAAATAGGAATATTATATTCTTCGCAAAGCATTCAGGAAAGAAGAATGACTTTAGAAAAAATTAAAAATAAGGAAATTAAACTGATTGTAGGAACTCATTCCCTGTTTCAAGAACAGGTTGAGTTTAACAATTTAGGATTAGTTGTAACCGATGAACAACATCGTTTTGGGGTTAAACAAAGGCAGTCCTTTTTACTGAAAGGAGAGTACGTAGATATGTTACTGATGTCAGCGACACCAATTCCTCGAACACTGGCGACAACCTTATATGGTGATTTAGATGTGACAACTATTACTCAAACCCCTTATGCAGACAAAAAAGTACATACTGTCTTAATTAAGCAGAATTCTTTTATTTCTAAAATAGATGAAATTGAAAATCTTTTAAATCAGAAAAATCAGATGTATGTAGTCTGTCCGGCAATTGATAAAGGAAAAGACAACATCAGAAATGTAAATGATATCTACACAAACCTTAAAAAACATTATCAGGGAAGATACAAAGTAGGTTTATTGCATGGTCAATTAGATCAACAACAGAAACAAATAGTAGAAAGACAATTTTCTGATGGAGAAATTGATATTTTAGTCTGTACTACGGTTATAGAGGTTGGAGTAGATGTCAAAAATGCCAATGTTATGATTATTTATGATGCCAACAGATTTGGATTATCACAGTTACACCAGTTGAGAGGAAGAATAGGCCGGGGCGAAAAACAGGGCTACTGTTATTTATTAACTTCATCACAAGAAGATGAAATTATTGAAAAATTAAATGTAATTGTCAACAATAATGATGGTTTTAAAATATCTTATTATGACCTACTGTTAAGAGGCCCTGGTGATATCTTAGGCTATCGACAAAGTGGACTGCCAACTTTTATTCTTGGCAACATAATCAAAGATAACAAGTTGTTAAATGATTCTTCTCGTGAAGCTAAAAAGTTGATCAAGGAATTGGATAAATATCCATTAATAGATAATTATTTAAAACAAACTGAAAATGAAAGTGTTCTTGACTTTCAGGTATGATAGAATAATGAAAAGGAAGATTTAAATATGAGTACGATTTATAACTGGTTAAAGAAAAATTATAATATTACCATTAAAAATAGACAGGTTATGGAAAATGCTTTTACTCATGCTTCTTATCTTAATGAAAACAAAGATGTTAAAGGTGATGATTATGAAAGAATTGAGTTTTTAGGAGATGCGATTGTTGGTATGTGGGTTGCCAATAAGTTATATCATCATAATCCTGAAATTGATGAAGGAAAAATGACTACAATGCGTGCTCAAATTGTTTGTGAAAAATCATTAGCTGATTTTTTACGTAAGTTAGACCTGGCAAAGTACATCAAAATGGGAGTTGGAGAAGAGAAAAGTGGGGCTAGAAACAGAAATTCATTATTAGCTGATATTTTTGAGGCTTTTATCGGAGCAGTTTATTTAAATGGTGGAATGAAAGATGTAAATGAAATATTAAAAGATGCTATTGATATCGTTAATCATCCAGAACTTTTTGAAATTATCGATTATAAATCCAGACTACAGGAATATGTTCAGTCAGATACCAGAGCAGTCTTAAAATATGAACTTTTATCGGAAACAGGGCCATCAAATAATCCTCTATTTGAAATGGGTGTTTTTTTAGATGAAGTATTATTAGGTAAAGGAACTGGAAAAACCAAGAAAAAAGCTGAACAATCAGCCGCTGAAGAAGCATTAAGAAAGTTGGTAAAATAAATGAATTTTGAATCATTATTAGAGAAAATAAATTTAAGTCAGCAATCCCTTAACTATTTAAACGGGGTTATTTTATGTCGTCCTCAATATAAAAAGAAAAATAATCTGATTACAATGAAAATAATCAATAATAATTTTTTACCTTATCAGGTTATTGAAGAATTAAATTCAAAATTGGCTGATTATTTGAAATTAAATGTAAAATTAACCTTTAAAATCATTGATCAAAATATAAGTTCATCTGAATTAATGGCTTATATTTCATACTATAATAAAATAAATAATGCTAAATTAACATTAATTCCAATTGTTGAAAATGATAAAATTTATATCAATCTTGATGATAAAAAAACTTTTAATGCTATAAAAAAATTCCTGAATGAATTGGGAGTAAAAAAAGAAATAATCATTAAAACCAATAAAATTATTGATCAAAATGAAACAATTATTAATAATGAAAATAATTCCTTTAGAACATTTAACGGAAGAAATAAAAGTCCATTTAATGGAAATAGAGATGATTACCTCTTTATAACAATGAACAAAATAACACCCTCAAGTAATAAAATCTGTTGTCGAGGAAAAGTATTTTCAACCGATATAAGAACTTTCACCAGTAAAAAAGGAAAAGATTTTACTGTCGAGAAATTTATTGTAACAGATTTTTATGATGCAGTTTTAGTTAAACGATTTGTATCCAATAATATGCCAGAAAGCATAAAAATGCCTGTTGAAGAAGGCATGTATGTGGAAATATATGGTGAAGTAAAATATGATACTTATGAAAAGTGTAATGTGTTTGAACTGGATCTGATTGAAGAACTGGATCATGATCCTTATATCAGATATGATAACTATCCTGGACTAAAACATATAGAATTACATGCTCATACCAACAGAAGTGAATATGATGGGGTTTCTGAAACTGAAGAAATTGTCACTCAGGCTTTCAATTTTGGCCATAAAGCAATAGCTATTACAGATAATAGTGTAGTACAAGCCTTTCCTTTGGCTCAATCAACTCACAAAAAACTTGAAAAGAATAATCCAAAACAAGATTTCAAAATTATTTATGGAATTGATATAAAAATTGTTCCAGATAAATTAAATATTGTATATAATCCAACGGATGAACTTTTGAAAGATAAGCAGTATTGTGTTTTAGACTTAGAAACAACTGGTCTATCAACCAAATATGATCATATTATTGAATTTGGGGCGGTTATAGTTACAAGAAATACAATAACAGATGAAAGACTACAACTATTTGTTAAACCACCTGTTGAATTGCCAGCTTTTATAGTCAAGAAAACTAATATCACTAATGAAATGCTTCAAGATGCTCTTCCAATTGAAAAAGCTATTGATCAGATTGTTGATTTTATTGGTGATCGAGTAATTGTAGCTCATAATGCTGATTTTGACTTTAATTTTTTAAATGATACATTGATAAAATTAGGTAGAAAACCTTTAAAAAATATCTGTTTAGATACTTTAAATTTGGCTAAAGAAACAGTAAAAGACAGGAAATACTATCGTTTAGGAGTTATAGCTAATTATTTTGATGTTCAATATGATGATAATATTGCTCACAGAGCTGATTATGATGCTGAAATCTTAGCTAATATTTTAGTTAGAATGCTTCCAATGATACCGGACTTTGAAAATATGACTTTTAAAAGACTGCAAAACAATCAGGAAGAAGACATTTTTAAAAAAGCCAGACCTTATAGTGCTACCTTGCTAGCTAAAAATATGGCTGGAATTAAAGATATTTATGAATTGACAACCTTATCCCATACAGAATATCTTACATACTATGCCAAAGAAAATGCTAAGAAAATTGATTCTGATGTTTCTGCAGAACCAAGAATAATTAAATCAGAGATTGAAAAAAGAAGAGAAAATATTCTGATTGGAAGTTGTGATCAATATTCTGAACTTTTTGAAATTGCCTGTAATCGCAGTCTTTCTGATTTAGAAAAATGTATGCAGTTTTATGATTATGTTGAATTGCATCCCTTGGAAAATTATGAATATTTAGTTGAAATAGGCTCATCTTTTGATAGTGATAGAATAAAAACTGTCATCAAAGATATTATTAAGGTAGCTGATAAATTAAATAAGCCTATTATTGCCAGCAGCAATCCATATTACACCCATCCTTATCAGAAAATTGCTCGTGATATTTATATTATGGGAAAAAGAATTGGTGGATTAAGACATCCGATGTATCCAATGAATAAAGAAAAACGAAAAAAGTTTACTTCACCAAACCAGCATCTGATGACAACACAGGAATTATTAGATAAATTTGCCTGGACAGGTAGAGAAAAAGAGTTTGTTATTACTAATACAAATATGATTGCTGATATGATTGTAAAAGAGTATCCAATTCCAAGTGTTTTGGCAACACCTGCTATTGAAGGCTGTGATGTAATTTTAAAAGAAGAAATATATAAAAATGCTCATAGGATATATGGAGAAGAATTACCTGATATTGTTTCTGACAGAATCGAAAAAGAATTGAATAACGTAATAAATAACGGCTACTCAGTGCAATATTATATTGCTCATCTGCTAGTTAAACAATCAGAAGCTGATGGCTATCCAGTAGGCAGCAGAGGTTCAGTAGGTAGCAGTTTTATTGCAACTATGGCCAATATAACTGAAGTTAATCCTTTAGTTCCTCATTATGTCTGTCCAAAATGTAAATACTCGCATTTTTTCAGACATAATGAATATGCCAATGGTTTTGATTTACCTTCAAAAGATTGTCCAAAATGTTCAACACCTTTAAATAGAAATGGTCATAATATTCCTTTTGAAACCTTTTTAGGATTTGATTGTGATAAAGTACCAGATATTGATTTAAACTTTTCGGCTGAATATCAAGGTATAGCAATGCAGCAAGTTAAAGAAATATTTGGTAATGATCATACTTTTCGTGCTGGAACAATTGGAACAGTTGCTCAAAAAACAGCCTTTGGATATGTTCAAGCTTATTGTGAAGAGATGGAAATACCATATTTTTCAAATTCTTTCAGTGAAGTATTAGCCAGCATGTGTGAAGGAGTTAAAAGAACTACAGGTCAACATCCTGGCGGAATAGTAGTAATACCAAAAGAGAAAAACGTGCATGATTTTACCCCAATTCAGTATCCTGCAAATAATCCTTTTAGTGAATGGCTGACTACACATTTTGCGATTGCTGATTTACATGACAATATTTTAAAATTAGATATTTTAGCTCATGTAGATCCTACTTCAATCAGATTACTATCATTATATTCCGGTGTTCATTATACTAAAGTTCCAATGAGTGATCCGGAAGTATATAAGCTGTTTTATTCAACTGATTCTTTAAATATCTCTGATCCTGATGGTTTATATCAGGAATTAAATGGTGCTGCCGGTCTGCCAGAGTTTGGGACACATAATAATAGAAGAATCTTAGATAAAACTAAACCTTCTACTTTTAATGAGTTAGTCGCTATTGAAGGAGTCACTCATGGCACTGATGTTTGGGCTAATAATGCTGAAGTTTTGATTGAAGAAGGAATTTGTGATTTAAATGAAGTTATTTCCTGTCGTGATGATATTATGACTTATTTAATATCTAAAGGTCTTGAAAAGATTACTGCTTTTGAAATAATGGAGTCTGTAAGGAAAGGAAGAGGTTTAAAAGATAACTGGGTTAAAACCATGAAAGAACATGATGTTCCAGACTGGTATATTAATTCATGTTTGTTAATTAAATATATGTTCCCTAAGGCTCATGCAGTTGCCTATGCGATGAATGCGGTCAGAGTGGGGTGGTACAAAGTTTTCCACCCTGCAGCTTACTATGCGGTATATTTCTCTGTCAGATGCGATGCCTATGATATAAAAACAATGCTCCAAGGTAAATATGCTATTTACAATCGTCTTAAAGAAATTCAAGATAGAGTAGCTGATGGTATAAAAATTACCAAAAGAGAAGAAGATTTAATACTTGTTTTAGAAATTGCATTAGAAATGTATGTAAGAGGATTTCATTTTAATAATATTTCTTTAGAAAAATCACAAGCAATTAATTTTATCATTGATCCTGATGATGAATTTGGAATTATCCCATCATTTGCCAGTATTGATGGACTTGGTGCGGCAGTAGCCTATTCAATAGTTGAACAAAGAGAACAACAGGAATTCATATCAAAGGAAGATTTATTGAAGCGTACATCTGTAAATAATAAACAGTTGGAATTTTTAGAAAGTATTGGAGTCTTAGATCATTTAACTGAAGAAAATCAATTGTCTTTATTTTAATTGGAGGTAATTATATGACTTATATTTGGGCTCATAGAGGAGCGAGTGCCTATGCACCGGAAAACACACTGGAAGCAATCAAACTGGCTATCGATCAAAAAGCTGAAGGAATTGAATTGGATGTTCATTACACTAAAGATGAAGTTGTTGTAGTTATTCATGATGAAACAATTGATAGAGTTAGTGATGGAAAAGGATTTGTGAAAGATTTCAATTATGAAGAATTAAAAAAGTTTAACTTTAATAAAAAAAATAAAGCTTACCCTTTCTGTCAGATTCCAACTTTAGAAGAAGTTTTACAATTGTTAAAACCTACCAATCTGATTTTAAATATCGAACTTAAAAACGCAATTTTTAATTATGATGGTATGGAAAAAAAGATTATAGAACTTGTAAAAGAATATGAAATGGAAAATAGAGTAATTTATTCTTCTTTTAATCATTATTCTTTAGTTAAAATATTAGAATTGGATCCAAAAGCTAATTGCGGGTTTCTACATTCAGATAAAATAATTGATATGCCTAAATATGCTAAAAGCCATAAGATGAAATATTTACATCCAGCATTCTATCTGCTGCTTGATCAAAATTATATTAAAGAAGCTAACGAAAATAATTTGCTGATAAATACTTGGACTATCAATGATCCGATTTACATTTATGCAGCCTTAAAAACAGAAATAAATGCTATTATTACAAATTGTCCTGATAAGGCGCTATTAATCAGGGAAGATTTTCTTAATGAAAAAGCAAGTGGAAAAAATATATAAAAAAACTTGATATTTATATTCAAATGAAGTATTATAAGAGAAGCAAGGAGCGAGCAATCGCTCCTTATATATTGCTTTGGAGGGAAAATGTTAAGTATTCAAAAGATTGAAAGTTTAATTAAACCAATATTAGAAGCTAATAATATTGGTAAATTCAAAATTTCCAAGAAATCAGGCAGAACTCCAATTTTAGAAATCTGTATCAAAAAAACAGATGGAGAAATTGACCTGGATACTTGTGAAATTGTATCTAATCAGATTTCAGATTTATTAGATCAACATGATGATTCTAATCAATCTTATTTGTTAGATGTATGTTCATTCGGTGCTGAAGAAGAATTAGAAAATGAAAATGAAATTTATGAACATATTGGTGATTATGTCCATATAGAATTAAAAAATCCTGAAAAAGGAATTGATTCTATTGATGGGACACTTGCCAGTTTTGAAGAAAATGTATTAAATATAACCTATTTTGTAAAAGGTGTAAAAAAACAGGTTGCTATTAACTATGAAAATGTCAAGTTGATTAGATTAGCTGTAAAAATATAAGAGAGGAAAGTTATGGATTTAAAGAAAATTGTAAATGCAATTGGAGCAATTGAAGAAAATAATAACATTTCAACAGAAATTATTATTGATGCTTTAAGCGAAGGATTGAAGACTGCTTATTATAGATTCATTGATGTTAAAAAGGATTCAAATTTACCTAAACCAAAATTGAGAGTAGATGTAACTAAAAAAGAAGGAATTAAGTTATATCATATTAAAACTGTAGTAGAGGAAGTAAATGATGATGAATTAGAATTACAGTTAAATGAAATAAAGAGTATTTATCCTGATGCTGAAATTGGTGATGAAATTGAAGAAGAAGTAAATATCAAAAACTTTGGAAGAAAAGAAATTTCTAATCTGAAAAATGTTTTTACTCAGAAAATTAAAGAAGCTCACAAGAAAAACCTTTTAGATAAGTATAAGGATAAAGTTGATGATATTGTTAATGCGGTAGTAGAATCTGTTGAAGATAAATTTGTTTTAGTTAAAATTGACGACACAGATTTAGCTTTATTAGCTCAAAGAGAACAAATCCCTTATGAGAAATACTATGACGGACAAAGACTTAAAGTTATAATCAAAGAGGTCAGTGACAAAACAAAAGGTGCTCCTATTACTGTATCAAGAGCTTCTAAAAATTTAGTGAAAAGATTATTTGAACAAACTGTATCTGAAATTTATGATGGGACAGTAGAAATCAAAGGTATTGCCAGAGTTGCTAATAGTAGAACAAAAATGGCTGTTTATTCAAAAGATCCTAATGTGGATGCTATTGGTGCCTGTATTGGAAATAGAGGTTCACGTGTATCAGCCGTTATCTCTGAAATCAGACAACAGGATAATTCATTAACTCAAGAAAGCATTGATATTATTGAATGGTCAGATGATTACATTGAATATGTTAAAAATGTAATGAAACCTGCCAGCATTATTGGGGTAATTCCAAAAGAAGATACTATTCAGATTGTTGTTGAAGATGATCAGTTATCTCTAGCAATAGGAAGAAAAGGAATTAATGCTCAACTGGCATCAGAATTATTATCAAAAAAGGTTGATATTAAAACAGCTGCAGTATTAGAAGAAGCTGGTGTTGACTGGCAAGCAGAAATGGCTCAATACATCGCTAAAGAGAAAGAAAAACGTTTGAGAGAAGCAGAAAGAAAAGCTGCTGAATTGGCAAAAGTTGAAGCTGAAAGAAAAGCCAAAGAATTAGAAGCATACTTACAGCAAAAAGCTTTAGAAGCAGAAATGGAAGAAATTGCTGTTGAAACTGTAGAAACATCAGATCAACATGAAGAAACAGTTGAAACAACATCTCAAATTGAAGAAGAAGTAATTGTAGAAACTATAGAAGAAGTTGAAGAAACAGTTGAAGAAACTATTGAGGAAACTGAAGAAGAAATTGAACTTCGTAAAGCTAGAATTGCAGCCAGAGCAGCAGAATATGTTTCTAAATTTGAAAGTTTAGCTGATGCAAGTAAAGATACAGAAGAAGATGATAAAAAAACTTCAAGAAGAAAGAGAAGAGAAACTAAAGAAGAAATTGAAGCAAGAGAGCTAAAAGAAAGACTTGAACAACTCAAAAAGCAGGATTATGAAATAAAACCAGAATATACTGAAGAAGAACTTGAAGAGTTTGAAAACCCAGATGAGGATTTCTGGTATTATGATGATATTGACTTTGATGAGTATGACGAGTTTTATGATGAGGACTAAGATTGAAAAAAAGAAAAATACCAATGAGAAAATGTATCATAACAAATGAACGTTTTCCCAAAAAAGAATTAATTAGAGTAGTCAGAACTCCTGAAAATGAAGTTGTTGTTGATCTAACTGGAAAATTAAATGGCCGAGGAGCCTATCTTAAAAAAGATAAAGAAGTATTTGCTCTAGCGAGAAGTAATAACCTTCTTGCTAAGCAATTAGAATGTGAAGTAAAAGAAACTGTTTATGATGAATTAGATTCATTGTTATAAATTAAAGGAAAGGTGGTGCAGTAATGACAAATAGAAAACCAAGAAGAAAAAGAAATAACAGCAAGAAAAAGTATAACAAAAATTATAATAAAAAATATGAAGCTGCAAAGGACTGTACTTATCAGGAAGGCATCACTGTTAAAGAATTAGCAGAGAAGATTAATAAGTCTCCAGCTGAAATTATTAAATTCTTATTTATGTTAGGAAAAATGTATACAGTTAATACATCTTTAGATGATGATACAATTGAACTTATTGCTTTAGAATATAACATCAATATTACTAAAGATGAAATTGAAGATTTCAATTCCTTAGAAGATGATGTTATAGATAAACCAGAAGATTTATTACCTAGAGCTCCAATTGTAACAATCATGGGACATGTTGATCATGGTAAAACAACCCTACTTGACTTTATTAGAAAGACTAATGTTACAGCTGGAGAATTTGGTGGAATTACTCAGCATATAGGTGCATATCAGACAAATGTCAAAGGTCAGAAAGTTACTTTTTTAGACACTCCGGGACATGAAGCTTTCACAGCTATGCGTTCTAGAGGTGCAAAAATGACTGATATAGTAGTTGTTATAGTTGCTGCTGATGATGGTGTCATGCCTCAAACAAAGGAAGCTATTGACCATGCCAGAGCTGCAGATGTTCCAATTATTATTGCCATTAATAAAATTGATAAACATAATGCCAACGTAGATAAAGTCTACAACGAACTGGCTGATTACGGACTTATCCCTGAAGAATGGGGAGGAGATACGATGTTTACAAAAATAAGTGCTAAATCTGGAGAGGGTATTCAAACATTATTGGAAATGATTTTATTATTATCCGAGGTTTTAGAATTAAAAGCAAATCCAGATAAATTAGCTACTGGTACGGTAGTTGAAGCCAAACTGGATAGAGGTAGAGGTCCTGTAGCAACATTATTGGTACAAAACGGAACTCTAAATTCAAGTGACTGTTTAGTAGTTGGCTCAGCATTCTGTCGTATTAGAAAAATGACTGATGATAAAGGAAAGGAAATCAAAACTGCTAAACCTTCAACCCCTGTTGAGATTATTGGTTTATCAGATGTTCCTGAAGCAGGTGATCATTTTAAAGTATTCGCCGATGAAAAGCGTGCCAGAAGTGTTGCTAATAACAGAGCACAAGCTAAAATTGAACAGGAAAGAAGAATAACTGGTCTTTCACTGGATGATATAGCAGCAAAAATAAAAGAGGGCGATTTACAGCAACTTGATATTATTATTAAAGCCGATGTTTCTGGTAGTGCTGAAGCAGTTCAAAGTTCGATGGAAAAACTTTCTAATGAAGAAGTTAAAATAAGAGTGCTAAGAGCTGCAGCTGGTGGCATTACTGAATCTGATGTTATGTTGGCTACTACCTCAAATGCAATTATTTACGGATTTAATGTCAGACCTAATGCAACAGTTAAGAGAATGGCTGAAGAAAATAATATCTCTATTCGACTTCATAATATAATTTATAAAGCTTTAGAAGAATTAGAGTCTATTATGAAGGGAATGCTGGCACCTGTCTATGAAGAAGTAGTGTTAGGACAAGCTACTGTAAGACAGTTATTTAAAGTCAGCAGAATAGGTACTATTGCCGGCTGTTATGTTGATGATGGAGTCATTAAAAACAATTGTGGTGTCAGATTGATTAGAGATGGAGTAGTAATCTATACTGGTAAATTAGGATCACTGCAACGCTTTAAAGACAATGTTAAAGAAGTTAAAGCTGGCTATGAATGTGGTATGACAATTGAAAGATACAATGACATTAAAGTTGATGATATTATTGAAGCCTTTGAAGATCAGGAAGTCAGGGAGTAAAATATGTCTTTAAAAAAAGAACGCTTACAATCCGAAATTTTAAGACACTTGACAATGATTATCAGAGATGATGTTAAAGATTCAAATATAGGATATGTAACTATTACTGAAGTATTATTAAATAATGATAGTTCTATAGCCAGGGTATTTGTCACATTTTTAGATAAATATCAAAAAGATGAATACCGTTTAGCTGCTTTAGATAAAGCCAAAGGCTTAATCAGAAGCAAACTGGCAAAAAAACTGAAAATAAAAAAATGTCCTGAACTGGTCTTTGTTTTAGATAAATCACTTCAAAATGCTAACCGTATTGATGAAATTATTAATCAATTAAAGATTGAAGAGGAGAAGTAAATTCTCTTCTTTTAATGTCTGCTATTATGGTATAATATTTTTGGAGTTAATATATGAAAAATGATTATGTTTTAGGTATAGGTGCAGCAAATATTGATATCAACGGTCGTAGTAAACAAACTTTAATTTTACATGACTCAAATCCTGGCTATATGTCTATTTCTGTTGGTGGAGTAACTAGAAATGTATTAGAAAATTTATCTCGTATCGGTTATCCAACAAAATTGATAACTGCTTTAGGTGATGATAATTATGGTAAATTTATTAAAGAGTATTCAACACAGGCAGGGATAGATTTTTCTTATTCGATGACAGTAGAAAATGAAAATTCTTCTTCCTATCTTTGTATTTTAGATGAAAAAGGAGATATGTATGTTTCTATAAGTGATATGCATATTGTTAACAACATATCTGTTGATTACTTAAAAGCAATCGCCGATGTAATTAAAAATGCTAAAGTAATTACAATAGATCCTTGTCTTTCAGAAGAAACTCTTGATTATATCTGTCATAATTTTTCAAAAGAATTATTTTGTGATCCTGTAAGCACAGCTTATGCCAGAAGAATTAAAAAATATTTACCTTATATTCATACTATAAAACCAAATGAACTGGAGCTTTCAATATTATCAGATCATTGTACAAAAAGTTACCAGGATAAAATTGAAGCTTGTAAAATCTTAATAGACAAAGGAGTAAAAAGAGTTTTTGTTTCTCTTGGAAAAGATGGTTGTTTATATTATGATTATTTAGGTAATAGTTATTTAAAGTCTTTTAAAGCAGTAGACATGGTTAATGCTTCTGGTGCCGGTGATTCTTTTATGGCCGGTGTCATTTATAGCTATGTTAACAACTTTGATATTGAAAAAACTTTAGATTATGCATTAGCTGCCGGAATAATTGCTATTAGCACATCAGAAACAATAAATCCAGAGATGTGTTTAGAAAAAATTGAAGAAATTATTTTAAAAGAGAGAGGTCAATATGAATTATAAAAATTATTTAAGTATTACTGATGAAGTAGCACAAGCTATTAAAGAAGGTAAACCGGTTGTAGCTTTAGAATCTACAATCCTTTCACATGGTATGCCTTATCCCGAAAATGTTGAATTTGCAAAAAATGTAGAAATAGTAGTTAGAAAAGCAGGAGCTATACCAGCTACAACTGCTATCATTGATGGTAAATTAAAGGTTGGCTTGAATTCTGATGAGTTAGAGTTAATGTGTAAAGCTGAAAATGTTGGAAAAGTATCTAGAAGAGATGTAGCAACATATGTAGCAACTAAAAAGAACGGTGCTACTACAGTAGCAACTACAATGATGATTGCTGAAATGGCAAATATTCCAATTTTTGCGACTGGTGGTATAGGTGGTGTACATAGAGGAGCTCAAGAGACTATGGACATTTCAGCAGACCTTCAGGAATTGGCTCACACTAATGTTGCAGTAGTAGGTGCTGGCTGCAAATCAATATTGGATATTGGTCTGACATTAGAGTATTTAGAAACTATGGGTGTTCCGATTTTAGGATATCAGACAGATGATTTTCCGGCTTTCTATTCCATTAAATCTGGTTTTGGAGTTGATTTTAATCTGCCAGATGCAAAAACAGTCGCAAAAATCATGAAGACTAAATGGGAATTAGGTTTAAATGGTGGAATATTAATTGCTAATCCTATTCCTGAAGAATATTCATTAGATTTTGATAAAATAGAAGCTGTCATTAATCAAGCTTTAATACTAGCTGAAAAACAGGGTATTAAAGGTAAAGAAACAACACCATTCCTATTGGCGAGTATCAAAGATATTACTGAAGGTAAATCTTTTGCCAGCAATTTACAATTAGCTTACAACAATGCTAAAGTTGCCAGTGAAATTGCTGTAGAATATTCTAAATTAAACAAATAACAGTTCGAAAGGACTGTTTTTATTTACATCAATCTATAAAAGTGATATATTTTATGTATAAAGGAAAGTTAAAATATTAACAAGTATAATATTCATAAAATAATTTTTAAAATAGTGTTGTATTTCTATTTCAGGAGGAAATAAGATGGGTTTTCTTAGATCAAAATCTCAAATACCCATTTGGGAAAGCGAAAATAATGAAGATTTGCCCAAAGCTTTAGTTTATGTTGCAAAAATTAAAAATCAAAAGAAATTGTATACAATCGCAAAAAATGCTGCTTTTATTGAGGTCATATTAGCTGCGGTAGAAAAACTTAATAAACCTGAACTTGTAGTTGATTTAATTGATGAAAGATCTTCTTACTTCATTACAAGAGAAATAGCCAACAGACTGATAAATAAAGATGTAATATTTGAAGTCGCAAAAACTTCTACCAACTATTGGGCAGCTATTATTTCTGTTGAAAAAATTGATGATCAAAGTTTATTAGTTGATATTGTAAATGATGGAGTCAATACTATTGCGCGTATTAAAGCAATCGATAAGTTAAAAGACCCCTATAAAGTTGATGAAGATATTATAGAAAATATATATACCGATTTTTTTAGTTTTTTAAATTCTTATAATGCAAAAAATATTATCAATAATATGAAACTTGGAAATTTCAGTCAAATAAAACTGGCAGAATTTCTAAAAGAGCACAAATTGGATAATCCTGATATGAGCATACAAAGTATAAATATGATAAATAATCAGGAAATACTTGCCGAAATAGCTACTGATAGTGAAAATTCTTATAAATGTGTTCATACAGAATACTATACTGATACTAATGGTAATGAAAATAGGAATGAAATTGTTTATGATTTAAGAATATTTGCTGTCGATAAATTGACAGATAAAAAACTTTTAGAAAAAATAATAGATTGCGGTTCAGAAAATATAGTAAGAATCGCAAAAAGAAGACTTGAATGGTTAAATAGTGGATCTGATATGTCGTATAAGAGGTGGATTTTTAAAGAATATGGAAAATAATTAAAAATTTAGTTTTTTAATAAAGACTTATAAATTTTTATATTTTAAAGGAGGTTGAGAAACTACTGCTATTAAAGACTTTTATTTAAGTGGATTATTGTAGTTACCTGTTAACTACCATATATAATGTTTATTACTCAATGGAGGTTTAAAACTATGAGAAAAACTATTAAATTAATTCTAGTAATTTCTTTTATCATTACTGCATTAATTGGATGTAATAAAAAAGAAATAACCCTTGATCCTATAGTTGAAAGTGCCATTGCCGAATATTTACAAGGTAAAGATCCTGTTTTGGATGATAGTTTTACTGGTACTTACACAATAGTTTCAAGAACCTGTGATAAAAAGACTGATGATCTTATTGTAAGCTATAACGGAAGTTCGTCATTGTTTGATTATCAGGCCAAATATCAAGTAAAATCCATTGCCACGGAAGAAGGATGGGTAATAGAAAGTTTTGAAATTGTCGATAGCAGTCATGTAATGAAGGAAATTACTCCAAGCATGTTAAAAGAGTTACTTGATGGTGTTGATAAAAATGTTACTT
>JAAYOQ010000012.1 GCA_012520255.1 Erysipelotrichia bacterium | reverse complement strand
TCTACCAGTAAACAAGGTAGATAAATCAGAGCTAAGTAAAAAAGCATTAGAACCTGTTAAGTAGATATCATATTTTTTACTATTATGAAAGCTATTAATTGCTATTTCAAACCTTTCACAAAGCTGAACTTCATCAATCATTAAAACATTTTGAGTTTTCGGATTATACTTTTTTTCAACATATTCAAAAAGACTTTTATATTCTTTTAAATCATCATATCTCAAATCACCATAATCAATTTGAATGAGATTTACTTTTGAATTTTTTTCTTTAAGATATTTGGCAAATGCTCTCATAAGTTCTGATTTTCCAGATCTACGTACGCCTGTAATAATCTTAATATCAGGAGTTCCTTGAAGTCCTTTTAACCTATTGAAGTATTGAGGGCGTTCTATAAGTTTCATAAATTAAACCTCACTTTCAAGATTGCAATTATTTTTACATCTTGAAAACATTATATATTAAACTTTCAAGATTTACAATTTTTTTATTTCTTGAAAGTCTAATCATATAACATTAAAATATATTTCTATTAACAAAATATTATAATAAACCATAGTTCACTTGATAAAGCATAAAAAGATTATTCTAGGATTTGTGTTCATAATTTTATATATACTTTCAGTAAATATTTTTCGTTTCAATCTACTTGAACCTATAAATATGTACTTTCAGGTGCATTTATACAATATAAAAGACTAGTTTCAAACGCTCCCCCTGACCTAAAAATCAGGGGTTTTGTTTATTTTAACTAGTCTTTTTATGACTTCATTTTCCCTTTGTTCCCACTGGCTTGCCACTATTCATAGTATCAAAACAGTATCGCAATCCACTGGGACCCTTAGAATAGTCAGTAAAATCAAGGCTTTCAAAAAATCGGGACTTATTCCCACTCCTTGCCTTTATTCTAGAAATGGCTATTCTCAACGTTTTTCTGTATTCACATTTGTAACTAAGTAGCCTATTTTATTACCATTATTTGTGTTTTTTTTGGTTAATAGTATCAATTTAGCATCTACCAAATTCGCCACATATTGTGTAATCAATTTAAATTTTTAAAACAGTTCGACCCGCCCCAATAAAAAATCTATCAAATTGCAATGAAATATCCCGTTCTCATCAAAAAAATTATGAGGGATGTCCATTCTAACTACAATTTTCTTAAAAAAATCCTTTGTGAGCATAAGTGATGAAAGCTCAGATGTTAATTTATCAGGCGTATCCATTCTATATGCTGATTGAATGTATATTTTTTTGTCTCCGCTATTTACAACGAAATCAATCTCTTTTTGAAGATTTTGACCTTTTCTCCTGTCACTAACTACACCGACATCTACCGAATACCTGCGTCGAATCAGCTCATTGTATATGATATTCTCCATAATGTGCCCAGGATCATATTGCCTATAATTCAGCCTCGCGTTTCTAAGACCGAGATCTGTGTAATAATACTTGTTAGGATATTTAAAATACTTCTTTCCCTTGACATCATAGCGCTTAGCCACATTTACAAGAAACGAATCGACAATATGATGAATATAATTTGAGACAAGTGCCGGATTAATCTTTTCTTTATTTGTATCGCTCAGGGCATTTGCTATATTATTCGGATTGGTAAGTGAAGCTATTTGAGAGGCAAGAAAATCTAGTATATGATTTAAAATATCTTCACGTTCAATGCGATTGCGTTCCACAATGTCTTTAATATACAACTCCTGATAAAGTGAAGACAAATATTCCTTCTTGTCTTGTTCGTTCTCTATATAAATAATTCTCGGCATACCTCCGTAAAGCATATAACTATCTAAAGCTGTCTTCTCGGCCCCACCAACTGCAGAGTAGAATTCTTCAAAAGAAAACGGATATATCCTAATCTGAGTAGCTCTACCCCTAAATTCAGTAGCAATATCGCTTGATAAACCCTTTGAATTGCTCCCTGTAACATAGACATCGAGATTTTTATATGCTTTTAGCTCACTCAGCATATCATAAATTGTAACCACTTGCTTTCCGTGCTCTTCATCAATAAACGGAATTGTAAACTGAACTTCATCAATAAATAAATAGAACTCCTTGTCAGCACGATTTTTTACTATAGACTCCACATAATCACAAAGTGCGACAGGATTTCTGTACTGATAAAATCGCCTCTGGTCGAGTTCTAATTTTATAATCTGGTTTTCATCTACTCCGTTTGCCAACAAATATTCATAGAATAAATCAAACAATAAAACTGATTTACCACATCTCCTAATACCGGTAATGACTTTTACCTCTCCATTCCACATGGAACGAACAATTTGATTTAAATAAAAATCTCTCTTAATCATACTTCACCTCGAACTTACGACGCAAGAGTCGTAAGTTATAGATATAATATAAATGAATTATCCGAAAAAAACAAGGTTTTTCTGCTACTGAAGCAACTATAATTCTCACAAAAGTTCATTATCAAATATAATTTCTAAGCCACTTGCTACTATTCCCACTCTTCTTATCCGATTGTTCGATAGGTGCGAAACCGTTTAAAATAGACGTTTGAATACAGTTCGTTTCCGTTCTGTCCATAATAATCCGTATGATTTTTCGATTTTTTCTCCCATTCCACTT
>JAAYOQ010000011.1 GCA_012520255.1 Erysipelotrichia bacterium | reverse complement strand
GGATAGCTTAGTTGGTTAGAGCGCTCGGTTCATACCCGGGAGGTCGTGAGTTCGAATCTCACTCCCGCTACCATTAATATATTGGAACCGATATATTATTGGACCCTTAGCGCAGCTGGTCAGAGCAATCGGCTCATAACCGATCGGTCGCAGGTTCGAGTCCTGCAGGGTCCACCAAAAAAATATTACGGAGGAATACCCAAGCGGCTGAAGGGTCCGGTCTTGAAAACCGGTAGGTCGGTAACACGGCGCCTGGGTTCGAATCCCAGTTCCTCCGCCATTTATTTAATATCGCGAGGTAGAGCAGTTCGGTAGCTCGTCGGGCTCATAACCCGGAGGTCGGAGGTTCAAATCCCCCCCTCGCAACCAATGGTCCGATAGCTCAGTTGGTAGAGCAGTGGACTGAAAATCCACGTGTCGCTGGTTCAATTCCGGCTCGGACCACCATGAAAAATAATGAGTAGTGATTAACCCCACTACTCTTTTTCTTATGTCATCTTTAACATTTTTATTATAATTTATAAATCAAATATACATCATCTCTGGTTTTTAAAGGTTTTTATTTTTGTACTTAGTTATATTTTCAATTTCATCTTTAGTCAGTTCTCTATATTCACCTGTTTTTAAATCATCAACATTCAATCCCGCAAATTCTACTCTTTTTAGATAAGTAACTTTACAGCCAATTTTTTCAAACATTCTCTTTACCTGATGATATTTTCCTTCCCAAATAGTTAAATAAGCACTGTTATAATCAATTTTTTCAAACATTGAACCCCTGGTCTTAAATTCTTTGAATTCAATTGGGTTTTCTAATATTTCTTTGGCATTTTCCGGCAATGCCTTATCTAATATAGCATAATATTTTTTGTTCACCTTTTTTTCAGGAGACAAAAGATAATGGTGCAGCTTGCCATCATTGGTTAACAGTAATGCTCCTTCAGTATCCTTGTCAAGACGTCCTACAATAGATAGTCTTTTGCGATAATCTTTTATTAAATCTAATACTACTGGTTGATGATTGTCTTTTGTGGCAGATAAATATCCTGCTGGTTTATTCATTAAATAATAAACAAACTTTTTATAAACGATATCAACATCATCTACAGACACAACACTGCTTTCATTAATTTTGCTATCAGCCTTTTTGATTATGATTCCATCTACTTTTACAGTGCCCTTACTGATTATTTTTTTTGCTTCACTTCTAGTGCCAAAACCATGATCGGCCAAAAATTTATCCAATCTTATTGCCATCTAAATCCTACCTCATACATATTTTTCAAAATACCTTTACTTACCTTACCGAATCCAAGTGGATAACCATCGACACAAATTAAAACATAACCTTGACAGTCATAGTCTTTTACTTCTAATGTTTCTCTTTTAAGATATTTAATAACTCTAATGTCATCTGCTTTTAAGTCAATCACCTGTTTAAACTGCTCTTTTTTTAAGGCTAGCGCAAAAGTTGTCGATGGTTCAAAACGATTCTTTTTAATTACTCCAACCAAAAGACCGCTTCTGATAGTCCTTACTTTATTTAAATCTAAATCATGATGATAAATAAAATAAATTTTTTCATTGATAGTTTTAAAATAACCTTTTGTCAAATCAAAATCAACTAAATCAAAAAAATCTCTTAAACTTTCAGGAACATAACACCTGTCATACTTGACTTCTTTTTGAGACACTTGCTTTTTGCCTTTTTGAAGCAGACAGACAAAATGCCCTTCTCCTTTAATGTTGAAAGGATAGAGCCTGATACAATCTTTTAAATTACTATCAATACCTTCATTAAAACCTTCATATTGAACTTCAGGTTTTAATACTTTTAATTCAGGGTATTTTTTTAAGGCATAACTGATGACATCTTCATTTTCTATTGGGGAAAAAGTACAAGTTGAATATACCAGTTGGCCACCTTCTTTCAACATTTTAATTGCTGCTACAATTATTTCTTTTTGAATTTTACTGTAGTACTCATTACCCTTATCTATCCAGTTTTTTATTAAAGTGGAATCTTTTCTAAACATTCCTTCTCCCGAACAGGGAGCATCAATTAGAATCTTGTCAAAACTATTTTTCAATTTATCCTGAATATTAATCAAATCCTCACAGATTACATGACAGTTTTTTATTCCGGCCAATTCAATATTTTTTACTAAACCCTGACATCTGGAAGCACTGATATCGTTAGCGATAATTATCCCTGTATCATTTAATTTACTGGCTAGTTTTGTACTTTTGCCGCCAGGGGCTGCACATCCATCTAAAACTACATCACCATTATTTATTTCCAACACTTCTGCCGGTAACATCGCTGAGGGTTCCTGGAGATAATATAAGCCAGCATAATAGTAAGGATGTTTAGCTGGTTTGTCATCCTTCTGATAATAAAAACCATCAGTAGTAAAAGGAATCTTTTCCAATTTGAAGGGAGAAATCTTAATAAAATCGGCCACAGAGATTTTTAAAGTATTAACTCTAAGCCCATATACTCTTTCATCATCAAAACTGGATAAATAATCCTGATATTTATTTTCCAGCAACTCTTGCATATTTTTTAAATATTCTGATGGTAACTTATTAATCATACAATTATTCCTTCTTTTTTATTATAATAGGAAAAATGATATTTTTATATTATAATTTATATCTGAGGTAGATATTATTATGGCTGAAATGTGGGGATTATGTGATAAAGATGGTAATCCTACGACCAAAACAGTTCAACGTTTTCAAAAAATACCTGAAGGCTATTATCATAAAATAGTTCATTTATGTATTCTAAATAGTGAAGGCAAACTTTTAAGTCAGCAAAGGTCAGCGAATAAATACAGTTTCCCACTATATTGGGATGTAACCGTAGGAGGAAGCAGTATCTTAAATGAAAATGAAAACCAGGCTATGACTCGTGAACTAAAAGAAGAATTAGGAATTGATATTAACTTTAGTAATATTTCACCTATTTTCCTGATAAAAGGAAACAACTATCTCGATTATTGGTTTTTTATTAAGTATGATGTTGATTTAGATAAGTTGAAACTACAGAAAGAGGAAGTAATTGATGTGGCCTATTATACTGTTCAACAAGTAGAACGGTTGATATCTGAAAACAAATTTATTGACTATCTTTATTCAGACATGATTAAGAATGTAATTTCAATGATGTTTGAATAAAAAAAGCGGTGGGCAATAATCCGCTTTTTTTAAAGATAAGCAACTTTCTAATGGGGTAAATATAAGTCTCTTTCGCTTATCCCAATTTCATTATAAACCCAATAAAAAAATAAGTAAATAATTTTTTAACAATTTAATCTATATATATACATATTTAAATTAAAGGAGGAAATCATGGCTGAATTTTTATTAAAAACCTTTGTAAAAAACTATCAGGAAACAGAAAATACGGAAGTAAGAAAGAATGTTGGTTTTTTAAGCAGCATTACTGGTATTATCTGTAATATTTTTCTATTTATAACTAAATATATTATGGGAACATTTTCCAATTCTATTGCCATTATTTCTGATGCTTTTAACAACCTTTCTGACTGCTTAAGTTGCATTATTACTTTTGTAAGTTATAAATTGGCAGCTCAGCCAGCTGATAGAGATCATCCTTTTGGACATGGTAGAATTGAATATCTTTCTTCTTTAATTATTGCTGTTATCATCATGCTTGTTGGATTTTCATTTCTAAAAACTTCATTCGGTAAAATACTTCATCCCGGAGTAATTACTTTTAGTTTTATAACTGTAATCTCACAATTAATTTCAATTATTGTAAAAATATGGATGAGTTCTTTCAATAAACATTTAGCCGCTAAATATAATTCTTCAATTATGTTGGCTACTTCTAAAGACTCTTTAAATGACTCTTATATTACTTTAGTAACCTTATCATCTTTATTTTTATCTTTAGTCACTACTCTTCCTGTTGATGGTATTATCGGTTGTTTAGTCTCAATTTTAATTTTGAAAACAGGTTATGAAATAATAAAAGATACTGTCGATACTTTAATTGGCACTAAAGCTGATGAAGAAGTTGTACAAGCAATTACTGATTTGGTTCTTTCATATGATGATGTTATTGGAATTCATGATTTAATCGTTCATAATTATGGACCAGGAAAACTGATCTGTTCTTTGCATGCTGAAGTTGATAGTAGAAGAGAGATGTTAGAAGTTCACGATACCATTGATCTGATTGAAAAACAGTTATATGAAAAATTAAATATTATGGCTTCTATCCACATGGATCCAATCGAAGTAGATAATCCGTTAGTCAACCACTATAAAGAAATGGTTGGTGACATTATTAAAGAAATTGATCCCCTGTTAAGTTTTCATGATTTTAGAATCGTTACAGGTCCAACTCACACCAATTTAATCTTCGATTTGGTAATCCCGCATGAATATCAAAATTCTACCAAGGAACTAAAAAATAAAATTGATACTAAAATCAAACTAAAAGACGAAAATCTGTTTACCGTCATTTCCTTTGATACTGAGTTTTAAATCACGTTAACCGTGATTTTTTTATAATTTAACAGCTGTTTCCAAAGCCAGAGTTATCATGTGCTTTAGATTTTTTTCAGCATCATTCTGGCTGATTTCTTCTTTGGAATCCATTTGAATGGTGTTAGTAAAAATAGCTAAAGCCTTAGCCCCATATCTCAGGGCATTACAATATAAGCCATAACTTTCCATTTCCGAACCGATTGTACCTACTGTTGCCCAGGCTTTCCATACTTTATCATCACGATATAAAACATCTGAACAGGCAACATTTCCAACATGATAAGGAATCTTTAACTTTTTAGCTGTCTCCACACACTTATTCAATAATTCATAAGATGCTGTGGCACACATTATTCCCGGCAATTCAAACTGATCAGCATAATTTGAATCGGTATGAGCACCAATCGCAATAATAATATCACCTAACTCAATACCCTTTTGCATACCACCTGAAGTTCCAATTCTAATCAGGTTTTTACACTTATAATCATTAATCAGTTCATAAGTATAAATACCAATAGAAGGAATTCCCATACCGGTTGCCAATACTGAAATCCTTTTACCTTTATAATAGCCGGTATAACCATATGCACATCTGATATCATTGAATTGTACATAATCATCCAAATAATTTTCCGCGATATATTTCGCTCTTAAAGGATCTCCTGGAAGTAAAACTGTTTCTGCAATGTCTTTTAAATCCGCTTTGTTATGCCAAGTCGCCATATTTTTTCCTCCTTTTTTTATCTTTTTTTACACATTTAATAAGTAATCTTCTATTTCTCTGGCACTGGATAAGATAACCTCAGCCCCAGCTTCCTTTAAAAACTGATAGTCTCTAAAACCAAAATCTACAATAATATGATCCATGCCGCTATTATTGGCAGTTAACAAATCAACCTCACTATCGCCTATATAAATACAATCTTCAACATTAAAACAAAACTCATCTACAATAGATATAATTGCCTGCTTATCAGGTTTTCTTTTAACGTTCTTTCTTTCTCCATGGGCAAAATCAAATAGACCCTTGAAATGATTCTCTATTAATATCTGGACCTGTTTATCACCCTTATTAGAAACTACTGCCAGTTTCATGCCGGCTGCCTTTAAATTTTCTAACATCTGATTTATTCCCTCATATGGTTCTGTTTTAATATCACAATGAGTAGAATAATAATCAATGTAACATTTATATATTTCTTCAAATCTTTCTGATGAGATTTCCTGTCCAATGGCAGAGGTAATCAGGTTCTTTCCACCATAGCCAAGAAAGCCTCTGACCTCTTGAGTTTTCATTTTTTTATAACCATACTTCTCTAGAACATAGTTTACAGCATCAGTAAGATCTTGCAAGGTATCAAGAATTGTCCCATCTAAATCAAAAATTGCCAATTTATATTTCATAATCTACCTCTATAAATTCTCTATTATCAAAGTCAGTTTCAAAACAATTTCTTCCAGTGACAGACTGGCCGAATCTCCTTTTGTTTGCTCTGGAAGGTAAGGAACATGGATAAATCCCGCTTGAACTTTATCCTGATAATAATTACGTATCATGTAAATCAAATCATTGCAGACAAAGGATCCTGCGGAAAGAGAAACTTCACATCCACTTATTTCAGCTAGTTTTTCTACCTCTAAATTAACAAAAATACCATCATCACCATTTTCATCAATCTTTATCCCATCATATTTATTTCCCTCATTATCACAGATTGTTGCACTGCGATAGTTAATGGCAATTTTTTCCAAAGTAACATTTTTTCGACCACCAGCCTGACCGACACATAAGATAACATCTGGTTTTAACTCTTCTATCTTTAGATGAACCGTTTCAAAAGCCTTACCATAAACTACTGGAACTGTTAATTTTGTCAAATTATAATCTCCAATTTTATCAGCCAATTTTTCCACAGCTACAAAGGATGAATTAACTTTCTTCTGATTAAAGGGTTCAAAACAAGTTACTAATAATTTTTTATTCATTAATTGATACCTCATCTGTATAAATGCTCATATGCTATTTATTATATTGTAACATTACTGAAGTTTTTATAGTAATTGTTTTCTATTCTCGATTATTTCTTTAGACAACTATTTATATTTTGTAAAAAGAATCATTGTAAAGTAAAATAAAGAAGAGGTAATTTATGAGAAGAGTTTTAACATTTGTTGTTAATAAAGATGATAGCGATGCTAACATTGCTGATTTTTTGTTGTCTAAAAGTATCTCTCGCAGCTGTATAAGTGCCTTAAAAAAAGAACCTGAAGGCATATCAGTCAATGGCAAAATACAATTTACTGACTTCATTCTTAAGGAAAATGATATTGTAAAAATATCTTTAACCGAAAGAAATGATTATACTCAGATTATTCCCAATAAACTTAATTTTAAAGTTGTCTATGAAGACGAGGATATCATCATAATTGATAAACCTGCCAATATGACAGTCCATCCTTCTTTTAAATACTTTACAGAAAGTTTGGAAAACGGTTTAGCTTACTATTTCTTAGAAAGAAATCAAGATGTTGTCTGTCACTTTATCAATCGTTTAGATAAAGATACCACTGGTTTGATGATTGTAGCTAAAAATCGGTTTTCAGCCAATATTCTATCCCAGGCACTTATAAAAAAAGAAATTCAAAGAAATTATCTGGCTCTGGTCATGGGTCATTTAAAGAATAAAACCGGTGTTATCAACGCACCTGTGGAAAGAGAAAATCCAGCTTCTATTATCCGAACCGTGGACTTTGAAAACGGTAAAACAGCTATAACCAGCTATGAAGTTTTAAGTTATAATCCCCACAATGATGTTTCATTGGTAAAACTTGAACTGTTAACTGGTAGAACTCATCAGATAAGAGTCCATATGAAATATCTTGGCCATCCGTTAATTGGTGATAAGCTTTACAATAAAACTAACCAGCAACTTAACAGACAGGCTTTACATAGCTATTATTTGAGTTTTAATCATCCAATTACTAATAAAAAGATGACATTTAAAAGTGAGATACCCTTAGACTTCACTACATTAGTTAATAAATGTTATAATAAATAAGGTTTGAAAGGTAATATAAACTGATGGATTTCACAAACAAAAAAGTGTTGGTAATGGGCTTGGCCAGAAGTGGACTTGCGGCAATAAAAGTTTTACATAAACTCAAAGCAACAATCACTTTAAGCGAAAGCAAAGATAAAGACCAGTTAGACCAATTGGAGTTTTTACAGCGTTCAAATGTTGAAGTTGTCAAACAAGATATCGATGTTTTTAAAAAAGAATATGATTTATGTATAAAAAATCCCGGTGTACCTTTTGACAGTGAATATATTAAACTTTTAAAAGCAAGGGATATTCCAATAATTACTGAAATTGAGCTTGCTTTTCTGGTTAGCAAACCACAAAATTATATTGCCATTACTGGAACCAACGGTAAAACAACTACTAGTACTTTAATTTATGAATTATTAAAGAAACAGTTTGGAAATAAAGCTCATTTAGGTGGTAATATCGGCACTCCTCTATGTGATATCGTTTTATCAGAAAATTTAATGGAAGAAGCAAATCATTATATCGTTTTAGAAATTTCCAACTTTCAATTGCTTAACATTGATAAATTCCGACCGAAAATTGCTACAATTTTAAATTTGACACCTGATCATATTGATTTTATGGGCAGTTTGGATTTCTATTATTATTCAAAAACTTTAATTTACAAAAATATGATTGCCGATGACATTTTTCTGTTAAATAAAGATGATGAAATTATCAGGGAATATGTTGAAAAATATCCAATAAAATGCAATGTCATCAGTTTTTCTGTAGAAAATGAAGATGCAGATAACTATATTTACAAAGATTACCTTTACATCGACAATCAAAAAATATTACCTCTAAATTCAATCAGATTAGTAGGCAAACATAATCTACAAAATGTTATGGTCGCTATCAGTTGTGCCAAAAAGGTTGGTGTATCTAATGATAATATCTTTGAAGTAATTTCTAATTTTAAGGGTGTTGAACATCGTCTGGAATTTGTCAGAGAAATTGATAATATTAGATATTATAACGATTCTAAAGCAACCAATACCGATGCTACTATCACTGCTTTAAAATCTTTTGATAAAGGTGTTATCTTACTGGTTGGTGGTTTTGAAAAAGGTTTAGATATGAAACCTTTACGACCGTATTTGACTTGTGTTAAAAAAATTATCGGTTTTGGAGCCAGCGGTAAAAGAATGGTCAATGATTTAGCCTTTAAGCAAGGAATTGTTGTTGAAGATTTAAAACAGGCAGTACTGACAGCTAAAAAAATAGCTGCTAAAAATGATGTCATCTTACTATCTCCTGCTACTTCTTCATTTGATCAATATAGTTGTTTTGAAGAAAGAGGAAAACATTTTAAAGAAATTGTAAATTCTTTATAGGAAGGTAAAAATGGAAAAAAGAAATAAACCAATTGGAATTTTTGATTCCGGTGTAGGTGGTCTTACTGTTGTCAATCACTTATTAGAAGTTTTACCAAATGAGAACTTCATCTTTTTTGCAGACAGTGCTAACATTCCTTATGGTAATAAAGATAGAAAGCAACTGAAAAAACTGGTTGCTGATGATATTAATTTCATTTCTAAATTTGATATTAAGGCTATAATTATTGCTTGCAACACTGCTGATAGTGTTATCAGCCAAAAGATTAAAAAACTTGTTAACGTCGATATTATCAGACCAATAGAATCGACTGCTAAAGCAGCTGTTGAACAGACGAAAAACAAGAAGATTGGAATCATGGCGACTAATGCTACCTGTCTTAGCAACAGCTATATCAAAGCAATAAAAAAATATGATAAGACTATTGAAGTCTATCAACAACCTTGTCCACTTTTAGCTGGCTATATTGAAAATCAGAATTATTTTAATAATGAAGAAATAATGACTGATCTGATAAAACAATATTTAACTCCATTACTGGAAAAAGAAGTAGATACTATTATTTTAGGTTGTACTCATTTTCCATTGGCCTTAAAATACCTGACTGCCGTAGCTAATGATATTAACTTTGTTTCTTCTTCACTGGCAACTGTTTTAGAAACCAGAAAACTACTGAAGAAAAAAGATTTATTAGCCGATACAGTTCATATCAGAGAATTCTATACCAATGCCGATATTGATGACATTAAGAAAAAAATAGATTTATTTATAACCACAGATATTGACAAAGTTATCAAAAAAGCCTGTTAAAACTTTATTGTTTTACATAAACTGAATAATTATCCATAAAAAACAACTAATTTCTCATAGTTGTTTTTACATTTTTTTAATATTTCTTGTTTTTCTAGTTATAAATTCTTTGAATTTTTCTTTTGAAGTGTTAACAATTAACTCTTCATCAAATCCAACTTCCTCAAGTAATTCAAGAGCCAGGTTAACTCGACCAACATGTTGAGGATCATGAGCGTCAGAATTTACGACAATATTTGTTCGATGTTCCATGCATAACTTCAACATAGTTCGATAATTTTCATGACAGTTAATTCTACGATAATATTCCACTAAAGAGCTATTGTTTACCTCTAAAGCTACATCATATTTTTTAGCCGCTTTAACTAATCTTTCATAGTTAACCGGAGTATCATCACTGTCAGGGTGCGAAATGAAATTAACTTTCGGATGTTTCATACATTCAATCAAATTATCAGTATTCTTCTCCGGGCCAACATTTTCATAGCAGTTTAAATGAATCCCCACAATACCATAATCTAAAAAATAAATATAATTATCCGATAACGATAAGGTTCCATCATTTAAAACATTTAACTCACTTCCGTGAAATATTTCTACACCATATAAAACTTTCGGAACATTTTTCAGGTTCCAAAAATATACCGGCTCACAGGTTCCGTGAATTCCAGGCGCATGCTCTGAAATTCCTAACAATTCCAAGCCTTTTTCAGAAGCAGCTTTAGCCATTTCTCTAATTGTTCCATAGGCATGACCGCTAGCAATAGTATGGGTGTGAATATCACATGCAATCTTATACTTCATAATTCCTCTTTCCATCCCAAAATTTTAATAATCCCTGACATTTATAAATTAATTTATTATATCACAAATATATATCTACATTAGAAATATATTATTCTTCAACATTTTCATAGTAGCACTTTAAACACTATATTTCCAGTGGTTGATACATCAGAGTAGCAAAAACAAATGGTAACTGTTTTTCCCAAGTTGCCTCATTATGTAGCCCCTGCTCTACAATTCTGCTAGTTACCTTTACTCCCTTTTCTATTAAGACAGTATTGATTTTACAAAAAGCTGGAATACATTCTTCAACATTTAAATCATTTGTTCCATAATCAGTATAAAGAACAGTATTATCAACAATTTTACTTTCTTTTATTATTTCTAACAACAAATCAGCTCTAAACATATACGCAGGAGACAAGGCTGCTCCTTTAGAAAAAACATGATTATATTTTACAATTCCATAAACAGCCATCAAGCCCCCCATTGAAGAACCCATTATATAGGTGTTTTCCCGATCTCTTAAGGTAAGATATCTTTTATCTATTTTAGGTTTTAACTTTTTTATAAACCAATGGAAAGTGTCATCACCATAACCTGGACTTTCTTCTGTTTGCCCAGAACAAATATGTGGATAAGGACAATATTCCTGTTCCCTTTCTTCATTTTCACCAAAATGACAGCTAACTGCACAAACTATAAGTTCAACTCTATTTTTATCCAGATATTCCTTTAACCCCCAACTTTTACCATAAGTTGCATCACGATTATAAAAAATATTCTGACCATCAAAAACATACAGAACAGGATATCTTTTTTTAGTTATACCATAACCTCTCGGTAAATATAAATATACTTTTCTTTTCTCTACTCCAGTAAAAGCCGGATAATTGACATACCACTTTTTAATCATTTAAAAACTCCCATATCATTCTATCACAAAAGCATCCATGTTATTGGATACTTTTATTTCTATTCTGTTCTTAAAGCATCTACCGGATTCTTGTTGCTGGCACTTCTGGAAGGAATTAAACCAGCTATATAAGTTAAAATTACACTGATAATAATCAAGATACCGCCGCTATAAAGCGGTAAAACTGCTTTTAGGGAACTGATATTTGTCAACTTATATAAAATCTGGTTAATTGGAATCAACAATACATTACTGCCAACTACTCCGATAACACCAGAAAGAAATCCGATTATTATTGTTTCAGCATTAAATACTCTGGCAATATCTCTTTTGCTGGCTCCTACCGCTCTTAGAATTCCTATTTCTTTAGTTCTTTCCATAACTGAAATCAATGTAATCACTCCAATCATTATTGATGAAACAATCAAAGAAATTGAAACAAAAGCAATTAGAACGTAAGTAACTGCATCAATAATTGTTTTGATTGAACCCATCAGAATACCTGTAATATCCACATAAGAAATTTCTTTTCCGTCATCTTTTACTAAAGTATTATAATCATCAATAAATTGTAAAAACGCTTCCTTATTATCAAAGTTTCTAAAATAGATAGATATTGCAGTAGGCTCATCAACATCCTGATATCCTAAAGCCAGTAAATTAGTCTTATATGTTTTTGAATCAGTTGAAGATAAGACCGTTTCCATAAGTCTTGATAATTCTTCCTGTGAAGTGTTAAATTTAAAAGCCTGGGCAAATTTATCAGTATCAATTTCCATCAACTCACCACTGAACATATTTTTTAACGGATAAAGAAGTGCTTGTGACAAATCAGTAGTATTACTGACAATCGCATTAGCCATTAAAGATTTAACCAATCCTGAAGCCAGATTGTCAAATATCAGGTTCATATCAGATGCAGGATTATAATCAGGCGCCGATGAGTCAACATTAAAAATTGTCTGCAGATATAACTGAACCAGCATCGGTACTTCAGTTTTCATCTTTTCACTATTTTGAGGTTCCTCTGAAGTAGATAGAGATGCTATATAGAATACACCTGGTAATAGTCGCTGATATACAGGAGCAATAAAATCCTGATCAACACTATAGGTAAGATTTATATTGGTTATCGTTGAAATAAACTTTTCTGATAAAACATATTGCCCGGTAAAACTTTCGATATCAGCTGGATTAAAGATGATATTTCCCTCAACTGTATTTGTATCAATATAACTGTTTAAATAATCGGTAGCTAATTCAATTAATCCGGCTTCCAGAATATTTCTAGCTGGAGCAATATCTGTCGTTAATGAAGAAATCATTTTCATTGTATAGTTAGCTACAGTATTCTGAATCTTATCAGCATTTAGAGCATCCTTATCAATGTTAACCTTAAATGCTGACTTTAAAACAGCTTCATCAATGGTAATCATATCATCAAAATCAATGGTTGTTTTTTTATCATCCTGCTGGTCAAATCTTTTACCAGAAAAAATATCAATATCCGGATTAGCTAATTGAGCTTGGACAATTTCACTTTCTCTGGCCTTTTCAATGACATATAAGGTTAAATCCTTAGTATAGTTAACTCCTGGCTGTAAAGCCATTGAATTGACATCTGGCTTAAGACATACTATTCCAACAACTCTTAGTTTTTCACTGTTGTCATAAACATTCTTCATATAGTCAGCATCATCTGACATATCTTCATAAATATCATATTTTTCGTTATATCTGAAAACATCGCTACTGTTGACCAATCTTAAATCCAAATTCAATAAAACATCATAAGTGATAGTTAAAGGTTCATTTTTAATTGAAAATTCCTTACCACTCATAGCCTCATTAATAATAGTCCTTAACTCTGAAAAGTCTCTTAACCCTAAAGAATAAACCAATAAATCAGAGATGTTATTTGGTTCTGATAAAACTATAATCAGCTCATTGTAGTTTTCAGGCCATCTCCCTTTTAAGACTTCATAATTCATTTTCAACATTTCGATATCATCAATCATTTCATTGAAAATGCCTCTAGTTGAAGATACTGCTGAAATCATCGAAGTTGATGATTCGGAAGTCATCATGTTCATCATATTGTTTGGATTAATTTTACTGATGTTATAAGCAGCATCAATGGTATAAATGTTTGGTACAACTGAATATGAATAAGTAACCAGTGAACTATTTTGCTCAACTGTTGACCTGTTAGCCTCAAAATATCTTTTGAGTGATGTTAAATCATTGGTTTCAATTGAAGAAAACATTGTAGTAATATATTGTTTTTCTTTAATATATTCTGTCCCATCTGCTTCACTATTATCAGTGACCATACTTAATATCGCTCCGGTAGCATCAGCTGTTTCAGCAGTAATTGTCAGTGGATAAGAAGACAGTGCATCCTCTTCGACCTTATCAATATACAGCTGAAAACCTGTAGAAACTGACAGTATCAGAGCAATACCCATGATTCCAATTGATCCTGCAAAAGAAGTCATAAATGTTCTCATTTTTTTAGTCAGCAGGTTTTTAAAACTTAAAGCTGTCGCTGTAAAAAAAGACATCGATTTATTCTTAAGTTTAACCGGTTTTTCAACAGGTAATGTTTTGGAGATGTGGGGCTTTAAATCATCGGTAATTTTGCCATCAGACAGTTTTACAATTCTATTGGCATACCTGTCAGCCAAATCAGGATTATGGGTAACCATAATGACCAGTCTGTCTTTAGATATCTCTTTTAAAAGATTCATTACCTGAATACTGGTCTCACTATCTAAAGCTCCTGTTGGTTCATCAGCTAATAAAATAGATGGATTATTTACCAAGGCTCTAGCTATAGCTACTCTTTGCATCTGTCCACCAGAAAGCTGATTGGGTTTTTTGTAAATATGATCAGATAAATCAACTTGTCTTAGAGCTTCTTCAGCACGTCTTTTTCTTTCTTTTTTACTAACTCCAGACAATGTTAAAGCTATTTCAACATTTTCTAAAACACTTTGATGAGGAATTAAATTATAACTCTGAAAAACAAAACCAATAATATGGTTTCTATAAACATCCCAGTCCTTGTCTTTATATTTTTTGGTACTGACACCTTTAATAATTAAATCTCCACTGGTATATTGATCTAAACCACCAATGATATTTAACATCGTAGTTTTACCACTGCCGGAATGCCCTAAAATAGCCACAAACTCACTTTCTCTAAAGGAGATACTGACATCATCCAGAGCATTTTGAATTAACTCACCTGTTTTATATGTCTTAACAATATTTCTTAGTTCTAACATTTTTACACCCTTTTCTTCAGTTTATATTACGCAGTTTTATTTAAAACTAAAACATTCTTTATTAGATAATCAGTTAATTTGATCAATTGCACATATAATTTTATCAATCAATTATACTATGGTCAATAAACAAAGAAAGACCAATTGTTCAAAACAAAAGAAGGTATTAACCTCCTTTTATACGACACTGCTTGCCTTACTTTCTTTCATTTCTTTTTCTACATCCATTTTTGTTAAAATGATTAACATTAAAATTGCGATAACGGCAGGAATCCAGCCTAAAAATGAATTAATAGTCATGATAGTTTCAGGTGTCTGATTGATTTTCAATGCTTCATTAAAACCCGCCGCTTTTAAACTGAAAGCAATAAGCTGAATCGCTCCAGCTTCAGCTAACTTAGAAGCCAGGTTATCACCACTTGATACCAGTGAATCAATTCTTCTGCCATTTTTCCATTCAATAATGTCAGAAATATTATTTCTATTGGTATTAAACATGATGAAAGTTATTGATCCTCCAAAGCCTAAAGTCAGTGCATTAATATAGACGGTAATTGGTGAAAACGGTCTTAAGATAAATGGAATCTTTCCTGTCAATAAAACGAAAGCTGCCAAAAACATCGTTTTTCTTCTACTTAGTTTTTCATCAATCATTGGTGTGATGATTGAAAATATAATAGTAAATACCAGATAAACAGCTAATATCGGCATCGCTGCACTGCTTTCACCTAAAACATAGGCAGCATAATAATTAATAGAATTCATAATGATAGTATTATTGACCCCATAACAGATAATATAAAGCATATTCAATACCCAGGATTTACAGCCAAACAACATTTTGTAACCTCTAACTAAAGTGATTTTTTCATTATCATCAGAAATCTGACGAACTCTTTCCTTAGTAGTAAAATAATGCGTCAATGAACCAGCAATACAGATAAGACCCATGGTACAAGCAGTTAAGAATAACGCTCTAGCATCTTGAGCACCAATAATTGCTCCTTTCCCCTGTAAACCTCCAAATAATTTAACCAGTGGAGTAACTGCTACAGAGCCAATACCACTACCTAGAACTCCACCAAGTGATCTAAAGGCATTGATAGAACGTCTATCACTATCATGTGGTGAAGCTAGTGCTCCCATCGAGTTATATGGCATACCCATAAAGGTATGAAATGTTTCAAAAACAAAATAAATTGCCAATGCGATAATGATGGTCAAGGTTTGAGTGGTCTTGAAATCACAAAATAGTAAAACTATTGAAATTGCCCAGGGCACACAAAACAGCAGATTATAAGGGCGAACCTTTTCCCCATTTTTGAAAGTGTGATTAGCACTCCAAATTCCTATTAGCGGATCATTGACCGCATCCCAGATTGTTCCTAAGGTTAACATTGTACCTGCCATTAAAACATCAATTTTTAATACATTGGTTAAGAAAATAAGATAATATAAATTCTTAAATGTATATACAATGTTTAATCCTGCTGAGAAAGTCATAAAACCGAGTTTCTCTTTTAATTTAATAATGCCCTTGTTACTCATAAATTTTCCTCCTTGGCAATTTTTAGAAGTTTTTCTTTTAATAAAGCCTTAAACTTCTTTTCTTCATCCATCATTGGGTTATGACCTGAATTTTCAAACCAGTGTAACTCTTTAACTGGTGCATCAATCATATTGAACCAGTCTTCAACTAACACTGCCGGAGTATTCATATCCAATCTTCCATTAAAGATAAAGATTGGAGCATCAAAATCAGTACATTCTTTCATGAAATCGGTCTTACCTACTTGTGACCACATGTTATTTAAAACAAATTTATACCCTTTAGCATAACCATAAATTTCTTTTAATGTGTATTCACCACTTTTTAATATCGGTTTGATGAAAGCGTCCATGTATGAACGTTTACTTTCATTTTTAGAATAGCCACCATATTTCATCATGATATCTCTTTGTACTTTCATCCCGGCAAAACCACCTTTATAAATCCCCATTTCAGGTGGGCCTACTTTTTTTAGTGCTTCCAATGATTTCAAATCATTAGCTTTGGTTACCTCATCAATACAATATTGCCAACTGATCAATTCATTTAGATGTCCGTTGACAAATTGGCCAAAACCAACAAAGGCAGCGATATTTTCTGGATATTTATTAAGTAAACGAGTACCTAACAATGAACCCCAAGAACCACCTATAACAAAGATTTTCTTCTTATTAAACTTCTTACAGAGATATTCAACTAATTCCTTAGCATCTTCAATAAATCTTTCAATTGTTAAATCTTTAGCCTTGGCTTTAAAATAAGAACCAGCGGTACCTCTCTGATCCCAGGCAACAATCGTAAAAACATCCAGTAAATCATCATTTGTCTGCATTACTGTATGTCTGTTGCTGATACCTGGACCACCATGAACAAACAATAATACCGGGTTATCTTCATCATTTCCTTTGATATGAATAGTCTGTGGTAAATTACCTAAAACTACCCTTTCTTTGATATCAATCATATTTTCACCGCCTATTTTTATATTATACACCAGTTTGATAATAAAAAAAGAAACTATCATAATATTTTTTGTATAATAATGATAGTACTAATTACTTTAGCAATTATATTTTAAATAATATTGGAGGTTCTATGAAGAATATGTTTAACAAATTATTTTCTGTTCCAGGCATTTTAATTATAGTGATAATTTCAGGACTGGTGGTTTTCTTATTTTTTTCTAAAGGTAAAAAAGAAGATTTGCCAATGACTGGAGAACATCATTACAGCGATAATCCAAATGCACCTAAAGATATTGAATCCCTAGATCTTAATTACTTCAGTCTCAGAAGGAGAACGACTGCTACTGAAGATTCTGACTTCATATATGGTGGCAGTTTTCTGGAAATTACTTTAAGCATTTACGACGAAAAAGATGAATACTTAATAAGAAAAGCCAAAGATAAAGTAACACAGTTTCAAAAACTTGGTTATATGCTGTGGCTAACGGTCTCAAATGATACTGCTGATGATTATGTTAGTTTTGATATAGCTGTCGATAAAGAATTTGTTGAACAATTTGCTTTGCTAATAAGAGAGTCAGGCATAATAAAACTAAACGGAAAGGTTGATTGGACCGACGGGATACCAGTAGATGCTGGTCAGTTTATCTTATCAGCAAAGTATCAGACAGGCGAAAAATTAAGCATCTCAATAAACGGTAAAGCTCCTTCTTATCAGGAAGAAAATTTATTTCAAAAGTTAAAACCGCTTCTTATCAAAAAAATGATCGAAAACAATGCCAACTATATACCATTGTTAAACTATGATAGAACAATTATTACTCCGGAAGAACTCATCAGTTCAATTTATATCAGTCAGATTCATTCAACACTTTTAAACACCTTCAATTTCAACCTGAAGATAGATGATAATAAAGCTTATTTATCTGGAGAGTTTACTGATTATGATGGCACTTACAATTGTGAGTCGCTACAAATTGACAAATCTGACTTAGAAATAATTTTAAATGGATTTTTAAGCAATAGATATGTTCTGGTTACTGATAATTTTAATCATTCAAATAATATCGCTATTCTTGAAGACAGTACTTTTTGCTTTTATGTATATTTTCATGGTATCGATGAAGGCTTTAAACCGTATTATGGAACTTTTGATGAAAGTGCTCAAGATGTAATCTGCATATTCAGGTACCTGGTTAAAAAATATAGTATCCAATAACCCATTATTAAAAATAACCTGTTCTGATAAAGTACCCTTTTCAAGGATAGGTTTTCTAGTGAATATAACGATGTTAAATTTTCTGGTTTCATTTTTATCTTTAAATAACATATAATAATGTAAACTGAAGGAGAATACTTTATATGGAATTTATATTACTTATATTGCTTGTTATTGTCGTATTATTGGTAATAGCTTTAATAAGAACTTTACTGGTTGGAAACAAAGAGACTTTTTATGAGTATTCAACAGATCAAGAAAGAATTGATTTGTATTCTGATAAACTATCCAAATTAATTCAATACGAGACCATTTCTTATCGTGACAAACCTGATGTAGAAAAATTTAGAGGTTTTCATAAGGTTATTGAAAATTTGTATCCAAATGTTTTTAAACACTTGGAAAAAATTGAAATCGATGGCAACCTGATGATGAAATGGAAAGGAACTGACCCTACTCTTGATCCGATTATCCTGATTTCCCATCAAGATGTCGTTGAAGCTACCGGCGAATGGATTTATCCTCCTTTTTCCGGGACTATTGCTGATGGCAAAGTCTGGGGAAGAGGGGCTGGAGATATAAAAGTTGGTATCATGAGTTTCTATCAGGCTGTTGAAGAACTTTTAATCGAAGGCTATACCCCAAAATGCGATGTCTATCTAGGCTCAAGCTGTACTGAGGAAATCGGTGGTGATGGAGCCTTAAAAATGGCTGATTGGTTTAAAGAAAGAGGCATCAATTTATATTTATTGTCTGATGAAGGGGGAAGTATTGTTTCCGATCCGATTGTTGGAATTAAAGGCAATTTCGCTGCCATTGGTATTTTTGAAAAGGGGTATGGAGATTTAAAAATCATCGCTAAAAGCAGTGGTGGGCATTCTTCAACTCCACCAAAAAACAGTCCTATTGCCCGTTTAGCCAAGTTTGTTAATTATATTGAAATCAATAATCCATTCAAAGTCAGATTTTCAGCAGCAGTTGATGCAATGCTTACTAATTTGGCTCCTTACAGTTCTAACTTTATGTTGAAATTTATCATGAGTAACTTGTGGTTATTTAAACCTGTTCTTAAACTTATCTTGCCAGCCATTTCTCCTCATGCTGCGGCAATGTTGCAAACAACTATTTGTTTTACCATGGCTAAAGGTTCAGAGGGCTATAATGTTATCCCTCAAGAAGCTTATGTTACAGCTAACTTAAGATATATTCCTCATCAATCTACTGATGAAGCCAATAAAATAGTTACAGAAATCGCTAAGAAGTATGATTTAGAAGTTGAGACGATTATTGCTGGTTATCCTTCAAAACCACTAGATTTAAAAGGACCACAATACAATATGATTGTTGATACTATTAATAAGGTTTTCCCTGGTGTTGGTATTATGCCATACGTAGTTACCGGTGGAACTGATTCAAGATTTTTTGCGGAGGTTTGTGACAACTGTGTCAGATTTGCACCTGTTAACTATACTGCTGAACAATTAAAAGGAATGCATGGTTTAAATGAAAATATAGATCAAGGATGTTTACCGATGGCTGTAGATTGGTACAAAGAATTGATTAAAGCTCAGGAAAGAAGATAAAAGGTTGGAAATTCCAACCTTTCTTTTACATAAATACTCCTTTAATCCAGATTCTTATTCCAATAAAAACTAATATAAATCCTCCAATTAATGAGGCTTTATTTGAAAATTCAGTTCCAAATTTCTGACCAATTTTTATGCCAATATAACTTATGATATAAGTTACAACAGCGATAACAGCTGCTTCATAAAAGGCAAATCGAAAATCATAATTAGAAATTGCAAAGCCCACACTTAAGGCATCAATAGATGTTGCAATTCCCTGTAATAACAGATCAACAAGAGACAACTCTTCAAAAGTACATTCTTCTTCCTTGCATTGAAAACATTCAATTATCATCTTTTTCCCAATATACAAAAGTAAGATTAGAGCAATCCAGGGAATAAACTTTTGAAAGTCAGCAAATGCTGATGCTATAGTACGGACACACATCCAACCTGTTAAAGGCATCAAACCTTGAAACAGACCAAAAACCCCAGCAATCAGGTTAATCTTGGATTTTTTCATTTTCGGCTCATTTAAACCATTGGCTAGTGAAACTGAAAAAGCATCCATCGCTAAACCAATCCCAAATAATACTGCATTACTTAAAAACAAAAAATCAAACTTCATAACTCTATCTTCTAAATAAAACTTTGCATAATGTTTATGCCAAGTGAATTTATCTTTTAAGACAACCCTAGTTCATAACCATATATGTATCTTTGATCTAAAATATGTCCGACTATCAATCACTCTGTTAGTTTAATAATCCAAATATATAATGAGCGTAATTATTATCACACATAAAAAATAATAATACAACTTGTTTTTGTAAACAGACACACCTGGGATAAACTCACCTAGAAATTCAATTTTACATTAAACAGCTAACAAATTACTTCTGTAACTGTTAACGCTAAGCTTTCTCTTATTTCAGGATACTGCTTCCAACATTTCACAAAAATATTGCTACCTGTTTTCTATGATTTCTTATCTCAAGTATTATTGCCTTAGATAAAACATTATTGACTGAATCAAGATCTGCTTGACAACATATATGAATAAAATATTTACAATCCAATAATATCGCTTTTCACTATAATATACACAAGGCATGAACTAAGAATTCATGCCTTTAATATCAATAAATTTACTGAGATTTTTTATAACTTTATTTTATTCTTCAGCCTCTAATACAAACTCCATAAATTCAATAATACCATCTTCTACTTCCCATTTTAAATCGTCGTAATTATGAATTTCATGGCGATATCCTGGATATAGTACGGTTTCAACATAATGACCTGTATCAATCAACCAGTTGCTGACCTGGTATACCCCTTCTCCATACTGGCCAACAGGATCCTGGTCACCAGCTATATTATAGATTGGTAAATCAATCGGAACTTTTTTAGCCCATTCTTTTGAACCAACAGCTTCTAACATCAAAACGAAGTCATATGCAGATTTCAACAATGTTGGTTTTGTGAAAGCATCAAATGGATCATGAGCATGGTCATATTGTACATATTCATCATGACAAATCCACTCATTACCAAAGCGAATAGTTTCTTCACATCTTTCAATCATCCAGCCTAATAATTTTCCAATTTCATCAGCACCAGACTCATTCCCTTTGCCTTCAGCCAATGCTTTTTCTAAGCGTACCTTACTTTCTTCCAACCCAGGAAATGGTCCACTGGTTCCACATAAAATACAACCTGCCAGTTCATCACCATATTTTGTAATATAATCTCTTGCAATAAATGAGCCCATACTATGTCCATATAAGAAATAAGGTAATTTAGGATACATTTCTTTAACAATCTTTGTTAACGTGTACTCATCTTCCATCATCGTGCGATAACCTTTGTCGCCCCAATCTCCCCAGGTACCTGGATTTTCAACAGCTGTTTTACCATGACCAACGTGATCGTCAGCTGCAACAATAAATCCAGCATCCATCATGGCTACAATCATGTGAAGATATCTTCTAGAATGCTCTCCAAATCCATGGACTATTTGTAAAATCCCCTTTGGTTCACATGCAGGAACATAGATCCATCCCTTAACATGGTCTCTTTCATTATGAGAAAGAAAACTAACTTCATGTAACATAAAGCACCTCCTATTATTTTTAATAAAGTTTTCTTTTTTCTACTTTAATTATAACATGATAATGGTAGTATCGATTTAAAACAATACTGATTTTATTTGTTTTTTAAATGTTTTATCAATCTTACCAGACTCGTTAAAAAACTATTTTTTACTTAATCTTTACTTACAAAATAATAAAGGGTTTTAACAATAAGCCAAAATATCCTATAATAGATACAGAAATAGGAGAATTAATATGAAACTTAACAATAAGCAGACGTTTATAGTTGGATTAGCATTTTTGTCAATCTGTGCTTTCTGGCAAATGTATGACAATATTATTCCGCTGATTTTAACTACAACCTTTAAAATGAATGAAACTTTATCAGGAGCTATCATGGCTATTGATAATGTTTTAGCACTATTTTTGTTACCTTTCTTTGGTGCATTATCGGACAAAACTGATACTAAAATAGGTAAAAGAATGCCTTTCATTTTATTTGGCACTGGATGTGCAGTTATTTTAATGAATTTACTACCAATTATTGACAACAGTTATTACAACAATCCATCACCTTTCAAGTTGGTGTCATTTGTTGTAGTTTTAGGGATTCTTTTAATAGCTATGGGAATTTATCGCTCTCCTGCAGTAGCTCTGATGCCTGATGTTACACCAAAACCATTACGTTCAAAAGCTAATGCCATTATCAACCTGATGGGTGCAGTCGGTGGAATCATCTATCTGGCTATTGCGGCTGTTATGTATCCAAATACTAAAACTGCCGGATTAGCACATGTCAATTATCAACCTTTATTTATCGTTGTTTCAGCTATTATGTTTATCTCAGTAGGTTTGCTATTTCTTTTTGTTAATGAACCAAAACTTGTTGAGAAAAATAGAGAATTGGAAAAACAACATCCTGAATGGAATTTAGCTGAAGATGATGGGTCAGGAACCGAAAGACTTCCAAAGGAAGTACAAAGATCATTAATGTTTTTACTAGCCTCAATTGCTTTGTGGTTTACTGGTTATAATGCTGTTACCACCTGGTTTACAACCTATGTCAATGTAGTTATGGGACAAGGTTTAGGTGGTGCCAGTACTTGTCTTTTAATCGCAACTGCCGGTGCTATTCTTTCTTATATACCAGTTGGAAATCTGGCAACCAAATATGGACGTAAAAAAATGATTAGATTTGGAACATTATTATTGTCTGGCTGTTTTGCTCTTGGCTTTGTTTTGACAAGCTTATCAAATACTATTACGGTTCCAATGTTTATTACTTTTGCTATGGTAGGATTTGCCTGGGCTTCTATTAATGTCAACTCTTTACCAATGGTTGTTGAAATGTGTAAAGGTGCTGATATTGGTAAATTCACTGGCTATTACTATACAGCCAGTATGGCAGCTCAGATTGTTACACCTATTGTTGCTGGTACATTAATGAGATTAATTGATTATAAGGTTTTATTTATTTATTCAGCAATATTTGTCCTGCTTTCATTTATGACAATGTCTCAAGTAAAACATGGTGACCAGAAAATAGAAGCTAAAAAAGGCTTAGCGGCCTTTGAAGATATGGATGACTAAAATATAAGGATTCAGAAAATTAACTCTGAATCCTTTTTTCTTATAAAATTGATTTTATTTTCAGATTATATTTTTTATCAGCATAAAAGAAACAGTCGCCAATATTAAAAATATAATCCCCTTATTGGTAAACAATTGTTTTAAATTATCTTTACTAAAGACTTTATCTTCAAAGGTAAAATCTTTTTTATTTCTGACAAACAAAATTAAACCAGTGATAGCCAATAAAATTACCAGAACAAAATATATTGGAAACAATTTTTCAGAAAAAATTAAAATCAGTTGCGATAAAACTGCTCCAAAGAAGTTGGACATTGAGTGATAAATTATTGGTATCCAGATATTACCTGTTTTAACTAATAAATAAGACCAGATTAAACCAAGAATAAAAGTGTAAATAATTGTTGGAATACCTGCTGATACTCCATGAACAATACAGAAACAAAAAGCAGACACTAAAACAAAAAACGCTTCTCCATATTTCAATAGTTTCTTAGCGAAGATATGCCTGAAAACAAACTCTTCCAATATTGGAGCAACAACCAATAGGGTAAATAACATTGGTAAAGAAAGGCTGTCAGTTCCCGTTGGAGTGGCATTTAAAAAAACAATTAGCAGTACATTAATCAGCATTGTTAAAACTAGCGCACAAAACTGAAGTAAAAAACAGGTCAAATATGTTTTAATTGACAATTTCCCTTTTTTATAGACATTCTCAGTTACATCTTTTGTGATATAAATAAACAGACCTAATCCAATCGTATATAAGCCAACAAGAAGTATGATTGATTTTAAAAGGTTTGATATTGGTAAACATCCAGCAATAAAAAAACCATAAATCCAACTAAGCAAAAACATAATTGCGATTCCAAAACTGACTTTTGTTAGATCTTTTGTTTTATTTTCCATTTCCTATTACCTCCTGACAATTCAATTATAATACCTTTTTAACTATGAACTACTATTATTAATTAATATGTAGAAAAAAATACATATGTAAAATCTGAATAAAAAGGATTTAGATGTCAATTTTCTAAATCCTGTTTTAATTATTTTCTTCTGATATATCTTAATTGACAGGTTTTACAACCATTGGCAATAGTGGCAGGCAAATCCAGTTCAACACCAAAAGCTTCACCAATTCCTCTGTCTCCACACATTGCATAATCACACATTTTAGAAATCTGTTCATCTGTACATCCTTGTTTTTGCCAGGCTTTAACCAGTGGACAATAATGGAAATCAATATCTAAGTGATCATCATCACATCTTAAAATATCCATTTCAAATACCTTTTGGGCAAAGAAACCAAATAATGCTTTCTTTAAACCTTTTAACGATTTCCCTTGGCCACCTTTTTTCCTTAACAGATCTCCTTGATAAAGTCCACACCTTTTGATTGCTGCTGGAGCAAATTCTTCAGGCTGTAGACCTTTTTTATTCGCCTCATCTAGCAATAAGTACATCCATAAAGCTCTATGCTCCAGTAATTCTCTAATTGCGACTATCAAAGGATTTTTAACTTTAGCTTCATTAACTATTTTACTCATATTAATTTCCCCTCCTATTAACTATATTTATCCATAAATATTTCAATCTGTCTGAAATATTCATCTTCATCAATAACATTCGCTGCTGAATGACCTGCATTATCAACTATCAACAAATATTTTTCACTGCCACAAGATGCATACATATCGACAGTCATTTTTACTGGCACAAAATTATCTTGATTTCCAGAGATAAACAGGATTGGATATTTACTTTTAATTACTTCTTTTATACCATCACTTTTATCAAAATCTACTTTAGCTAGTGCTAATGCAAAAAAACTTGATATATATCCTACAGGAAAGTATGGTATATTGAATGCTCTTTTCATCAATTCTTTAGTAATCTTCCTGCAAGATGTAAAACCACAATCTTCAATAATACCTTTAACATTTATCATTTCCTTATTACAGGTATGAATTACAGCTGCCCCTCCCATAGAGACTCCATGTAGGAAGATGTTTGTCTCAGGATAAATTTCATTAATTTTTTTTACCCAATAGATAATATCATATTGGTCTAACTCACCAAAACCGACATACCTTCCTTCACTTCGACCATGTGCTCTATTTTCCAGTGCCAAAATATTACACTTTCTTTTTAAATATACTTGAATTATTCCAGCAAAATCATTTATAGCGGCACTTTTATATCCATGAACCAGAATAACAGTTTCCTTAATGTTTTCACCTTCTAATAACTCGGCATATAAATCAAGTCCATCAAAAGATTTTGCCTTTAAAGTTTTAAAAGGTAAACTTTTAAAACCAGCACGATGTTTTAGTCTATATTCCTGATGAACTCTCGCTGTTGGATACATCACATTTTTTGGATCATCAATATTATCAACAACAAATGGTAATTTCATGTTAGGGTCCATCACTATTTTGAAGATAATATAACCAGAATAGATGATTGCGCTTATAACAAACAATATTATTACGATTATAAACCATTTCATCATTATCACCATTAATTTCTTTCTATTTTCATTATACTCTATTTTAGATATTTTTATAAAGATGAAATCACATAAAATCACAATTACATTATTCAAATAATTTGGTATATTGATATGGGTTATTATTAACCACCAGGAAAGAAAAAGAGGTAGTCTATATGAAAAAAATATTAACCATCAGTCTTCTGACTGCGATGTTATTGACGATAGTTGGATGTACAAAACCTATTGAAGAAGAAAAAAGTTCTGGAGAAACTTTATTAGCCGCTTTTGAAAAGGCTGTAGATGAAAATCCAGATGCTACTGCTGAAGAATTAGCTAACATTATAATTGGAAATAAAATTATCAGATTTTCTCCAATGGTAATGTCTGTTACTGAAGGCTGGCTGATGGGCTTTACTGCAGAAACAATCGAGGGTTTTAAAGAAGGAGCCGCATTTTTACCAGAAATTTCAACTATTCCATTTTTAGGATATATCTTCATTTTAGAAGATGGTGCTGATGTCAATAGTTTTATTGAAACTTTAAAAGCTCATTCAGATTTAACTTGGAATATCTGTACTTCAGCTGAAGAAATAACTGTCGGGAATGTCGGACAAATTGTATTCTTTTTAATGTGTAATAAAGACATTAATGCTGAATAATGGTTGTTATCTTAATAAAATTTGGATATTTTTTATTTGTAATAAATCGATCACAATTTTAGGGTGTTCGATTTTCTATTCAGGAGCATAAAAATATGTTATTTTCAAGCATACCATTTCTATTTTATTTTCTACCCATAGTAGTAGTATTATATTTTATTGTACCCAGGTCATTTAAAAATGTTGTGCTTTTAGTATCATCACTATTTTTCTATGGCTGGGGAGAACCCAGATATGTCATCTTGATGATTATTTCCATCTTAGCGGGATATTTTTTTGGCCTCTCAATAGAAAAGAATTTGAATAGTAAAAAGGCGAAAATTCTAGTTATTTTATCGGTAATCTTTAACTTGCTTATTCTGGGATATTTTAAATATGTCGATTTCTTCATCGACTCTTTTAACTGTCTTTCCGGATTATCAATTCCATTTTTAAAGGTAAGTCTGCCGGTAGGTATTTCATTTTATACTTTTCAGATTTTAAGCTATACCATTGATGTCTATAGAGGTCATACCAAGGCTCAACAAAATATAATCTCTTTGGCTACTTATATATGTATGTTTCCTCAACTTATTGCAGGACCTATTGTCAGATATGCCGATATTGAACACCAATTGACTGACAGAACTCATAGTTTTACCAAAGCAGGCGAAGGAATTAAACGCTTTGTTATTGGTTTAACTAAAAAAGTCTTATTGGCAAATCTTTTAGGAGAAGTCGTTAGTAAATACGCAGTTACTACTGATATTTCTATGCTCTACAGCTGGCTTAGTGCTTTCTGTTATAGTTTACAAATCTATTTTGATTTTTCAGGATATAGTGACATGGCTATCGGCTTAGGAAAAATCTTTGGTTTTGATTTTTTAGAAAACTTCAATTATCCTTTTATCGCTAAAACCGTTACTGAATTCTGGCGTAGATGGCATATGTCCTTAGGACAATGGTTCAGAGATTATCTTTATATTCCTTTAGGTGGTAATAGAGTAAGTAAAGTAAGATGGCTAGTAAACATCTTTATTGTCTGGTTTGCGACAGGCTTCTGGCATGGAGCAAGTTACAACTTTATTATTTGGGGTTTATTTTATGGTTTTTTATTAATAATAGAAAAACTTTATACTTTCAGATATTTAGATAATCATCCATTTATTGGACACATCTATATTATTTTAATTACCCTTTTTGGATTTGTACTGTTTAATGCTGCAGATTTATCTTCACTTGGTATCCAGCTATCAAATATGCTTGGATTATCAGACATACCTTTCATTTCTTATGAAACCATTTATTATTTAAGAAGCTATGTGGTGATTATTGTTATTTCAATTGCTGCTTCAACTCCACTTTTTAAAAATATTATTTCTAAATTAAAAGAAAATAAAGTAGCTAAGCTTATCCTTGATATCCTTGAACCGTTTGTTTATATTTCACTATTTATTTTAGTGATTAGTTATCTAGTTGATGGATCATTTAATCCATTTTTATACTTTAGATTTTAGGAGGTGCAGGATGAACGAAAAAACAAAAAATATCTATCTTGTAATTCTTTGCTCAATTGCTTTTTTCACTATTGTTGGTGGAAACCTTTTAACTCCTTTTAAAGAATATTCCGACTCGGAAAGAAGATACCTGGCTAAATTTCCCAAACCTGAAATGAACACAATTATAAGTACATCCTGGATGAGTGATTTTGAAAAATATAGCCAGGACCAATTCTTTCAAAGAGAAAAATTTAGAATCATCAAAGCTTATGTGGCTTACAACGTCTTCTTGAATTTGGATAATAACGGACTTTATCAGGCTGATGGCTACCTTTCCAAATTAGAGTATCCATCAAATGAATTTATGTGGAAACGGGCTGTTGATTTATTTAACAGGATTTCAAATGACATGTTTGATGAAACAAACAAAATCTACTACAGTATAATTCCAGATAAAAATTACTATCTGGCTAAAAACAATGGCTATCTATCTCTGGATTATGATAAATGTTTCAATTTTATAAAAGAAAACTTATCATCTATGCAAGAAATTAAACTGGCTGATTTGTTGCTGCTGGAAGATTTTTATTTCACTGATACTCACTGGAAACAGCAAAATCTTGAAAAAATCATTCAAAGATTAGCTGAACACATGGATTTTGAAATTACAACACCATTTATTCAAAAGATCATTGACATTGATTTTTATGGTGTTTATGTTGGTCAGTCAGCTTTAAAGTTCCCTACTGAAAAAATCACGTATCTAACAAACGAAATTTTACAAAACTCTGTTGTTTCATATTTAGCTAATAATGGATATATTCAAAAAGGAATATATGATTTTGATAAGGCTTATGGAAAAGATCCTTATGAATTTTTCCTGTCAGGAAATCAAGCCATAATAACTATCGAAAATAATAATTGTAATAGCGATAAGGAACTGATTGTTTTTAGAGATTCATTCGGCTCAAGTTTATGCCCTCTTTTAACTGAAGGATATAAAAAAATCACCATTGTTGATATTCGCTATATAAATTCAGCAATATTAAAAGAATATATCACTAATAACGGTCAAGATGTATTGTTTATATATAGTACCCTACTGATAAATAATTCTTCTTCTTTGAAATAAGCTAAAATATCCTACATATTTTCTTCTTTTGTTGTTTTACTTCTTAAAATAATTGTGATAATATTATCTCTAATGCATCGGAGGTGTTTTATGGCAATTACTACTGTATTGTTTGATTTAGATGGCACATTACTGCCAATGGATCAGGAATTGTTTACAAAAATATATTTTAAAAACCTTGCAGCTAGATTAGCTCCTTTGGGCTATGAACCAGAAAAGTTAATTGATACCATCTGGAAAGGTACCTATGCAATGTACACAAATACAGGTGAAACTACTAATGAAGAAGCTTTCTGGAAAGTATTCCTGTCTATCTATGGTGAGGAAGCTAAAAAGGATGAACCAGAATTTGAAAAGTTTTATCAAAATGAATTTGTTAAGGCTAAAGATGGTTGTGGTTTTAATCCTAAAGCAGGTAAGCTTGTCAAAGAATTAAAAGAAAAAGGCTATAAGGTAGCCTTGGCTACCAATCCTTTATTTCCTGAAATAGCAACTTATCAGAGAATACAATGGGCAGGACTGGATGCTGATGATTTCGAGTTAATTACAACCTATGAAAACAGTAACTACTGTAAGCCAAATATTGACTACTTTAAAGATTTTCTCAGCAGAATTGATGAAAAACCAGAAAACTGTCTGATGGTTGGAAATGACGCTTATGAAGATATGGTTGCTCAAAAGTTGGGTATGAAAGTATTCTTACTGACGCACTCTCTTATCAATGATAAAGATATTGATATCTCCATCTATCCTAATGGCGACTTTGATGATTTAAGAGATTATATTATGACATTATAGAAAAAGGACTTCAGTCCCTTTTTTATTTTATTAGTGCTATAGCTTCAATTTCACAAAGCATATTCTTCGGTAAAGTTTTTACTGCTACCGTGCTTCTGGCAGGTTTTGAAGTAAAATATTTTGCATATACCTCATTAAAAGCTGCAAAATCATTCATATCAGCTAAAAAGCAGGTAGTTTTAATGACTTTATCTAAACCTGAACCGACTTCTTCTAATATCGCTTTAACATTTTGACAGGATTTTTCAGTCTGCCATTTGATACAGTCTTTATACTTTCCAGTTTCTGCATCAATACCTAATTGTCCAGAAGTAAAAATAAATCCATTAGCTATATATCCTTGTGAATATGGTCCTATTGCTCCAGGAGCTTTTTCAGTTGAAATTACTTTCATCTTATAATTCCTCTCTTTTCTATTTAATAATATCTTCCAACCACTCATATTTCTCTAATTGTTCAATCAGATTAAAATAATACTTGTGTTTATTTCTTTTTAACGAGCGCTCAATATGAGCTTTTATTTTTTCATCGCCTTTACCGGTTAAAATAAAAGTATCTAAATCATTGTAATTAATACCCATTTCATCTTCATCACTTTGATTGTCCCATAAATCTGCCGATGGTATTTTTTCAACAATGCTTAACGGAACACCAATTTTTCTAGCCAAAATATAGGCTTCTGATTTAGTTAAATGTTTAATTGGATTATAATCATAGCCACCATCTCCCCATTTAGTAAAATAACCCATTACTATTTCACTTAAATTACCTGTACCAATGACCAATCTGTCAGTCAGTTGAGCCAACAGATATAAATTTGTCATTCTTACTCTTGGTAAAACGTTGGCTTTGGCTAATCTTTCGTTTGAAAAATCCAGTTTGATACTTTTTTCCAGTTGCTGGTATATATCATTAACTGCTTTTGATATATCAACAGTATATAAAGGTATATTAAAGGCTTCACAGAGCTCTTTTGCATGGTCCAGGCCCTTTCTTCGCTGAACTGATTTATCGACTTCAAAGGGCATAGTAACAGCCATAATTGGAACATTTGCTTTAGCAGTTAAGGCACCAACTAAAGCACAATCAAGTCCTCCACTCATGCCTATCACAAAACCCTTACTACCAGTACTCTGATAAAAACGATAAATATTATCGCAAATTTCTTTAATATGCCTATCACTGTCCTGTTCAAATTTAATTAAATAATCTTTCATAAAAATTTAATCTCCTTTTGTAGAATGTAGTCATTTACCTCATCTTTTACTAAGTATCTGTTATTTATCCCCTGGCGATAATTATCTCTAACTAAAGAAGAAGAAATATTGCTGGTCAAAGTTGTATCTAGAAAAATGAAAGACTTAGAATACTTTTGATATAAACTACAAGCTTCGATATCATTATTTTCTCCCACACGAGGATAAACAATAATCTTGTAGTTTTTAACTAACTCTTCAACTTTATACCATTCTTCTAAAGTATGATAATTATCCATTCCTATTAAAAGAGCTAAATCATCATATTCTTTTTTCAACAAATTTAAAGTTTCCAAAGTTTTTAATTGACGTTTATTTTCTCTGGCATACTGTATTTCAATATCACTACAGACAAATCTGTCATTATCTTCTATTGCCAGATTTATTATCTTCACTCTTTCTTCATCATCAATTAATCCAGCTTTCGAATATAATGATGAAGCCGGAACAAAAATTATCCTATCAGCTTTCAACAAGTTAAGCGTTGTTTGCGCCATTAAAAGATGAGCCATTGTTATAGGATTAAATGAACCACAATATACAATATTCATTAATGTTCCTCACTATATAACAGTTCGCATTTTTTCGCATATAAAGCTAATGTTAAATCAACATAATGATGATGTGGATTTTTAAAACGTTTCTCTTCTTCAGAAACAGTTTTTAAGTTTTCCTTTACTTTTTTTCTGATTTCTTCTAATGTTGGTAAATCATAAATTAAATTACCATTTTCAATTACCTTTACTTGTAACTCTTTAACTGTCCACTCAGGTTTGGTATCAATCTTTTTCCAAGGCATTTTTTCATCAATAAACTTAGTAGTACTAATATCTATTTTTTCATCATGCAAAGCTAAAAAGTCAAATAGACCGATTCCTTTTTCATTATAAACTCGATAGGCTTTCTTAAAACAAGGGTTGGTAATCTTTTCAATATTTTCACTAATCTTTATTGTCGGTTTATAACTGTCTCCTTTTTTAATCGCAACAATTTTGTAAACACCACCAAATACTGGCTCAGATTTAGAAGTAATCATTCTTTCTCCTACCCCAAAACTGTCAATTTTAGCTCCCTGTTCTAATAGTGATTGAATTGTAAACTCATCAAGACTATTCGATACCACAATCTTAGTATCTTTTAATCCTGCTTCATCTAACATCTTTCTTCCCTTTTTTGAAAGGTAAGCTAAATCCCCTGAATCCAGTCGAATACCCAACAATTTTTCACCTCTTGGTTTTAAATACTCATTATGGACCCTTATCGCATTAGGAATACCACTGGTTAAAACATCATAGGTGTCTACCAGTAAAGTACAACTTGTAGGATATTGTTTAGCATAAGTTAGAAAGGCCTGATACTCGTTATCGAAATATTGAACCCAGGAATGAGCCATTGTACCAACTGCTTTAACTCCAAACAGCTGATCAGCAATTAAAGTAGCTGTAGAGTCTACTCCGCCAATATAACAAGCCCTGGAACCTAAAATAGCCCCGTCATAGCTTTGAGCTCTTCTGGCTCCAAACTCCATTACCGTCCTTCCTTTAGAGGCTCTAACAATTCTGTTAGCCTTAGTAGCGATTAATGATTGATGATTGATAGTCAATAATAACATTGTTTCAATAATTTGGGCCTCTACTAAAGGAGCCTCAATGGTAATCAAAGGAATATCTGGATATACTATTGTTCCTTCCTCTACGGCATAAACATTTCCAGTAAATTTAAAATCAGACAAATACTCTAAAAACTCTTCTGAAAAGATACCTTTACTTCTTATAAAGTCGATATCTTCTTTATCAAATTTGATATTTAATAAATAATCAATTGCCTGCTCTAATCCAGCTGCAATAACAAAACCCCCATTATCAGGATTTCTACGATAAAACAAATCAAAAACTACCCAATTATCCTTTAGACCTTCATTAAAATAACCATTAGCCATTGTTAATTCATAGTAATCCATTAACATAGACAGATTTCTTTTCATCTTATACCTCCGCTGAAGTAATTATTTTGATTCCCATCGATCTCATTAAGTTTATTGCCAATTCATTCATTTGCTGTTTATCATGATTTTCACCATCAAAAGTATCAATAGCATCACTTACCACTATTATTTCCATTTCCATATCCATTTCATTAGCTAGAGCTTTTAAAGACATGGCAAATTGTAAAATACAGATATCTGAGCAAACACCCATGATATAATATCTTCCTGGTCTTGCTAATTCATGGCCAATGAATTTGAATATACCATTAGTACTGTTCTTTTTAATGGTGCATAAATAGTTAGGATGATCAAAAAGATAACTTAACTCCTCAATGGTTTCCGATTGGCTGTCCCCTTTTAAACAATGTGGTGGAAAAGCCTCAAACTCTTTACAATCAGGATGATGACAGTCTTCAAAAACAATGATATCACCATCAACTTTTTCAACAACTGTATTAATATTATCAACAATATCTAAAATAGATTCATCATGTAATGGTCCTTCTTTAACAAAGCCATTAACCATATCAATAATTATTATTTTATTTCTCATACTAACACCTCAATTTAAATTATATCACAATTTAAAAAGATAAAATCTTTTACAGCCAATATTTTACAAAAATGAAACAAGCCCTTAAAATTTAAGAACTTGTTGTTTCTAGATAATAATATATACGTTTTCTTCTTTATAAACTTTATCAATATTCTAAATCAAAAGGCCAGCTGTTAATACCTCCAATTTCAACAATATTGGTATAACCCATATTAGCAAGCTTCTGACTGGCAGCTTTTGAACGGTTTCCACTTCGACAATAGACAAAAATCAGCTGATCTTTATCGGTTAATATGTCCAATACTGCATCATTGATGTTCTCATTGGGATAGTTTATCGCTCCTTTTATATGGCCTGAATTATACTCATCCACTGTTCTGACATCTAAAATGATGTAATCTGATTCAGTTTCCATCATCTCTACAGCTTTATCGGTTGAAATAGAAACATATGTAGCCCTATTTTCGTTACATCCTGTTAACAGGGCTAGCAGGATAAATAATACTAACATTTTTTTCATGGTTATATCATATCATTTTAATTTGCATTTTAAAATATATGAAAGTATTTTCAGATATTAAAAATCTTCTGTTTAATTTTAGTCAAATGTAAGTTTTTGATATTTATACTTTGATTGATAAATGCTATAATGTAAAAAAGATCATTAATGGTGTTAATGTACTTAATAGGGAAATAGGTGTTATTCCTATACTGTCCCAGCAACCGTGATGCGGATGAAATTCAAATATGCCATTGCACTGAAAGTGTGAGAAGGCTGAAAAGTAAGATGAAGCTAAGTCGGTAGACCTGCCAATAATGATGATCGTCGTTTCTTCTGGGGATAAGAAAACAGTTTTTTTACTTTTCTTGCCATCCCCGGGTATGGCTTTTATTTTGGAAAGGAAGGATATTATGAAAGTAAGAAAAAGAGATGGCAAACTGCAACAATTTAATTGCGAAAAGATTTATGATGCTATCTGTGCAGCACTAAATAGTGCCAATGTCACAGATAAAAATCACATCGCCTGGGAAATTGCCAGTGATATAAAACAGGAACTGATTTTAAATAAGACCAAAATCATTGAAATTGAAACCTTACAGGATTTAGTAGAGGCAAAACTTATGACTTCAGGGCTTACTGATGTCGCTAGAAGGTATATTCGTTATCGTTATGACAGAGAAAGAATCAGACATAGCAAATCAAAACTGATGATTGATATCTCAGAAAAATTAAATGCGACCAATGTAGAAAATCAAAATGCCAACCTGGATGAAAAATCATTTTCAGGTCGAATGAATGAAGCTAATCGAGTGGTAATGAAAGACTATGCCTTATACAACTGTATGAGTGAAATGGCTAGAAACAATCATTTAAACAATGAAATATATATTCACGATTTGGATTCCTATGCTGTAGGTATGCATAACTGTTTATCAATTCCTTTTGATAGACTGCTAAAAACAGGTTTTACTACCAGACAATGTGATGTCAGACCTCCAAAGTCAGTCAACACCGCTATGCAGTTGGTAGCCGTTATTATGCAACTGCAATCCTTACAACAATTTGGTGGGGTCAGTGCTACCCATCTGGATTGGACAATGGTCCCTTTTGTCAGGTACTCATTTTATAAACATTTTGTTAATGGTCTAAAATATATTGAAGAAGGAACTTTGGATTTCAACAAAGAAGAAGCCAGAGATGTTTCTATCAATGATGAAAGGTATAAAAAATATCCTAAGGTTTACAGATACGCTTACGATATGACCGAAAAAGAAACCTATCAGGCTGCAGAAGGAATGTATCATAACCTGAATACTTTACAGTCAAGAAGCGGTCAACAGTTACCTTTCTCTTCAATTAACTATGGTACCTGTACTTTAGAAGAAGGTAGAATGGTCACTAAAGCACTGTTAGAAGTCTCGATTGAAGGATTAGGTTCTTTACGTAAAACCCCTATTTTTCCTTGTGGAATCTTTCAATGTATGAAAGGAGTCAATAGAAAGCCAGATGAACCAAATTATGACCTGTTTAAGCTGGCTTTAAAATCAACTTCCTTAAGACTTTATCCTAACTACGTCAATGTCGACTGGTCAAACAATGCTGGCTATGATATCAATGATCCTAAAACTTATCTAAGTACCATGGGATGTCGAACAAGCAATGGTTTCGATATCAATGGTTTAGGACAAACAAAGGATGGGAGAGGCAATATCTGTCCTGTCACTATTATCATGCCAACTTTAGCGATGCAGGCTAAAAAAGATGTGGAAAAATTTATGGAATTGTTGGATAAGAAAATTCATGAAGCTAAAGATATGTTACTAGAAAGATTCGAATGGATCGCTTCTCAGCCAGCATCAAGTGCCAACTTCATGTATCAAAATAATACTATGGAAGGCTATATTCCAGAAGAAGGCATTCGAAGTGCTTTAAAACATGGCACAATTGTTATTGGTCAACTAGGACTGGCTGAAACATTACAACTTTTAATTGGAAAAGACCATACTGAACCAGAAGGTATGGAACTGGCAAAACGTATTGAACAGTTGTTTAAAGATAGATGCGATCAATTTAAACAGCAGTATAAACTGAACTTTGGTGTTTACTACACTCCGGCAGAGAACTTATGTTATACTGCCAGAAATAAGTTTGTTGAAAAATATGGTGTCATCAAAAATGTCAGTGATAAAGAGTTCTTTACCAACTCCATGCATGTACCTGTCTACAAAGAAATGACTCCTTTTGAAAAAATTGATATTGAGTCACAATTGACAGGCTACTCGAATGCCGGATGTATTACCTATGTTGAACTTGAAAGCACCAGTAAACACAATATCGAAGCCTTAGAGGCTCTGGTAAACTATGCCATGGATAAAGATATTCCTTACTTTGCCATCAATATTCCAAATGATACCTGCTTAGAATGTGGTTTTACTGATGAGTTTAATGATAATTGTCCAATGTGCGGAAGCCAGGAAATTCAACAGTTAAGAAGGGTTACAGGCTATTTAACCGGTAATTACAAGACAGCCTTTAACAAAGGAAAAATTGAAGAAACTGATATGCGCGTCAAGCACAATAAAATATATTAGAGGTCGATTATGAATTATTTAAAAATTGAAAGTTCATCACTATCCAACGGACTGGGTTGGCGTGTTGTCTTATGGGTAAGTGGTTGCAGTCATTATTGTCCTAATTGCCAAAATCCAGAAACTTGGGATCATAAAGCTGGAAAAAAATTTACAGATAAGGAAAAACAATTAATTGTTGAACTATTAAAACCTGATTACATTAAAGGGTTAACTCTTTCAGGTGGTGATCCGTTGTTTGAAACAAATAGAGAAAGCATCTATATGCTGGTAAAAGAAATCAAAGAATTATACCCTGAAAAAGACATCTGGTTATATACGGGTTATGATTTTGATCAAATTAAGGATTTACAATTGATGAAATATATCGATGTATTAATCGATGGCAAATTTATTGAAGAACGTAGAGATATAACATTAGCTTTTCGAGGATCTGCTAATCAGAAAATAATAGATGTCAAACAATCATTAAAAAATGATGAAATCATTGAATTAGAAATGTAAAAATAATCGCAACAAGCGATTATTTTTATAAGATTTTAAATAAGCTTTACTTATTTTCTACCGATTTAATACCACTTTAAAATCATTTAGAAAACAAAGACTCTCTTTTATACCTGATTCTTTTCTTTATTACTAATCAAACTGCCTTTAAACTGGTTATAGACACTATATTAATTAATCAGATGCTTTAAAATTATAAACCGGTTTTATAATATCAATAATATCAACACACTCTTGTATATCACCAATAATATCTTCAATTGCCTTATAAGCCATTGGAGCTTCATCAAGTGTTGCCTTACTTACTGAAGTTGAATAGATGCCTTCCATTGATTTTTTGTATGCATTTAAATCAAATGTCTGTTTCGCCTTGGTTCTTGACATAATTCGACCAGCACCATGAGGAGCTGAATAGTTCCACTCAGGATTTCCTTTACCTCTAGCCAAGATACTTCCGTCCCTCATATTAATAGGTATTAAAACCAGCTCATCCTTGTGAGCTGAGATGGCTCCTTTACGGACAATCATTTCCTTAGAGTTGATGTAGTTATGGATAGTATGAAAAGCTGACAAAACTTTCATATTTGTGCGCTCTAAAATAATCTCAGCTATCTTCTCACGGTTACGCTGAGCAAATTTCTGACAAATTTCCACATCATGTAAATAATCTTTCAAATATGATCCATATAAATAAGCCAAATCTTTGGGAATATTACTTCCTTTAGGCACCCAACTTTTTTCCAATAACTTCAATGCTTTTTGAATTTCACCACGACGACCCTGCTTTTTATAGTCTTCAATCAGTTGCTGTCTTTGGTTAAAATATTCATCTTTACCAGAATGTAAATCTATAGCCAGTCCCTGATAATATTCTGCTACCTGTTTGCCAAGATTACGGCTTCCTGAGTGCACTACCAGATATTTATTACCGTCACCAGCTACTCCTATTTCAATAAAGTGATTTCCACCACCTAGGGTTCCCAAGCTTCTTTCCAGACGTTTTGTATCCTTTAATTCTCTATAGCACTTAAGTGCTGCTAAATCAAAATATTCTAAACGTGAATCCCAGACATGTCTGCCACTGGGAATATAGTTACAGGCTTGATCAACCCTTTTGAAATCAATATCTACTTTCCCTAATTTAACTGTATACATTCCACAACCAATATCGACTCCAACAATATTTGGAACAACTTTATCCACTATTGTCATAGTAGTGCCGATTGTGCATCCTTTACCAGCATGAACATCCGGCATAATTCTTATTTTGGAATCTCTAGTAAATTCTTGATCGCACATTCTTCTTATCTGATTAATTGCTTCTTGTTCAACTACCGAAGCATAACATATGGCAGTGTTTACTTTTCCTTTAATTTTCAACATCTTGCCACTCCTTTCTAAATATTTACAAATTTTAATTACATTTATTTTATCTAATTATATCTTTCAAAGCTAATTTTGTCTAAATTAAGCTTTTTTTTAAAAAAAGTGATACCACATAACTTCTGGTATCACTTATTTTGTCTCTTCAATTCTGATAATCGCAAAATTTTCACGATTACTAATTAAGATAGATTTTTCTAGCTTTTTAAATTAGATACAAGTATAACCACCGTCAACTGCAATGACCTGACCTGTAACATAACTTGATTCTTCAGCTGCTAAGAATACTGCTGCAGAATTTAATTCGCCTTCTTTTCCATAACGTTTCATTGGTACAGTTCTATTAGCAAACTCCTGGAAGAAATCACTGTTTAATGTATCTGTTGTTAATTCTGTATAGAAGTAACCTGGACAGATTACATTAACTGTAATGCCAGCTGGAGCTAATTCAGCTGCTGCACCTTTAGTAAAGTTAACAACTGCTCCTTTTGTTGCATGGTATGCAATTGTAGGGATAGCTAAGTTACCAACTAAACCATAGATTGAAGAAATATTAATAACACGACCATAAGTCTGGTTTCCAGCTTCAATATTTTCTTTCATATATCCAGCAAATGCTTTTGTAACAGCAAATACTGAAGTAAGGTCTAAGTTAACTGTAAAATCCCAGTCTTCTCTTTTGAAATCAACCAGTGGTGTACCAGTTCCTCTTTCGCCACCAGCATTATTAATTATTACTTCACAGTGACCGAAAGTTTCTTTAGTTTTAGCAACCGCATTAGCAATTGAATCTGCATCTGTAATATCGCATGCTACAGGTAGAACTTCTACACCATACTTTTCAGACCATTCTTTAGCACTTGCTTCTAAACGCTCTAATCTTCTAGCCATAATTACAAGATTAGCTCCAAGTTTTGCAAAACCTTCAGCCATCTGTTTTCCTAAACCTGATGAAGCACCAGTGATAGCAACAACTCTTCCCTTAAAATTAAACATACTGAATAACCTCCTTTTAGTTTCAAACTATTTTTTCATACGTTCGTTTCTATTCTACACATTTTCTCAGTCAATTTCAATCAATTTCTATCATTTTATATTCACTTGTGAATTTTTTAGCTTTTTATATTTTATTATTTGCATTTATTCTAACAAAGAAATGAATACTTCTTTCTCTATAATTGAAATATTTTCATTTTGATAATAATATCTTCGCTTTTTTTCAAAAATATCAACTTGTGAAAATATTTACTGAAAATTGCTTGTGAAAAAAATGTTTAACATTGTACAATGATAGTAGTGACAAAGGGGGAATAATTATGAATTATGAAAAATTGTTTACTCCCATGAAAATAGGAAAAATGGAAGTAAAAAACAGGCTTGTTATGTCTCCAATGGGAACAAACTCAGCCTTTACCAGCGGTCGTAAAGATGCGCAGGAAATTGATTACTTTGCTCGTCGTGCCAAAGGTGGAGTTGGTATGATTATTAATGGCTGTCAGATGCTGAATGAAGTCATTGCTCAGGGATCAATGGAAGGTTATTTGGATAGCTTTAGTGTTTTACCTGCTTTAACTTCAATGGTAGATGCTGTCCAACGCTATGGCACAAAAATCGTTTGTCAGATTTCTCCTGGTACAGGAAGAAATGCCTATCCTGACACTTTAGGTCGTCCACCAATCAGTGCTTCAGCAATTCCAAGCGCTTTTGATCCAAATGTTATCTGTCATGCTTTAACAAGAGAAGAAATTCAAGAAATTATGAAAGGAACTGAGTTTGCTGCTGGTTTAGCTAGAGATGCTGGTTATGATGCAATTGAAATTCATGCTCATGCTGGATATTTGATTGACCAATTTATGAGTGCCTGCTGGAACCACCGTGAAGATGAATATGGTGGCAGTCCAGAAAATAGAGCTCGTTTTGCTAGAGAAATGGTTGCTGCCTGTCGCAGGGCTGTTGGAGAAGATATGCCAATTTTATTCCGTATCGCATTAGACCATCGTTTTGAAGGTGGAAGAGATATTAAGGAATCAATGGCATTGCTTGAAGCATTAGATGATGGAAATATTGATGCATTTGATATTGATGCAGGATGTTACGATTCTTTAGATTACATTTTCCCTCCTTCTTATTTAGGAACTGCATGTATGGATTATGTTTGTAAAGAAGCTAGAAAACATACTGATAAACCATTACTGAATGCCGGTAACCATGATCCTGAATCTGCTGTGCGTTTAATCGAATCAGGTGAAGCAGACTTTGTAATGATGGGTCGCCCATTAATTGCTGATCCAGATTTACCGAACAAATTAATGAATGGTTTAAGAAAAGAAGTTCGTCCATGTATTCGTTGTAATGAATTCTGTATCGGACGTATCTGGAACAATCATACCAAGTTAGGTTGTGCAGTTAACATTGAAGCAATGGAAGAAGTTCGTTTCCAGATTGAAAAAACCGAAAACCCATTAAATGTTGTTGTCGTTGGTGCTGGCCCTGGTGGCTTAGAAGCTGCAAGAGTTGCTGCTACAGCAGGTCACAAGGTCGCTATCTATGATAAAGGTTCTGTATTAGGTGGAACAATGCGTACTATTGCAACTTCAAACTTCAAAGAAAAAATTGCCGAACTTGCCAGATACTATGAAGTTCAGCTGGATAAATTAGGTGTTGAAATTCATTTAAATACTGAAGTAAAAGGTGATGAGGATTTCTTAGAAAAAGCTGACAGAATTATTGTTGGTACTGGCGCTGTGCCATTCAAACCAAATATTCCAGGCGTTGACTGTGATAAAGTAATCGATATTGTATCTGCTCATGCTGATGAAGAATTAGTCAAAGGTGACAACATCATCATTTGTGGTGGTGGCTTATCAGGATGTGAAGCAGCTTTAGAATTAGCTGAAGAAAAAGGTAAAAATGTTACAGTTGTTGAAATGTTAGATGAATGTGCCAAAGATGCAATGTTTATTAATAAAGTTACTTTATTTAGAAAGCTGGCTGAAAACAATGTTACCCTGTTAACTAACACTAAAGTTGTTGGAATAACTGATGAAGGTGTTGAAGTAAAAACAGCTGAAGGTAAAAAAATCCTGCCAGCTGATACAATCATTTCATCATTTGGTATGAAGCCTCTTACTGATGTTGCTGATAGAATTAGCGCAAAATATCACAACAAGACTAGAAAAGTTGGAGACTTGTACAAGATTGGTAAGATTGGAGATGCAATCCGTCAAGGTTATTACGCAGGCTCTTCAATTTAAAAAATTAAAAGGTTGTAAATTCATCATTGATTTTGAGGTTTACAACCTTTGTTATTATCAGCTTTTTGTAATTTTTGATTTATTAATTTGAAAGGAATAGTCACAATATGAAAACCAGTGGTTTATTTTTATCTTATAACGAAGATGGATCAGTCATTCTTGGCTATGAAGATTATGGTGTAGATATTTTTGATGGTTATGACTATGAAGTTAATTATCGTTTAGATAAATCTAATTTTAAACTATTATGTAAATGTCTTAATTTAACTGCAAATGAAAGAGTTGAAGATTTATTAATTAAGAAATTTGGCTATAATTTTGACTCAATAGCTTTTGAGACTTTCTGTAAACAACATAAAATCGTTTATGCACGTTATATACATATCGGCTAACCATTGATTAGCTTCTTTTTTTCTTAAAATAAAAATCAACCAAATCATTCTTTATTAATATGGTATTCAATTTCATCAATAAGTTCTCTCATTCTATTTTTAAAGGCTTGTTTCAACTCACACTTTCAGATTGTAATAACATAATAGTCATTTTGTTGTAATTCAATAATATTTTTCAAATCATTTTCTTTGTTTTTCTTAAATTTGTCAATCCAGAAGTTTCTATTTGATTTAGGAATATAACCATATCTGCAGTTATGGTGATGCCAAAAACAGCCATTGATAAAAATAGCAATCCTGTATTTTGTCAGTACAATATCTGGTCTTCCAGGTAATTTACTATAATTTTTGCAATATCTGTACCTTTGATGCCAAAGATACTTTCTGACTTTTATTTCAACAGAAGTTTCAGTTTTTTTTATCCTGGACATGTTCCAGGATCTATGTTCCTTTGAGATTCTATCATTCATTTCTTTACTCTTTTATCTGAAAATAAAAAAACCGAATATATCAAAAAGTTATATGCAGAAATATAAACCGATTTCTGATGACTTCTTAATTTATTACTCATCTTTGCTCTTTATAAATACTTCATAAAATTTATCACAGTTAATGTCCATAAATACAAAATCAGGCCTGAAAGCCTGATTTTCTCTATAGTTTGCCTAAAAAATACGGCATCTGTATTCTCCACCACGGCCAATCATGATGGACATCATATCCCCAAAAATCAATCCAGGCAGGGACGTTCTTTGAACGTAATACTTCACCAAGCAATCGTGTATCACGAATAGAATCTTCTTCCCAGTTGCCCTGACCGGTACAGATTATTATTTTACCTTTTCGATATAAATCAAGATAATAAGAATCGTTCATTCCTTTTAAATAGTCAACCGGGCTGTTAAAATAAACACCCAAATCTGAAACATCATTACCAACAAAAAATCTAATATCATAAATTCCACTTAAAGCAATAACAGTGTCAAAAATATCAGGATGTCTGAAATAAAAGTTTGCACTATGAAATCCACCCATACTACAACCGGTTGTAATCATTGATCCGTTCCAACCTGAATGAGATCTGACAAAAGGAACAAATTCATCAATAATATATTTGTCAAAAATATTATGCATTCTAGCCATATCACCTGGCCACTTCCCTTTTGCTAACCAACTTTCATAATCCACACTATCAACGGTATAGAAAATGAATTTTCCATCATTAATAAAGTCTTTAACAGCCTCTATCATCTTAAAGTCTTCATATTCATAAAACCTGCCACCTGAAGATGGAAATACTATTACCGGCTTTCCACTATGTCCATAACTCTTAAATGGCATTACCCTATTCAAATTCGAACTGTAAAATTCATGATATTCTACTCTCATTTAAACCTCCACTTTTCAATTACGTCTGCTAATAATAAATTCTGCTGCTGCTTTTAATTCTTCTAAATCTTTCGATCTGATAACATAGCAATAGTTACCCATAACATCAGCAAAAATATCAGGCATTAATCCATTTTTAGCAACGACATGTCCATATTTGTTTAAAACATCATTATTTGTATGTTTTAGTTCGTTTTCAAGTCCATATCTTACCCCAACGAAAGCACAATGATATTTAACTTCTGGTTTTTCCAGATGCTCCTGTCCTAAAATCATTTTAGCGTATAGATCAAAAATACTGATATCACAAGCATAATTGAAAATATCTACTGACCATCCTCCAGGAGGGCGAACATTTATCTCTAAAGCAACTAATTCATTTTCTTCAGTTCTAAAAAATTCTAAATGGAAAAATCTATTTCTGATTCCAAATTCTTTAACTGCTCTTAATCCCACATCCATCAAATCAGCTGGGATTTCAAATTGATTAAAATAAACGGTATCAATAGCATCTCTAACCATTTCCATTACTCCACCATAAATAAATGAGTTTAAGTACAGAATATTGCCATCCCTATCTACCAGACCATCAAAAGTATGGATATCACCACTGATGAATTCCTCCATAATATAGTCAACATCTGGCTTAATAGTGAAGAAATGCTCTAATTCTTCATCATTAGAAATCTGAAAAGCTCCACCAGCACCAACACCAATATCTGGTTTTGCGCAAATTGGATAACCGACTTTTTTAATAAATTTCTTTGCGGCAGTGATATCATTAATAACTTCACCCCTAGCAACAGGTATTTTAGCCCTCTGGAAAACCTTTTTCATTTCTGATTTTCTTTTAATTGGAGGCATATCAGCAGTCTTTAAACCAGGAATATTAAAATCTGTTCTTAGCTGAGCTTCTTTTTCTAGCCAATGTTCATTATGAGATTCAATAAAATCAATTTTCCCATATTTGAAAGTAAAAAATCCACAAGCTCTCAATAGCTGATCATAATCCTCCATATCATCAACTCTGTAGTACTCAGTTAATGCTTCTCTTAGCTCCAAATCCAAATTAAAATAGGGTTCAGAAGCTATTCCCAATACATTAATTCCATGATTTTTCATGGCAGTAACAAAATATTTAAAATTTCTTGGAAAATGTGGGGATAAAAATACAAAGTTCATAATCTTGCTCCTTTCTTAAAGTTTTCATGCTGATCTTACAATTTTTACAAAATATATCAACCTGAAAAACTTCAATAAATTTTAAAATCTTTCATCAATTCTAACTAAAATTGAAAATAATATCAACAGCTAAACAACATTTCTTCATTCAGTCGCCTTAATTGTCATAGGATTTTAACATTTAATAGTTTTCTTAATATTTATAATTTTGCTTTAGTTGGATATCTGTTTTCAAATTCTATTACAACCTCTATTAAATCCTTATTTAAATATTTAAGCGCTGTATTTCTAATTTCATCATTTATACCATAGTAAGCTTCAGCTATACTTCCGGTAATAGCTCCAATAGTATCACTATCCCCACCAATGGAAATAGCATTTCTAATCGCATCTTCGAAACTATTTGATTCAAAAAAAGCAGCTAAAGCCTGAGGTACAGAACCCTGGCAAGAAACATCGAACTGATATTCTTGGCGAATATCATCCAGTTTAAAATCAATCTTATAATAATGCTCATTTATATAGTTTTTAATTTCTGAAAGACTACTTCCTGTTTTAGCCAGATAGATAGCTACTGCTGTAGCTTCTGCTCCTTTAATTCCTTCTGGATGGTTGTGAGAAACTTCAGTTACTTTTTTAGACATTTCAACAGCTTCTTCTAAAGATTTTGCTGCAAAACCACAAGCACTCACACGCATCGCTGAACCATTGCCCCAACTGTTATAAGGTTGTGGATTTAAAGCGTGTATCCAGCGTATAAAATTCCCTCCATAACCAGCATAAGGATATTTACGTCCAAATTTTTGCATGCTTGTAATAGCATTTTCACTTAGATTATCTAAATTAGAATCACTTTTCAGTACTGCTTCGGCAATAGCTATTGTCATTACTGAATCATCAGTAAAGCGACACTCTTCTGTAAATAAGTCAAAATCTTTGGTTTTATGGTTATACCATTCAAAACGAGAACCTACAATATCACCAATTATTGCTCCTAACATTGCTTTTCCTCCTAAATATTTTTAATTTCTATCCTTTAAATATCTTTGACTGAAATAATTCATTAAAAAAATGAATACCTATATATTATATAAGAAAACCTGTTATAAATCTAAAAACATTCACTATCATTAAACATTAAAAAACTTCGTTTACAACACGGACGAAGTTTTCATCTTATTTAATCATATCAATTCCACGCTTTAAAGTAGCTTTATCAATCGCTCCTGTAGCATATGCGACAAAATTACCTTCAGCATCGATAAATAGAGTTGTTGGTAAATTCTGTACTCCATATATACTGGCAGCATTTGACTTTAAATCAAAAAGTACTGGGAAGCTATATTCATTTTCATTAATAAAATCTATCGCTCTTTTTTGTGTTTCTCTAAAACCGTCAGTCATATTAATCATCAGAAACTGAATCTCATCACCCAGCTCTAGATACATCTGTTCAAAGTCTGGCATTTCCATCTGACATGGTGGACACCAGCTAGCCCAAAAATTAAGTACAATCGGTTTACCAATAAAATCACTTAAATGTACCTCGTTGCCACTGGCATCATAGACAGTAAAATCAGGAGCTTTTTCTTTTTGTGGTGAATCACTATTCTGATTTTGCTGATTTTCCAATAATTGATTGGCACTAGCATAATTACTTAATTTTTTATATACAACAGTGGCTCCACCTATCAGCAAGGCAAATATCAATAATATTGTAAATAGTTTTTTCTTGTTATTCATAATCTTTTCCTTTCTAACTGAGTAATCCTAAAACCTTACTCATCATACCTGTAGCCATTAACACTCCTATCACTACAAGCAGAATACCACTGATAGTATTTATAACCTGATAGTTTTTCTTAATCCAGTCAAAGGCACCCTTTAGATAATCTATTAATACAGCACTGAGAATAAATGGAATTCCCAGTCCTAAAGAATATAACAGTAGCATCAGCATTCCCTCAATCACATGAGCCTGTTGAGAAGCCAGCATCAGTGCTGAACCAAGAAAGGCTCCAACACATGGTGTCCAGCCGATTGAGAAAACCATACCAAACACTACTGCTGAGAAAAATCCCATATTATCAGTATTAACAGAACGATTACTATCCTTAAATAAATTCAGTTTGAAAACTCCCAAAAAATTCAATCCAAAGATAATAACTATCAACCCTGAAATAATATTGACTAATATCTTATATTCTTTAAGAAAGCTACCCACTGTTCCAGCCAATGCTCCCAGAGTAACAAAGACAACTGTAAAACCAGTAACAAAACCAACAGCTCCCTTTAAAGTTCTGCCAGTTGTTCGCTTTCCTCCACCGGCAAAATAAGAAACATATATCGGCAACATCGGTAAAAGACAAGGAGAAATAAAGGTAATTATTCCTTCAAGAAAAGCAATTAGATATTGCATTAATCAACACTCTCCTTTTCAAAGGCACCTGATAGTAAAAAACCAAGTAATGCCATATAGGCTGTTGAAATATATGGATTAGATGTTATGATACATCCTCCTGTTGGACAGCCAACCAGTCTATAATAAACATAACCTATTACCCCACCAACAACAGTGAAGATTAAAGGACGAAGCCATTTTTTCTTTTTATCTTTCATGTTTTATTCCTCCTGTTAAATATCGATACTAATGATAAACATTTTGTTAACATAATTGATGATAAATCAGTTCATTTACACATCCAATATAAATGTTATCATCTAAAGTATATAGTATAAACAATCATATTTCGGTGATAATATCACCCAATAAATTCATCGTAAAAATCATTATCGTCTCATTAATCTTTAATCATTATCGTCTCATTAATCTTTAATCAATCTTTAATCAATTGAATTAAAAAGCATTAAATATTATAATATGAAACAATAGTGCTGAAAAAATTAAAACTTATCAGAAAACATTTATCACAAGATATTAAAAACAAAACAGGAGAAAAAACATGGAACTGGTACTTATCATCTTCAATCAATTAGTATTTATGCTTATCCTTATAATGATGGGATTTTTGTTAGTGAAAACTAAACTGTTAAATGATGAAGGAGCAAAGTCTTTAACTAATATTATTTTATATGTCAGTAGTCCAATAATAATTATTAGTTCATATCACAGTTCATTTGATATGATAAAACTTAAAAAACTACTAATGAGTTTTTTGATTGCTGTTTTTATCCATGTACTTTTTATTGTTCTAACAAAAATATTTAAAATAAAAAATCCCGTTGATATAAGTGCCGCAACTCTTTCCAACGCTGCTTTTATGGGGGTGCCACTGATATCAGCTGCCCTAGGTGAAGAAGCTGTTTTTTACCTTTCAGCTTATATCGCTATTAATTTATTATTCACCTGGACTTTCTCAGTTAAAATATATTCTCCTGAACAAAAAATCGATATTAACAACATCATAAAAACACCAATAACCATCGCTATAGTTATCGGTCTATTCATATTTTTTACTCAAATAAAACTACCTGGTATTATATTAACAGTAGTAGATTCAATTAAAACACTTAACACCCCACTGGCAATGTTTGTGCTAGGATCATATGTTGCCAATATCAGTTTTACTGACTTTAGAAAAAATCTACCAAAACTAATACTACCAACCTTTTATAAATTAATCCTATTCCCTTTAATAGCATTAATAATTATGCGTTTATTACCAGATACATTTAATGATTTAAAAGTCATCAATATGATAGCTGCAGCTTCACCAAGTGCAATTAACGTGGCATTATTCGCTAGAAAGTATAATTCTGACTATAAGAGAGCTACAGAATTAGTTTGTTTGACAACTATCTTTTGTATTTTAACTATTCCGATATTCGTTTATCTTTTAGGCTGATAAAAATTAGCAATTATATTATTTTTACAATCAAAAAATCAATTATATTATTATAGCGAATTGATTTTTTAAATTACATTATCCAACCAGTGCCAATTCCAATAAGTCTATTAAAAAATTACATATTTTGTCCCTCGTCCTGAACCAATCTTTTTAAGATATGATTTTTCAATAAGTTTATTTAATATATCGACAACTTTATCTTTACCAAATCCTGTTAAATTCACTACATCACTACTTGCTAAAATTTTCCCTGCTGAAAATTGATTAAAAACAACTTCTTCATCAGTAGTTAAACTCATAAGTTTTGTAACAGATGGTAAGACTGTAACAATACTATTTTCATTAACAGTAAAAATAGGTTTATGAATAATTTCTCTATATGATTCTTTTATTCTTTTTATACCAGTTCCAAATTTTTCAATAATTCCTAATCTAAAAAAAACATTAGCTATAATTGGATTTCTCAAATAAGATACAAAACCATTTAAATATTCTTCTTCATTTAAACCAGGAGGTAACCCACCTGGAGAATATATTTCAATCTTATCATCATGCATAGCAATTCTTATATTCGAGTTGATATCCCACGTTCTATGAACTAGTGCATTAACTATCGTTTCTCGAAAAGCTTCGAAAGGTATTAAGTATCTTTCCATCCTAACCATTCCATCAATTTTCTCAAATCTATAGTATCTTTTAAACATTTCCTCAGCTCTATCTAATTGTTCTAAAATAGAAATTCCATCCAGTGTTTTTCTTTCCACAATATCATTAATTGATGGACCGAATTTTATGATGTCAATTCCAGGAAAGTTATTTTGATCCGCTAAAAGTAAAGCAGCATTATTATATTTTCCATCTGCCCTTAATAATCCTAGCGTTTTGAGTAAATCTATTGACGGTCCTGTTACATTTAATTTTTTAATTAAAGTTGACAATAAATAATCAAATGTTAAGTCTAAATAATCTATTGGTAGCTCTTCAAAATATAAGTTGTTACCATATAATACTAATCTTTTAAGTTCAATTTGGTCTACTTCTACAGTTGAAGTCCCACGTCTTCTATAAGCCTTGCCTTTATATAAATATGGTTTAAAAATGCCCTCTTCTACAGTAAGAGTTATTACATTGGTATTTTTGTTTATATTCATATAGTAATCTGGTTTTGGTTTAATAGTGTCATTTATCTTATTTTCAATATCTAAACATGCTTTTTGCGGATTATCAATCCCAATAACTTTTCCATCATCTGCTATTCCGAAAATAATTTGGCCACTGTTAAAATTTGCAAAAGCAGAAACTGTTTTTAAAAAAGTATTGTTTACAATTTCTTTTAATTCCTTTTTATCGCTTTCTTTCATAGGCTACTCCTTTGGATTTATTATAACATAAAACCGATAATAAAACGACGTAAATTTTTGCGTCGTTTTATTGGGGCATCAAATCAGCATTTATCACTTTTTATTACCACATCAACAAGCTCTTCATATCCATGCTTTTTTATCAATTCAATAATTTTTGACCAATTATTCATTAGTTGTTCTTTTTGGGCAATGGATACTTTATTTAATTCGTTTGCTACTTTTCTTGCTTCTCTTTTTAAGTATTTATGATTTTCTTCATTCCTAATATATGACATAAGCACTTCCTTTTTTCGCTCACTTTCTTTAACAAGTAGCATTAAATTTATGTTTTCAAAAAACGGAATATACGTATATAATACAGTAGGCAATTCAATATCAATATTTAACTTTCTCGATAAAAAATACAAATATAAAAATTCAATAAATATTAATGAACATTTCATTTCTCTGGCAATTATTTTTGAAGTGTTTTTTTCACTAGCAACATAATCTGTCAATTCTGCTATCCAATCTAGTGTTTTTTTATCTTTAACTTCTGATTCTAAAGCAGCAGAATTAATAAATATTTTTCCTTCATTATTTTCACAAATTATTACATTTTGAGCATCACCCAGCATCGGGATAGTCGCATTATGCGAAACTAGAATTATCTGTTTATCCTCTTTAATCTTTTTAATCATATCGATTAAATCATGATTAATATAATCGGTTGCTAAATTATCCTCTGGTTGATCAATAATTATAGGCGCTGAATTATTTTCGTATCCTAAAATTAAATCTAAAATTACAGCGGATTTCCAGCCAGGGCTTAATTTTTCATAATCTTTTCCATCCTTAGTTATAATTTTATATTCTTTTTTATCCGTGTCCTCAATAGACTTATATATTTTATTTGCAAAATCCTCATGAGATTCCACTTTAGGTTTTTGAGAAAATTTTGTTTTTTCAAATGATGAAGGTTGTAACTGATGAAAATTTAATAATCGGTATATATTTTTTAAATATTTGTTAATTGTATTTATTAGCTCTTCTCCTGTTAGTTTAAAGGAGTTCTTAATACTTAATATATGACCAGCTACCTTAATCTCTTTTGTTTCAAAAACAACATCAAATTTCGATAATTCATCTTTTGAGTAATTAAAATCTTTAAGCGCTTTTATAGATTCGTATACATATTTGGATAATAGTTCTCTATCTCTTTTTATTTGAGTAATATTTCGATTTTTCTCTAAATTTCTCCTTAATTTTTCGCAAATTCTTCTCTTAACTTGTCAAAAGCTTTTTTTGACTAAATTATACTTTATTACTAGTGGGATAACGTTTTTAATATTGAAGTATTATAGTAGATATTATCCGCTTACAAGCATAGTATAAAAGAAAATTTTTATCATTCTTAACTAGCAAAGTTTAAAATGTTAGCAAAGTTTTTATATACATATTTAAAAATTTCATATTTTTATATTTTTTTAAACTTACTTCATTTTAAACATTTATAATCCTAGTTTTATTATATATAAATAATTTACGAATTAATCTAAAATAGATTTTGACTGATGTTCTATATCAGGGAAAATGAATCCTGGTGAAAAGCCTAAAATCTTTAACTCGTTTCGAATAGTCTTCTTATATCTACCAGGAATTTCTATTACAGAAAATTTGAAAATTTCTGTTTTTCTCTTTTTTGTTTCATTATCTGGTTTAGGTTTTTTAGCAAATATTAAGGCAGATAAATTATTAATTGAATCATTAATCTCTTTTTGGACATCAACAAATTCTTTATTGTTCGTATTTACAAATGCTGGAAAAATAAATGCACCTTGCTGTTGTCTAATTCTATCAGTTATCTTTGAAGGACTAACTATATGAGCAACTTTTAAATCTTCATAAATTTTTATAGGAAATTTTAACGTCTCTCTTGTCCTAGCTCTTTGATTAATTAATTTTATATACTCTTGGATAGGTTCAATTATTTCTTTTCTGTTTTCTAAATTCTCTATTTCTTCTAAACTTAGTTTTTTTATATCATCAACAATATATCTATTATTTTTTATTATTTTTTCGCAAGCATCAAAAAATTCATTTATTACATTTTGTGGCATTAAACTCATTGCTGTTTTTATAGCTACCGTATGTCCTGTATCAAACTTTTCGTCATTTTTACTATGAAACAAATAAACGTATCCAGGTTCTTTATCATCTTTTTCCACAGCAAAATATAATGCAACTAATGGGTTTTTAGTAATATCTAACATTCTAGTTTTTGCGCCGTAATGCTGTAATTCAGACATCATTCTCGCTAAAGAAGTATTATACTCGTAATCATTAGCGCCTAATTCATTCATTAAAGTTCTATAGTAATACTCACTGCCATGCATCGTTAATTTTTCATTTAAATAAAGAGATGGTGTTCTCATATCAAAGTGCCTACTTTCACCTCTAAAATATAGAGTTTCTTCTTTATCAAAAGACTCATTAAAAACTTCTTCATAAATTTTTTTATAATTTAAAATATCATCTATTATAGTACTCACAGTTCTTCTTTCATTAATTATTTTTGGCACATAATCATTATCCATTATTATTCTCCCATATCAAACTTTAAGATAAATTATTATTTTTTTATAAAACTATATTCAATATATTAAAAACATTTTACTAGATTTTATAATTATAGTCATAAACACAACGGTCTCACTCCCACTCTTCTTATCCGATTGTTCGATAGGTGCGAAACCGTTTAAAATAGACGTTTGAATACAGTTCGTTTCCGTTCTGTCCATAATAATCCGTATGATTTTTCGATTTTTTCTCCCATTCCACTT
>JAAYOQ010000010.1 GCA_012520255.1 Erysipelotrichia bacterium | reverse complement strand
TTGATATGCGTTATAATTCCTATTGTTAGAGGAATAATTTAACCTACATTTATTTAGATTTTCCATGGTTAAATTATAACAAAAAATGTATCCTGTTTGGTTTCAAACTCGATACATTTTTTTATTAATTTGGCTGTTTATTCGTTACAGCCCCTTTTATGTGTTATTTTCTTGCTTGTTTTTCAGCATTACGTTTATCGTTGATGATTTTAACATGATTGTCATCAATTAAAGTAACGTTGTTTTCTTTTGCCCAATCGATACAGCCGTTCAAGACAGTTTTTAAAAAAGGACGAGGAACTTTAACAAAATTCGTTAATGCTGCATCAGTAAACTTGATTTCTGGATGTGCTCTTTCTGCAGCATATCTGATTGAAATTAAATCTACCTCTTTTGGAGCAGGAAGAGGTTCAGAGATAGGCTTGGTAATTTTTGGAAACTGAGTATACCAGAAATTAGTAGAATCTCTATAACCATAATCCACTGGAACAGGTGGGAAATTGAACTTATTAACACCATCTACAATAGCATTATAATATTTTTCTTTCATTAAAATTTTGTCAATATAAAGAATAAACAAAGCTCCATATTTACTTGTAATACCATTAAAGTCATTGTATGGGCCAGGATGACCATCATCAATATCATCCGGACTAAATTTATCTGCCCCTTCTAAATGTGATGCCCAACTACATTCAAACACTTGAAAAGCACTTTTAATTACTGGAGGACGATTTTCATCACTTGGGTCAGTTTGGCCAGGTTCCATCTCAAATTTTAAATCTTTCATTTTTTCATCTGATGGTCCAGGATAACCTAATCTGACAACTTCCTTAAATGTTTTTCTGCTGTCATCGATAAAGTTGATAGCACATTTTTTCCTTCTTAATAAATTGTGACAAGTATTTGATGTGTTGCGACAAGATAATAACATCGCATATTGTTCTTTTCCAGCAACATAGTATGGAAAACATAGAGAATATGATCCGATATTTAAACTACCATCATCATTAATAGTTGAAATACATACTGTTGGCATTGGAAAAAATGAAGAAGTTTGATAAAAGTTATCAACAATTCTTAAATCTTTAAATGAACTCATTTCTTTTAACCTCTCTTTAAAATAAATCTTCGCTTAACTCCAGGTTGTCAACGTAAGACAAATCGTTAGCAATATTTAATGCCCGGAGTATTGATTCAGAAAAAGGTCTGCCATCAACCAAACAAGCAACAAACATGCTAACAAAAACCTCGTGTGTGCCCAAATATTTTACTCCACATTGTTCTTTCACAATGGAGTCAAAGCCATTTTTTGTAAAGATACTAACTCGTTTGCCTTTATCAGTAATCAAAATCCAATTAAGACCCTTGGAAATTAATTGTGCACTGAAATCATCAAAATCACGATCTTTAATTGTTTTTCTCAGATAATCTGCTTCCAGAATAAGGCCTTCCACCTTAACAAGAAGTGAATCCTCAGGAATATAGTTATCACAAATATAACGTAAATCAGGGTGTAGTTTAATGACAGTATTGAAATAATGGTAATTTAACACATTGATTATTACTATATCTGTGCCAATGAAAAATTCTTGTGGCAAACCATCTTCAATATCAGGATAACTATTATAGGGTATAGAACTTAAAGTGGTTACCTTGTTTCTGTCAAATATATATGTTTTAATTGGTGTCTTATTGAAATCTAATTGTTGTGAATGAATTACAGCTTGCATATTATCCAGCTTTACCATCATTGAGTTGGCATCAATATCATAACCGAATCTAGTAATAAAAAAAGTATCAACTCCTAAAAAAGCCAAATTATAAGCTACTGTGTATTGCCCTCCTGTCAGATAACTGTTATGTTGACACAAAAAAACTTCTCCGCTGACAAGATTCTTGTCAATAGAGATAACTTCAGTCTTGTGTGATGAACCAATAACAAGCACTTTGCCCATGGATATATTTTAACACATTAAGGCAATAAACAACAAAATATGTTAAAATTATAGAAAGGTAATAATATGAGAATTGGACAGGCAATAGACATTCATCAATTAGTAGAAAATAGAGATTTAATCCTTGGCGGTGTCAAAATAGAACACGAAAAAGGACTTTTAGGCCATTCAGATGCGGATGTTTTATTACATGCTATTGCAGAAGCAATCATAGGTGCCTTAGGACTGGGAGATTTGGGAACGCATTTTCCTGATACGGATGAAAAATATAAGGGCATTTCTTCAATGATTTTATTAGCAGAAGTTGAGAAATTAATGGTAAATCATAATTATGAAATAGGAAATATTGACTCTACGATTTTGATAGAAGAACCAAAATTAGTAAAGTATAAAGAAGAGATGGAAAAAAATATTGCCGAGGTATTAAAGTGTGACGTATCACAAGTTAATGTTAAGGCAACTCGTGGAGAAAAATTAGGATTTGTTGGAGAAAAAAAAGGAGTAGCAGCATTAGCTACGGTTGTATTAAAAGAAAGAGAGAAAGTAGAATATGTACACATATAAAGTAGTTGTAGAAGATATGAAAAGCAGAAATGATGCAGAACAGATTAGAGAAGCCTTTGAAGCAGAATCTGAAACAGCAGTTGTAACATATAAAGTTACAAAAAGAGAAATGTTTATTGATTCAGATTTTTCGGTGGAAGAAATTTACCAGATTATTGAGGGAGAAGGATTTACTCCTGGAGACTTGGAACTGATATAAGAAAAAGAAAAACTTTCAAACAAACTTAAGCGGCAAGATAATTCTTACCGCCTTTTTTGAAGTTATTTTTATCGATGGATTGTATATAATTAAAAGATTAATTGCTTTAATTATTAATTAAGAAAGAATGTGTAATATTCAGTTAAGAGATCTGTGAGTAAAATTGAGAAAAAACCTTTCCTCTAGAAAGTTTTGGCGGACTTTCTAAGACCTGTAATCACAGGCTAATGCATATCTGTTAAGGAAATCAGATCAACTTCACCGAATATTACACGATGTACCTAATATATAGGTATATATTAGTGTTTTTAACACTAATTAAGCTAAATTTATTTATCTTTTATTTCCTCTAGAGAGGTAATAGTTGGATTGCCATTTTTATTTAATAATGGTGTAAGTCCACCTGAATAACCAGATTCGTGATATAGATAGTTTACGCCAGTTTCCATATCTACCCAAATTTCGGTTATTTTTAATCCACCTTGTGAATAAATCTTTTTAAATCTTGATTTTTTGGCCATTGTAGTTTTCCCCCTTGATAAAGCTAGAGCTTGTTATATAAATAATTTTTATAATCTTACCATTTACAATAAGCTGCATTTCCTTTTATAAAGTGTTTTTCTTTTGGGAAGCTGTTTAAAATAATAACTCCTTTTTTGGTAACTATTACCAGATCTTCAATGCGAACACCTCCAACCTCAGGGAGGTAAATTCCAGGCTCAATAGAAAAACACATACCCTCTTCAATAAGAGTTTCATTTGTAGAAGAAACATCATAACCTTCATGGGCTTCTAAACCGATACCATGCCCCAAGCGATGAGTGAAATATTGTCCGTAACCAAAAGAACTTATATAATCTCTGGCAACTTTATCAATTTCAGAAAATTTTTTGCCAGGCTTGATAGTTTCGATAGCTAAAAGGTTTGCTTTCCTTACGATTTCATATATTTCTTCCATTTTTTCATTTTTTTGCAAAAAAGTTCTTGTCATATCAGAACAGTAACCTTGATGACGACAACCCATGTCAATAAGACAGATGTCACCTTTTTGCAAAATGGTATCATTGGATTGATGATGAGGGTTACTGGCATTCTTGCCAAAAGCTACTATTGGTTCAAAGGAGACAGGTTCACCAGTCAGATTTTTAAATTCAATTAATAATTGATTGTATATTTCTTTTTCACTAACCCCCAATTTTAGGTATGGAAGAATTCTTCTCATTACTTCATCATTATCTAGTGAAGCTTTAATCATTGACTTAATTTCCTGTTCATCTTTAATTGCTCGAAGTTTTGTGATTAACAAACTGGCATCTTGGTAATTGGCAGAAAAGCGATTCATTAATCTTAATAAAAAGGAAGCGGTCCATTTACCATCAACATAAATTGATTTACCAGATAAATGGTTTGAAAGTATACTAATACAATCTTCAGTATCGTTGTAATAGATGATCTTGTAGTCATCCGAAGAAGGAATTGAAAATAATTCGTTTAGAAACAAAATGCTTTCATTATCTTTATTAACTAGAAGAACAACCATTCTTTCGCCAGAATCTAAGTCTAAATTAATAAAGTACTTTAGATTGTAGTAGTCGGTAATAAGAACATGGTCAATATTTTTATGTTCCATGATTCCTTTTATCTTGGAAATTCTTTTATTCATACACGGCAACCCTCACTATGATTATAAGACTTTGATGTATAATTGATGTAATATTATGGTATAATTTTAGTAATTTCGAGGGAGGTATTTTTAATGTCACGTCCTAGTTTTCCTAAAAAAGCAGTAATAACTGGCGGTATGCCTTACGGCAATAAAGCATTACATTTTGGCCATGTTGGCGGAATGTTTATCCATGCTGATGTTTTCGCCAGATTTTTAAGAGATAGAATAGGTAAAGATAATGTCATTTTTTTAAGTGGAACAGATTGTTATGGGTCCCCTATAGTTGAAGGATATCGTAAAAAAGTTGAAGAAGAAAACTTTACGGGCACAATCGAAGATTATGTGATGGAAAATCACTTAGAGCAAAAGAAAACATTGGATGCTTATGGAATCAGTTTAGATTTCTATGGTGCCAGCGGACTATTAGATGCTAAAGAAATTCACCAACAGGAAACTTATGAATTTATTCAAAATTTATATGATCATGGTTGGTTAGAAAAAATGGTCACAAAACAGTTTTATGATGCAAAGGCAGAGTGTTATTTAAACGGAAGACAGGTCATCGGTAAATGTCCAATCAAAAATTGTCAATCTGAAAAAGGTTATGCTGATGAATGTGATTTAGGGCATCAATATATGCCGGAAGATTTAATTAATCCTAGAAGTACCATTACAGGAGAAGTTCCTGAAATGAGGGATGTAGTTAACTGGTATTTCAAATTAACTGATTGTTTTGATGTGTTAGAAGAATATGTGGATAGTATTTCTACTAAAGAAAATGTCAGAAAAATTGTCTGGGAAACAATGAAAGAGTTTTTAGAAAAACCGATAATTTACGTTAGAAAAGAAGGCATTGAAACATATAAAAATATTAAAGACAAACTTCCCAAACATCTATGTTCAGATTTAGAAAATGTTAAAGACAGTTTTACCATAGAATTTAAAACTTTAGCAGAAAGAGAAAAGGCTTGTGAAATTTTAACAAGCAACTCCATCAGATATAGAACAGGAAAGACTTTAGTCCCTCTTCGCTTAACTGGCAATATTGAATGGGGAGTAAAAGCTCCTTCATTAGAAGGAGAAGAAGGTTTAACTGTTTGGGTTTGGCCGGAAAGTTTATGGGCTCCTATTTCATTTACCAAGACTTATTTAAAGAAAAGGGGTAAAGATAAAGAAGAATGGAAAGATTACTGGTGTAATCCGGAAGCGCAAGTATTCCAATTTATTGGTCAAGATAACATCTACTTTTATGGTATTGCACAAATGCCAATGTTTATGGCTCAAGAAGGACCAGAGTTAAGATTAAATCCAGCTAAAGGCCAATTGCAACTAACAACGCTGGTCGCAAATCATCATGTCTTGTTTTTAGACAAAAAAGCTTCTTCTTCTGGAGAAATTAAACCTCCAATGGCTCAGGATTTATTGGATTATTATACCCCTGAGCAATTAAGAGCTCATTTTTTAGGTTTAGCATTAGCTAATAAATCAGTGAGTTTTATGCCAAAACCATTAAATCCAATTGCCAATGCAAAAGAACAGGATCCAGTACTGGCGCAAGGGAATCTGTTCACCAATGTTTTAAATAGATTGGTTAGAAGCTGTTTCTATGCAAGTCAAAAGTATTTTGATGGAGTATTACCATATGGTAAAGTTTCAGAAGAAATACTTAAGGTATCTAAAAAGACAATCTTGGATTATGAAAAAGTAATGTATCGCTTCGAATTACATCAAGTGCACAATGTTTTAGACACTTATATCAGACAGGCCAATAAATATTGGTCAAAAAACAATAGTTTAGCTAACAAGAACGAAGATGCTGAATTAAAAAGACAAACTTTAATCGATGCTTTTCATATGGTCAGAGTGGCAAGTGTATTGTCGCATCCAATCTGTCCGCAAGGTACTGAAAAGACAGTTGATTATTTAGGCTTTGATAAAGAAAAGTTCTTTAGCTGGGACAATATATTTGAAGATAATTATTTCTTTATGGAAGACAAAGAAAATCATAAAATTACTGAACTAAAAGAAAGAGAAGACTTCTATGTAAAACATCCAAGTCAGTTTAGATAAGAAAGGAAGTATAGAAATGGACTACCAAAAACTTGCAGATATGTTGTTTCCAAAGTTGAAACATGACTGTCAATATTATTTTGATAAATATCCGAAAAGAGATTTGCCAAAAGGAGCAGAAGTATTAAGAATTGCACCCTCTCCTACAGGTTTTATTCATTTAGGAAATCTTTATGGAGCCTTAGCTGATGAAAGAATTGCTCATCAAAGTGGCGGTGTATTTTATTTAAGAATTGAAGACACCGATTCAAAAAGAAAAGTACCAGGAGCTGTTGAGGCAATTATCTCTAGTTTTGATTATTTTCAAATATACTTTGATGAAGGAGCCCATCATCAGCCACATGAAGGAAATTATGGACCTTATTATCAGAAACAAAGAAAAGAAATTTATCAGACTTTCGCAAAAAGACTAGTATCAGAAGGAAAGGCATATCCATGTTTTTGTTCTGGAAAACAACTAACAGAGATTAGAAAGCAGCAAAAAGAAATAAATGAAGCAACTGGTTATTATGGCAAATGGGCAAGCTGCCGTAATTTAACATTGGAAGAAGTTAAAGCTCGTTTAGAAAAAAAAGAAAAATTTGTCATTAGAATGAGAAGTACAGGAAATGTTGAAAATCAAAGTATCTTCCATGATGAAATTAAAGGTGATATTACTGTTCGCGAAAACAATCAGGATGTAGTAATCATTAAAACAGATGGGATTCCAACTTATCATTTTGCTCATGCGATTGATGATACATTAATGCAGACAACAATAGTCTTAAGAGGAGAGGAATGGTTAGGAACCTTACCTGTGCATTTAGAATTGTTTGAAATGTTAGGTTTCAAACTGCCAAGGTATGCTCATACAACAGTTTTAATGAAGATTGATGAAACAGGAACTAAAAGAAAATTGTCTAAAAGAAAAGATCCTGAGTTAGCTTTAGATTATTATCGACAACTAGGTTATCATCCTTATGCAGTAAAGTTGTATTTAATGACTTTACTGAACTGGAATTTTGAACAGTGGCATTTAAAAAATCCTGACAGTCACTTAGAAGAGTTTAAGTTTTCCTTAGATAAAATGGGACAATCAGGAGCTTTATTTGATTTGGATAAGTTGCACAATATTTCTAAAACTTATTTGTCTAGGCTTTCATTAGAAGAAATGAAAGAGTTTTTGAAAATGTATGTGTCTTCACAAAGAGAAGAACAATATGATATGTACTTTAAAGATGAAGATTATTTGGAAAAAATATTAACTTTAGGAATGGGTTTGAAACTAAGAAAAAGAAGAAAAGATTACATCTATGCTTCACAAATATTGAAATCAATTGATTTATTCTATCATCATAATAAGGATGATGAATTTAATTGTGATAATGAAACAGCAAGAACGTTGCTGACACAATTTGTTGAAACTTATGATTATAATGATGATAATTCAGCCTGGTTTGATAAAGTCAAGACTGTTTCAGCTAATAATGGATATGCTGCAGAAATGAAAGATTATAAAACAAATCCTGAAAAGTATAAGGGTTCAGTGGCTGATGTTTCAGAGGTTATCAGAATTGCAGTTACTGGTCGCAAAAACACCCCTGATTTATGGACAATTATGCAGATTTTAGGAAAAGAAGAAGTATTAAATAGAATTAGCAATACTTTAAAGGAGTTGGATTAGTATGCGTTATCCAGCTTTCTTAAAAAAGGGAGGAACAATAGGTTTAATTGCTCCATCATTTGGAGTTTTTGGCTATCCTTATGAAGATAAGTTTAATAATGCCTGTAAAAAGTTTTCTAATTTAGGCTATAAAATTAAAGAAGTAGAGCATTTAAGAGGAGCAGAAAAATGTCGCAGTACTACCGATGAACAAAGAGCTAAAGAATTTATGGATATGTATCTTGATGTCGATACGGATTTTATTATGTCTGTAGCTGGTGGAGAATTGATGATGACAATGCTCCCTTATATTGATTTTGAAGTTTTGGGTTATGCCAAACCAAAATACATTATGGGTTACTCTGATAATACAAATCTGACTTTTACTTTACCAATATTAACTGATACAGCAGCCATTTATGGAAGTAATTTTGGCAGTTTTGGGATGAAAAATTGGGATAAATCGCTTCAACAATCTTATGATTTAATTATAGGAAACAGACTTAAGTTTGAAAGTTATAAGATGTATGAGTTAGAGGATTTGTCAAAAGAAGAAGAAAATGCTTTATGTGGATATAATCTAACAGAAGAAGTCTTATATAAAAATTTGTACAGTGAAAAGAAAGTAGAAATGACTGGAAGATTAATTGGAGGTTGTTTAGATATACTATTAATGCTTTGTGGAACTAGGTATGGCAAGATAGACGACTTTTTAGAGAAATATAAAGAAGATGGGTTCATCTGGTTTTTAGAATCTTATGATTTAAATGTTTTAGCTCAAAGTAGAGGTTTATGGCAATTAAAACAGGCTGGCTGGTTTAAATACTGCAAGGGAATACTTTACGGTAGAACAGCAAATGATGAAGATATTTTTGACTATACTTTGGAAGATGCATTAAAAGAAAACCTAAAAGACTTAAATTGCCCTGTAATTTATGACTGTGATATCGGTCATCTTCCACCATCATGGCCAATCATTTCTGGAGCTATCGCCAAATTTGTTTTTGAAGACGGCAAGGCTTCAATTGAATATTATTTAAGATAAAAGAAAACCTATTGGCTAAATAAATCAATAGGTTTTTTTAATAAAAGTTCATTTAAAAGAAGGGAATCATTTATTTTTCTTGGAAAATAAATAGGTTATAAAACAGGTTATTGTAGCAGCTGCAGCTGATATTGCCGCTTTCAACTTAAAATTTCCTGTGATTTGTTTTATCAGCCATTCAAGGATGGTTTTTTCATATACTCTTCTTTCGTACATATTATGACTCATTATTAAATAGGAAATAATAAAGGCAATAAAAAATACAACAGTTATTTTAGTTATCGTTATTTTAGCACTATTAAAACACCAGGTTAGAAAGAAAGCAATTATAGTTGAGGCAACAGTTTTAAATTGCCAGGCATTTTCCAGTTGATATAGATAAGGATTACTTTCTGGCGAAATTTTTATCAGGTTCATCTGGGTAAGGGCGATATAGCTGATGATGAACACAATTAAAAATGTTAATATTAATTTCTTTTTCATTTTTCTTTCCTTCTTTCTTAATTAATTGTTAACACAATTATATAATAACATATTTTTTTAATATCTATAATTAGCTATTATCGGAAATTATTTATAGCCGGCAGATAAGAATTTTTTTAGAAAGGAAGTTGCTAAAAACATATAAATTATAAGTTGACGATATAATTTTTTTGTATAATTAAGTTAATGGAGGAAAAAATAATGAGCACGGTATATTTTACAAAAGAAACAACTCCTGAAAATGTTGTTAAACTTTTTAATTTGTTGAATAAAGATTTACCCGGAAAGGTTGCCTGTAAAGTACACTCAGGAGAAAAGGGGAATCAGAATTTTTTGCATCCAGAATTTTGGAAACCAATTATCGAACATGTAAACGGTGTCGTTGTTGAATGTAATACCGCTTATGAAGGCCAAAGAAATACCAGTGAAAAACATTTAAAATTAATTGAAGAGCATGGCTGGAGCAAGTACTTTGATATTGACCTGTTGGACAAAGAAGAGCCGGACCTGGTTTTGCCAGTTAAAAATGGATTGGTAATTAAAGATAATTACTTAGGAAAGAATATCGATAATTATGATTCGATGTTAGTTTTATCACATTTTAAAGGGCATCCTTCAGCCGGATATGGTGGTGCTTTAAAACAGCTGGCCATTGGCTGTGCTTCGAGTAGAGGAAAAGCAAATATTCATTCAATTGGTAAAACAACCAGTCAGCATGAATGTTGGAAAACCAAACCTCCTCAAGATAAGTTTTTAGCTGCGATGGCAGAGGCAGCAAGTACGGTTACAGAATATTTCCAAGGAAATATTGCCTATATTAATATTATGTGTAATATGTCAGTGGATTGTGACTGCTGTGCAGTAGCAGAAGATCCAAAAATAAAAGATATCGGCATACTGGCTTCACTAGATCCGGTAGCAATTGATCAGGCATGTATTGATTTAATCTACCAGTGTGATGATCCAGGAAAAAAACATCTGATTGAAAGAATTGAAACTAGAAATGGTATTCATACTATTGAAGTAGCAGCTAAATTAGAAATAGGAAAAAGAGAATATCAATTAATTGAAGTTGATTAAATAATTATCTAATATCTTTGAGGCAATTAATGATGAATTTAAGAGCAGAAACAATGAAAATTAAAACAGATATTCTAGCTTTATTTTGAGCATTAAAAGATAAAGATACTCCTTTTTTAGCTAAAATGATGGCTGCAGTTACTGTTGCATATGCGTTATCTTCAATTGATTTAATACCTGATTTTATACCTGTATCAGGATGTTTTGATGATATTATTTTGTTGCCGTTACTTATTGTTTTGACAACCAATTTAATTCCAGATGAAGTTTTTTTAAAAAACGAAAGCAATGAAGGAATGTGGCAGGATAAAAAACCAAAAAAATGGTACTATGCAAAAAAATAAATTTGAGTGTTAAATCCATAGGGTAAGACTTTATATAAATATCAAAAAAATATGAGGATAAATTAATGTTGGAATTATATAAACCAGAATTTGAAGATTTGTGGTTTAAAGAAAAAATGATGAGTGATGAAGAAACAATGTTTTATAATCATCTTTGGGGAGGTAAGATTCCTTTTGAAAGGGATAAATGGGCTGATTGGTATGATTGTTGGATTATTAACCATAAAAACAATAGATTTTACCGCTATTTAAAAGAGAATGAAACAAATGAGTTTGTTGGAGAAATTGCTTATCATTTAGATAGCGAAAGAAATATTTGGTTAGCCAATGTGACAGTATATTCAAAATATCGTCAAAAAGGTTATGGCACAAAAGGGTTAAATTTACTTTGTGAAGCTGCCAAAAAGAATGGAATTAAATTGCTTCACGATGATATAGCACTTGATAATCCAGCCATATCGATATTTTTAAAAGCAGGATTTATTGAAGAATATCGAACAGAAGAAATTATTATGGTCAAAAAGAAATTAGAATATTAGATTTGAATGAAGTGGTTTGGAACCGGAGTCATAGCATGTAACTTCCAAATATCTGGAAGTTAAATTTATAGAGGTTGAATGTGAAAACAGTTTATAATATTTTTAACAACTTTATTTAATTTAAATCTGGGCTGTTATATGAATTGAAAGAAAAGGAGAAGAACGTTATGGAGATTTCTGAGATAAACTGTATTTATTATAATTATAGAGTGGCTAGGGGCTGGTCATATAGTTTTGAAATAAAAAAAGAAGGTTCAGATTATTTTCTTTGTGCTGAATTTGAAGATCCAGAAAATTCGTATAAACCCACAAATCTAATATGGGGGAAAAAAGAACACGAGAAAATTATAAAGGTATTTTTTGATAGAATTATCAAAATTATTGAAAACAATGATGTTCTTTTTTGGGACGGTTTTGATGAATATGATCCACAGGCAAAGGATGGAAGAGGATTTAATTTGAGAATTGATTTTGAAAATGATGCCCATTTAACTGCCCAAGGAGATAATTCATTTCCATTAAGGTATTCAGAAGTAAATAGAGAATTTTATGTTTTGATAAATGAAATTATTGAAATATATCATGAAATCAAAAAATAAACAAGTACTTAGTCAACATGGAGCATTTGCTTTAAAGGACAAGAATTTATATGAAATAGAAATTTTCAATTAAATTTCAGCACGTATAAATGGAAGTGAAAAAATACTATAGAGAAGTAATTGAAGAAAAAAAGGGGAATTATAGATTCCTGTTGTGAAAGCATGATTAATATAAAGAGATTATCAGATCAATATTGTGTAAGAAGATTAAACAAAAAAGATGTCAGTTTAATTGAAACTCTACAAAAAGGACATCCTCTTTATTATGAGTTTTGTCCTCCTTTTCCGTCTGTTCAAGGTATTTTAAATGATCTTAAAGCCTTGCCTGCTAATAAAAAAATTAGTGATAAATTTTATTTAGGGTTTTTTCAGAAAGAAAAGCTTATTGCGATAATGGATCTGATTGTAAAATATCCAAATAAAGATACGGTGTTTATTGGGTTTTTTATGGTAGATAAAGAACATTGTGGTCAAGGAATAGGAAGTAAAATAATCGAGGATTGTTTAAAGGAATTTAAACAACAAGAGTTTACTTTTGTCAGTTTATTTTATATGAAGGGCAATAGGCAAAGTAAGGCTTTTTGGGAAAAATGTCAATTTTTAAACACGGGAATAGAAACAGACAATGGGCAGGGCACAGTTGTTGTTTTAGAAAGAAAACTTTAAAAAATAATAATTTTAGAATAAAAAAGAAGTATTGACAGCTTTTACATTTTCTTATCGTTTACATTTTCTTATAATTGTCTGCATGTGGTAATGAATATATAATTATAATGCTTTTTATTTCAATAACAATAGAAATCAGTGTTAATATAAATAGGAACAAATAAAAATGTACAAATGATTTTAAAGGAGGATGTGTATGGCAATAAAGATTATTTTCTTTGATGTGGATGGGACTTTAAAAAGTTTTAACAATCCAGGTATAACAGAACCTGTTTTGCATGCTTTACAAAAACTTAAAGAAAAAGGAATCAAAATATTTATTGCGACAGGAAGAGCGCCATATGCAGTACCCCATTTTGAAGGGATTTCTTTTAATGGCTATCTATGTTATAACGGTGCCTATTGTTATGATGAAGACAGTGTTTTATATTCAAAACCACTAGATAAAAAAGATTTATATCAGTTTATAGAAAATGCAAAGAAACAAAATGAACCTGTTATTGCAGCTGGGAAAGATGAAATGTGTGCTAATGGGTATGGAGAAAAACTGAATGAATATCTGAGTTTTGCTCCTCTAAAGTATCCATCAAATGATTTAAATTATTTCAACGAATTTATAGAAGGCGATATCTATCAGATGATGGCAAGTGGAAAACCAGAAAAAGATGAAGAGTTCCTGAAGGATTGTAAACATCTTAAAATTGCCCGCTGGTGGGATCATGCTTTTGATTTAACATCTGATAGCTGCTCCAAATCCATAGCAATTCAAAAAGTGCTGGAAGCCTATGGCTTTCAACGTGAAGAAGCGATGGCTTTTGGAGATGGGGGAAATGATTTAGATATGATTGAATATGTTGGACTGGGAGTAGCTATGGAAAATGCTTCTGAAGAAGTTAAAAAAGCTGCAGATTATATAACAGACAGCGTTGAAGATGATGGTGTTGTATCAGCACTGAAGAATTTTAATATTATATGAAAAGTCAATTAGAATTTCATTTTTGGAAATATTAGAATTATAAGAATCAATAGATGTAGATTTTTTATTTAAATATCGGAAGATCATTGATGAGACTGACCCTTATAAAGGACAAATCCTGATTGTAGGTATATGATGGGGCAAGATAATTATTTTTGAAATAAATAATCTGATAACATGGTTGAAAAAGAGGTGTTTAAAAATGAAGAAAGATAAAATAGAGACTTTATATGAATCAAGGTTTTTAAGTTTTTATGATATTGGACAAACTGAAGATAAACCCTACTATCAGGCTTCAAGAAGAAAAAAAGAAGATTTGGTAGTTACAAAAAGCAATAAGCAAATAAACAAAATGAATGCTGATGGTGTGGGCTGTGTCGTGATTGTTAGAGGTCAGGAAGAAAAACTATTTTTAAATCATGAATATCGTTATCCGGTAGGACAATATGTCCTGTCAGTTCCAGCAGGATTGTATGAAAGTGAAAACGAAGATATCTATGATGTAGCTAAAAGAGAAATAAAAGAAGAAACGGGTTTGGAAGCTAAAGAAATCAGATTGATAAGTCCGTTATTATTCAGTTCTCCAGGAATGACCGATGAAACTAATGCGATGGTTTGCGTTTTCGTTGATGATATAAAAGATTACACCTCTGAAAATTGTGAAAAAGGAGAAATATTTAAAGGATATTCTCTTTTAACCAAAAAACAAGCAATCGAATTGCTTGATAAAGTTTGTGATGAACACAATAATTATTTTTCAGTTTATACCCACTTTGCTTTGCTTTATTTCATTAGTGAATTATGGAAAAACGAAGGATAACCATTTATTTTTAAAATAAAACCCCCTGTTAAAAAATAGGGGGTTCATTTTAGTTTAGATTTGAATCTTTAATAATATCTTTTAACAAATTGGCAGAAATGTGTAAAGCTTCAATCTCATCTGCACTGTATGGAGCTTCGATTACATCAAGCGCTCCTTTTCTTCCTACACGTGTTGGCAATGAAATATAGACATCATCTAAACCATATGCTCCAGTTTGAAGTGTTGAGACTGTTAATATTGATTTTTCATCACGCATTATAGCTTCCACAATACGCGTAACTGCTAGAGCTACGGCATAGTTGGTATAACCTTTACGGTTGATAATTTCATAAGCCGCATCCTTAACACCTTTAGAAATGCTATCTTTATCTTTTTGTGTAAATTCAATTCCAACTAATTCACAGTATTGATCAATTGTTAATCCAGCAATTGTTGCAAATGACCAGGTTGCTACTTCACTGTCTCCATGTTCCCCAATAATATTAGCTCGAATATCGCGTGGATCTACCTGGAATCTTATTGATAAATCGGATTGAAAACGAGCAGTATCTAATACTGTTCCTGAGCCAAAGACTCGATGATGTGGGAAACCTGATAATTTATATGTCACATAAGACAAAATATCTACTGGATTAGAAACTACTAATAAAATTGCATCAGGATTATATTTAACAATTTGTGGAATCATATCTTTGAATATTTCAATATTTTTATTAACTAAATCAATTCTTGTTTCACCTTGTTTTTGTGCTAGACCAGCAGTGATAATAACAATATCGCTACCTGTAGTATCCTCATAATTTCCAGCTACTACATTGACTGGTGAAACAAACACTTTTCCATGGTCCAAGTCCATTGCCTCGCCTTCAGCACGCTTACGATTAACATCAACTAACACAATGTTAGTTGCAATTCCGTGATTTAAAAGGGCAAATGCTGTAGCTGAACCAACATATCCTGCTCCTATTATTGATATTTTAGTTACTTTCATAATGAATTCCTCCGTATATATTTCCAATTATACTATTTAATTAAAAATTAAAAAAGGCAGGAATTAGAATTTAAATCAATCAAACTGACTGCCTTTTCGTTTTATTCATATCTTTTAAATTTTCATGTTGTAAGAAGACTGGTTTTTATTTTTACAACTGTAATTTATCTAAAATATTTTTTACTACATTAGTATCAAATTTAACAATTTTACGGTCATAAGTAACTAGTCCATTTACTTCATCTTCAACATCTGAAAGCTGAGTATAAATAATAGCTGATAATCCTTCCTTAACAAGGGGAATAATCTGTTCATTATGAAGCTGAATAAAGGCGCTTTGTAAGTCAAGTCGGTTATTGAAGACTAAATAACCAAAATTGGCATCATTATAAGTATGTCCTTTTACAGCCCAGGAGTAACCGCCATATTCGGTTAAAGCCCAAACACGATTATCATCTTCAAATTTAATTTTATCGAAGTAAATATGTTTGCTAAATAAATCTCCACCTTTCTGATCATGCCAACCACTTGCATGGTCGATAATTCTTGAATTATCCCAACTTCTTAAGAGTTCACTAATTTTTATAGCATCAAATTGTCCCCATCCTTCATTGAACGGAACCCAAAGAGCTAGTGAAACGGTGTTGTACAACAAATCTACGGTCTCTTTCATTTCTTTGATGAACTGTTCTCTTCCAGATTGTTCTTTACGAGCAAACAAACCATAATGACTATCTTTGATATTTAAGATTTTTAGATAAGGAAGGTAACCAATAATTAAGTCAGAGTATTTGCCTCCACCATTAACCATATCCTGCCATAGCAGTATTCCCATTTTGTCACATAGATAGTAAAAATATAATGGTTCAATCTTTATGTGTTTTCTAATAGTATTAAAACCCATCTCTTTCAGCATTTTAATATCATCTTCCATTTGCTTATAACTGGCTGGAGTATAGATACCATCACTATAGTAACCTTGGTCTAATACACCTTTATGAAAATACGGTTTATTGTTTAACATCAAACGTCTTATTCCTTGTTTATCACCGGCAATAGAGAATTTTCTCATACCAAAATAAGAACTTATTGTATCTTCACCATTTGAAATAATTAAATCATATAGAAATGGATTTTCGGGAGTCCAGCTAATAACGTTTTCCAGTTTGATAGATGCTGTATTTTCCACTTGCTGATTGAAAAGTACTGTTGTGTTTTCTTTGATAGTAACATTGTAATTATTGCTATTTCCATCAATAATCAGGTTTACTGTTTGGGTATCATAATCGATAGAAATCTTAACTGATTCGATATAATTTACAGGAGTAGATTCCAACCAGACAGTTTGCCAAATGCCACTGGTAGGGGTATACCAGATACCACCTCTTTTAGATGATTGTTTACCTTTTGAGTGATAGCTTGCATCAGTTAAATCTTTAACATAAACAATGATTTCATTTTTTTCTTGTAAATACTGTGATATTTCAAAAGAGAACGGCAAATATCCACCGACATGTTCCCCAACCAATTGCTGATTAATGTAGACTTTGCAGATTTGATCAACTGCCCCAAAGTGTAAATGCACTAATCCTTTATTGAAATCTTTTGGAAGAGTGAATTCTTTTTTATACCACAAGACATCATCTGGAGTGATAGTTCTGTTTACTCTGGAGAGTATTGATTCAATTGGATAAGGAACAATGACATCCCCTTCAAAAGCTACCGGTATTTCCTCGCTTTGATTAATGGTATATTTCCAAGGACCATTTAAATTAATATAAGAATTTCTGACCAATTGTGGACGAGGGTATTCTGGCAAGACGTTATTAACATCAAATTGTTCACCATATTCAGTTAACAGATTATAGTGAATTGCTTTTTGTTTTTTATCTTCTTTAGCTAAAAAGTAGAAAGGGATTAGAATCAGTGTGGCAACAATAGCTGAAGCTAACCAGATTGCTGGTGTAGGAACTTCTTTTACAACACCTAAATCCACATAAGTATTGCCGCTGTTTTTAATAACCAGAGCTCCAATAATTGGACCGATTATCATTGGCAGCATAACCATAAAGATCATTCTAATACCTTGAAATAAACCTGCCTTATCTTGAGGAGTGTAATTTCTGATACTTCCATTAATAATGGCGGTAAGTATCAAGTTTCCGCTCATCATTACGATTCCTGCTAAGATAATAGTTAATACTTTTCTAGCAAAAAACATCATCAATAAACCGACAATGAAAGTTATTGCTGCTGGAATAAAGACTTTAAAAGTACCAAGTTTATCAATAACTTTTCCAAATAGCACAGAAATAACACTTGAAACAATCAGTACAGCTGCAAGTATTAGAGCATAATCATTAATCTGTAAATAAGCTTGAATATAAATAATGAAATAAGGCATAAATACCTGAGTCGCAATTGATAATACCAATAAACAGGTAAGAGCTAAATAAAGACGCTTATTTTCTTTTATAACAGCGGGTTTAAAACCATAGACAATATTTGAAAATAGAGATTGTTTTGATTTAGGGATGGCAGATTCTTTAAGAAAGAACATTCCAAATATACCGCCAAGGGAAACACTTCCACCAACGATAAGGAAGAATAAATCCCATCGACCTTTTTGAGTTAAACCATCTAAAACACCGAAGACCAAAATCATTGATACTAACGGTAAAGTGGCTAAGACAGCTTCATATTTACTTCTGTCAGTATTATCAATTTCATCGGTAATCCAGGCATTAAAAGCAGCATCGTTTGCGGTAGAACCAAAGAATGTCATTATACAGTCCATAACTATGGCGACAATTCCTCCTGCCGTAGCAGCGTCGACATATGGAAAATATTTAGCCATATTTTCCAAATTAATAAAAGAAAAAGCAATAACGGTTAAACCCCAAATAAAATAACCTAAGGTAATGAAAATCTTTCTTTTGCCTAATTTGTCACTAACTGCTCCCATTAATAGAGTTGTTAAAGTAGCTGTTATGGCACTAAGTGCCACCATGGCAGCAATTACATCGACATTACCGCTTAAGTTATTATAGACAAAAATATTGAAATACATATTTTCGATGGTCCAAGCTAACTGTCCTAATAATCCAAATACTAGTAAAGTTATCCAAATTTTACGTTCTTTTTTCATAAGTATCCCCCTAAAGATTATTTATTTCCTTTAGAAATCTTCTTTTCTTTTTTGTTGGCAGCTAAAACTTCTTTTAGCTCATCAATTGTTAAATCAACAGCATTTTCTTTGTTTGAAATACGTGCTGAATTATTTAATAGATTCATACTGGTGATACGGAATCTTTCATTGTTATAGATGATTGAAGCATTTAATTTAGGCAGACCAACGCGCAATTTTTTATAAGCTTCATCTTCAAACTTTAAACAACACATTAGTTTTCCACATTGTCCTGATAATTTAGTTGTATTTAAAGCTAAGAGCTGATTTTTTGCCATATTGATAGAAACGATGTCAAAGTCATCCAAAAATCTTGAGCAGCAGGTCTCCATTCCACAGCTTCCAAGACCACCAATAATTTTAGCTTTATCTCTAGGACCAATCTGTCTTAGTTCGATTCGACATCTAAAAGTTGCAGCTAATAGTTTTAAAAGTTCTCTAAAGTCGACTCTTTCATCAGCAACATAAGAAAAAATCACCTTACTTCTATCAAGAGTATATTCAGCTGAAATTAAATACATTTCTAAAGCTAATTGGTCAATACACTCTTGACATTTTTTTAATAATTCAGGCTCATCACTTAAATTTTCTTCATTTTGACGAATATCTTCTGTAGTAGCTTTTCTTAAAACGGGCTTTAAAGCTACATCAATCTGATGAGTATCAGCATCTCTGACATCGCTAATTAATTCTCCTAGTTCTAATCCCCTTACTGTTTCAACAACGACTAAATCTCCGTATTTATAACTGTCATCGTCAGTGCCAAAGTTATAAGCTTTTTTTGAACCTTTAAATTTTACCGAGACACAATATTTATATTTAATGTTTTCTTCACTGCTGTTTATTTCAGTTGTATTCATATTAAACCTCCAATAATTTATATATAAGTTGATCAATCAAAAGTAAACCGTTTGCTGCTTTATTTAGCGATGTTCTTGAGTCAATAAAGGCTTTCATAACTCCTGAATAGTTGAAGTCACTATTTTTAGCTGTTTCTAAAAGATTGAAATAATTTTTATCTTCGCTATTGAAGTTATTCAAATAATCCTCAATAAACAATAAGGAAACATCTAAAAAGTATTTGATAACATCTCTTTGATTTCTTTTATTGTTAGCGATAGAGTTCTGCAGATAGAAATAACTATCGGTTCTATTTACAAAAAACCTATCCATAAACTCACAAAAAATTTCAACAGCTTCATTAAAACTTTTGTTTTTGGAAAGCGGAATAATATCAACTTCTCGACTTACTAAATTGCTAATCAAATGGGCAGATAAGTGATCAATGTTTTTTTCAATTGCATAGCTAAAGAAATCCTCTTTATTTAGAGGCTTAAAGTTAAGTGTTTGACTGCGTGAAACAATTGTTGGAAGAACTCCATCGACTTGAGTTGTGATGAAAATACCAGTGGTATTTCCTGTGGGTTCTTCGATAAATTTTAATAAACTGTTGGCAGCTTTAGTGGTCAGTTTTTCGCAGTTATTAATGATAAAAACCTTTTTACCGGCTTTTTCTAAAGCTGTTTTTTCAAAACGGTGCTGTAGATTTTCAATCAATTTTGTTTTAATATTTTTATCATCTTCATCAATATATATCAAATCAGCATAATTGTTTTCTTGTATTCTTCGACAATTGACACATTTTTCACAGGCAAAAGTTTTTCTATTTTCACAAATAATACTCTGAGCCAGTAAAAAAGAAGTTTCTAATTTGTGTGTTCCTTTATCACCCACAAATAAATAACAATGAGAAAGATGTTCGCTTTCCAAAGCATTTGTTAGTGTTTGATAAACGATGGGCTGAGTTGTTTCAAGGACTTCTTTAAACATTTTCTTTAACCTTTTCAATAATTAATTCATATGTTTTTTTAGCAACTTCTTCTTTAGATAAAGTTGCATCAATTACTTTAATTCTTTCGGGATATTTGCCACAAAGAAGCTCATATCCTTTTTGAACTTTCTTGTGGAAAGAGATACTTTCAACATCAAGTCGATCTAAGTTTTTCCTATTGGCGATACGATTTAACCCTTCTTGAGCATCAATAGCATAATAAATAGTTAAATCAGGCATATAATCATCAATAGCGAACTTATTAATGCCAAAAACCTCATCAATGCCTATTCCTCTAGCATATCCCTGATAAGCTAATGAAGAATCTACAAAACGATCACAAACAACGATTTTGTTTTCGTTTAAGGCTGGAAGAATAATATCAACTAGATGCTGTCTTCTGCTGGCGGCATATAGTAAAGCTTCAGTTCTAATGTCCATAGCGATATTATCGATATCTAAAATCACTTTTCGTATTTGTTCAGCAATATCGCTTCCACCAGGTTCCCTAGTGTATAAAACATCGTATCCTTCCTTTTTCAATATTTCAATAACGGTTAAAGAAGCGGTAGTTTTACCACTTCCATCGCACCCTTCAATAGTCAAAAATAATCCTTTTTTCATAAAGAAAATACCTCTGGTAATATTATAACATATTTGAGCGGGATGCAATTATCAGAGCCCTAAAACAAGGAGAAAAAAAGAGTCTAAAAAAAACAAACAAAAAAGTGGTTTCCCACTTTATTTGAAAACTTCATAAATTCTATTGCAAGCTTCAATGATATAACATCGAGGCATGGCAAGATTCATTCTACCAAAACCTACATGGTTTCCATACATGCGCCCATCATTTAACTCGACACGGCATTCGTTGATGAGAATATTTTGTATTTTTTCAACTTCTTTGCCACTTTTTGTAAAATCTATCCATAGTAAATAAGTTCCTTCAGATGGATTGATTTTGATTTTCGGCAATTTCTCTTCAAAAAAATTAAGGACATATTCTCTATTACCTTTTAAATATTCAAGCATTTCCTCTTCCCATTTTTGACTTTTTGAATAGGCGGCCTTAATAGCTTCGATGCCAAAGACATTTACACTGTCTAAACCAGTGTGTATAGCAGCTTTATTATATTTTTCTTTTAGTTCTGGATTTGAAATAATACAGAAGGCCACTTTTAAACCAGCCAAGTTAAATGTTTTAGTGCAACTGGAAACAGTAAAAGTGTTGTCTTTAGCATATTTATTAATGTTGATAATAGGGTAGAAAGGTTTAGTTAGAGCAAAGTCACTATGAATTTCATCAGAAATAATTAATAAATTATGTCTTTGACAAAAGTCAATCAGTTCTAACATTTCATCTTTATCAAAAATTCTTCCGGTTGGATTGTGAGGATTGCAGAAGATAAACATTGAAGTTGTTTCATCTATCTGATTTTCAATGCTGGCTAAATCCATTTTATAAATGCCATCAATCAATTTCATTTCACAAGGTAAAATTATTCGTTCGTTACTTTCAATCACTGATCCGAAAGGAGAGTAATAAGGTGTTGGCAAAACAATTTTGTCTCCTTTTTTTGTGAAAGTTCTAATGATATGAGTGACAATATATACTACGCCAGTTGCCACCAAAATATCCTCAAGTTCAATATCGTAACCCTTATTTTTATATCTTTCATAAATGACGGGAGCTAACTCTTTATTAACATCATTTGAATAACCATAGACTGGATGGTTTGTTCTTTCTTTTAAGGCTTTTTCAATTTCATCACAAACTTCAAAATCCATATCCGCTATGCCCATTGGAATAATGTCGTCTATTCCCTCATACTTAGTTGTTAAAGAATCCCATTTGTAACAGTTAGTGTTTTTACGATTTACGATTTTGTCAAAATTATACATACATGTCCCCTTTTTCTCTCTTTTATATATTATTGTAATTTATTAGCATAATGAGTGTATCCATAAAGAAATAAAAATTATATAAAATACAGCCAAAAAGAATCCAAAAAGCACATCCTTCGTCTTTAATTTCAGTAAAGTACTATTTTAAGGAACTTTTTAAACCAATATAGCTGATGTTTCCTAAAAAGCTGGCAACTCTTTTTTTAACAACAGCAAATGCTTTTTGTAGTCCTGAAGCCAATATATAAGTTAAATCAAATAAGACACTGATAAAGCCAGTAAATATTTTTGCCTGATATTCAATCATCAAAGCATTGCCAGTTTTAAATTTGGTAAATAAAACTAAAAATAATTTATTCAAGCCAACAGGGAGAAGTAAAAGAATCAAAATAATAACCCAAATACCAGCATATGGACCTTTTTCTGTTGCTAATTTTTAAAGACTTGATTATTTTCAGTCATAAAAGATCTCCCGTTTATAATTATAGCACTAAAAAAGGAAGAAAATTTAAGAGTTTCAATATAATTGTCTGCCCGCCACAAAAGTGGATTTTAGATTTAGATTACTATCAAGTAAGATTAAATCAGCATCTTTGCCGACTTCAATAGAACCTTTATTTTCTATTCCTAATAATTTACAAGGATTATAACTAGCCATCTTAAACAAGTCAACTTCATCACAATTACAGAAGGCTTTCATGTTTTTAATAGCATCGAGTTGAGTAATTACCGAACCAGCAAACATACCAGTTTCAATTACATTGACCCTGTTGCCTTGTTTTATACATGCCAGATTAGAGAAGATATATTCTCCATCAGGCATTTTTTTAGCCAACATTGCATCAGTAATCAAGATGATTTTATCACTTCCCAATATTTTATAGGTAGCTTTGATTACATCAGGGTGAATATGATTACCATCAACTATTAACTCGCTATATGCCTTTTCATCAATAAAAGCTGCTGTTACTGCCATAGGCTGACGATGTAAATGTTGCCCCATGCCGTTATATAGGTGAGTAAAACTTTTACATCCTGAATCAAGAGCTTTTAAAGTGGTTTTACAATCAGCCATGGTATGGCCAATAGATAAAACGACTTTATTATGAGCATGTTTGATGAATTTATTCATTCCATCTAATTCGGGAGCAATAGTTAGATATTTAAGTTTTCCATCAGCTGCCATCAGCATTTCATTAAATTCATCGATGCTAGGATTTCTAAGAAATCTTCCATCCATCAATTGCTTTTTCTCATAAGAAAGATAAGGCCCTTCTAAATGGACACCTAAATAATTGGCTCCAGTTTGTTTTTCTTCAATAGTGCTATAAATTTTTAAAAGCTGTAAAGTTTTTTCATGTGATAAAACAGTTAATGAGGCTAAAAAAGAGGTTGTTCCTTCTTTGATGAGTCCTTTTGAAACAACATCAATCGCTTTTTGAGGATTATCAATAAAATCATGACCATAACTGCCGTGAAGATGAATATCGACCATTCCAGGAGCCAATAGAAGACCATTTCCATTGATAATTTTAGCATCTTTAATATCATGATTTTTATCTTCAAAAATTTGTTTGATGATTCCTTCTTCAATTAAAATTGAACCATTGAACTTTCTGTCTTTTTGGATGATAACAACATTTTTGATTAGTGTTTTCATAAATTGAACCTCACTTCTGATTATATTGTAAAGCTTTTTTGATTAATTGTTAATGGTACTGTAATTAGATAATATGTTAATGGTACTGTAATTAGATAATATTTATTTGAAAGTTTATTTAAATGTGTTACATTAAAGTATAGGGCAAGAAGGGAAGTATCAATTCTTAACCTAGATTGATAAAACGTGTTATATGGAAAAATTTTTACAGTGGACAGCCTGGCTGATTACTCCACCAAAACCATATGGTGCATTTCATATATTGTATACACTGGTTGGTTTTACGGTTTGCTGGAAATTAGCAGGCAAACTAAAAAATACAAACGAAAAACAAAACAATATTGTTTTATTGACAGTTGGTTGTTTTTTGTTTTTGTCAGAAATATATAAGCAATTATTTTATTATTATGTAATTACTAATAAAAGTTATGCATGGTGGATATTTCCATTTCAGATGTGTTCAATTCCGATGTATTTTTGTTTAGCTTTACCATTTATAAAGAATGAAAAAATAAAAAGCTATTTGTATAACTTTATTGCATCGTTTAATTTAATGGGTGGATTTATCTCGTTTTTTGAACCATCAGGCTTACTTAATAAATATCTAGTTATAACTATCCATTCGCTTTTGTGGCATATGGTTTTAGTTTTTATAGGTTTTTATCTTGTTCGCAGCAAAAAAGCAGCGACAAATCATAAAGATTTCAAGCAGGCGGTTGTAGTTTACTTTATTTTATGTTTAATAGCTTTTATTATTAACGTTACGTTTTATGATGTCTCCAATGGTTCGATAAATATGTTTTTTATCGGTCCGGCAATTTCTTCGATAATCGTATTTGAAGATATAGCTAGAACATTTGGCTGGTATGTCAATTTGCCAATTTATATTTTGGCTAACTGTTTAGGAGCTGATATATTTTATAATGTTTTGTGCAAAATAAATAATGGCGAGACTATCTTCAAGTTTCCTAAGAAATTGAAATATAAAAAATCAAAATAATCAAAAAATCATCACAAATATTTACGATGGCCAAAAAAGACTTTCAGATATTAATTATTGATAAAAAAAGTAAAATAAACTATAATTTGAATACAGGTTATGAAAAGAAGAGTAACAGCAACTGGCTTGCAGAGAGATATTGTCTGGTGAAAAATATCAGTTAAGTGCTGCCAACATGGTCTTGGAACTGCTTTATCGATAGGTAGATAAAGACGTCTACACGCGTTAAGTGATATGAGAAGCAACTAAGGTGGTACCACGTTTAAGACGTCCTTAAATTGGTGCCTTTTATTTTTTGGAGGGTAAGAAAATGTGTGAAAAAGTTAAGAAAAAAGAATATTATATTACAACCGCAATTGCCTATGCCAGTGGAAAACCACATATTGGCAATACATATGAAATTGTTATGGCTGATGCAATAGCCCGTTATAAAAGGATGACAGGATATGACGTTTTCTTTCAAACCGGTACCGATGAACATGGTCAGAAGATTGAAGAAAAAGCTCAAGAGGCTAAGATGGATCCTCAAGCTTATGTTGATCAGCAAACGGCAGTGATTAAAGAAATCTGGGATTTGATGAATACTTCATACGATAAATTTGTCAGAACGACTGATGATTATCATAAAAAACAGGTTCAAAAGATTTTTGAAAAACTTTATAAAAAGGGAGACATTTATAAATCAGAATATGAAGGCTGGTATTGTACTCCATGCGAATCGTTTTGGACTGATGCTCAAATAGTAGATGGTAAATGCCCAGACTGTGAAAGGGAAGTTCACAAGGCAAAAGAAGAATCATATTTCTTTAAGATGAGCAAATATGCTGATCAATTGATGGAGCACATTGAAAATAATCCAGAATTTATTCAACCGGAAAGCAGAAAAAATGAAATGATAAACAACTTCTTAAAACCGGGATTACAGGATTTGTGTGTTTCTAGAACCAGTTTTAAGTGGGGAGTTCCAGTTACTTTTGATGATAAACATGTCGTTTATGTCTGGATTGATGCCTTAAGTAATTATATTACAGGGTTAGGTTTTGATTGTGATGGAAATCATGGAGAATTATACAAGAAATACTGGCCAGCGGATTTACATCTTATTGGTAAAGACATCGTCAGATTCCATACAATTTATTGGCCAATCTTATTGTTAGCTTTAGATATTTCACTGCCAAAACAGGTATTTGGACATCCATGGATGTTGTTTGGTGAAGAGAAAATTTCCAAATCAAGAGGTAATGTAATTTATGCTGATGATCTGGTTAAATTTTTTGGCGTTGATGCGATTAGATATTTTGTCTTAAATGAAATGCCATTTGCTCAAGATGGTTCAATTACCTGGCAACTGGTTATTGAAAGAATCAATTCAGATTTAGCTAATATTTATGGCAACCTGGTTAATCGTACTGTTTCAATGGTAAATAAGTATTTCGATGGTAAATTAACTGAGGAAAGAGAGTATAAACCAATAGATGAAGATTTAATGGATTTTGCTTTAGAAACAGTAAAAAAGGTGGACCATAAGATGGACAGTTTGAGAGTAGCTGATGCATTAGATGCTATCTTTGAATTGCTAAGAAGATGCAATAAGTATATTGATGAAACGCTGCCATGGAGTTTAGCTAAAGATGAAAATAAAAAAGACAGATTAAATACAGTCTTATATAACTTATTAGAAGGTATTAGAATTGCGACCGTACTGGTTGAACCGTTTATGCCTGAAACAGCTAGAAAGATTTATAATCAAATTAATACTAAACAGGTATCATACAATTCAATTTTATCTTGGGGCAATTATGAAGTTAATAATAAAGTAACCGATAAACCAGTACCATTATTTGCGAGAATTGATGCTGAAGCTAAATTGGAAGAAATTCAAAAATATTTAGAAGCAAAAGAACCTGAAAAAATGAAGTTTAAAGATGAAATAACTATTGATGATTTTGCTAAAATAGATATTAGAATTGGAACAATACTAAACTGTAAAAAACATCCAAAGGCTGATAAACTGTTAGTTTTAAAGGTAAAATGTGGTAGTGATGAAAGACAGATTGTCAGTGGCATTGCTGAAAAATATAGTCCGGAACAACTGATTGGTAAGAAAGTTGCTTTCATTGCTAACCTGGCTCCAATTATTCTAAGGGGACAACAGTCCAGGGGAATGATTTTAACTGCTGAAGATGAAAGCGGAATGTTAGAAACTATAACAGTTAATGAAGTTGAAGATGGGGCAGTTGTAAAATGATTAGAATTGTTGCGGTAGGAAAAATTAAGGAAAAAGCTCTAACAACACTAATTAATGAATATAGAAAAAGAATTTCTAATTATTCAAAAATTGAAGTAATAGAAGTTGCTGACAAACCTAATGATAAATTAGAAGAACAGAAAGTTAAAGAACTCGAAGGCCAAAGAATAATTAAACAAATAAAAAAAGACAGCTATGTCATCTTGCTGGATTTACAAGGCCAGTCTTTAAATAGTGAGGAGTTAGCTAAAAAAATCGAGCAGATAAATACTTATCAAAGTTCGAATATTACTTTTATTATTGGAGGATCACTAGGAGTAAGTGATAGCGTTAGAGAAAGAGCTGACTTCAGACTTAAAATATCTGAATTGACCTTTCCCCATAATATTGCCAGACTTCTTATTCTTGAACAAATATATCGCAGCTATAAAATATTAAACAATGAAATTTATCATAAGTAGTGCTGAAGCACTGCTTTTTATTTGTCAAAGCATCCGGTAAAGTCTATAATTTCAATAAAGGAATTGAGGTAGAAATATGAATATCATTAAACTGGCAAAAGAAAATGAAGAAAGATTAATAAAATATCGTCGTCACTTTCATAGGTATCCAGAACTTACGGGAAAAGAATATGAAACTTTAAAATTCATTAAACAGGAGTTAGAAAAGTATAGTGTAGAATATGTTGAAATTGAAAATGGTGGGATATTGGTTACAATCGATTCTGGAAAAATTGGAAAGACAGTGTTATTAAGGGCCGATATTGATGCTTTACCAATTGAAGAATGTCAGTTTAATGATAGTGGAATTAAGAAACCTTGTATCAGTGAGAATAAAGGTGTTGCCCATATGTGTGGTCATGACTGTCATACGGCAATGCTGTTAGTTGCTTTACAAATTTTAAATCAGCATAAAGATAAATTTTCTGGTAAAATATTTGGATTTTTTGAAAGAGGAGAAGAATCTGGGGAAAATATTTACTATTGCTTGAAGTATTTTGAAGAAAATAACGTTGAATATGATAACTGTTTCGGTATTCATGTAGGCTCTATTGTTGAGCAAGAGTTAGGAAATATAATTGTTCGCACAGGAGAATATTATGCTGGAATGATAGTATTTGATATCACAATTCATGGTAAAGGAGGACATGGTTCGAGACCTGATTTATGTAATAATCCAATTGATGTTTTTGTGGATGTTGTTTCAGCTTTAAGGGATATTGAGATAGACAAAAAGGAACTGTTTTCTTATTCAACTTGTGTAGTAGATTGTGGCAGCAAATGTAATATTATTGCTAATACCTTGAAGTTTGAAGGCTCAATCCGTTTCTTTAAAGAAGAAGTGGCAGATTATTTTGTTTCAGAATTTAAAAAGATTTTACAAGAAAAAAGTGAAAAATATGACTGTACTTTTACTGAACATTTCAAAATAAATACCTATCCAGTAATAAATGATGAGTTATGTTGTGAAATTGGTAGAAATGCTTTTAGTAAGCTAGGATTCAATATTGATGAAGGTCAACCAAAGATGGGGTCTGAATCGTTTGCTTATCTACAAATGAAATCAGATGGATTATATGTCAATCTGATTACTTCTAATGCCAAAAAGGGAATAACTGCCCAAACACATAATCATAAATTTGACGTTGATGAGGATGTTTTATATCAAGGAGTATGTTGCCATATTGGATATGCTCTGGAATTTTTAAACGGAAATTATCAAACAAACAGAAAACAACTTAATACAAAAGCATTGTTTGAAAAAATCGGAATTAATATTTAAAAATCAGTATAAAAAGTGCTCATAATAGATTTAATTATGATAGAATATAACAGGGTTTGGAGAAACAAAATGACAAAAGTAATTAAACCAGGATGTTTTAAAAAAATAGTCAACTCCTTAAAGAAGGGTGAGGTAGTTGCTTTTGCTACCGATACTGTTTTTGGTATCGGTGTCTGTTTTGATAATCTAGAAGCTTTAAATAAAATGAAAGTCGCCAAGGGCAGGGATGAAAAAAAACCATTTCCTTTAATGGTTTATGATATTTCACAAATGCATAGGGTGGCTTTTTTAAATGAAAGAGAAAAAAGACTTGTAGAAAAATTTACTCCTGGAGCATTAACGCTAGTTCTAAAAAAGAAGGATACTATTAAAGATGAAATGGTTAATGATTTTGATACTGTCGCCATTAGAATCCCCGATGATGAGTTTGTGTTAAAACTGTTAAAAGAAGTCGGACCAATGTTTGTAACTAGTGCTAATATCTCAGGTAAACCAACTACTAACAGCCATGACGAAGTATTAAACCAGTTAAATGGAAAGATCGATTTAATTGTTGAAGGAAAGGCAAAATCAGGAATATCAAGTACAATAATTGATTGTACAAAAGAAGAGTTAATCTTTATAAGAGAGGGAGATATCACAAAAGAAGACATTAACAACGCTTTAGCGTGTTAAAAATAAATATTACATTAAAGGAGGAAACAAAGATGTTGCATGTAATAGATCATCCGGTAATCAAACATAAATTAACATTAATGAGAAGTGTGGAAACAGGGACAAAAGATTTTAGAGAAAACCTTGATGAAATTGGTGGTTTAATGACATATGAAATCACTAAAGATTTCCCTATAAGAGAGGTCGAAATTAATACGCCTATGGGAAAAACGATGGGTGCAAAACTAGATAAAGATATTGTGCTGGTTCCAATTTTAAGAGCTGGTTTAGGAATGGTTCATGGTATTCAGCAATTAGTTCCAACAGCAAAAGTAGGTCATGTCGGTTTATACAGAGATGAAGAAACATTAGAACCTCATTTTTATTATGCTAAGTTTCCATCAAACATCGCTAATAGCATGGTGATGATAGTTGATCCAATGTTGGCAACGGGAGGCAGTGCAGTAGCAGCAATTGACCGTGTTAAACAAGCTGGTGCAAAAGATATCAGACTTGTATGTCTGGTTGGTGTTCAGGAAGGAATAGATGCGGTAGAAAAAGCTCATCCAGATGTCCATATCTATTTGGCATCTAAAGATGAAAGATTAAATGAAATAGGCTACATTGTTCCTGGTTTAGGTGATGCAGGAGATAGAATATTCGGTACTAAATAAGCATTAAGGGTGGTAATTACAAGATTGTAATTACCGCTTTTTGTCTTTGTTGAAATGAAATAAGAATAAAGATAGAATATATAGTAAGGAGTAAAGGATACACATGAAAACATATTTAATGGAATTTTATGATAAGGATTATCTGGAAAATTTAATTTCCTTATTTCATAGGGATTATGATGGTGTGTATTTCTTTCACTTTGAAAATCCTCATCCTCGCAAAAAAGAACACTTAACTGAGTTTATCAAAGATAATTTTGATTTGGAGGCTAAGTTCATCAAAATTGATGAAAATTCAGTGGCTTTAATAGCCAGACAAATTATAGAAGTCATGAATAGAGATGATTTATATGATTTTGATGTAACTGGAGGTTCAGAATTGTTCTCGGTAGCTACTGGATACATTATTGGGAAATATCGAAATTATAAAACTATGGTTCACCAATACGACGTTAAAACAGATACTTTAATTTATAATAACAATGAGGATGTCTATGTTAGAAAACAAAGTGCTGCTGCAACCATTGAAGAGATTATTGCGATGAATGGCGGGAAAGTTATTTCCATTTCTAATGGCATAAAATACAACTATTTAAATAATGAATTGAGAAACGAAATTTTGAGAGTATGGAATGCGGTAAAAAACATTCCATATGAATGGAATAAATTTTGCTCAATGCCGAGCATGTATTTTGAAGATGATGGCAAAATTATTTATCAACGCAAATGTAGTAAGCAGGGTGATGAAAAAACTGTAGGCAGGGTTATGGATAGATTTACCAGATTAAAGATTGTTTCAGATTGGCAATACACCACAATTAACGGCAAAAGACATTGTATTTATGAAATGAGTTCCGGTGTAAAAACTAGAGAATTATATGAAAAATCAGGTTCAGCTCTAGAAATGTACACTTGCTTAGCAGCATATGAATGTTGTAATTTTAAGGATTGTCAATCTAGCGTATTAATCGATTTAAATGGAATAATAACCAATATACCTGCTGATCCAAGAAATGAAATAGATGTGGTAATGATTTATAATCATACACCAATTTTTGTCAGTTGTAAGAACACACAACCAACAAAAGAGTTTTTATATGAAATAAAAGTAATGGCTCAACAATATGGTGGCAAATATGCCAAAGCGGTTTTAGTGTCATCAAGCAAGGCTTTGGAACCTGTGGTTCAAAGAGCTTTAGAGATGGACGTAATTCTTTTAGATGGTGTTTATCAGCATTCTTTAACAGAATTTAAAGAAGAAATAATCAAACATTTTCCTTATCTTTAGTGGGTGAGTTGTAAATAAATTAATATAGAAAAGAAAAAAGGCTTATGGTATGATATATAAGGATTAATATCGATTTTTAAAAAGGGGTTGACGAAAATGGTAGAGAATAATTCATATTATCGACAGAAGGTTAATATATTAAATTACTTTTTCGTCATCAAATTACTTTAATGGATAAAAAAGTAAAAGGGCTTTCTGTCTTAGTTACAATTACAGTTTCAATAATTTTCTCTTTTATCAACAAAGCAATAAGTGAGGGTTTGATACTTGGGTGTCTTGCTTCGTTGACATATATTCATTTATTAACTATTTATATGGATGAAACAATTAACCGGCAGCAAAGTTCAACAAAAATGATGATATCAAAATTAATTCGCTTATCAATAATCATTATATCGATGTTAATTGCCATGTTGATTCCAGAAAAAGTAAATATTTTCGGAGTTTTTTTTGGATTAATGATTTTTAAGATAAGTTTATTGGTTTTAACTATAAGCAGAAAGGAAGGAAAGTAAGATGGAAGTACAACCAACAGTATTCTATATTATCGCAATAGTAATCATTATTGCAGTAATATTAATATTAATTAATAGAAAGCTTGTCAAATTTGATCCATTATCAAAGCCTACTGGAGTTGTACTGGTAGTTATGATGGCGGCGGAAACGGTTGATAAGATGGTAAAGGAAAAAACAGACGATAAAGCAGCTAAGTTTTTGACACCATATATCATGACAGTTGCACTTTATATTTTTCTGTCTAATATTGCTGGACTATTTTCGTTTGAATCCCCAACATCAAACTACAGCGTTACTTTATCATTAGCAGCAATTACTTGTGTGCTGATTGAGTATTATGCGATTAAATCTAACGGATTTAAAAAGTATATGAAAAGTTTAGCTGAACCAATGGCTCCGTTTGTCATAATGAACGTAATCAGTAAGGCATCGACATTATTATCGTTATCGTTACGTTTGTTTGGAAACATTATAGCTGGAACAGTTCTAATGGGAGTCATCTATCAATTGTTTGAAAAAGTATCAGCAATGATTCCACTTTTTGCGGGGTTCAATGTTATAGGAGTGATAGTTACTCCAGTGCTGCATTTCTATTTTGATTTATTTTCGGGAGCAATGCAGGCATATATATTTATTACACTTACACTTTCTTTTATTGGAAAAGAGTTACCAAAAGATTACTAGGAGGAATGAAAAATGGAAACAGGAATTATCGCTTTAGCAGCAGCGTTAGCAGTAGCGGGTGGAGCTATCGTAGGTGTCTATGAGGCAAAAGTCGCAATTGCAGCAGTAGAAGCAATTGGGAAAAACCCAGATGCATCAGGGAAAATTCAGGGGATGGCAATCATTGGTGCAGCTATTGCCGAAACTTCAGCTATTTATGGCTTATTGATAGCGTTTTTAATCATCTTCATTTTAGGAGCGTAGTTTATGAATATACCTGATATTTTGGAGTTGTTAATGCCAAATATCTTGACTGTTGTAACTCAATTAGCTTCGACAGCTATTTTGTTTACCTTAATGTATCTATTGGCCTGGAAACCGGTTAAAAGAATTCTGGATAAAAGATCAGAATACGAACAATCGAGGTTGACAAATGCGGATGAATTAAAAGAAGAAACTGAGATGTTAAATGAAAAAGCTAATGCTTACATTGAAGATGCAAAGCTTCAAGCTCAAGAAACAATTAGAAAAGCCCAAGAGGAAGGCTTAAGATTAAAAAACAATTTAGTAGAAGAAGGAAAACAAAAATCACAACAGTTAGTTGAAGAAGCTCAATATAATATCACTTTACAGAAAAACAAAATGTTAGAAGATATGCATCAGGAGATTGTTAATGTAGCAATTACTGCAGCAGAAAAGATGCTGCAACAAAAATTAGATAGTCAATCAGATATTGACAGTATCGAAAGCTTCATTGACGAAGTAACTGCAAAATGAGTATAACTACAAGAAGATATGCTCATGATCTGCATAATTTAGCTTTACAGGACGATAAGTTAGATGTATATTTTGATACTCTTAATCAAGTTAATGAAAGGTTAAATTTAGACAGTGAACTGGCAGCATATATTGATTCAACGACCATTTCTACAAGTGATAAAAAAGACAGACTTCAAAAGGCATTCAATAACACATTGGATAATGATGTATTAACAACGTTCTTTATTATGAATAACGCCATCAACCAAAAGCATACTGAGTTATTATTGATTCAGGATTTTTTGGCGTATTACTATCGCATCAAGGGTATCGGTTTTGGTGTAGTGTATTCAGTCAGACCTCTTGAAAAAGAACATATCGAAAAATTAGAGGTTGCGATTGGAAATGAATTAGAACAAAAAGTGGTTTTAGAAAATAAACTTGATGAATCACTTATTGGTGGTTTTAAGATTGTTATTAATAATAATGTCTGGGATGGTTCTTACCGTTCAAAATTAAAGGACCTGAAATCTTCGTTGTTGGCAAAGGATGAAGACTTTGAAGCTTCGACAAGAGAAATGAGTCAATCGATTAAACAACAGATTGACACTTTTGAAAAACAAAGAGTCAATGTCCAGACTTCAGCTACCATAGGTTACGTCACATCAGTAGCCGATGGGATTGTAAATATAAGCGGTGTCTTTGAAGCAATGTCAGAAGAACTGTTATCAATTGGTGACAGTGTTGCGATGGTGATGAATTTAGAAGAGGACAATGTTGGAGCGGTATTATTATCTGATGCTGGAAATGTTGTTGAGGGAAGTCAGGTAGTGGCTACCGGCAGAGTTGTTGAGGTACCTGTTGGTGATGCTTTGTTAGGTAGAGTAGTTGATGCTCTTGGTAATCCAATAGATGGAAAAGGAGTAATTAAAACTTATGAATATGCTCCAATTGAAAAAACTGCTCCTGGTGTAATTGAACGCCAATCAGTACACCAGCCATTAGAAACAGGACTTAAGATTATTGACTCAATGATTCCAATTGGTAAAGGACAGCGTGAGTTAATCATAGGGGATAGACAAACAGGAAAAACAGCTATTGCGATTGATGCTATCTTGAATCAGCAAGGTAAAAATGTTAAATGCATTTATGTCGCAATCGGGCAAAAGAATTCAACTGTAGCTCAAATAGTTGAAAAATTAAAACAAAATGGAGCTATGGCTTATACAACGGTAGTTGTTGCTGGAGCAAGTGAACCGGCAGCACTTCAATATATTGCACCTTATTCCGGTTGTTCAATCAGTGAATATTGGATGAATCAGGGGCAGGATGTATTAATTGTTTACGATGACTTAAGTAAACATGCGGTTGCTTATCGTACGCTTTCTTTACTGCTAAAACGTCCTCCAGGAAGAGAAGCTTATCCAGGCGATGTTTTCTATTTGCATTCAAGATTGTTAGAGAGAAGTGGAAAGTTGTCGGCAGATTTAGGTGGTGGTTCTTCAACGGCTTTACCAATTGTTGAAACACAAGCTGGTGATATTTCAGCCTACATTCCAACTAATGTAATTTCAATTACCGACGGCCAGATTTTCTTACAGACAGAATTATTTAATAGTGGTATCAGACCAGCAGTAGATTCTGGTTTATCGGTTTCACGTGTTGGTAGTTCAGCTCAAACTCAAGCAATGAAGAAAGTTTCTTCTTCATTAAAATTGGATTTAGCCCAATATCGTGAAGTGTTAGATTTTGCGCAGTTTGGTACAGATTTAGATGTAGCAACCAAACAGACAATCAATCGAGGTCAGCATTTAACAGAACTTTTAAAACAACCACAATATTCTCCTGTGGCAATGGAAGATATGGTGATGATTTTGTTTGCTAACCAAAAAGGTTTGATTGATCAAATTCCTTTGAGAATGGTCAAGTATTATGAACAATCACTACTTTTAGAAATGCATTCTTCTTATCCGGAAATTGTCGAAGAAATTAGAAATGAAAAAGATATTTCTTTAGAACTTGAAGAGAGAATGTATGCAGTAATGAAAGAACATAGTGAGAAATATAGAATAACGGAGATGTAATATGGCAGGACAGATTAGCAAGATAAAAAGACAGCTAAGGTCAGTTCAGTCAACAAAAAAACTGACAAATGCGATGGCTTTAGTTGCGACAGCCAAACTACAGAAACAAAAAAATAAAATGATAGAAAACAACGAATATGCAGACATCTATCACACTTTCCTGTTGGCCGCTTTATCTGCTAAAACGGAAGGAGAAGAAACAAATCTGTATTTAAAGCCTTCTGTTGTTGACAATCCTGCTCATATCATTATTACTTCTAATAGTGGATTATGTGGTTCATATAATCAGGATCTATTAAAGTATGTTGAAAAAAATATTTCCAAAGAAGAACCTATTTTCGCTATTGGGACTTATGGAATTAAATGGTTAAGAGCCAATGATTATATGGTAATTAAAGAATATAATGAATGGCAGGATTTGGAACCAGCAAAAATTAATCAATTGATTACTGATTTACTTATTTTGTATCAGAATGATATGTTATCTTCAATTGATGTCATCTACACACAATATGTGAACGCCCTTACCTTTGTACCTACAACTTTTCATTTGTTGCCAATTAAGACAAGCGGCAAGAGGATAGAATCAGAAATATTGTTAGAACCTAGCAGGGAAGATGTACTCAATCAGCTGATTCCGATGTATGTCAGCTCACAGATCTATGCCACCTTCTTACAGGCAAAAACAAGTGAACATGCAGCTAGAAGAAGTGCAATGGATAACGCCAATCAAAATGCTGATGATTTAATTTATGAATTAGAATTGACATATAATCAAGCGCGACAAGCTGCTATTACCCAGGAAATGAATGAAATAACAGCTGGAACTGTAAACAGTAAGTAGAAAGGAGTTAATTATGGTAGAAAATATTGTCACAGCAATAGAAACAAAACAAGAAGAAATAACTTCTACTGCTTTTGAAAATGTCGGTGAAGTAGTGCAGATAATTGGGCCGGTTATCGACATTAGATTTAATGAGACTTTACCTAACATATACAATGCGATAAAAATTGAGTTGAACAACGAAATTATTACTTGTGAGGTAGAACAGCATATTGGTGATGATAAGGTAAGATGTATCGCAATGAATCAGACAAGTGGTCTAAAAAGAGGAATGCCAGCCTATGATACAGGCAAAGCAATTGAAGTTCCAGTAGGAAAGCCGATTTTAGGCAGAATGTTTAACTTGCTGGGAGATCCAATTGACGGGTTAAGTAAGATTCCAAGTAATGTTAAAAGAGATGTTATTCATAAAAAAGCTCCAGCTTTTGAAGAACAGGAGACAACGGTAGAGATTTTAGAAACAGGAATTAAAGTTGTAGACCTTTTATGTCCATACATTAAAGGTGGGAAAACAGGTCTATTTGGTGGTGCTGGTGTTGGTAAAACGGTCTTAATGCAGGAGATGATTCATTCAATCGCTACTGAACATAACGGTTTATCAGTTGTTGCCGGCGTTGGAGAAAGAACAAGAGAAGGGAATGATCTTTACTATGAAATGAAAGATTCAGGTGTTTTAGAAAAGACGGTTTTAGTTTATGGTCAGATGAATGAATCGCCAGGAGCTAGAATGAGAGTTGCTTTAAGCGCTTTAACAATGGCTGAACATTTTAGAGATCAAGATAAACAAGATGTTCTATTGTTTATAGATAATATTTATCGTTTTTCCCAAGCAGGTTCAGAAGTTTCAGCATTATTGGGAAGAATGCCCTCAGCAGTCGGATATCAGCCTACTTTAGCAACTGAAATGGGCGAATTGCAGGAAAGAATTACTTCAACTAAAAATGGCTCAATTACTTCAATCCAGGCGATCTATGTTCCTGCAGATGACTTGACAGACCCTGCTCCAGCAACTACTTTTGCCCACCTGGATGCTAAAACAGTATTGGATAGAAATATTGCTTCATTAGGTTTATATCCAGCAGTTGATCCGTTAGAGTCTTCTTCCAGAGCATTAGATCCAAATATTGTTGGAGAAGAACATTACAATGTAGCTCAAGATGTAATCAGCATTTTACAAAAATATAAAGATTTACAGGATATTATTGCTATTTTGGGTATTGATGAACTTTCCGATGAGGATAAAGTAACTGTTAACAGAGCAAGAAGAGTCAGAAACTTTTTGTCACAGCCATTCCATGTAGCTGAAAAGTTTTCTGGTTATGATGGAAAGTTTGTAAAAATTGAGGACACTGTCAGATCGTTTAGAGAAATTTTAGAAGGAAAACACGATCATCTTCCAGAGGCAGCTTTTACTTTCGTTGGAGCAATTGAAGATGTTTTAGAAAAAGCAAAGGAGATGAAGTAATGAATTACTTCAAGGTTGATTTTGTTACATATCAGGGAATCTATGAAACTGTAGAGACCAACAGATTGAATGTACCCACTGCTGAAGGTAGAAGATGTATTTTGGCTAATCATATGCCAATAATGCTTCCTTTAACAATAGGTGTTGTAGAAACAACTTATGAAAATAAGGATTCTTATCATTCAATTAGCAATGGGATGCTTTTGTTTGAAAATAATAAAGGCATTGTTTTGTGCGACACAATTGAAAATGTTCAAGAACTTGATGAAAGAAAAGTTAGAGCATCAATTCAAAAGGCTGAAGAAAGATTATCTGTAGCACGAAGGGATACCGACATTATTCTGGCAAGAGCTTCATTAGCCAAAGCGATGAACAGATTAGAAGCAATTGATAAGTATATAGATAAATAGGGAGTTTGTAAAAACTCTTTTTATTTATTAAGATTATTAATGTAGGACAATAAAAGGGGATTAAATATGAACTGTTTAGAAAAAAGGATTTTAAAAGATGGAATTGTAAAACCAGGAAATGTACTGAAAGTTGATAGCTTTTTGAACCATCAAATTGACATCAATTTATTAGATGAAATGGGTAAAGAGTTTTATCAAAGATTCAAAGATAAAAAAGTCGATAAAATTGTAACTATTGAAGCCAGTGGTATTGCGATTGCTTTTGCGTTGGCTAGATACTTTGATGTTCCAGTAGTTTTCGTTAAAAAGGCAAAAAGCGTCAACATTGACGGCGACGTTTATGTTGCTGAAGTTGAATCATTTACTCATAAAATAAAAAATCAGGTTATTGTTTCAAAACGTTTTATCAATGAAGGTGAAAACATATTGATTGTTGATGATTTTTTAGCTAATGGCTGTGCCCTGCAAGGTTTGATATCGATCATTAAGCAGGCAAAAGCTAAGATTGTTGGAATTGGTATTGCAATAGAAAAAGGATTTCAACCTGGTGGGACAATTATTAGAAATTTGGGTTATCATTTAGAATCATTGGCAATAGTGGATGGTATGAATGCCGATACTAATGAAATATTCTTGAGAAAACAAGGGTAATTTGCAATTTTATGCTTTGTCTAAGCTGTGTTTTATAACTAAACAATAAGATTATTTATATTGTTGTCTAGTTATAATTTTGATAAATAACATTTTTTCAAAAAATAAAAAATGATAAAATTGAGTAAGTTAAATTATAAGTTGCGGAGGCGATAAGTGTGAAGAAAATCAATAAGACCAGCGTGGTATCATTACTAATTTTGGTTATCTCATTCATTGTTATAAGGTATGTATTATTTGAAACACACGGGATGAAACAATTTTCTTTTATGCTTTTTTTGCCTTTGCTTTTAGTTATGATTATTTTATGTTTCATGAAAGTAAAAATAATCCCGTTTGTCGCTGCCATCTCATATCCGATCGGGTTTATAATAGCAGATTTGTTCCAAATAAATGGTGTTGATGCTGGTGGTGGAGCAACAAGCAATTTGTGGATTATTTGGACAAGCGTGATTGCTACAATGATTGTTGCTTCCATAGTTGTGGAATTAATAAACAGCAAGAAAGTAAAAGGATAGAGTAACAAATCCCAGTTTGTAGAATAGATACGAATTCTAATTTTTAAAGAGTAATGCATTCAAATAAATTACATGATATTAATCATATTATAATCTGGGTCGTTTTCCAGTAATATTGTTTAGGACTTTATCATATATTAATCACAATTTAAATAAAAAAAGTAAAGTTTTGTTGATATTTTTAAATAGCCTGTCTGTTAATTTTAGGAGGATTTAGAATAAAAAAAGAATTTTAGCAGATGAACTGGAAATGAGCATAAACTATAAAGCGATAAGGGCTTCGCGGGCGTTTTCTACCATTTATTTGGCTATTTGGAATATAGTGGCATTCTTTAAAACAGGAAAAATTGAGATTTTAGCCTTCATATTAATGTGTTTGCAGGATATCATAATGTGGCTTACTAAATTAATATTAAAGCATAAGATGGTCAGTGGTTGTGAAGATGAGGAATAAATTAAAACAGTTAAGAAAAGAGAAAGGCTTGCGACAAGAAGATTTGGCTGATGCTGTTGATGTACCTCGTCAAACGATTATTGCGATTGAAAATGGAAGATTTAATCCTTCACTGGAGTTAGCTTTGAAAATATGCCGATTTCTAGGAAAAGCAGTTGAAGAAGTTTTCTTCTTATAGGTGGTATGTAAACAAGAAATTATAAAAAAAGCGTTTTATAAATTTTAAAATATTTTTATAAATCGCTTTTTATTTTGCAAAGTTATCAATACCTATTTTTCATAATGTTTTTTTAAAGCTTCTATTGTTTGCTGGCTGATGATATGCTCCATTCTGCAGGCATCTTCACTAGCAACATTTTCGTCAACCCCAATGCTGATTAACCAATTAGTAAGAAAGACGTGGCGATCATAGATTCTTTCTGCGATTTTTAATCCTTCAGGTGTTAAGGTTATGGCTCCATCTTTGGAAATGTCAATGTATTTTCCTTTAGATAGTTTTTTCATTGCTACACTTACACTTGGTTTGGAAAAATTTAAAGCATTGGCGATATCAATAGAACGAACAAAAGAACTCTTTTTAGAAAGAATTAAAATTGTTTCTAAATAGTTTTCTGCTGATTCCTGAAGTTTCATATTTTATTTCCTTTGTTAGTATTTAAATTATAGCAATAGTATTCGATATTTTCAAATTGCAAAAAATAGAGTGAAAATGAGATAAATAATCTTTGTTATGTATTTTAATTTTATGGACAAATTCTATCCCAACCAAATCCTGGCACATAAATCCATCTTTTAAAACTGTTTTCATAAATATCTAAAAACTGGGTTAATTCAACTCCTGACTTTCTTATTGTTTCATCATCTGTCGGTATTTGCCAACCCAACATTTTATATAGCTGATAATTATTCTTGCCAAATTTTCCAACTTGATATTCTTCATTAAAATGATTGTAGATAAGAATTATTGCCTCTGAGTATTTTTCCTGAGCTAACTTAAAGGCTTCATCGGAATCAACAAAAATTGGTTGTCCATATTTGTTTCTTCCAATCTGCCATGCTTCATATTCGAGATATTTATCTATATTGGCAGATCCTGTGTATGGTCCAACGACTTTATCACTAGCAGCATAAAAACCACAAATAAAAACCATATAAAAAGATAAAAAGGCTATAAAAATAAGGCTGGCTAGCATGATTATTAATCTTTTTTTTCTTTTTTTATTGTTCATTAAATTTAACCTTCTTAAACATTACCATTTATTAGTATATATTGCCATTTCCTTTTGTCAAACCTTTAATATTAAAAATAATGAATATAAATAGCTTAAAAAACTTGTGAAAAAAGTATAAATACCATAAAATAAAAAAGGAGGGGGATAAGGGTGATAGATAAGAATCGGTTAGACAAGGAATACGAAGGACAAAGTGCTAAGCAACTTTTGAAAGCTCCAATTGATGCATTGCAAGGTGTTTCAGCCAAAGATAAAGACAAAATGAAAGAAGCTTTTGGAATTGACAATATAAAGGAAATGGCTAATTTGAAATACTTCAAAAGAGCCAGGATTTTATATGAGGAAGCTAAAGGAAAATAAGATGAAAAAGCATATATTAGTGTTGTTATTAATGCTTGTTTTTTTATTTTTTGGTGTTAGAGAACTTAACAAACTAGATGAAACAGTAAAAATGCCGTTTATTGAGAACTTTAGAGAAGAAAAGATTGATGAAAATCTTGTTTTAGCTGAAGAATTTGATCAATTGGTAAATTCAATTAGCACACCCGTTACTTTAGAAGAAGAAAGTTTAATTATTGAAGCTAAAGAAAAATATGAAAATCTCCCTTTAGAAGCACAAGAAAAAGTAACAACTTTAGAAAAGCTTCAAGATTACAAAAATCAACTCCAATTTTTAAAAGATCAGCAAGAAGCTTTAAAAGTTATTGAAATGATAAATGAACTGGATAACAATTATGATGAAAATGCTATTAAAGCTGCTAGAGAAGCTTATGAAAACCTGACTCTGCAACAAAAAGAATTAGTAACAAATTTATTTATTTTACAAGAAAATGAACTTAGAATAACAAAGATGGTAACGAATACAAACTTAAATATTGGAGATATCGTAATATTTAAGGGTGGTAATATTTATTATGGCTCAGAGTCTGTTTACCCAGCGAATAAAAAAGCTGAAAGTAGATGTAAGGTCACGCATTTGTCAAGAAACGCTACTCATCCTTATCATATTGTGTCATTGGATGGCAAAGGAGTATATGGCTGGGTTGATACAAAAGACTTAGAAAAGGAGTAAACTATGGAACAAAAAGATTTAAATTTCTACAAAAAAGCTGAAAAACAGGTTTCATGGTTGAATGCATTGGCTGTTGTTATAGGGATTGTGGCCTTTATCTTTAGAAAACAATACTTTACTGTGCTCATGACATTAGCATTAATAATATTGCTGATGTCTTTAGTTGTCGTAATGCATTTAATAAATAAAGATGATGAAGAAAGAAGAGAAAATGTTTTTTATCATTTAATCGCTTTTTATCTGATATTGACAATTTGTGGTTTTTTCACTAGCGCAAAAACAGCTGATTATAATAGTTTTTCCTATGTGTTTATTAATAGTATATTAATTGGTTTTTTGATGTTGATAGCAATACAAATTATATTTGAGGGAAAACTGCTAATATTTTCCATAATGGGATTTGTATCAGGGTTTATTTTAGCTTTATTTCAAATAAATACAGCATTAAATATTGTCATTGCATTAGTAATGGGAGCTGTCATTTTTGCGGCATTAACAAAGTTAATGAAACCTGCTGGAATTTACGGGGTTGCCTTTGGAATAATCAATTTAGTAATATCGGTAGTGTTATTACTTAAACCAATTGCTGCAATTGGCTTTTATGGACATGTAGTTGTTAATTATGCCATTATTGCCTTATTTTATGTGCTACCAGTTTTGATTGCTAAAAGCGAAACAGTAATTGAAGATGTTAAAGAGAAAGAAAAGGTTTCTAAAGAAATCGAAATAATAAAGACAGAGAAAGAAACTGCTGGTATTGAAGATAACAGTAAAGTTAAAGAAGAAGTTGTTTCCTTAGAACAAACTGAAACTGAAGAAGAAAAAGGTAAAACAATTATTAAGGAAAAAGATTTAGAAAATAGAAACAGATGGATTATTAAAAAGTATAAATCTTTGCCATTAGATGAACTTATGAAAGCACCAGTGAGTGCTTTGTGGGGGGTTTCAGATAGTGATGCGGTACTGTTAAAAGAAGCATTTAATATTAAAACAGTTGAAGATTTAGCAACTAACAAGTTCTTTAATTGGGCAAAAGAAATTGTTGAACAGGCAGAAAACAAATAAGACAAAAGGCTTGATAAAAAGCCTTTTTTGTCAATAAAATCAGTGGTATGATACAATAAGTATCGAGGAAAGAGAACTATGTTTAATGATACAATTGTAGCAATTTCAACCAGCACATTAAGTGCAGCGGCCATAAATGTAATCAGATTATCGGGAAATAGCAGCTTTGATGTGCTTGATAAGATCTTTGTCAGTAAAGACAATAATTATGAAGGCTATCGTATTTATTATGGTTTTATTGTTGATCCTGAAACTAACGAAAAGGTTGATGAAGTATTAGTCAACACTTTTAGAAGCCCTAAATCATTTACCGGGGAAGATATGGTAGAAATTAATTGTCATGGTGGTTTGTATGTGACCAGAAAGATTTTAACTTTATGTTTAAGTTGTGGAGCAAGGCAAGCATTAAATGGGGAATTTACAAAGAGAGCTTTCCTGAATGGAAAAATTGATTTGACACAGGCTGAAGCTATTAATGATTTAATTGTGGCAGATAATAAAGATAATGCTAAACTGGCAATGAATTCGTTAAGTGGCAGCATTAGAAAACTGTTAGAACCAATGATTGATGCAGTTGAACAGTGTGTGGCGCATATTGAAGTGAATATTGATTATCCGGAATATGATGATAATGGAATTATTACTGCCAAAGAAGTAAAAAGTCTGGTTGAAAGATGGCTGAAAGAAAGCGAGAACATTTTAAATATTGCTGAAAGCAGCATTGTAGTAAAAGAGGGTGTAAAAACGGTAATAGTTGGAAAACCAAATGTGGGTAAAAGTTCTCTTCTTAATGCCTTGCTAGATCAGGATAAAGCTATAGTTTCAGATATTGCCGGTACAACCAGAGATTTAGTTGAAGGTGAAGTCAGATTAAATAATGTCACACTGCATTTAATTGATACAGCGGGAATTAGAGAAACAGAAAGCAGTATTGAACAGATTGGCATTAGAAAATCAAAGGAAGCTTTAGCTCAGGCACAACTTGTTATTGTAGTTTTGGATAGTTCAGATATTGATGATGAAGATCATCAATTATTAGAAGAAACTGAAGGTTATAATCGCATTGTAGTTTATAACAAATCGGATATACAACCAACTGATGAAGGGATAACAATTTCAGCTTCTAATAATGATATCAGTCAGCTGATTGATGTGATAAACGAAATGTTTGAAGAAAATAAAATTGCTTTAACTCAACCTGCTCTAACAAATGAAAGACAGATTTCCTTAATGAGAAAGGCTAAACAATCAATGGAACAGTCATTACAGGCTTTAAATGATGAAGTTCCACTGGATCTGGTGACTGAAGATATTCAAAATGCATACAGGTATTTAAAAGAGATATTAGGAGAATATTCAAGAGAAGATTTATTAGATGGGATTTTCTCTAGATTCTGTGTAGGTAAATAAGATGACATATTGGATAGATACTCACTGCCATTTGGCTGACGATAGATATAAAAATGATTTTGATAGTTACATACAAAAAGCAAAGGAAAACGATGTAGCTGTAATTAATGTTATTTGTAGCAGTAAAGAAGAATTATTATATATGATTGAAAAACAAAAGCAATATCCAAATCTGGATATCAGTTTTGGTTATTATCCTCAAGGAGTAGAAAAAATAACCCAGGAAGATTTAGATTTTCTTGTTTTTGCCTTAGATAATTATCCCCAAATCAAGGCAATTGGGGAAATTGGTTTAGATTATTATTACACCAAAGAATTTGCCCAAAAACAAAAAGAACTTTTCATTAAACAGATTGAGATAGCTAACAGATATAATAAACCACTTATCATTCATTCAAGAAGTGCAGCTAAAGATACTTATGATACTTTAAAACAGTATGCCAAAACCAATGTGTTAATGCATTGTTATTCTGATTCTTTAGAAATGATGAAAGAGTACCAGAAGTTAGGTTATTTTATTTCTTTTACCGGTGTAGTTACTTTTAAAAATGCCAATAAGGTAAAAACTAATGCTATAAATGTTGATTTAGATAAAATAATGATTGAAACTGACAGTCCTTATCTGACTCCAGCACCTTTCAGAGGGAAAGAAAACCAGCCGGCTTATGTTCGCTTTGTTGGGGAGTATATATCCGGATTAAGAGATATAGAAATAGAAAAGCTGCAATTACAGTTAATTGATAATTATCAAAGATTTATGGAGACATGTAATGACTAAAATCAAGGAATTAATTGTTGTGGAAGGAAAACATGACAAAGATAAGATTGAAAGACTGTTTGATTGTCAAGTTTTATGTACTAATGGTCTGGCAATAACTCAAGATGATTTAAAAATAATAAAAAACGCCAGTGAAAATAATGGTGTTATTGTTATGACCGATCCAGATTTCCCAGGAAAGAAGATCAGGGATATAATCGATTCAGAAGTAAGCAATATCAAACATGTCTTTATTGAAAAAGAAAAAGCCATTGGTAAAAGAAATGTTGGCATTGAATATGTTAAAGACAAAGATTTAATGGAAGCTTTAAATAAAGCAGTTACTTTTACAACAGACAAAGAAAGTATCAGTTGGAGCGAATATCTTAAACTAAAACTTATTAAAGATAAAACAAAAAGATATTATTTATCAAAACAATTAAATCTTGGCAGCAACAACAATAAGAAATTATTCAAATATTTAAATATGTTAGGTTATGAATATAATCATCTACAGGAGATATTGAAAAAATATGATCGGCAGCAGGTCAAAAACTAATTACATATTAAATAAATATAACTATCGTGCAAAGAAAAAGTTTGGACAGAATTTTATTGTGGAGCCAAACATTATTAATAAGGTAGTTGATCAAATAGATAAAGATAGCACTATTATTGAAATCGGTGCAGGACTTGGAGCGATTACTCAAGCAGTAGCAGAAAAAGTTAAAAAGGTAACGGCTTATGAGATTGATAGTGATTTAGTAGAAATTCTAAATGAGAATTTAAAAGAATATAAAAATATTAAAATAGTAAACGAAGATTTTTTAAAGATTGATTTAGAAGGTTTATTAGACTCATACAATCAAAAAGTAACAATTGTTTCAAATCTTCCATATTACATCACTACTGAATTATTAACGAAAGTTTTATTGTCAAGTGATAAGATAGATAAAATTATTGTGATGATGCAAAAAGAGGTAGCCGATAGATTTACTAAAAACGAAAAAGGGAAAGACTATAATGTTTTACAGGTAATGGCAGAGTATTATTGTGATGTTAAAGTATTAACCAAGGTTAGTAAAAATAACTTTATTCCTGTACCGGAAGTGAATAGTGAAATATTAATATTTGAAATAAAAGAAAACTGCAATAAGGTAGAAGATGAAAAGCTGCTGTTTGATATTGTAAAAGCTTGTTATTCACAAAGAAGAAAAATGATAATTTCAAATTTAAACAATAATGGCTTTGTTATCGATAAAAAACAATTACTTGATATTGGAATTGATCCAGCTTCAAGGGTGGAGCAACTGGAATTGGAGGATTATCAAAAGATATATAATCTGATTATAGAAGAAGTTGAATCGCAATAAGTTTTGCTTATTTTTTTATAAAAAGGCAGTTATCAATCGGATAATTGTTTTTTAATTAACGGAAAATAGATTACCAGTTTTTTACAAATAAGGAATATTTATTTTACAAATTAAGTCTATTATTAAGTGTAGGTAGGGTTTTTATGGAATTGTTAAGAAAATTAAAAGAATTTTAATATCCTTTTTATTTTTGTATAAAATAGTTATAATAAACTAATGGCAAATTATTTTGTTAGATGTAAGGGAGGAAATAAAAATGAGTCAAAAAGAAAATGACAGTAATTATCAAAATCAACAAAATTATGATAATCAACCTAAAAAGAAAAAGAAAACCGGTCTTAAAATTATTCTTGGAATCCTTGGCGTTTTCCTTGTTTTATCAGCAGTAGGGCTGGCTATGAGCTGGAAAACAATCGCCAGTTATTTCGAAACAAAACGAAATGGTGTAATTAATGAAACAATCCAATATGATTTAACCATTCCTGATAATGCTTGGATTGATGATAGATATGCTAATGGTTTTGGAAAGAAATATGAAGTTCAAGGTGTAGTAATTGGTGTTTCTGTTGATGGAAATACAATAGTTACACTTACTAATTATTCAGATGGAGAAAGAATACTTTTATATGATTTATATACAGGAGACTTAATTAAAGAATTTGAAGGCAGATATTTTGACCCATTTTCGTATAAGAGAAATGCCTATGTTACAACTCACATTCCATTGATTACTCATACTCAGACTACTTCTGAATTAAGATATCTTGATTTAGAGACTTTAGAGATATATACTCTTCTTCAATTCAGGCTTGGAACTAATTTTGAAGTTATAGCTTTTGATAGTATATATGATTTTATTTTAGGAATGCCTTTTTCTACAGAAGGAGGGAAATATTATTCATATGCTGCCTATATTGATTTAAAATTTGCCTGGTCTAAAAACTTTAATTACAATTATTATGACAATCAGGCTAACAGTGATTACCTTTTCATTTCAATTGACAGCACTGAAGGAAGCAATAAAAAACATCTCACCATTATTGAAAGAAAAACAGGTGAAATTGTATTAGAAAATAAAGAGATAGATAAAGAATTAACTATTTTGCAAGATGGATTTATTACAGCTGCACCTATAGATTATAGTGGTGGAATCAGTTTTCAAGACTTAGATAAAAGCGATAAAAAAGTAAATGAAGTTTATGATGTAAGGGGTAATCTGTTAGGCGAAATTATTGGATATCCACATATACCATGGTATCCTAAACAAAATTTAGGTGGATATATTACTGCTGCCAGTGTATTAAATGAAGATGTTAAAAAAGCTTCTGGAATAGTATATTTAATCAATGCTGAAGGTAAGGTAGTTGCCTATTCAGTATTTGTAAATGATATTACCTTCCCAATAACTGGGGCAAGCATTGATAAATATACTTATTCAAATATTCAAGGTTGTAACAGAGATGGTTCAATAATAATTGCACAAAAGATGGGTGATACAGCAGCGGAATATACTACCGTCATTTTAGATAATGAATTCAATGTTATTGATGAGTGTCAAACAGGTATGAATATTGATTTTTCAACAGAATCTGGCATTTTATGGGGAGATATCAGTTATAGTACCTCATGGGTGTTGCCTCCAAAGAAAAATAATTAAATTTGAAAATATATAGCTGAGATATAAATATGCATCTCAGCTATTTTTTGATTAGAGCATAAAGATTTATATTGACCATTTACAAAAGAAAACATAGCTGATTTGCGGGCATCTTCATCATATGTTAGAATTGTAAGTAATATTGTTGACGATATTATGTCAATATAATAAAGATAAAAAATTGATAATATAAGGAGGATAGGATGTTAGAAATTAGAGATACCATTTATGCTTTTAGTAAAGATGCGAAACCTGTTGCTCGCATAAAAAGTGGTGATACTGTAAAATTTTTTACTGAAGACTGCTTTGGAGGACAAATTAAAAGTGAAGACAAGCTAGTTGGCGCCATTGACTGGAATAATGTCAATCCTGCAACTGGTCCTGTGTATGTCGAAGGTGCTGAACCAGGAGATGTTTTAGTAGTAGATATTCTTTCTATTGATGTAAAACCTCAGGGAATTGGTTGTACAATACCAGGAGCGAGTATTTTTGATGGAGAAACAGAAATCAGAACCAAGGTACTAGAAGTAAAGGATGGCTATGTTCATTATAATGATATTAAATGGCCCGCAAATCCGATGATTGGAGTAATCGGTTGTGCTCCTGCAGGAGACGATGTAGTTTCAGGTATGGCAGGTAATCATGGTGGAAATATGGATAGCAAAGTAATAACCAGAGGAGCTAAAGTTTATCTTCCTGTCAGAGTTCAGGGAGGACTGTTAGCTTTAGGTGATCTTCATGCCAGTATGGCAGATGGAGAAATGATTGGTGCTGGAGTAGAGATAGCAGGAGAGGTTGTAGTTACCGTAAGCTTAATAAAAGATTTTGAACTTAACTGGCCAGTAACTGAAACGGATGATTATTTCTATGTAAATACTACTGCTCCAAGTTATGATGAAGCTACTGAAGCAGGTTACAGAGAAATTCATCGACTGTTGATGAATGCTTATGGCTGGGACTTTACCGATACAGCAATCTATATGAGTCTTCAAGGAGAATTATGTGCTAATCAGACTGTATTGATGTCAAGCTGGGGTTATAACATCCGAGTAGGAACACCTAAAGTTTCTTCTAAAAAAAGAATTATAGGGTAACAAAAACAGCTATCAACTATAAAAAATAAGGAGTATTGTTCATCAATTCTGTTATTTCAATATTCCTTTTTTTGTGTGAAAGATAATTAAAGATATTAGAAATTTAAAATAGTTTTAGTTTTTAATATTTGTGGGATGAAAAGTACAGATTATAATCCAGTCGTGTTAAGATATAGATAAATTAATAAATGTATTGAATGTTTTATGAAATATGCATATTATTAGTTGTCAAGCAGAAAGGAAAACATTTAAACTGAACACAGTTTGATGAATGATAGATATATGATTGAAAAAGCGTATGGAAAGATAAACATTAGTATCGATGTAATCAGCAAAAGGGAAGATGGTTATCATAATATGGATATGATAATGGTCCCAGTTGATTTATATGATGTAATAGATATTGAAATTGCTGAAAAAGAAAGTTATTGGTGCAATGATGATTTGCCATATGATGAAAGCAATATAGTTTATCGTTGTATCGAACTTTTAAGAAAAGAATTTAATTTTAAAGAACAGTTTGCTATAAAAATTACTAAGATAATTCCTCAAGAAGCGGGATTGGCAGGAGGTAGTGCTGATGGTGCTGCGGCTTTAAGAATAGTTAATCAGCTATTAAATCTTAATCTTGATAACAAACAACTGGGTTGTTTAGGCAAAAAGATAGGAGCTGACATTCCTTTTTGTGTTTATCAAAAACCTGCAAGAGTTAGAGGAATAGGTGATATTGTTGAGCCGTTTAATCTTGATGTCAATTATGATGTTCTTTTAATCAAGCCTGAACAGGGAGTAGATACTAAGACAGCTTTTGAGATATTAGATTTAGAAAAATGTTTGCATCCAAATATTGATAAGGTAAAATATGCTTTGGTTAATAAAAAGTCGTTAAAAGATCTGTTGGGAAACTCTTTACTGTATTCAGCTGAAAAACTGGTTCCTGAAGTACTTCAAATTATAAAAGAATGTAAAGAAATGGGCTATGAAGATGTTATGATGACAGGTAGTGGTTCAACAGTCTTTGTTTTATTAGAAAAAGGACAAGACTGTAAAGCCCTTCAACAGTATATGCAAGGAAAATATCCTTTTGTTTTAAGAACTTCTGTCATAACGAGGTAGAAAAAAGGACGTTTGAATGATACAATAATAATGGACAATTTTAAGGAGAAAGTTATGATTTCAGCAATTGTTATGGCTGCCGGAAGAGGCACACGTATGAATTCGAAGTATGCAAAAACAATGCATAAAATATTAGGCAAACCAATGATTGAACATACCTATGATGTGTTAGAAAAAATTGGAGTGGAAAATAAGGTTTTTGTTGTTGGATATGGTAGAGAAGCAATTATGAATCACCTTCAAAATAAGGTTCAGTATGCGGTGCAAGAACCATTGCTTGGAACAGCACATGCTGTTATGCAAGCTGAACAGCTAAAAGGTAAAAAAGGAAAAACTTTGATAATTAATGGAGACTGTCCACTAATTACTGCAGAAACATATAAGTTGCTTTTGAAAAAAACAACTAAAGAATATCCACTTGTTGTCTTGACTACAGTGCCTGAAGATCCTAAAAGTTATGGCCGAGTAGTTAGAGAAAAAGAGCAACTAATAAAAATTGTTGAAAGAAAAGATTGTACCGAAAAAGAAATTGAAATCAAAGAGATAAATGCTGGAATCTATTGCGTTGATAATGAATTGTTATGGAAATATTTACCAGAAGTAGATAATAACAATAATCAAAAAGAATACTATATTACTGACTTGGTTCAGATATTTAGAAAGTATGGTCATAAAGTCATGCCACTACTTATTGAAGATAGTGAAGAACTTCAGGGAATTAATTCAATGAGTGAATTGGCCAGCGCTACAAAATGGATGCAGATGAAAGTAAATTCTCACTGGATGGAAAAGGGAGTTAATATTATTGATCCTGAAAGGACATATATTTCAACTGAAGCAGAAATTGGTTCAGACACCATTATTTATCCAAATGTTCGCATTGAAGGCAAAGCAATAATTGGTGAAAATAATGTTCTAACTGAAGGAACTTATTTGGAAAATGTTGTTTTTGGCAATAACAATACTATTAAATGTAGCAGAATTACTGACACAAAAATTGGTAATGATGTAACAGTTGGACCGAATGCTCATTTGAGAAATGATTGTGTGATTGCCGATAAAGCTCATATTGGCAATTATGTGGAAATGAAAAATGTAAGATTTGGTCATGATAGCAAATGTGCTCATTTGACCTATTTGGGGGATGCTGATGTTGGAGAATACTGTAATTTCGGATGCGGTGTAGTTACTGTCAATTATGATGGGAAATACAAATATCACACAGAAATAGGCGATCATGTATTTATTGGCAGTAATGTAAACCTTATTGCTCCGGTAAATATCGGCGATTATACGGTTTTAGCAGCAGGATCAACCATCACTGCTGATGTAAAAAAAGGCGATTTAGCTATTGGTAGAGTAAGACAAGAGATTAAACCAGGATACGGGTTTAAGTATTTGAATAAATAAAGGGGAGGGGTTTGGTCTTATGGACAACATTGTAATATTTTCTCTGACATCGTCAAAAGAATTGACGAAGGAAATTGTTAATATATTAGGCGTTGAACAAGGGGAAATAGTTGTAACTCATTTTGCTGATGGCGAGGTGCTTGTAGAGCCTCAACAATCAGTAAGAGGAAAACATGTATTTATTATTCAATCAACATGTGCTCCGGTAAATGATAAAATAATGGAATTATTAATTTGTTTGGACGCTTGCAGAAGAGCGAGCTGTAAAGAAGTTACCTGTGTAATTCCTTATTACGGTTATGCCAGACAAGATAGAAAAGCCAGAGCCAGACAACCAATTACTGCCAGACTTGTAGCTGATTTACTTCAGGCAGCTGGTGCTGATAGAGTTGTTTCAGTTGACTTACATGCTCCACAAATTCAAGGTTATTTTAAGATACCTTCAGACAATTTGACAGCAGTTGATATGATTGGCCAATATTTCAGAACGCAAAATATGCATGATGTTGTCGTTGTTTCACCAGATCACGGGGGAGCAATAAGAGCTAGAAATTTATCTAATAGTATTCCTGACAGTACGATTGCTATTATTGATAAGCGTCGTATTAGACCTAATTTCTCTGAATCAATGAATTTGATTGGTGATGTTAAAGGTAAGGACTGTATTATTATTGATGATTTAGTAGATACCGGTGGTTCGCTACTAGGTTGTATTAAAATGTTGAAAGAAAATGGAGCCTTAGATATATATTGTGCAGCAACTCATGGAGTCTTTTCAAAAAATGCACTTCAAAAAATTGCTCAAAGTGGAGTAAAAGAATTTGTTATTACTAACAGTATTGAAAGAACTGAAGAGGAATTAAGCAAAGTCCCAAACGTTAAAGTTTTATCAATAGCATTGCTGCTAGCTAGCAGTATTGAGGCAATTGCTTGCAATAAACCTATCTCTAATGTTTATAGATTATTCCATTCTGATGAAGAAGAGGAAATGAATTTTAAAAACTTGGCAGGTCTATAAAAAGATTTGCCTTTTTAAATATAATGATATAAATTCTGATGACAATAATTTCAGGTAAAAGAAAGAATCAAATAATTATGATTCAGTTATGCTGAGTATTTTTTAAAAGGGCTAAACTCGCTAAATTTACTTTAAAACAGTTAAAAAACGATGAATAAAATTAATATTTCAGTTAATGGTAGGACTAAGATAAAAAAAGCGACAGATATATCGCTTAAATTACATAGATAAATGTTGTTAAGGGTATTTTCTATTTGCCGTAAAGAACGTTTTTTTCTGCTTCAGATAAAGATTTATCTTTGACTGTATTTTTGCCATTAGCAAAACTGTCAACATTCTTAAATGAATAGCCTTTTTGCATTTTAAAGAATTCATTACGAGAATGTGGATGTTCATCTTTGGATTCAGATTTAGCAGTATTGGCTTGAGTAGAAAAAATATTATCTATTTGTGAAGAAACATATTTGCTTACTCTTCCAACTCGATTATTAGCTCTTACCGAGAGTATTGTTACATAAATGAAAAATGCTATAAACGAGAAAAACAAGATAGGGAATATAACAGAAAATATATTAAAGATATTAAAAAATGAACTTGGCATAATTAAACCTCCTTAATCTATCTACATTATACAGTATTTACAAAGATTTGAAAAAAATAAAATAATTAGCACTTAAGGGTTGACAGTGCTAAAAACTACTGTTATAATAAAGCTGGCACTAGGGTATAGAGAGTGCTAATTTGGAAAAGGAGTGATTAGATGTTTAATTATTTAAGACCAAGAAGATTTGATAAGTTGTTTGATGATTTCTTTAGCCCATCGTTTATTACAACAAGTTCAAATGTGAGTATGAAAACTGACATTATTGAAAAAGAAAATGAGTATATTTTAGAAATTGAATTAGCAGGATATGGTAAAGATGATGTTAAGTTATCTGTAGATGATGGCTATTTAAAGGTAGAAGCAAATAAGACAGTGGAAAGAGACAGCTCTACGGAAAAAATTGTTCATAAAGAAAGATATTATGGAAGTCAGTCAAGAAGCTTCTATATCGGAAATGTTGATCAAGAATTAATTCAAGCTAAATACGATGATGGAGTCTTATCAGTCATTGTTCCTAAACAACAACTCAAATTAGAAGACAAAACTAAATACATCAGTATTGAATAATTATCTGTTAGGCAGGGAAACCTGTCTTTTTTTATGTGATATAATATTTCCATGGAAATAAGAAACTGGATAAAGAATAATAGTGAAACAGATTATAAAAAATTTAGTGAAAGATTAATAAAAACTAAATATAAAATAGTTGGAATACGAGTTTCGAAACTAAGAAAATTCGCAAAAGAATTACTGAAAAAATATAAAATCGAAGCTTTAAAAAAACTAAGCGATGATATTTATGAAGAGGTTATGCTTCAAGGTTTTGTTGTTGCTTATTATGATGCCAGCATTGATGCTAAAAGAGAATTAATTGATACCTATTTACATAAATGTGATTGTTGGAGTCTGATTGATAGTTTTGCCAGCAGTCTAAAACTCAAAGAAAAAGACTATAATGCTGGCTGGCAAATGCTGGCTGATTATAAAAGCGATCAACTATTCATTAAACAATACCCTTATATTGAAAGATTTGTCATCTGTCTATCAATGAATTTATATTTGAATGATGAGTATATAGATGAAATATTGAATTATTGTAAAAAATTAGATGATAGAGACTATACGGTCAAGATGGCTAATGCCTGGCTTTTAACTACAGCAGCCAGAGAGTATCTTGATAAAGTTATTGATGTTATAATTGAACTGGATGAAGAAACTTTAAGATATTTTAAAGGGAAAATCAGAGATTCTTATATGATAAGTGAAGACAAAAAAGAAAGGGTTAAAGACATATGTATAAAGAAATAACCAGAATAGCATTACATTTTATTATGTTTATTGTCAGTTTTTATTGTTTAAGCAGTCTAGATATAGCCAAAATACTGCTTCCAGTTGAAAACAGAGTTGCTAAAGCTCAATTTCTAGTAATATTGTTATCAATGGCTTTAGGTTTTTTGTCAGCACAGTTTATTTTAGCAATAATATACAGATTTTAAAATTTATTTAGGAAAAATATAAAATCCCCACTAATAAGATATTAGGGGGTTTTTATATGGTTGGTTTTAATTTAATTGAATTAGTTAACTTGGAAAAAGATGAAATAAAACTTGATAGGGCAATAAAGGAATATTTAGAAATTGAAAAAGAATATCTTAAAAAACAAAATTATCTCGAAGCAAAGGAAAGACTGATAAGTGAATGTAATTATATAGAAAGAGCTAAGCTTAAATCCTGTATCAAGTATGGAATGGTAATAAGTCCTGGAGATATCTGCTTTATTGATTTTGGCAGGCAATATCTTTCAGAAACAGGATTTCTGCACTTTGGTTTAGTTTTAAAAATGTTTAACTCTAAGGCCTTAATAATTCCTATGACTTCAAATTCTGAAGCATATTATAGTGCTTATGATGAAAAAACCAATCCTAACGGTTCTTCTCATCTTATGAGATTGGGTCTTGTAAGGGGCTTAAACAGGCATTCAGTATTATTTTTAAATGATGTTAAATATATAAATACAGCAAGAATTATAGACATTAAGGCTCATCTAGACACCGATTCAGTATTGTTTAAAAAAATATATCAACGTTTTCTGCAGACAGTACAGTTTGAAGAAATGGTGTTATAATTATTGCATGAGCATTAGTTTAAATTTAGAGAAAGAAAAGAAGTATTTAGTTGCAGTGTCAGGAGGATCTGACTCCATGATGCTACTTTCTTTATGTGTAAAGCAAGGCTATGATATCGTGGTCGCTCATGTAAACTATAAACTAAGAAAAAGCGCTGATAGAGATGAGAAGATAGTTAGTGATTTTTGTAAAAAGCATCAGCTTTCTTTATATTCAGACTATCCAGTTTATGATAAAAAAGAAAACTTCCAAGTTTGGGCTAGAGAAACCAGATACAACTTTTTTAAAGAAATTTATAATCTGGAAAAATGTGACAGCTTACTTTTAGCTCATCATTTAGACGATTCATTAGAAAATTATCTGATGAGTAAGGAAAGAAACTCTGAAAGTTGGTATTATGGCATAAAAGCAGAAACTTTTCATCATGGGATGAAAATTCTAAGACCATTAATCAAACTAAGAAAAAAAGAAATCGAACAGTATTGTCTTGATAATAAAATTGAATATGGTTTTGATGAGACTAACTTGTCTTATCAATATACTAGAAATAGAATTAGATATGAACAATTAGAAAAAATGACTGATGAAGAGATTTTAGAACTTCAAAAAGAAATTGAAAAGAAAAATTATAGACAAGATATGAATTTAAATTATATAAAGAAAAAATATAATTTTAATAATGAGTTAAAGGTCAGGGATTATCTAAAAGAAAATGATGAAATAAAAACATTAATCTTAAGATATCTATTGAAGCAGAGCTGTCCAGATAAAAGTTTTTCTTCAGATTTTATTGATGATTTAGAAGATAAGATTAAAACATCAGAAAAAGGATTTAAAATTAAAATTGATGACAATAAACTTATTGTTAGTGAATATGGCTTATTGTATTGTTGCAAAAAGAAAGATGACTTTAAATATCTTCTTGATAAAATAGAATATCTGGAAAATGATTATTTTACCCTTGCAGATAAAGGAGAAACAATCCAGCAGATGACAATAGAGGAAAACGATTTTCCTTTAACTATCAGAAATTATAAAAATCAGGATAAAATTAAATTGAGATTTGGTCATAAAAAAGTCAATCGATTTTTTATTGATCGAAAGATTTTGTACAAAGACAGGATTAAATGGCCAGTTGTAGAAAATAAAGATGGTCAGATTATCTTTGTGAAAGATATTGGTTGTGATGTAAATCATTACTCTATTAAACCTAATTTATTTATGGTAAAATAGTTAATGTTACATTAAAAGAGAGGTATTTTTTATGCATCAGGATTGTAAAAAAATTCTATTTAGTGAAAAAGAAATAGTTGAAAGATGTAAACAATTAGGTCAGCAGTTATCTGAAGATTATAAAGAAAATAAACACAATGTTTTATTTGTGGGCATTTTAAAAGGATCAGTTCCTTTTCTGGCTGAATTAATCAAACATGTTTCCATAGATATTGAAATCGATTTTATGGCTGCCAGTAGTTATTCAGGAACTGAATCATTGGGAGATATTAAAATTGTAAAAGATTTAGACTGTTCAGTTGTTAATCGAGATATTCTGATTATTGAAGATATTATTGATACCGGATTAACAATTAAAAAATTAAAAGAATTGTTATATCATAAAGATGCTCATGATGTTAAGGTGATTTCTTTGCTAAATAAACAATCTAGAAGAATATGTGATGTACAAGCTGACTATGTTGGCTTTGAAATAGAAAACGAATTTGTTATCGGATTTGGTTTAGACTTCAATCAGAAGTATCGTAACCTTCCATACATAGGAGTTTTAAAGGAAGAATGTTACTAGAAGGAGAAAACTGAAGTGAAAAATAGAAGATGGTTTAGCATCATTCCATATCTGTTAGCTATAATTCTTATTTCTAATTTATTTATGTTTGTCGGTTCAAGCAGAACTCAAACAGTGAATTATGGTGAATTTGTAAAAATTATAGAGACTAAGCAAATCGAATCGGTAGTATTAACGATGAATACAACAGTAATTGATATTACCGGTGTGTATAAAGAAAAAGATGTTGAATATACCTTTGTTGCCGCTGTTCCAAACACACAGCAACAAAATGATGATTTAATGGCACTTCTAACAGAGAAGGTTACGGATGCAAATATTAAGATTAGAAACCCATACCAGACTAATCATTTGGCCGAATTTCTAGCTGAAATGATTCCAATGCTATTGCTGGTAGGTTTTGGATTTATGATGATTAGTAGAATGGGGGCTAGCTCCAATAACAAAGCCTTTGAATTTTCAAAGTCGAGAGCTAGACTTGAAGGCAACATCAAAGTAAAGTTTGATGATGTTGCCGGATGTGAAGAAGAAAAAGAAGAAATGGCTGAAATCATTGAATATCTAAGAAACCCATCACGCTTTACCAGGATGGGTGCTAGAATCCCTAAGGGTGTATTAATGGTAGGGGCTCCAGGAACTGGTAAAACTCTTTTGGCGAAAGCTGTAGCAGGCGAAGCTGATGTACCGTTTTATTCAATTTCTGGTTCTGATTTTGTAGAAATGTTTGTTGGTGTCGGTGCCAGTAGAGTTAGGGACATGTTCAAAACAGCTCAAAAAACGGCTCCATGTATCATTTTCATCGATGAAATTGATGCCGTCGGTAGACAGCGTGGGGCAGGTTTAGGTGGTGGAAACGACGAAAGAGAGCAAACACTTAACCAGTTATTAGTTGAAATGGATGGTATTGGAGAAAATGCCGGTATTGTTATTATTGCAGCAACCAATAGACCAGATGTATTGGACCCTGCATTATTGAGGCCTGGAAGATTTGACAGACAAATTACGGTATCTATGCCAGACAAAAAAGGAAGAAGAGCAATCTTGGAAGTTCATGCAAGAAATAAAAAACTTGACGATGATATTGATTTAGATGCTTTAGCGGCTAGAACACCAGGATTTTCTGGAGCGGATTTAGAAAATGTTTTAAATGAAGCAGCAATCATGGCAGTAAGAAACAATCATGAAAAAATCAAAATGAGTGATTTAGATGAAGGCATTGATAGGACTCTAGCCGGCCCAGCTAAAAAGAGTAGAAAATATACTGATAAAGAAAAGAGACTTGTAGCCGTTCACGAAGCAGGACATGCAGTTATTGGTATTTTCTTAGAAGCAGCTAATATAGTACAAAAGGTTACTATTATACCGCGTGGTGATGCTGGTGGCTATAACCTGATGACACCAAAAGAAGATACGATGTTATCAACAAAAAGTGAGTTGGAGGCTCAAATCTGTGGTCTTCTAGGAGGTAGAGTGGCTGAAGAATTGGTATTAAATGAAATTTCAACTGGAGCCACTAATGATATTGAAAGAGCAACAAAAATTGCTCAGGCCATGGTTAGTTCATTTGGTATGTCTTCTTTAGGTCCTATTCAATATTCAAGAGAAGATGGAAATGTTTTCCTAGGAAGAGATTACACTGCTAACAAGAGTAACTCAGATAAAGTAGCAACAGAGATCGATGCTGAAGTAAGAAAAATTATTGACAGAGCTTATAAGCAGGCTCAAGAAATTATCAGCGAACACCGTCCACAATTAGATAATATTGTCGAAGCTTTGATTGAACATGAAACATTAACGAAGGAAGATTTAGATAATATTGTCAAATATGGAACGATAGATGCTCCAGCAGAGCAGATAGAAGGGCAAGCATAAATTTAAAAATAATAACACAGCTGGCAAATGTCAGCTGTTTAATCGAAAGGAGTCAAGATGGATATTTTATCAAGAGGAACAGCATTAAATGGAAATGTTAGAGTATTTTGCTGTAGAACAACCAGACTGGTCCAGGAAGCCGTAGACAGACATAATTGTTTACCAACAGCTGCTGCTGCCTTAGGCAGAACACTTTCGGTTGGCTGTGTTATGGGGACAATGTTAAAAGATAAAAAAGAAAAAATAGAAATTCAAATAGATGGCCAGGGGCCTTTAGGAATGATGGTTGTAGATGCTTATCATGACGGTACAGTTAGAGGATTTGTAAATAATCCACAGGTTGAAGTTTTTAAAAAGGAAAACCCACAGAAATTGGATGTAGGTAAAGCAGTTGGCACCGATGGAGTTTTAAGAGTGATAAAAGATATGAGTATGAAAAGACCATTCATTTCAGAAGTGCCACTTCAGAGTGGAGAAATAGGTGATGATTTTGCCTATTATTATATGAAAAGCGAACAAACACCTTCAGTTGTAAGTGTGGGGGTTTTAGTTGACACTGATTATTCAATTAAAGCAGCCGGTGCCTTGGTTATTCAAATGATGCCATCAGCTACAGAAAGAGACATTCAGATTGTTGAGGAAATTGTTGAACACTTAAAGCCAATTTCTCAAATTATTGACGAAATGAAAAATCCTACAGAAATAGCAGAAGCTATTTTTGCGGATTATCAGGAACTTGCTACTCAAGAATTAAGTTTCAAATGTGAATGTAACAAGGGTAAGTTTGCGGTTGTTTTAAGTAGATTGCCAAAAGAAGATTTATTGGAAATGATTGCTGAAGATCATGGCTGTGAAGTAGTTTGCAGGTTTTGCAATACAACCTATCAATATGATGAGGGAACACTACAAGGTTATGTAAATGCTCAAACAGCCTATGAAAAAAAACAAAAAGAGGTAGCAGGAAAGGCTTAAAATAATGCAGCAGTTAAAAATAGGGGATGTAATTTTAGATAATAGAATTATTGTTGGTCCCATGGCAGGAATTAGTAATAATTCATTTAGAACAGTCATCAGGGAATTTGGCGGGGCTTTAATATATTCTGAAATGATCTCAGATAAGGCAATCTGTTTTAAAAACAAAAAGACCTTAAAAATGTGTGTTGTTAATGATGAAGAAAGACCAATTGCTTTACAGTTGTTTGGACATGATATTGATACAATGGTACAGGCAGCAGTTTATTTAGATAAAGAAACTAATTGCGATATTATTGATATTAATATGGGTTGTCCAGTTTCCAAGGTCTGTAAGAGCAAGGCTGGGTGCGCTCTGATGCAAATGCCAGAGCATGCATATAAGATGGTTAAAGCAATCGTTGAAAGTGTTGATAAGCCAGTTACTGTCAAATTAAGAGCTGGATGGAGTCATCAACATATCAATGTTGTAGAAATGGCTTTACTGATGGAAAAAGCAGGAGTAAGCGCTATTGCTGTTCACCCAAGAACCAGAACAGATTATTATTCAGGACATTCAAATTGGGATTTAATCAAGCAAGTTAAAGAGGCTGTTAAAGTTCCCGTTATTGGAAATGGTGATGTTAAAACTTTGCAGGATTACATTGAAATGAGAAAACAAACCAACTGTGATTTTGTGATGGTTGCTAGAGGCTGTTTAGGAAATCCATGGTTAATAAAACAATTGGTAGAGTATGAAAAAGTTGGCAAACTTGTTGAAGAGCCAACTTATAAAGAAAAAATAGACCAATGTTTATACCATGCCAGAGAGTTAGTTAAACTGAAGGGAGAAAGAACAGGTATTAAAATGATGAGAGGTCATGCCTGTTGGTATATCAGTGGTTTAACTCATGCCAATAAAGTAAAAGCTAAAATAAATAAGATTAATAAATATGAGGACTTAAATAATCTGATGGAAAAGTATATCGCTGCTTTAGAAACTGAAGATTATTCATATTTTGAAGACAATTAAAAAAGTTTACAACCTGAATATGAAAGGTGTATCATAGAAAAGCATAAAACAGGAGGTAGTTATGAAAAAACTGTTTTCTATTATCTTGGCAATTTCGATTATTTTTTCGAACTTTTATGTAATAAAGGCGAAAAGTATCGAAAAGTTAGGAAGCGAAGGTCAAATAGACAATGTTGGTGTCAGTCATAAGATGACGTATAATAAATTGCCTTCAACAGTCTATTATGGGATTAACGGAATAGATATTATCAACGAAGATGGAAAAATCCACTTCCAGACAGAATTTCCAGTTTTGAAACTTATTGTTATTAATGATGTTGATAATGATGGAAATGCTGATTTTTTAGTGTTTCAAAATGTAGCAGAATTCAATGACCAGCTGTTTGTCATCAGTTCAAAAGATGGAAGAGTTATTTCTTCAACCAGATTAACCTATTTAGGTTATGATCAATACTTAGGAAATGTAGAAAATAATTCTTATATCCTTGATATGCGCTATATTAATGGCAAAGTATTGGTCTTGTATGATTATAGAATTGTAAATATTGATCCTGAAGATTGTTCAATAGTTTATGAATATGAAAATAAAGATAATATTTGGGATTTTGAAGTTGTTGACAGTAAAATTTATTTTATTGATCAATTAGGCCAATTCGGAATTCTAGATTTTGAAACTGGAGAATTATTAGACTTAAAAGTAATAGCTAACAAATATGAAACTGCTTCAAAATATGATCAAAATTATCCTTTTAGTGCTCAGATGAGCTTATTTGATATTTACTATGATGGCAGTCAACTATATGTTTTAAGTGAAGATGGTTATATTTATTTTTATAATTTTGAAGAAAATTTCTTTGATAATATGCCAATAGGTCTTATTTCTGATGAAGACTTTATAGATATAATTTCTGAAAATTTTGGTTGGATTAATGGACCGGTACATTTACCAGTCGGCATATATAGAGGCAATTTTAGAGGTTATAAAGTAATAGATGATAATGAAACGCATCTGTTGATTTCTTGCTATTTTTTGGATGACGAGTCTTTAACTTCAGATATAGATCACTATTTTACGCCAAAGTATGCTCTCTTTAGTAAGAAAGATAAAACTATTACTTTATTTGGTGGCAATGTCGCAGCTTATAAATATAGTAAAGCTGTCTTCGCTCAGTATGAAATTGAAGGTGAAATAAAAGATGTAGTTACTACAGTTTTTACTTCAGAAGATAAAAGATTAAGAATAAGTATTTTTGATTATGAAGGTAATCAATTGATGCAGAAAGATGTTACAGTTGATTCTTTATACTCAACAAGCAAGTATAACTTCAAATATGATGATAACAAAGGCTACCTATTAGAGATTTTTTCTGGTGGAGTTATTAGCATCGATAAGAAACTGTCATCACCGTCTTATTTGTACGACAATGCTTATACCGGTATGGAATTAATAAAAGATGATTATGTTATCCTGACTTATAAAATAAATAACGTTACCAAAGGTATTGCTAAATATGAAACGGACTTAAAAACACTTGTCTGGTCATATGAAATAGATATCAAAGATAAAAACCATGGTTTTGAAACATTAATATATGATGATTTTAATATGGATGGAGTTGTTGATGTTATTGGTGTTGTCATTAGTTATAACGATAAAGATGAACCAAAATATAGTAACTACATCATTATTGATGGAGCCAACGGAAAAGTTTTAGCTAATAAAAAGATTTTCTTATATGAGAGTTATGATGAAAAGGGAAGAAGGTACAATGTCTATGCCTCATCAAAAGAAGTAGAATTAATAAGAGATTTAAATGGTGACAAAAAGAAAGAATTGTTAATTCCTGAAGGTATCGTGGCAACAAATAGTTGGTCTTTAAAGGGAACTATTGAAACTTATATGGATACCAAGGGAGTCCCTTATAATGTTGGTGATATCAATAAAGATGGATTTGATGACTATATTTCAATCAGTGATACAAAAGTTGAAATGTGGACTTCTAAAATTTATTCTACTTATAATGTTGAATATAGAAAGCAAAGTGCTTCTATTTCAATGAAAAAAGAATTTATGAATATGACATATGGAACAGTCTTTGCCGATATTAACAATGATGGCGTTAAAGAGTTTGTTTTAATAAATAATAATCATGAAGGAAATCAGATATTTGATATTTATGATGGTAAAACATTTAAAAAGATGTATTCACTATGTAAGGATGGAGTACGTGAATATGAGTCATTTGCTCTATTAGATATTGATTTAAACAATGATGGTTACAATGAAATATATCATACGACATATTATTGGGGAACATATGCTATTGTTGATGGTAAAACAGGTGAAGATTTAGCCTGGATTAATAGATATGAATATGAAAATATAGTTTACAAAGAAGATTACGGATATCATCCAGATTTTATCGTGACATTCACTGTAGAAGAACATCCAATTGCCAAACCAATTGGGGTTAAAGATTTCAACGAAGATGGAGTTAAAGATTTTGCTGTATTAAAGAGTTACTATGATGATGAACAGAGACGACAGATAAGTTCATTAATGGTTTATGATTCTTTAACCTTTGATCTTTTAAAAGAAGTAAAATTATCTTTAAATGAATGGGCCGATGAATATAGCGATGTTGAAAATTCTGAAAGATATGTCATTGTTAAGATAATGGATGAGAAAATAATATTAATTGACCTAGAAGAGTTAAAAGATATTGCTGATTATAATCTAAATGGTGAGAAATTCCGTTTAATTAACGATAACACAATTGTCGTAACATCAGCTCAAAATGAAGTTTATACCATTGACATAGGCGAATCATTTACAATTATTAGCAAGTTCAATGAACAGATCAGCGAAAATGTAATTCATCTGGAGTGGTCAACAGCAGCTCCTTATGCCATTACTTCAATTTATGATAATGATGTATTAATTGCCAAAACCCAAGATAAACAAATTGATTTAAAACTTACTCAGGGATACCATAAAATTACTCTTGTTTTAGATGATGGCCAAGGGAAAAGTTCAAAATCCAGTTTCGAAATTACAGTTTTAAGGCAAAAAAGTCGCAGTGAGTATATTGTTGTGCTGGCAGCTATAGCAATGGTAGTGAGCTTTACATTAAATATGTATCGTAAATCATATGTTAAGAAAATGAGTAAGGAGGGACTAAAATAATGAGTGAATATTGTATTGAATTAGAGAACTTAACCAAAAAATTTGGTAAGTTTACAGCAGTAGATAATTTTAGTCTTAAGTTACTTCCAGGAAAAGTGTATGGAATTATTGGCCCTAATGGTGCCGGTAAATCAACAACGATGGCGATGATTATGGGTTCACTGCATCCAACTTCTGGAACCGGAAATGTTATGGGGCATGATTTGGGTAGTAAAGAAGCCTTACAGATATTAGGATATTCTCCAGAGTTTACCAGTTTCTATGATGATATGAGTTGTGTTGAATATTTATGGTATATGGGAACTTTAAGTGGTTTATCTAATGAAGAAGCAATGGAAAAAGCCATCAGTTTAATAAAACAGTATGAATTAGTTGACCATGCTCATAAGAAGGTGGCAAAGTTTTCTACTGGTATGAAAAAGAAGGTGTCATTAGCTCAAGCAATGATTCATGATCCAAAGATTTTGCTACTGGATGAACCAACAGCAAACTTAGATCCAACCAGTAGAATGGAAATACTTAATACTGTTAGAACAATGGTCAAAGACAGGAATCTGACAGTGTTAATCAGTTCGCATGTTTTGACTGAACTTGAAACAGTTATTGATCATGTTGTTATGATTAATCATGGCAAGCTGATAATGGATGAAGAAATAAGTACAGCTCAAGAAAAATTCAAACAAGGTATTTTAGTTGTAAGTTGTAATAATAATGAATTACTGTTTGAAAAACTTGTGGGTAAATATACTGTTGAAACTGCAAGAGATTCAATTAGAATTACTGCTGACGATGTAAATAATTTGAAGAAAGAAGTTGTTAGAGTTATTTTTGAAAATGATTTAGTACTAAATGTTTTACATGAAGAGGTATTATCATTGGATTTATTGTATAAGCAGGCGCTAGAAGGAGAAAATGGTAATGAGTAAAGTATTTTCGAGAACATTAGAAACAACATTAAAGAAAATCAGTATTATTGTCAGTGCTTTAGTTGGTGCTTTAGTTGGTGCTATCATTATTTCCGCAGGAAAAAATAGTCAGGGAATGAGTGTGTACCATGTATTGCTGGAAAACAACCTGATTTTACAGCATCTTCTTATTTTCTTTGTTATTAATGGGTTTTTATTGATGATTTTAACAATCTCTAATGCCAGTGGACTAGTTGCCAGCGAAATACATGAAGGAACATTCAAATTATTAGCAGCTAAACCAAACTCAAGAAGTCAGATTTTACTGGGTAAAATTCTTGGAACAATCGCTGGATTAACAATACTGCTATTAGTGTCATTATTATCTTATTTTTCAACAATAGTAATTGCTCATCGCATTGATGGTAATGTTATTAGAGAAATGATTTCATTTTTCCCTGCATATTTTTTATATGGAGTATTTGTTATCTTACTATTTACAGGAGTAGCTACTCTCTTAAGCTGTGTCTTTAAAAGGAAACTTACCGCCATGTTACCACTTTTGGTTGTTGTTGTGGTTGCATTAGGTTTCTTTCCGATTCAAAGATTTATGGCGTCTATTAGAGGAACTTCTATAGTAACTGCAATAAAATATATTGATCTGAATTATCACTTTGCCTTGGTTTTCAAATTTTTCGTTGAAATGATTGAAACAATTAAACCAGATGAAGTTTTAGCATATCTGATGAACCTGTTCTCTGTTAGAATGCTGGATTCAGATGTTACAAGAATTGAATGGGGTGGAAAGATTCTGTCAGCTAATGATTCATTGTCAGTTCTTCCGGTAATTTTATTTTATGGGGCAATAACTGTAGTTAGTTATATTTCATCCTTTGCAATAATCGAGAAGAAAGATATTTAACAAAATAAAAAGACTATCATCAGATTGATCATATCAAAATTGAGGATAGTCTTTATTTTTATAAATCTATTGGTGTTGAAATAGGAGCGTCCAATAATTCAGGGTTTTCCAAAAGATGCTTGAAGACGGTCAGACTTTTCATAAAATAGAAACCATCAGCAATTCTTTCATCGATGGTAAAGGAAATCTTGACAGCATCCTTCATTTCATAAGTTCCATCATCATTGAAAAAAGGCATCTTCTTTACTTTATTAATTAAGACAAAGACTGAAGAGGTGCTCCAGTTAATCAGGTGATGATATTCAGCATCCATATTGATAGATCCCAAATTAGAAACAAAGGCAGTTGTTCGATAAGGGTCAACATCCAATATAACCTTTGGCAGTTTATCATAGTAATCCAAAGTAAACAGCAGTTTAGTTACAATTTTTAATAAAGGACGAGGAATCTTGGTCAAAAAAGCCATGACATTAGTAGTATCATCCTGGATTTCCTCGGTTTTAATTTTGTAGACCTCTGCACATATTTTATTATGAATTTGTTCAGCGATAGATTCATCATTATCGTCAGCCTTTATAATTACCAGCGATTCAGCAGCATCATCAGCAAATTTATTTTTGGCAGTAAAAGAGAAGGAAATATCCTTTCGATCATAAAACCTGTGCCCAATAGTATATCTGTTCATTAAAGGACGTAAATAAACAGTTTTAGCTAATGCTGCTAAAATGACATGAAAGTAAGTATATTTATACTGAGCTGTTTCGTTTTTTTCTTTCATGTACTTGACGATATTGGTCATATCGAAAACATCGCATAATACAGCTTCATTATCAGCTCTGCCCCCCATAATATAAGGCATCATCATATGCATTGGATCATGTTCTTTTACAAGATAACCATCTCTTCGATCTTTTCTATTTGTTTTTCTAGTCATATATACCTCTCAATTTGCATGTTTTTATAATACACTAAAGAGAAGTTAATGACAATTAAAAGAAAAATGGATACTTTTTTGTATCCACTAAATTTCATAAATTCGTTTAATTTTTTGTTCAATTCTCGGTTTGTCATACCAGTCAGTTTTGCAATTGGCAATTTTATCAACAACTTCGATTCCTTCAACAACCTTGCCAAAGGCAGCATAAGAGCCATCTAAGTGTGGTGAATCTTGATGCATAATAAAAAATTGAGAAGAAGCACTATCAGGGTCTTGACTTCGAGCCATAGAAATAACACCTCTGGTATGTTTTAGAGGATTGTTAATTCCATTGACTGAAAATTCCCCTTTTATCTTTTCATCACTTCCATCCATACCTGTACCAGTAGGATCTCCTCCTTGAATCATAAAGCCTTTAATAACCCTATGAAAAATTAAACCATCATAAAAATTTTGATTAACTAGTTTTTTAAAGTTTTTAACTGTGATTGGAGCTGCACTTTCATTTAATTCCAGCTTTATTATGGCTCCATCATTCATTTCAATAATAATCATATTTATCTCGCTTTCAGGGCTTTTTCAATTTCTCTTTGCATATCTCTTTCTTTTAGAGTTTGTCGCTTATCATATAAAGCTTTTCCTTTAGCTAAGGCAATCTCTAATTTACATAAACCTTTTTTAATGTACATTCTAGTAGGAATTATGGTATATCCTTTAACTGAAACTGCTCTTTTTAAATTACGGATTTCATATTTATGTAAAAGCAATCTTCTTTTTCTTTTTTCCTCATGATTAAAAATATTGCCATGGTCATAAGCAGAGATATGCATATCAATAACAAAAGCTTCATTACCAATGAAGTCGATATAAGCTTCCTTTAATTGAACACGTCCTTGACGAATACTTTTTATTTCTGTGCCAGTTAACTGAATTCCAGCTTCATAAAACTCTTCCAGAAAATATTCGTGTTTAGCTTTTCTATTTACTGCAATATTTTTTTCCATAAACTCTCCTGATAAAAAAAGAACTGCTTAGTCCTTTTTTAGTTTTGCGTAACAATTAGTTTAACAATTACTAATATAAAGAATACGACTGCTGAAATTAAAGTTAGTGTAGAGATAACTTTTTCAGGACCTCTTTCTTTCAGGTTACTAAAAAGGTTTAATCCACCACTTCCACCGGTGAAAGCAGCACTAACACCAGCTGATTTTCCACTTTGTAAAAGAACTAATAGAATAATAAGTACCGCAACAACCATAATAAGAATATCTAACATAATACGCGGCTCCTTTCGATATAAATGCTTTTATATTATAGCAAATCATTAATGCTAATTCAAATATAAATAATGGATCATAATTTATTATGTTTAAAACTTTCCTCGAAAAATAAATATCTTCCCAAAACTTATATATAGATAAATAATGGACTATATTTTTATAACAAATTTTTATATTAGCTTATTTGTTTCTTTATGATGTTCAAGGGTTTTCAGCATTGAATAATATCAGTTATTTTAAAATTAATTAAATAATACCTCCACCACCTCTGTTACCACCAAATTCACATCCATGAGTATGGTCATGACCATAATACCATCTACCATAACGATAACCATAGTGAGATGGACAATTTGGACAATCTCCATCACAAACACCTTTATGGCCTTGTTTTTGATTCTTATTTATCAAATCACCAAAAAGAAGATTCAAAAATCCCTTTCCTTCTAGTTTGACAGTAACAGAGTCATCGTCATCTTCTTTAAAAAAATCATCAAAACTGTATTTATCCATAGTTCTTACTCTTTATTAAGTCCTAACTAAAAATGTTGGTTTATTATAACAGACTTGCTTAAAAATAAACTATTTTTCTTGACTTAAACAATTGAATTATTGCTAAATAAAAGACTGGCAGGAAAAACCAGTCTTAGATAGTGACGACATCATATTGTGGGTCATTTAAGGCTTTTAACATGATTTCATATGGAGTCAGGTTCAAACCTTCAATAACCAACTTAAAAGTAGAGGCAGACTGTCCAGAAACAAGTTGTACATTTGGATTGTCTTTAAAACTATGGTAAGTATCGTGTCTGCTGTCAACATTCCAGAAAACAACATTAGGAATCACATATCCTTGCTGGGCAAATCTATCCTTCATTTCATCATAGAAATTTAAGTTTCCGCCTTTAATATGATAGGCATCTATTTCCATATCAGAAATAATGATTAGAGATTTTGGCAAATCCTGCTGTGAACATTTTGTTTCTACAGCTGTTTGAAGTATAGCCATAAATGCTGATTCTAAATTGGTATTATAGCCAATATTATGATTTTCTACATATCTGACTTTATCATATAAAGTAATACCTTTTACATTGGCAATTTCAGGAATAGCACTGAAAGTCATGTATCTTCCGGCAAATGGACCTTTATTTCTTTCTGCAAAATAGATTGCCAGACCAATAGAAGTAGCTATCGGTCTACCCCACATTGATCCAGAAACATCTGCCATAACTAGAAAATTATTTTCTCCACTTACATAATTTGGCAAAGCATTCCATTGCAGCTCCAAGACATCATTTTTTTCATTTCCATAAAATATTTTTTCAACGATGTTATAAGGATATAAAGTGCCTGATTTGATGGTAGTCTTACCTGCTTTAACCGTATCAATATATTCTTTGAACCTGATTTCATCTCTATTGTAGAAAGCGTTTCTATATTTATTCATTGCATTAGATGGTACATTTGAATAATTAATTTTTTCCCACTCTTCAGCTGTCATATCTACTTCAACCACTTTCAAATAAGCTCTTAATTCGGATAACATTTTTCGATAGTCTTTGTAGCTCATATTCCAGGCTTTGGCAAATCTTTTCGCTAAAGCGACAGTTTCCTTGCTGCTGGTTGAAATTGATGGCATCCACTTGGCAAGCAGTGAAATTGACTTATTGTCTTTGGTGTTTTCAATATCTTCATCTAATTGTTCTTTTATCAGTTGTATCATTTCTTTTTCCACAGAAGTATCAAATAGAACAAACAAATCATCCCATCTGCCAAAATGAGGAATCAAATGCAGATTTTTTAAGACAATAGAAGGGTTAATTCTCTCCAATTCTTTCAGCATGTATCTGAAAGCATCCCTTTCACCTAAGCCACCACGAATATTTCTGGTATAAAAGGCTAGTTTAGTCGCTAAAAGAGCATCCTCAGAGAATGCTAAATTAAATTTTAATCTGATGTCATCTTCATCTCTGGTTCTCAATGCTCCACTGATAGCAAATAAGTCCAATAAACTTGAAGTTGTGGTGTCAACTGCATAACCCAGATTTTCAGTCAATGTACCTGCGGTTCTTTTTTCTAATTCATTTATAAACATAATACCTCTTTTCCGAGACGCAAATCTTCTACCGAACGAAAATTACCAAAATTGTTGCAGTTCACGCGCCTCTATTAATATTTATTTTTAAACAATAATTTACTATGCCAGTAATTTGATATTAAAATTACAGCAAGATTTTTGTATAGAATAATAATAGCACAAATAAAATAAATGATGTCAACTTAATGATAAAAAAAAGAGAAACCACATAAAAGGAATCTGGCAGACTGTGGCATAGTTTTTAATTAAAGTATAAATGACCATTAATTAATCTATAAATATAATACAACACTTCGAGACGCGTTTTAAGCGAAACGAAGTTGATTGCTTAACTTACGAGACGCAAATCTTCTTGAAAACGAAAATTTTAGATAAATTATTGCAGTTACGCGCCTCTATTTAAATTTTTGCTTTAACAATATAATATTCCAAATTTAAGCATCCCGATATGGAATGCTAAAAAAACAAAAAGGAATATTTATTGGTTATATATTAACATAAATTTATTTCTTTGTTCACAATTTTTTAAAATAATAACCAAAAAATTGCAAATAATGGAAATAGTTTGAATAAGATGTATAATTATATAATGTCTGAATTAAGGAAGTGTTAAAAATGAGAGAAAAATTATTAAAGTTATTTAATAAGAAAAATAAATGGACATTAGAAGAACTGAGAAAAGAGATGGTTACTGATAGTTCATCTAAACTGGTAAGTTTAATGAAAACATTAAACTCTTTGGTAGCTGAAAGAAAGCTGATAAATAATCATGCCTGCTATTTTCCAGTTAAAGATGAAGATGTAGTTGGTAAGGTTAAAGATATTTCTAAATTTGAAATTTCAGTTAGCAATCCAGAAAAAAAAGTATATGTTGAAAAAAAATATGCCCAAAATGTTTTTGTAGAGGATGAAGTTCTGGCAGTTAAAGAAAAAGGTGTTTGGAAAGTAAAACATATCTTTGCTCATAATATCTATAGAATTACAGGTTACTTTATAAAGCTGAAAGGAAGATTGGTTTTTCATAGTGACATTGATTTTCATCGTGATTTTGAAATTACAAATCTCAATCAATTTAAAATAAACGTCAATGATAGAGTAGTTGTTAAAGTTATCAAATATGATAATCCGATGTTGGTAGAAATAGAAAAGGTAATTGGTAACAATAAAGAAAAAGGCGTTGATATTACGGCTTTATTAATGAAAAACAATATCAGAATGGAGTTCAATAAAAAGGTTGAAGAGGAAATCAGAAATCTGCCTGCAAAGGTAACATCCAGAGAGATTAAATCAAGAAGAGATTTAAGATTTCTTCAGACAGTAACAATTGATGGTGAAGATGCCAAAGACTTTGATGATGCTATAAGTATTACTGAAAATGAAAACGGTTATAGTCTGTATGTTCATATTGCAGATGTTTCTTACTATGTAAAAGAAGGAAGTTCTATTGATAAAGAAGCCTATGCCAGAGGTACGAGTATTTATGTATGTGATCGTGTTGTACCAATGTTGCCTGTTGAATTAAGCAATGGTATTTGTTCGCTAAATGAAAGTGTAGAAAGAAATACTATTACCTGTCAGATGGAAATCAATAATCAGGGAATAATTGAATCTTATTTAATCTATCCCAGTGTAATTTTTTCTGATCGTAGATGTACTTACAATAAAGTTAATGAATGTTTGAATGGTAATGAAGCAGCAATTGAAGAATATGCCAGTTTACAAAAGATGATTGTAACGATGTATGATTGTGCCAAATTGTTAGAAAAACAAGCAAATAAAAGGGGAAGCATTGAATTTGTAAGTGTTGAGCCAATTATTGAGTTAAATAAAAAAGGTAAGGCAATCAATGTAACTCTAAGAGAATCAGGTGAATCAGAACAAATTATTGAGCAGTTTATGATTGCAGCTAATATGTGTGTGGCTAATTATATGGATGATAATAATATCCCATCAATGTATCGTGTTCATATGGAACCGGACTATGAAGATTTATTGAAATTAAAAAATATCTGTGCTAACTTCAATATTGATGTCACTATCGAAGAGATTACACCAAGTATAATTCAACGACTTTTGGATAGTATTGAGGATGAAAGTGTTTATGTGGCGATTAGCAATGTTGCTTTAAGAACGATGCAAAAAGCCAGATATAGCAATGAATGTTTAGGTCACTTTGGTTTATCATTAGCTCAATATTGTCATTTTACAGCTCCAATTAGAAGATATTCAGACTTAGTAGTTCATAGGATGCTTAGAAAGTATCTTTTTGACAATTTCCAGGGAAATAAAGAAAAAGATTATTCTAAAATTGAAAGACAAGCCCTACAAATGTCTAATAAAGAAATGGAAGCTATTATAGTAGAAAGAGAAATCAATGATTATAAGATAGCTGAATATATGGAAAGTTTTATTGGTGATGTTTTTGAAGGTATAATCGTATCAGTATTAGAATTTGGTTTCTTTGTGCAACTGGATAATTCAGCAGAAGGGTTAGTAGCGGCCAGAACATTGTTTGGTTATTATGAATATGAAGAAAAAACTATGAGTTTAATAGGGCCGCGAAGGACATATACTATAGGCAACAGAGTTAAAGTAAGAGTAACTGACGTAAATGTTTCTAAAGGACAAATTGGTTTTGAAATAGTTTAAGGCAATAGTTTTCTATTGCTTTTTAAGTAGGTGTGATAAAATTAAAAGGTATAAATAATGTAATTATAGTTATAATTTAATGCATAAGTTTAAAGGAAAGTTTGAGGTTAAAAGAGAAAAATATGGAAAATCAAAGAAAGAGTAAAAATGTGTTTGTTTTAGGATGTGGAAGATGGGGAAGTTTTATTGGCTGGTATTTAGATAGTATTGGTCATAAAGTAAAATTGTATGGAAGAGAAAGTTCTAAGAACATAAATAGATTTATGGAAACAAGAAAAAATGATTATATTACTCTTCCTGAATCTATCACTTTAACGACTAATCTTGCTGATATTAAAACTGCCGATTATGTAGTAGTCTCAGTAAATTCTCAAAATTTAAGTGAAGTACTTCGTAAAGTAAGGGAATTAGAAGTAAAAGATAAGACTTTTATTTTATGTATGAAGGGTATTGAAATAGAAACCGGTAAAAGACTATCACAAATAGCTGAAGAGATTCTTGATGAAAGTAATAATGTGGCAGTCTGGCTAGGCCCAGGTCATGTTCAAGAGTTTTATCGCGGGGTTCCAAACTGTATGGTTATTGATAGTAAGGATGATAATGTCATAAATGAGATTATTGAAGATGTTTCCAGCAATTTAATTAGATTTTACTATGGAACAGATTTAATCGGTAATGAAATAGGAGCAGCAGCTAAAAATGTTATTGGTATTGCTGCTGGTATGCTGGATGGCTTTGATTTATCTTCTTTAAAAGGAGCTTTAATGTCTAGAGGAACAATGGAGATTTCAAGACTTATTACAGCAATGGGTGGCAAGCCAAGTACGGTGTATGGATTATGTCATTTAGGTGATTATGAAGCTACTTTGTTTTCTGATCATAGTCAGAATCTGACCTTTGGCAGACGTTTTGTTACAAAAGAACCATATGAAAAACTGGCTGAAGGCTACTATACTGTAAAAGCTTTAAAACAGCTTGGCGAAAAATATTATGTTGTTTTACCAATAACAGAAGCTGTCTATCGTATATTGTATGAAAACAAAGACCCTGAAAGAGAATTAGACAAGCTTTTCCAAAGAAGTTTAAAGGATGAATTTATTTAAACAGGTAAATTGAAAAATGAATTGGCAAGCGCTTTTTTCGGAATTATTGATATTTGTAACTGTTTTTGTTTTATTATACTTAAATGGACATTCTGGCTTAAGGAAAAAACCAAAAGTAAAAAAAGGTCAGATTAAAGTAGCTTGTGTTGGCGACAGTATTACTTATGGATTCGGTATCAGTAATTGGCCAAAATATAATTATCCGAAACAATTACAGAACTTATTGGGAAATGATTATCATGTAGCTAATTTTGGTGTTACTGGAAGCTGTGCTGGAATGTTTACCGATTTACCATATAAAATAACAAAAGTATATAATAAATCATTAGAATACGAGGCTGACATATTAATATTTATGCTGGGCTCTAATGATTCAAAATATCAAAATTGGTCTAGTAAGGAAGAATTTAAAGAAGGATATTTATCTTTACTGGAAACATATAAAAAAGATGAAAATATAAAGATATATTTATGTACGATTGCCAGAGCTTTTTTCTCTGAAGGTAATAAAACTCCTTTGACAAACTATAAAATTCAACCAGAAATGGTGGACAAGATAGCTGGAGTTATCAGGGAAATTGCCATTGAAAATGATTATCCTCTGATAGATATTTATGAGCTTACTGCTGATAATTATGAGTGGTTTAGTGATGATAATACTCATCCAAACAAAGATGGAGCATTAGCAATAGCTAAAGAAGTTTGCAGACATATTAAAAATGAAGATTGTTAGTTTCATTTATTTAGTTTTAAAAGCTGATTTTAAATATAAAAAGGGATATTTATGGATAAGTGGGAAATTATAGTTATATTAATCATATTATTGGCACCATTTATAGGCTGGTACTTGTATCAAAATGGTTTTTCTAAAATAATAAGAAATCCAGAAGTTCAACCAGAACAGATAAAAGTGGCTTGTGTTGGTGATAGTGTTACTTACGGTTACGGTATCAAAAATTGGCCAGAAAATAATTACCCGAAACAATTGCAGAACTTATTAGGAAATGATTATCATGTAGCTAATTTTGGTGTCAGTGGTTGTTGTGTAGGTAAAAAAACCAATATGCCATATTTAAAAACGAAAACATATTTAAACTCACTGGAATATGAAGCCGATATATTAGTATTTATGATAGGCTCAAATGATTCCAAGCCTTTTAACTGGCAAAACAAAGAAAAGTTTAAAGAAGAATATTCAACTTTATTAGAAACATATATAAGGAAAAAAAATATAAAAATATTTTTATGTACAATTTCAACAGCTTTTTTCCCTAAAGGGCGCAGTTCAGGAGTGACAAATTATGGTATTCAACCAGAGATTGTGGATATTATTGTTGAAGTAATCAAAGAAATAGCTGATGAGAAAGAATATGAATTGATTGATATCAATAAAATAACAGCCTATAATTTCAGCTGGTTTGTCAAAGATAATGTTCATCCGGATAAGGAGGGAGCATTATCCATCGCCAAAGAGATTTTCAAGCATATAAAAAATAATCCTTAAATAAATAGGATGGTTTTCGCTTACTAGACCATATTTATTAAAGTATTTGATATTCCTTAATCATCACTATATCAATAATTTTCGAAATATAAAAAAGAAAGATATATTATGTGAAAAAGAAACATTCTTTAAAAGTCATTTCAAGAATGTTATTTTTTTGTTAAACATTAAATGACTTTATTTCATTTATAAGCAGGTATTTATATGGTTTTTGCAGAGGTAGTAACAATTAAAGAATTTTACACGGATTTTACATTAATGGCAACATGGATTTTACTGTATAGAATTATAATTAAACCGTGGTGAAAATCACAAAACTTTAAAATAAAAGACAAAATATTCAAAGGAGAGAAAATGATGAAGAAATTTATTAGATTATTAACAGTAATGCTTCTGCTTCTATCAGTTCTAGGTGGATGTAAACCAAAAGAAAAAGCATCTGTTTCTACAGACGGTTCGACATCTATGAGTAAAGTTATTGGTGCTTTAGGCGAAGCTTTCGAGTTAGAGACAGGCACTACTGTAACTTACAATGCGACTGGTTCTGGAGCAGGTATCGCTGCAGTTTTAGAAGGAAGATGTGATATTGGTTTAGCAAGTCGTAATCTTAAGGATGAAGAAGTTGAAAAAGGACTTGTTGGAACAGTTCTTGCCTATGATGGTATTGCAATCATCGTACACCCTGAAAATCCAATTAATGACTTAGATTTAGAAACAATTGCTAAAATCTACACTGGAGAAATTACTAATTGGAGTGAAGTCGGTGGAAATGATGCTACAATCGTTCTAATTGGACGTGAAGCAGGTAGTGGAACAAGAGATGGTTTTGAAGATATTACTAAAACTAAGGACAAATGTACATATCGTCAAGAATTGACTTCTACCGGAGATGTAATTACTACTGTTGCATCTAATCCTGATGCAATCGGATATGCTTCTGTTGCTTCTATCAAGGACACAGTAAAAGCTCTTACTGTAGGTGGTGTAGCAGCAACTGAAGACAATATTAAAAATGGCAGCTATGTTGTTCAACGTCCATTTGTTCTTGTAACAAAGAAAGATGTAACACTTTCAGATAGTGCTCAAAAGTTCTTTGATTACATTACTTCTGAAAAAGCACGTGAAATTATTAGTAGTACAGGCGTTGTACCTGCTAATTAATATATTTAAATAAAGGTGCAAAAGCATTAGAGAGTTAAAAGTTTTTATAGCGACGGTACTTATGTATCGTCGCTAAATTTCATTGGAGGAATGATTATGAGAAAAAATAAAATTTTTGAAGATATTGTACATGGTATCTTTTTAATCCTCGGTTTAATTACTGTAGGATGTGTTTTACTTATTACCGTGTACCTTATCATATCAGGACTTCCAGCTATAAGAGAGATCGGTTTAATCAATTTCCTGTTTGGCAAAGAATGGGCTTCCACTGCAGCTGAACCAAAATTTGGGATTTTGCCATTTATTCTATCAAGTATATATGGCACTGCAGGGGCAATTGTAATTGGGGTTCCGATAGGTTTCTTTACTGCTGTATATCTTTCAAAAGTAGCTAGTAAGAAAGTTAGAACGACTTTAGAAACAGCAATTAATCTTTTGGCAGGTATACCTTCAGTCGTTTATGGTCTTGTTGGGATGATTATTCTAGTTCCAGCAATACGTCATATTTTTAAAGTTCCGGATGGATCAAGTCTACTGGCAGCTATTATCGTATTGTCGATAATGATACTTCCAAACATCATAAAAGTATCGATTACAGCACTTGATGCTGTCCCGATAGAATATGAAGATGCCTCATTGGCACTTGGTGCGACACCGATAGAGACATATTTCAGAGTATCTGTACCAGCGGCAAAAAGCGGTATAGCAGCCGCAGTTGTACTTGGTGTTGGTCGTGCGATTGGAGAAGCAATGGCGGTTATGATGGTGGCTGGAAATGTGGCGAATATGCCTTCGCTTTTCCAGAGTGTCCGTTTTCTAACAACAGCAGTATCTAGCGAAATGGCTTATTCAAGTCCAGGAAGTTTACAAAGAAATGCTCTGTTTTCAATTGCGTTAGTTCTGTATATGTTTATTATGTTAATTAATGTGGTGCTTAATTTCTTCTTAAAAAGAGAGAAGGAGAAATAGAATATGAATAAAAGAAAAATATATATTAATACTATGCGCGGACTAATGTTTATTTGTACCGCACTGACAGCCTTGCTTGTATTATTTTTATTTAGCTATGTTCTGCTTAAAGGATTACCAAATATAACCTGGGAACTACTTTCCACAAAACCAAGTTATTTACAAAACAGAATAGGTATCTTACCAGATATTTTAAATACAATATATATAGTAATTGCAACTTTAGTAGTAGTGTTGCCACTGGGAGTTGGAGCAGCAATATATTTAAATGAATATGCTCAAAATAAAAAAGTAGTTGAATTAATTGAATATGCTGCAGAAACTCTTTCCGGCATTCCGTCAATTATTTATGGTTTAGTTGGTATGTTGCTGTTTTCCAATAACTTTGGAACAAGTATCCTCGCTGGAGCATTAACTCTGGTAATTATGAACTTACCTACTATCATGCGTACAACTCAAGAAAGTTTGAAGACTGTACCACAAAGTTATCGAGAAGGAGCTTTTGGTTTAGGAGCCGGCAAATGGCGAGTTATTAGAACAGTTGTAATTCCAGGCTGTATTGATGGGGTTGTAACCGGTTGTATTCTTGCGATTGGAAGAATAATCGGTGAATCAGCAGCCTTGCTGTTTACTGCAGGTTTTGCCCATGCAATTAATGGCTTCTTTACAGGACTTACAAGTCCTGGAGCAACCTTGACTGTTGCCCTATATGTGTATGCCAAAGAAGAAGGAGAGTTTGCTGTTGCCTTTGCAATAGCTGCTATATTAATGGTATTGACTCTGCTAATAAATTTATCTACTACACTTGTAGGAAAATTTTTTGCTAAAAGGAGAAATATATGAGTAAAGTAATAGAAACTAAAGATTTATGTTTATGGTATGGTGAAAATCAAGCCTTAAAAGATATAACTGTAGAGATTCCAGAAAAGAGCATTACTGCTCTGATTGGTCCTTCAGGATGTGGTAAATCTACATTTTTGAAGACTCTCAACAGAATGAATGACCTGATTCCAATTGTGAAAATTGATGGAAAAGTTTATTATAATAATAAAGATATTTTTGATAAGAATATTAATATTAATGAATTACGTCGTGAAATAGGAATGGTTTTCCAAAAACCAAACCCCTTTCCTATGAGTATTTATGATAATGTTGCCTATGGCCCAAGAACACATGGGATCACAAATAGAGCACAATTAGATAAAATTGTTGAAAAAGCTCTTCGTGATGCGGCTATCTGGGATGAAGTAAAAGATAGACTTAAGAAGAGTGCTCTAGGACTTTCTGGAGGACAGCAACAAAGACTTTGTATTGCACGTGCTCTTGCTGTAGAACCAAAAGTATTGCTAATGGATGAGCCAACATCGGCTCTTGACCCAATATCAACTTCTAGAATTGAAGATTTGATAATGGAGTTAAAAGAAAAGTATACTATAATTATAGTGACTCATAATATGCAACAGGCAGTTCGTATTTCAGATAATATTGCATTTTTCCTTTTAGGAGAGTTGGTCGAGTTTGGAAAAACTGATGAAGTATTCTCATATCCGAAAGATAAGAGAACTGAAGATTATATTACAGGAAGGTTTGGGTGATTATTATGAGAAGCAGGTTTGATGAGCAATTAAATCATCTAAGGAGAAAGATGATTGAAATGGGTGCAGAGTGTGAAAACCTGATAGCACTTGTTACTACAGCATTGTTTGAAGGAGATATTGAAAAAGCTAAAACAGCCAAAAGAGAAGGTTTAATAATAGATGAATTAGAGCGAGAAATTGAATCAATCTGTTTAAAATTATTATTACAGCAACAACCTGTGGCCAAAGATCTTCGAGTTATTTCTGCAGCTTTGAAAATGATTACTGATATGGAAAGAATAGGTGACCAGGCAGAGGATATTGCAGAAATTGTAGCTTCATTAAACGGAAGGGTTGGCGATGAATGTGTTTATATCAGCATTATGGCTGAAGCGACAAAAAAGATGGTTACTGGAAGTATTGATGCTTATGTAAAAGAGGATGTTAAACTGGCTGAAGCGGTATTAAGACATGATGACTTAGTGGATGAGACTTTTATGCAGGTAAAAGAAACATTAATTAACATGATTGCTGAAAATGTTGATGATGGAGAATATGCTTTAGATTTGCTTATGATAGCTAAATATTTTGAGCGTATAGGAGACCATGCGACTAATATTGCAGAGTGGGTAATTTTTTCAGTGACTGGTTACCATAAAGGAGAGTAAGAGTATGATTTGGTGTGTTGATGATGACAGTACTATTCGTGAAATTGAAGTATATACACTGATGCAGACAGGATTTGAGGCAAGAGGCTTTGCTGATGGTATTTCGATGCTTGAAGCGCTGAAAACTGAACAACCAGACTTAATTGTTTTAGATATCATGTTACCTGGTAAAGATGGAATAGAGATTTTAAAAGAAATTAGAAATAATCCTAAAACTAGAGAAATTCCAGTAATAATGGCTACCGCTAAAGGAACGGAAATGGATAAAATTTTAGGTCTGGATATAGGTGCTGATGATTATCTTGTTAAACCTTTCGGTGTAATGGAAATGGTATCACGAATTAAAGCTGTATTACGTCGTTATCAACCGGTATATAAAGAAGAGATTTTAAATGTAGGAACTATAATGCTCAATGATAAGGAACATGTTGTGACGGTGGATAACGAAAGGATAGATTTGACTTTCAAGGAATATGAGTTGTTAAAATTTTTCATGTCAAACACAAACATTGTATTTTCTCGTGAAAAATTACTTTCACAAGTATGGGGGCTGGATTATTTGGGTGAATCAAGAACAGTTGATATGCATATTAAAACCCTTCGTCAAAAACTTGGAGTAGAAAGATCTCGTATTGAAACGATAATTGGTGTTGGTTATCGTATGGAGGGAAAAAATGACAAAGAAAATATTTAAATCAATAGTAATAACTTCAATGGTGGTGTTAATAGCAAGTATTTTTATTGCTAACAGTTTTTTATATGATTTTTTCAATAAAGCACAGGTAAGCAGATTAAAAGAAGAACTTTCAATTGTGGCAAACAATGTGGAAAAATTTGGAGATGAATATTTTGATAATTTCGATTCTACGATGTTTCGCTTGACGTTGATAGCTAATGATGGTGTAGTTTTATATGATTCTCAAACAGATGCTACACTTATGGAAAATCATTTGGATCGTGAAGAAGTGGTTGAAGCAATTGATACAGGAAACGGAAGCAGTGCCAGACATTCAGAAACTTTGGGTCGAAAAACTTACTATGAAGCAAAGTTATTGAAAAACGGTAATGTAATTCGAATATCAGTAGATCAGATTACGTTGGGTGCTTTGATTTTTGGGATGTTATCACCTGTTTTTTCGATAATTTTAGTTGCCTTAATACTTGCCTTTATTTTGGCTAACAAGATGTCAGAAAGTATTGTAAAACCTTTAAACGAGTTGGATGTTGAAAATTTGTTGGAAGGCGAAACATATGATGAACTTTCTCCAATGGTCAATAAAATTATCAAGCAGCAGGATAAAATCACCAGGCAAATGCAAGAACTTAATCAAAAAGCTGATGAGTTTGAACAGATTACTGAATCTATGAGTGAAGGACTGGTTTTGTTAAATAAAGAAGGGGTAGTAATAAGTATCAATGATGCTGCAAAAAAACTATTTAATGTTGGAGATGATGCTGTTGGCAGTGATTTCCTTATTATTGACAGAAACCTGGAAATGAATAATGCTATTCAAAAAGCTCTTAAAGGAAAACATAGCGAATTAAGAGAAAAGAGAAATGGTAATGAATATCAGTTCATTATCAACCGTATAGAATCAGAAGGAAAAACTGCCGGAGTAGTTATTCTCTCGTTTGATATTACAGGAAAAGCATTTGCTGAACGCAGTCGTAGAGAATTTACTGCTAATGTTTCCCACGAACTGAAAACACCTCTGCAATCAATTATTGGAAGTGCTGAACTTCTTGAAAATGGTTTAGTAAAACAAGAGGATATTAAAAAGTTTGTTGGCAATATAAAAGATGAGGCAAGCAGACTGGTTTCTTTAATCAATGATATAATTGATCTTTCTCAATTGGATGAAAATATTGAACTTGAAAAAGAAATGATTATGCTTAATCAAGTTGTAGAAGAAGTTGTTGAAGATTTATCTATGTTTGCTAAACAAAAGGAAGTTGAAATAGAAGTTGACAGTGAACCTTGTGAAATGAAAGGTATTAGAAGATATCTTTATGAGATTGTCTATAATCTTTGTGATAATGCTATCCGTTATAGTGAAAAAGGAGGAAGGGTCACTGTTAAACTTAAAAACAAGAATGGCAATATTGTTCTTGTGGTGAGTGATGAAGGGATAGGAATTTCTCCTGAACATCAATCTCGTATTTTTGAACGTTTTTATCGTGTTGATAAAAGTCATTCTAAAGAAACAGGCGGAACTGGACTTGGGTTGGCGATAGTTAAAAACGCTGTAGCATACCATGATGGGACAATAAAAATTGATAGTAACATAAAAAAGGGAACGACAATAACTATTCAGTTTTAATATAAGTATTGTTTAAATTAAACTACATAAAATTTATTTTTGATAATTTGGTTCTTAATTAAGAAGATTTATGAAGCAATTCTTTTAATTGAGTCAATTTTAACAGCTAAAAACACTATCGCAGAAATTAAATATTATTATATTGTTTACTGAAATATCAGTATGCATTATTATAGATTTTGTTTGGGAAGTGTTATAATATAAGTGACAAGTTAATGAAAGTTTTGATTACTTTTTAAAAAAGATGATATTACAGGTAGGTTTAGGTGATAATTATGAGAAACAGATTTGATGAACAACTGAATCTTTTAAGAAAAAAGATGATTGAAATGGGTGCAGAATGTGAAAATATGATAACACTTGCTACTACAGCATTATTTGAAGGTGACATTGAAAAAGCTAAAACAGCAAAAAGAGAAGGTTTAATAATAGACGAACTGGAGCGAGAGATTGAATCAATCTGTTTAAAATTATTATTACAGCAACAACCTGTGGCTAAAGATCTTCGCGTTATTTCTGCAGCTTTGAAAATGATTACTGATATGGAAAGAATAGGTGATCAGGCAGAGGATGTTGCAGGAATTGTTGCTACTCTTGGTGGAAGAATTGTAGATGAATGCATTTATATCAGCATTATGGCTGAAGCAACAATTAAAATGGTTACTGAAAGTATCGATGCCTATGTAAATGAGGATGTTGAGCTGGCAAGAGAAGTTTTAAAACATGATGATCTGGTAGATGAAGCTTTTATTCGTGCTAAAGACACACTTATTAAATTGATTGCTGAAAATGTTGATGATGGAGAATATGCTTTAGATTTGCTTATGATAGCTAAATATTTTGAGCGTATTGGAGATCATGCGACTAATATCGCAGAGTGGGTAATTTTTGCAGTAGAAGGAGTTCGACTACAATCAGAATAAAACAAATTAATATTTTAAAATGCTATTTAATAATTATTTCCCCGTTTTTCAAAATAAAGTTTATTTTAAAAATGGGGTTTTATTTATCAAAAAAAATAAAAAAGATATTAAAGATGGAAGTGGATTATTTTAATAATAGATTAATAGGTTATAATAGATATTGTTAGAATAAAGATTGACTGGGAGGTAAAAATGAAAATAAAAATTAAAAAACTACATGAAGATGCAGTTATTCCTGTTAAAGGCAGTGATTATGCAGCAGGTTATGATTTATATGCTATAAATGATGAAGTTATTTATCCTCACAATACCACTAAAGTGTCAACAGGTTTGGCTATAGAAATTCCTGAAGGTTATTTTGGAGGAGTATTTGCTAGAAGTGGCTTGGCATCTAAAAAGGGTCTTAGACCAGCAAACTGTGTGGGAGTTATTGATTCAGATTATCGTGGAGAGATTATTGTTTTGCTTCATAATGATACCGATACTTATCAGTTAGTTAATAAAGGAGATCGTATTGCTCAACTGGTAATCATGCCTTACTTATCTGTTGAGTTTGAAGAAGCTGAAAATTTAAACGACACAGAAAGAGGAGATGGTGGATTTGGTTCCACCGGCAAATAATTTCAACAAATTTAATAAAAGATGGAGGAAAAAATGAAAAACATTTTAGAAGCACCATTTATTGTCGAGTTATGTCAAATGTGTTCAAATATGTATCGCTTAGGATGGGATGAAAGAAATGGTGGAAACATATCTTGTCTTTTAGAAGAAGAACAGTTAACTGCTTATTTAGATGTAACTAAAGTTATTAGAGAAATTCCAACAGGTTTTGATGCTTCTTATTTAGCAGGGAAATACTTTATTGTTACTGGAACTGGCAAGTATTTTAAAAATATAGAAAAAAATCCAGAGGAGAGTTTGGGAATTATTAGAATCAAAGAAGATGGTACTACTGCTCAATTATTATGGGGCTATAGTGATGGGGGAAAGTTTACCAGTGAACTTCCTGCTCATCTAATGAGTCACATTACCAGATTGAAAATAGATCCAGCAAATAAAGTGGTTACCCATTGTCATCCAGATAATATTACTGCCCTGACTTATGTTTTGCCGTTAACTGATAAGGATTTTTCAAAAACACTATGGCAGTTTGAAACTGAATGTATCATTGTTTTCCCTGAAGGAGTGGGAGTGTTGCCTTGGATGGTATGTGGAACAAATGAAATTGGACAAGCAACAGCTAAAAAAATGGAAGAGTATCGCCTTGTTATTTGGGCTCATCATGGTATCTATGGAGTAGGAAGAAGTCTGGATGAAGCCTTTGGTTTAATTGAAACAGCGGAAAAAGCTGCTAGAATTTATCTGATGACTGCTCATTTGGAAAAAATTAATATAATTACAAACGAAAACTTAAAGGAGTTGGCAAAAGCTTTTAAGTTAAATTATCGTAAAGAGTTTTTAGAATAAGTAGGTTGGCCTACTTTTCTTTTTGTAAATAGAGAAAGTGTTATAATTAAAATGTTGTCAAAAGGAGTCCAAAATAGTGTAAATAATGACAAATTAGATAATTATGTTATAATTAGTGAGCTTTATTTAAGGAAGAGTGATAAAATTGACAATTGAAATAAATTTTAAAACATTATTATTGGTAATAATCATGACTATAGGTTTGTTCTATAGTTTTTCTGATAAAATGGAACTTAAACAGTCAGTTGAATCGGACGAAAATATTATAGAGTTATTAAGCAAAGAGCAGCAGAGTATTGCTGATAGAATATTATATTTTGAAAATGAATTTGAAACTGTAAACAAAAAAGCTGTTCTGACTGAAAAAACAGTCTTGTATAGTAGACCTTTTTCAAATAGTGGAATACTATTTGAACTTCCAAAATATGAAGAAATTACCTTAATAGGAGAGAATAGCTTTGACTATTGGAAAGTTGTTTATCAGGATAAAGAATGCTATATTAATAAAAACAGTATAACTACTGACAAAGAAGTAGTTAAAGCAATGAAAGATGCTACCTACAATCATAACTGGAAAGGGAAAGTTTTAAATGCCTATCTAGGAGTAGTAACCGGACCAAATGGTAAGGAAACTTACTATAATCTGAACATGAATGGAGTGTTGGCAATTATGAGAAGAATGGGAAATACTGATAAATACTGGATTAGAGATGATGGAGTAAAAATGCTAGGTGATTATGTAATGGTAGCTGCAAATCTTGATTTGTATCCAAGAGGTTCGCTAGTTGAATGTTCCTTAGGAATCGGAATTGTTTGTGACACTGGAGGCTTTGCGAAAAGAAATCCAACACAACTGGATATTGCGGTCAACTGGTAAATTAACTTTTGTTTGACAATGGTGTATAATTATTTTAGAATAGTATTCCATTCTGGGGGCGTTCTGGTTTTCGACAGGGCGCGGTTGGATTCGGGTTGCAGTGGTGTTGTTTACCTGACAAACAAAAAATAAATATAACTGACAATCGTCAATTAGTATTTGCTGCTTAATTAGCCAATAAGGGCTTGCAGCCGTCAACCTTAGTTACTCCATTGGGCTAGGGATTGGTGTGATAAACACTGGATAGGTTGATAAGATTCTCAATAATTGAAACCGGAATTTAATTGAGACAACAAGTAAGCTTAGTCGTCCATTACTAGCTGCTTGTAACTGATAATGGACTAAACTGTAGATATCCGAATGTGGGACTCGTTTTGGACAGGGGTTCGACTCCCCTCGCCTCCACCAGAGAGTAAAAAAACCTTATAAATAAAGGTTTTTTTAATTTTATGACGTTTTAGGTACGTTTTAGATACGAATTTCAAGTGCTGTTTTATCTAATTCTATAACTAATGCATCCATTTTTAACTTGTTGAAGTGAGAATAGTTGTTTGTCTTAAACAAAAAACAGCAATCTTCTCCTTTCGGGACTTTTAGTGTTTACTTTTTCAGTATTAGGACCAGCAACTGGAAATCTTGGTATTTTATTCTAATAAAAAACCTTCAATTAATTTTATTTGAAGGTTTTATTACAGCTTTTATCTTACTTCAGGATTTCTTCCCGCAAATATTACAACATGACAATCTTTAGTTACCTCATAAACGATAGTGCCATCAGCTATTCTACCCAATATCTTTACAGTGTCATCTAAGATTTCATAAGATTGTAAATTGAAACCCTTCATACAGAAACCTCTTGTTAAATCTAGAGTTTTTAAATGCTTATTAGATAACTTATATTTTCCAACACTGATTGCAGGATAGAAGAAAAACTTATTAGTATAAGTAGTTACAACGGCCTTTTTCAAGCCTTCTTTTTCCTTAGCCAGCAGCTGAGGATTTGCTCTAATTTCTTTAGAAGTAAGTGGTGGTTCTTCTTTTTCATCTTCAACAATTTCATCAATTTCTGTTTTTGGCAGTTGTTCTTGTTGTGTCTGTTGTTCAGTTTCTTCTTTAACATCATGTAAGTCTTGTTTAGAGGATAATGTAATAGTTTCATCAATTTTCTCAGTTGGAATAGAAACTTCTTTTTCTTCACTTTGTTCAGTTTCAACAATAAGATCATCTAATTTTTGCACTGTTTTTCTGATAATTGGACTGTTAGTGATGATGACATTGGCTCTCATAGGCAAGGTAACAGTAACAGTTTTCCTTTTTTTATTGACTTGTATAGCTTCATCATCAAATTGATAAGCATTGTTATTAACATCAAAGAAGTAGACATAAATAGCTTTTTCTAAATCTAAAAAAGTTGTTGAGGTATCAAAAACAAATAGACCAGGTAATTGGTCATAACACAGGACAATACGTTGATAATGAAAATCTCTTTTAAGCCCAGACACAAATGTTTCTTCATCCTTTAAAAGCATTCCTTCAGTTTTTTCAAATTCTATTGTTGATGGATCAAAATCAAGTTTGCAGTTATTGATAAAGTTATGCATATTGATATATTTGGACAAATGTTTAGTAATGTACATTTTATGAATAAGTTTGTCAGTAAGGAAATAGTAATCTTCTTTACTTAAAACTTCATCAAAGAAATAACATAAAGAAACATAAATTTTATTTACAAATCCGTTGCCATCAAAATACATAAAAGCATTTTTAACAGAATTAGCAAAATAGTCTTTATTATTTACATATTGATCAGAATATTTATCAGACTCAAAAAGAACAGACAGGTATGCTGTAGCCAAATCAGTATCGAGTCTTTTATTGTTAGTAACGGCTAAAACACCTTGTCTTTTTAAAAATGAAAGAACTTTATTAATAGACATTTAAATCCTCCTGTACAGAATTGGTTAGTAACATAATTTTATACTATTTGGCCTGGTTATATCAAGAAAACTCAATAAAATTGATACTTTTGAATAAATATCAATTAAGTAATATAATAAAGAATGTAAATGAAATTTTAATAATTATATGGAGGAAATATGTCTAAATATAAAAAGATACTATGTTTACTGATGTCAACACTTATTATATTTTCTTTGTTTGGGTGTGGTCCTAAAAAACCGGCATATCCACAAAGAGATGTTGATTTACCAACCGAATTAAAAACAATGGATGAAGATTCAATAATGATTCACTATCAAAGAGAAGACAACAGATACGAAAAATGGACATTATGGTTGTGGGATCCTGAAGGAGTTGATGATAATGTCGAAAATGACTTTAATTATCAGGATGAGTATGGAGTAATAGCTCATTATCCACTTTCACTTTTTGGTGAATTATCTGGAAACAGATTAGGTATCATTGTCAAAACTAAAGGTTCCTGGACCAAGGATGGTACTGAAGCAGATAGATTTATCGATTTTTCTACTCTTATAAAAGATGAAAATAATGTTTATCATATTTATCTGGCAGGAGATGATGCTAATCTTTATACTACGGCAGAAAAGATTATTACTGATTCGATAAATATATCAACCTTCTATAATGAAGAGCTGGTATATGTAGTGTGTTCAAATCCTATTGAAACATATAAAATTTATTGTGATGGTCAATTAGTGGTAGAGAATTCAAATGCTGGGAAAAGTTTCTTTTCTTATAAGATGGAAGAAAATGCCGATTTTTCAAAAGAATACCAGGTAGAAATATTGTTTAGAGAATCAAAACAGACTTTGACAGCGAAAATATCAATGTCAAATTTATATGGAAGCGATATGTTTAATGATTTATATTATTATGATGGTCAGTTAGGGGCAATTTATTCAAAAGATGAAACAGTATTTAAAGTCTGGTCACCAGTATCAACGAAAATATATTTAAGAATATATGAAAACGGGACACCTGTCAGCGTTTCTAAAGAAAAAGGTAATGATAATTATCAAGAGTATGAAATGATAAAAAAAGATAAAGGTGTCTTTGAACATGTGTTAAAAGGAGATAATCAGGGTAAATACTATACTTATGTTGTCTATAACGGTGCTTATCCTGAAGGAAAAGAAATTGTTGACCCTTATGCTAAAAGTACTGGAATCAATGGTTTAAGAGGGATGATTGTTGATTTCTCTTTAACTGATCCAGCAGGCTGGGAGAAGGTTAAATATTTAAATCTTGATAGAAAGCAGTTAACTGTTTGGGAAACTCATATCGCTGATATGACTTCTAATCCTTCTTGGCAAGGAAGTGAAGAAAATAGAAGAAAATATTTAGGAGTTATTGAAAAGGGAACAACATATACAGAAAATGGTATTACAGTATCAACGGGATTTGATCATATCAAAGAATTAGGTATCAATGCTATTCAATTTATTCCTGTTTATGATCAGGCAAATGATGAAACGACATATACTTTCAACTGGGGCTATAACCCATTAAACTACAACGCTTTGGAAGGAATGTATAGTAGCAATCCATATGATGGCTATACCAGGATTAGAGAATTTAAGGAAGTAGTATTAGCCTTTAATGAAATAGGTGTAAGTGTTATTATGGATGTTGTTTATAATCATGTGGCAGGAGCAATGGGTTCTAACTTTGATGTGTTAATGCCGGATTATTATTTCAGATATAATGAAAATGGTACATACTCTAATGGTTCAGGATGTGGTAATGAAACGGCCAGCGAAAATGCGATGATGAGAAAATTTATCGTTGACAGCATTAATTTCTGGACCAAAGAGTATAAGCTTGGTGGGTTTAGATTTGACTTGATGGGTTTGCATGATATTGAAACGATGAATATTGTAGCCGAAAATGCTAAGAAGATAAATCCTTACATTGTTATTTATGGTGAGCCCTGGGCTGGAGGAGCTACACCTCTTGAGGCCGATAGACAAGCTAAACAGGCTAATGCTAATGCCTTTATCGGTTATGGTCAGTTTAATGATCAGATGCGCGATGCTTTAATTAAAGGAGGTTTATCTGGAGCTCATGAAAAAGGTTGGGTAACAGGAGAAACTCTTACTGAAATTGATTTAAAAGCGATTCAAAATGGAATTAACGGTATTACCTATAGTGCAACTTATATTATAAGTGACAGCAATAAGACAGTTAATTATGTGACATGTCATGATAACTATACATTGTTTGACAGATGTAAAGCAGCGGGCATTGAAGATGAAGAAGTTATTAAAAAGATGTGTGTTTTAGCCAATTCAGTTGTCTTTACCTCAAATGGAACAACGTTTATGTTGGCTGGCGAAGAGATGCTGAGAACTAAACAAGGTGATTTCAACTCGTATATGTCTAGTGATGAAATTAATGGTTTAGATTACAGCTTGAAAGTAAGATATCCTGATGTCTTTGAAGCATATCAAAAACTTATCAGTTTTAAACAAAAAGTTTCGGATCTGCATCAGGATAATAGTTACATCGATGTTATCAGAGAACAAAATGGAGCAATTTTAAGATATGAATTAAGTGATGGAGTTAATCATTATGTGGTAATCCATGGCAATGGTTTAGCTGATAATTATACTTTTGATTGTAAAGGTTATGAAGTTTATCTGGATACCTTAAATATATATCAGGGAAAAGTTGATAGTATAAGCTTAAATCCATATCAGACAGTTATTCTAAAAAAATAAATTAAGGAGGACTATCTAATCCTCCTTTATTGTAAATAATATTTGGCTACTAAAGCTTTGTCTACTTTTTTTTCATCTACAAAGATTTCTCTTTTGAAGGAAATTTTTTCATAATTCAGACAAATCTCCAGAAATGCCAGAAAAATACCCATATCTATTCTAGTAAAGAAAAATGAAAATTTTGAAGGTAAAATACCAAACAAACGTCCTTTGTGGTTGCGATAGACATAAAGGCAGTTGTCAATATTTTCTACTGTCCAGGGCTGATTATTGACAGCGCTAGGGGCAAACCTTACTATATTTGAAATGGGAAGATAATCATTAATCCATATTTGTTCTAAAGGCTTTCTTATTGCTTTAAACATATCTTTTCTAAAACTGTCAGGATGTACTTTAGAAATACCCATCATAATTACAAACTCTAAATTATGGTATGTTTTTTCATTGGTTTTGCCTAAACCATACCAAAGTGTTCCGATGTTTTGTGAAACTAAATATAGATCCAGTATTTCTCCAAGATATCCAATATTTGTCAGATAATTATCTTTATTTTCGCTATAAAACATAATAGTGTACTGGTTACCTACTCTACATCCTGAATCTTCAGCTTTAATAATTTTTATTTCAGTTTTAATATTTTCGACTAATGGAGTTATAGATGTAAAAAAGTTATAAATATCATTAATTTCTTCTTCAGTGATTGGAAAGGTTTCACATCTGAATAAGTGAAATGATTTTCTTTTAAAGATCATTTGATAAAGAATTTTGTTATTCATAATTTCCCCCTGTTATAAATTACATTTTTGAAAATAGAAATTTTATGCTTTTAAGTTAGCATCAAAAATTAAATTATAGTTTCAATACATTCCATTATTACACTAATTATATCTCATTTTACATTATGTGATATAATTAATAAGTAATAAAAATAAAAAAAGGAGATAATTTATGATTGATTATGCACAAGGTTCTGGGAAAGAATATCATATCGGCGTAGGTTCAGGTGATGTTGGAGAATATGTAATTTTACCTGGAGATCCAAAAAGATGTGAAAAAATCGCCAAGTATTTTGATGATGCAAAACTTGTTGGTGATAATAGAGAATATGTTACTTATACAGGTTATCTTAATGGTAAAAAGGTATCAGTAACTTCCACTGGTATTGGTGGTCCCAGTGCTTCTATTGCCTTAGAAGAATTAGTAAAATGTGGGGCTAAGACCTTTATTAGAGTTGGTACCTGTGGTGGTATGCAATTAGATATTAAAGGTGGAGATGTTGTTATCGCAACCGGGGCAATCAGACAGGAAGGTACAACTAAAGAATATGCTCCGATTGAATTTCCAGCAGTTGCCGATTTGGATATAACAAATGCTTTAGTTCAAGCCAGCAAAAACTTAAATGTCAGTTATCATACTGGAGTTGTTCATTGTAAAGATGCCTTTTACGGACAACATCGTCCACAGACTTTACCTAATGGTCAGGAATTATTAAGAAAATGGGATGCCTGGCTTCATCTTGGGGCAGTGGCTTCAGAAATGGAATCAGCGGCTCTATTTATTGTTGCCAGCTATTTAAAAGTTAAAATTGGCTCTTGCTTTTTAGTTGTAGCTAATCAGGAAAGAGCTAAAGCCAATCTTGAAAACATTCAGCACCATGATACTGATTTAGCAATCAGAGTAGCGATTGAAGCGATAAAATTATTAATCGAAAATGAATAATATGATTGATTTAAAAGAAGGAAGTTTCTTTGAAAATGTCAAGTTAAGTGCTGATGAAAAAGAAATCATCATAATTGATCAGACACAATTGCCCAATAATATTGTTTACTTACATTTAAACCAGTTAGAAGATTTATATCAGGCTATAAAAAAACTTCAAATAAGAGGAGCCCCGGCAATTGGAATTTTTGCTGGTTATTCAATGTATGTTTTAATTCAACAATATGATAATCTGCCTTTTGAAAAATTCTATCAAAAATTTTCCAAAGACAAAGAATACCTGAATTCTTCTAGACCAACTGCGGTAAATCTGATGTGGGCTTTAAATAGAATTGAACAGGTAGTTTTAGAAAATAAAGATAAAGATGTTAAAGAAATTGTCCGCTTGGCAGGTCTAAAGGCCAAAGAAATCCATCGAGAAGATAAAGAAATGTGTTTGAAGATTTGCGAATACGGCTTATCTTTATTGAAAGATGGTGATGGAGTGTTAACTCATTGTAATACCGGTCCTCTAGCGACTAGTAGAGGAACAGCTATCGGCCCGTTAATTTTAGGAAAACAAAGAGGCTATGATTTTAAGGTGTTTGCTAATGAGACCAGACCACTATTACAAGGGGCTAGACTAACAACTCTTGAATTGCAGAAGGCAGGCGTTGATGTAACACTTATTTGTGATAACATGGCCAGTATTGTTATGAAAAATGGCTGGATAGATATCTGCTTTGTTGGTTGTGATAGAATCGCGGCCAATGGAGATTTCGCCAATAAAATTGGAACAAGTATGGTAGCTATATTGGCAAAACATTACGGGGTACCGATTTATTCACTAGGGCCAACCAGTACTATCGATATGAACTGTCCGAATGGTGAACATATTGAAATTGAATTGAGAGATTCTAGTGAGATTGCAGAAAAATGGTATGAAAAACCAATGGCTCCAAAGGGAGTAAAATGTTATAATCCATCTTTCGATGTCACTGACCATAATCTGTTAACAGGTTTTGTGACAGAAAAGGGAATAGTGTATCCACCATTTGACGTAAACTTAAAGAAATTGTTTGAAGAATAAAAAAATCCAGGTTGAACTGGATTTTTATATGCTGACAAAACAAAAGGCAAAGGTTGTTTAACTTTACTGTTTGATAAAAATAAAACTTTCAATATTTTTAGCAGCATCATCAAAAACGCTGATAAAATCTTGGCCATATTCTCCTAAAGATTCCAGCAGATATTGCTGGTTGATCAAAATTATGGTGGTATTTTGCAGATAATCAACCAGACAATCATATAAGCTATCGAGATTTTTTGAAAAGTAAACAGGTAAAGGCAACATCTTTTTCAAATAAGAATAGGAAGCGTTTTTATCGCTGAACATTTTTCCATTTAATACATATACATTCATAGTTACTTTCCTCCATATAGCAGTTCAAAAGACTTGTAGTGGTCATCGGTATAATAGATTAGACCATCATTTGAAAAGACAATCCTTTTAGCCCCTCGAGAATTTTGCCCATCTGTATCAATATCACATTCATAATATATTCGTCCCTCTTTTAGTGGAAGAAGTTTTTCTCTATTAGAAAACACATCCCCTCCAATAGCTTTTCCTGGCAAATATGTTTCAATTGAACCTCCAGTCCATCCTGCTTCGGCCGCTTCTTTTTTAGTTACATAGTTATTTGGCAAATGACCATAAATGTGTATATATAGGGCAACGTTATCCTTGTCAAAGTAACTTTTATCTTCTTCAACTGTTATTTGAGTTGGATCTGAAGGATGAGGATTTTTTCTGAAACTATCAAAATTGTTTTGAACCCACAATGCTATCCAAAGCAAAAATAAAACAACAATTAATTGAACTATTTTTTTAAAAGCGTTAATAGTGTTTTTTTTCAAAACAAGATCCTCCGAAGTACTATTTACTATATTTTATCATATAACAAGATAAAGTTTGAATTATATCTTAAAAAGAAATAAAATTGAATTAAGGAGAAAGTTATGAAGGTATTATTTGTCTATAATCCGGTTGCTGGACAACTTCAAATAAAGAGTTATTTGTGGAACATTCTTAACTTTTTTAGTAGAGAAAAAGTTGAACTTACAGTATATGCAACTCAAAAAAGCAAAGAAGCTTATCAACTGGTAAAAAAATATGGAGCAAAATATGATAGGATTATTTGTTCCGGTGGTGATGGAACTTTGCATGAAGTAATCAATGGCATGATGGAAACAGAAAGTGATAATATTTTAGGATATATACCAGCAGGATCAGTAAATGATTTTGCAGCTAGTTTGAATTTGCCAAAAAATAAAAATAAAGCAGCTGAAATAGCATTAAAAGGAAAAACAAAAAATTTAGATGTGGGTAAATTTAATGATTTATTTTTTATTTACGTGGCAGCTTTTGGAGTGTTCACCGAAGTAGCCTATGAAACTACTCAGGAAATGAAAAATATTTTAGGTCGATTAGCTTATTTTCTGCAAGGTGTAAAATCGATTGCTTCGATGAAAACTTATCAAGTAAAAACGATTGAAAAAGGTATTGAAACTGAAGATGAGTATATTTTTGGCATGATTACTAATACTTTGTCGGTTGGAAGTTTATATAAATTATCAGATCAGAATGTGGAATTAGATGATGGATTATTTGAAGTAACTTTAATAAAAGTGCCTCATGATTTGATGGAATTAAATTTATTAACTAATTTTCTGTTATATGGTAAAGAAGGCAACAATTTAGTTAAAACCTTTAAAACTGATAATATCGAGTTTATTTTTGATGAACCGGCATCCTGGACTTTGGATGGAGAATATGGTGGTAAGCCAAAAGAGGTTAAAATTGAAGTTATTGAAAAAACAATAAATTTTGCTTGTGAATAGTTTGCTTTCATATACCATATTTATAATTAAGTTTAATTTTGTAGATAAATACGATGAAAATAAAGCTGCTTTGTAGAATTTGATAGAAATCAGATAAAGATTAATGACAGAAGTTTATCTAAACAATACAATTTACAGCTTGTAGACAGGTACATTTCCAAAAAGAAGATAAAGGATAGCTATTTAACTTTCATTTTGTGAATTTGCTATAATAATATTGTCAGGAGAAAAGATTATGAAAAGTATAAAGAAAATAGTGTTTACAGGTGGCCCATGCAGTGGTAAAACTACTTTTATGTCCAGAGCACAGGAGATTTTTGCCGAAAGAGGTTATCGTGTAATAATTGCTAATGAATCAGCGACTGATTTAATTTCAGGTGGTATTTCACCAGCTACAATCGGGATGTACCATTTCCAAAAATATGTTATTGCTCTGCAGCTGAAAAAAGAAGAATTGTGTTACCAGGCAGCCCAGGAAATAGAAGGAGAAAAGGTACTGGTTTTTATTGATAGAGGAATTTTAGATAATAAAGGCTATGTATCAGATGAAGAGTTTACAGAAATACTAAAAGGATTTGGTTTGAAAGAAGAAGAATTAAATGACAGGTACGACTTGGTAATGCATTTAGTGACCAGTGCTAAAGGAGCAGAAGAAGCCTATACTCTTTCCAACAATGCTGCCAGATATGAGTCTATTGAAGAGGCCAGAAAAGTTGATGATACGATTTTGGAAAGTTGGTCAAAGCATCCTAATAGAAAAGTTATAACTAATGAAGATGATTTTGAAGTGAAACTAAGGAAAGCAATTCAAGCAGTCTTTACTTATTTGGGAGATGAAAAACCTATTGAAATATTCAAGAAATATCTAGTGGAAATTAATGATGAAGTGATTGAAAAAGTAAAAGACGAAACTAATGTTTCCTATGTTAAGATTCTTCAGCATTATTTATTGTCGCCTGAAGGAATAGAAAAGAGAATCAGAAAAAGGGAAAAAGATGGTAATACAATCTTCTATTATTCTGAAGCAACTCAATTGACTCCTAACACAAGAATAAAAAGGGACAGAATATTATCTGAAAGACAATATAATGAATATGCATCTGAAATTAATCATGAACTTAATATTGTAGATAAAGAAAGATATGGATTTATTGAAAAAAATCGTTTCTTTAAATTAGATATTTTCTCGTTTGATAAAAGCAAAGCTCTATTGAGTGTTCAAATTCCAAGTGAAAATGAAAAGGTAATTATTCCAGAGTATTTCAATGTCATCAAAGAAGTAACAGATGATGTAAATTATAAGAATTACTATCTAGCCAAATCACAAAAATTTTAAAGGAAAATGGCAATTTCAAATAAACGGTTACTGTTTTTAAAGCCGTTTATTTTAATATAATGTTTATGTGATTAAATGGGATTAGTTCATTTTTTAAACCAATTGTATTATAATTAAACCTGCAAAGGAGATGTTATTATGGATAATTTAGCTTATGCAAACAAAAAGATTATTACTGGAATGATAACCGTTGCTGTATCAGCCCTTTTGTTAGGGTTAAGTGTGGGTTATCTTTTGACACATACTATTTTAGAAAAAACTGTTTTAAATGAAATGCTTGATGAAGGATATGTACTGACAACAGATGCGACAGCTACTGCTGAAGATATTGCCTTGGGGAAAACAGCTTATTCTAATGGCGAGCTGTTAAATGGAACAACAGTTGTTTTTGATACTAGTGGAGCAACAGCGACATCGAATGTAATCTTGCAAGGAAAAACAGCTTATGTTAATGGTGAGCTGATAATAGGAACACTTCCTCAGATTTCTGGCAGAACTATCTCTCCTACAGGAGACCCACTTACTTTTAATGGTGGAGGTTATTTAAGTAGTGATTTAATTGTCAAAGGAGATAATAATTTACTACCTAAAAACATCAAAAAGGGGGTCATGATTTTCAACGTTGTTGGAAGTTATGATGGAAAATAGGAGGTAATGAGATGGCATTAAAATTTAGAAATGAAAAAGACATTACTACTAAAGAAGTAGAAAGTGAAAAGACAAGAATTTTTCATGTAGACTTAGATGAAGAAACTAAGGAAATAGATAATATTAGCAAAGAAAATGAAGTTCAGATTTCTTCAGATAAGATAAGCGAAAAAACAATCGAAGAAAATGTTGTGGCTATTGAAGAGGAAAATTTAGAATCTGAAACAACCGAAGAATTTGATGAATATGATAATGAAGATGCTGATTATTATGATGACGATGATGAATATGAGTATGTAACGCCAAATTATTTTAAGGATATGTTTATTTTAGCGCTGGTCTGTATAATTGTTGGAGTAGTTATTTCATTTTTTGTTTTTAAGGAAAAAATGGCAGTTGATATAAGAGCAGCATATGAACAGAACGGCTATATGTTGACAAATGGATGTACAGCTACAGCTGAGGATATTAAAGAGGGTAAAACAGCTTATATTCGCGGTCAGCTGGTTAGTGGAACAATGAAAGATATTGATACATCAAATGCTACTGCTACAGCTGATGATATTTTAAAAGGTTATACTGCTTATGTTGATGGTCAGTTAATTACAGGAACCATTCCAACTTACAATGGATTAACAACAGTTGTGCCATCAGCTATAGATTATAAGATTTCTAAAGGTGTATACCTTGCTGATGACATTATAATAAGAGGAGAAACCAATCTGAGTGCTGAAAACATCAGAAACGGTGTTACGATTTTTGGAGTTAGAGGTTCTTATTACTTATCAGAGGGACCTGGAAATGAATAGAGAAGAAGTTTTAAAAAAATTAAGTCAATTAAGAAAAGAAGGCTTTTTAAATATTCCAAATGATGAACTGATTAAAACTGAAGAGCAGATTCAAGGTATTAGAGAAAGCGCAAAAATCAATACGGCAGTTTTAGATTATGTTGCTGAAAGGATAAAAGCAGGAATCACAACCGAGCAAATTAATGATTGGGTTAAAGAATATACTGAATCTCAGGGAGCAGTTTGTGCTCCATATAAGTATGGTGGTTTTCCAAAACATGTTTGCGTTTCTATTGATGATGTAGTTTGTCATGGTATTCCTAACAAAAATACTGTCTTGAAAGAAGGAATGATTGTTAATGTCGATGTATCGACAATCTACAAAGGGTATTATTCTGATGCTAGTAGAATGTTTATCATTGGAGAAACAACTCCGGAAAAAGAAAAACTTGTCAGAGTATGCAAAGAGTGTTTGGAAATAGGACTGGAACAGGTGAAACCATATGGTTTTTTAGGAGATATTGGCTATTATATTGAACGTCATGCCTTAAAAAATGGTTATAAAGTTGTAAGAGATTTTACAGGACATGGGATTGGTTTGAAGTTTCATGAGGAACCATTTGTCTTTCATTATGGGAAAAGAAATACTGGCATGCTGCTAGTGCCAGGAATGATTTTCACTATTGAGCCAATGCTTAATATGAAAAAAAGTGGTATTAGAATATCAACTTTTGATGGTTGGACTGCTTATACAAAAGATAAACTTCCTTCAGCTCAATGGGAACATATGGTTTTAGTTACTGAAGATGGATATGAAGTATTATCTTATTAAATAGTTAAAATTGATTTTTATTTAACGTTATATTAATTTTTCGTGCGTAATAGCTTAAATTTGCTATAATAATTCTATGGGAAATATTAAAAAACATATTCCAAATACGGTAACAGTCTTAAGAATTATAGGAACAATTGTTTTAGTACCTTTACATACCAGTACTGATATTTTTCTTTTTATTTATATTTTTACAGGTTTTAGTGATGTCCTGGATGGTTATCTGGCCAGGAAACTAAATGCTGAAAGCGAACTTGGTTCTAAACTGGATAGTGTAGCTGACCTGATATTTTATGCAGTAGTATTAATTAAGCTGCTGCCTGTTTTATGGGTTAAATTATCAAAGAAAATATGGATTCTGGTAAGTATTATTGTAGTGCTCAGATTGTTTGATTATTTATATTTTGCTTATAAATATGGAGAGCTATCTTCTACTCATAATGTATTAAATAAAATTACTTCAGTTGGCTTGTTTGGCATTCCGCTATTAATTAATGTTGACATTATTAATATATATTGCTGGATTGTAGCAATTATTTCATTTATAGCTACTGTCTATGAAATATATTGCCATTCGACATGCAACAAAGAAAAAGTAACATAAAAAAAGATAATCACAGCTTATCTTTTTTTGTTTTGTCGATATGTTTAAAAGAGTGTAAGAATTTCATATTCTGTTTCAGTATTGAAGTCTGGCTGTAGTTTGATCAATTGTTCAATGGAGTACCTATTGTTGAGATAATTATCAGTTTCATTTTTATTTAATACTATTGGAACACGATTATGAATATTTTTAGTAGAAATCGCTTCGGTAGTAATTATTGAGTAGTTATATACAGGATTATTCTTTTGATAGATTCCAGCAAAGTAGATAATATCATCACCTGTTGTTATATAATGCCTTCTTTTATGTTTGTCCCACTCATAAAAGCCAGAGGCAATGATGACACATTTATGATTTTGATAATCTGTTTTATAAATATCAGTGTCTCTAATTGTCTCAATTCTAGTATTGATGAGGTTTCTTTTATTTAGTGAATAACCCCATTTCATCAGATGATAATCATTATTGGCAAATACTAAAGAAATATTAGAGGGAAAAATTTCTCCAGTTGATAATAAATCTAAAGTTTTTTGATTATATTTTTTTTCCAAGATCTTTAATATTTTTGAAATATCGATGTTTTCATCAAAGTAGTATCTGCCACACATAATATTACTATACAAAAAAACCCTTCAATATTGAAGGGTCAATCGATAATATTCAACAGCTCTAAAAGTCTGTTTAGCTCATCAGTATCCTGATAAAAGATATTGATTGAGTTTTTTGTAATCTTTACTTTTGAACCAAATTTTCTTTGTAGAGAATTTTGCAGGTCTACTATATATGGGTCCTCTACCTTTGTTTTAGTTGGTTTGAGGCTTTTTTTAGCTGATGCCAAGGCTTCAACCTGTCTGACTGATAAACCTTCTCTGACAGCCTTATGAGCAATTTCGCTGATAGTTTTATCATCCAGGGTTATCAGACATCTTACATGACCCATTGATAGTTTCTTTTCTTCAACTAATTTTTGGACATCTTCAGGAAGTCTCAATAATCTTAAAGTATTAGAAACATGCTCTCTACTTTTACCAATTCTATTAGCCAATTGTTCTTGAGTATAACCAAGTGTTTCAATCAGTTTTTGATAACCACTTGCTTCTTCTAAGATATTCAAATCTTCTCTTTGAATGTTCTCCAGTAAAGATATCTCCATCATCTGGCCATCATTGAAATCCATAATAATAGCTGGTATTTCTTCTTTGTTGGCCAGCACTGAAGCTCTGACTCTTCTTTCACCAGCGATTAATTCATAGCCACCGGTAGCTTCTCTGACTAATATAGGGGTAAAAACTCCATTTTCTCTGATTGATTGAGCGAGTTCTTCTAATTTCTGCTGGTCAAATGATTTTCTTGGCTGATAGGGGTTAGAACGTATATCAGCTAATTTTAAAGTAGCTCTACGACCATACTCATCAGCTTTAACGCTACTTTGTATTTCGTCAATAACAGATATAAGATCATCTCCGAAGATAGCAGCTAAACCGGTCCCCAAACGTTCTTTATTTTCTTTTTTCTTTGCCATTGCTTACCTCCTTATGAGTTTTTAGTGATAACTTCTTTAGCTAAAGCAGCGTATGCTCTAGCACCGTCTGATTTGATATCGTGTTCGAAGATGCTTTTCCCATATGAAGGAGCTTCAGATAAACGAACATTTCTAGGAATATAAGAGCGATATACTCTTTCTTTAAAGTATTTTCTAACTTCCTGTTGCACTTCGATAGACAGATTTGTTCTACCATCAAACATCGTCAACAATACTCCTTCAATGTACAGATGAGGATTATAGAGTTTTTGAACCAGTCTGATAGTAGATAATAGTTGAGTTAATCCTTCCAAGGCATAGTATTCACATTGTACAGGGATTATTACCGAATCAGCTGCGGTTAAAGCATTGGTGTTTAACAAACCTAAAGAAGGTGGACAATCAATAATAATGAAATCATAATTGTTTTTGATTGGATCCAACTTATTTTTTAACAGCCTTTCTCTTTCTTCTTCGTAATTTGCCATTTCTATGTCACTTCCAGCTAAATCAATAGTAGCCGGAATCAAATCGATAGGTGGGATCTTGCGAGAAAGAATACATTTTTCAGTTTCAACATTTTTAAGCAACAGGTCATATGTGCTATATTTAATATCGTGTCTTGCTCCAACTCCTTGAGTTGAGTTAGCCTGTGGATCTAAATCCACCAATAAGACCTTTTTACCTAAATATGCTAATCCTGCAGAAAGGTTAATGCTTGTTGTTGTTTTCCCAACACCACCTTTTTGGTTGGCTAATGCAATAATTTTTCCCATTTTTTATACCTCAATAATCATTTTATCATAAAGAAACTATTTTTTGATAGTTATCGTCATAATGTAGTGCTCATCCTCGTCTTGCTCAGTCATTTGAACACTGCGATCAAACTCTTTGGCTTTTTTATAAGTATCTCTAAAAGAGTTGATGATCAACTGAGCAGAAATACCGAAACATCTTATTGTTCCTTTTCTTTTTTTCTTTTCATTAATGTAATTAGTCTGAATGAAGTTTTCAGTCTCCTTAACGTTTAGATTTCTATTCAAAATGGCATGAAGAACTTCTTTTTGCTGTTTGTCATTAAGCGACAGCAATGCTCGACCATGTCTTTCAGTAATCTGCTTATTGTTGATAGCTTCTTGAATTTCCTGATGTAAATTTAATAATCTTATTTTATTGGAAATTGTTGTTTGTTTTTTTCCGATTTTATAAGCTAATTGTTGCTGAGTAAGACCGGTTAAACGAATCATTTGAAGATAACCGTTAGCTTCTTCAATTGGAGATAGATCTTCTCTTTGAACATTTTCGATTAAAGCCAAAGTGGCTGCTTGTACTTCATTAGCTTTAATGACGATAGCACTAATGGTCTTATGACCTAAAATCTTACAAGCTCTATATCTTCTTTCCCCGGCGATCAGTTCATACCCTGTATATGATTCTCTGACCGTGATAGGTTGAATCAGACCATTTTCCTTAATTGAAAGAGCCAACTCATCAATAGCTTCTTTATCAAAACTGCTTCTTGGCTGATATTGATTAGGTTTTATTTCATCGATATTAATAACTTGATATTGTGCCATGTTTCCTCCTTCTATAATGGTTTCTTTTTAATCTGTCCGTAGTTTCTAGGGTATTTATCTGGTGTATGATTTATTTTTTTAAGATCAATAATCAGGCGTCTGTTATCATGAGTTAAATCAAATTCACTAATTTTATAAACCTCAGCTCCTAATGTGACAATGGCATTTTCGGCCTGTTTCAACTCCTGATATCCTTTTGGTCCTTTCATGGCCAAAAAGTGACCATCAATTTTTACCAGTGGTAAACACAACTCGGATAAAATATTTAAAGATGAAACTGCTCTAGCAGTCGCAAATTTAAATTTTTCAAAATTTTCTTTAGCAAAATCCTCAGCTCTCTGATTAGAGGTAGAGATTTTTTTAAGTTTTAAAGTTGCGATTACTTCATTTAGAAAAGAGATCTTTTTATTATTTGGTTCCAATAAACAGACTTCAAGATCAGGATTATATATTTTTAATACGAGACCTGGAAATCCTGCTCCAGTTCCGATGTCAATTAGATTATCAGTGAGATTAAACATTTTTCCTAATAGCAGACAATCTAAAAAATGTTTAACATAGATATCTTCTTTGTTTGTGATAGCTGTCAGGTTAAATTTTTTATTCCATTCAATTAATAAATCAGCATATATGTCTAACTGTTTCAGTTGTTCTTCAGTCATTTCTATTTGATGATTTAAAAAAAATTTATTATAATCCACCAATGTTTATCCTTTCCAATTACCTTCAATCAATTATGATTATACAAAAAAATCGGCAATAATTGAACTGAAAAAGCAATCATTTACAGTTTTTGTTTATTATATTAAGATATGATTGACCAAGGAGAGCATGTGATGGCTATTTATAATGTGTTAAGCAGTTATGGACTATTCGACTCTTTAGCCAGTTTTAATGGATTGGTTAAAGATTATTTAAGAATATATCCTGAGGATGAAAATAAAGAATTATTTGAATTGATGCTGTCAGAAAAGGAAGATATTTATGTTTATACAAATTTTGGCTTAAAATTTAATCTAGCTTTAATCGTTAATAAAAAAATCGGCTATAAAGATGCTGGTAAAATTGATGACAACGTTCTGAAAGTGCCATATATTATTTATTGGAAAAATGAAAATGTTCAAAAAGCGATGATAATCAGTTTTAATAACTATATCGAAGCTAAAGGAATATTCTACTGTTTAACAGAAGTAGACAATTATTTTGAAAACGATAAAAATGATTTGATAACAATCCATCTAACAGATGAAAACAAAGATGAAGTATTCAAAGTATTCAAAAGTATGCTGGATGAAAAGAAATCATTGTCAGCAATCCAAAAAACCCTGGATAGAAAATATATTAACGATGTTGATCTGATGAAAGATGATTGCATAAACATTTCTCAGCAGATCTTTGATAGAGCAATAAAGATAATTTTACCGTTAGAATGCGATGATAGAAAACCATATATCGAAGAGGCAGTTGCCAGAGCTTTTATTATAAAGAAGGCTTTATATGTCAGATATATGTCGAATAAGCATCTTTTAAATAAAAGACATTTCGGTAAGCAGTCTTTACAAAGAGCTTTTGGGAAAAGTTATGTCAATGAACTTCCAACAGTTTCTTACTACAGATTATTAAACATGAAAAAAGTAAAGCAGGATTAGTCCTGCTTTACTTATTGGGGGATAAAATATTCTTGAAATAGAAAGGATATTTGTGGACAAGTAGTTATCTACTTGCATGTACATGATACAATCAACGATACGGAAAATAATCAAATCGAAATGTGAAATTGTGTGATATTGCAAAAACAGTTGAAATAAAAGGCTATAAACACTTGATAATAGCTACGGTATTACTGGCAGCTCCTTTTCTAATCTGATCTCCACTACAGAATAATGAATAACCACCTATTACTTTATCTTCTCTGATTCTACCAACTTCGATGATATCGTTATCACTGGTACTTATAGGCATAGGATAGATATTGTTTGCTCCATCATCCATCAATTTAACACCTTTACTATTAGAAATGGCCTCTTTAATTTCTTCTATTGTTAAAGGTTTTTCGGTTGCAAAACTAATAGAAATACTATGACTTCTAATTACTGGAACCCTGACACAAGTGCAGGTAACATCCAAATCAGGTAAATGCATTATTTTTCTTCCTTCATTTTGCATTTTCATTTCTTCATCTGTATAGCCGTCATCTAAATATGCTCCAATTGAAGGAATACAGTTATAAGCAATCTGATGAGCAAAAATATTGGTTTCTATGTTTTTACCACCTGATATTGCCTCAACCTGATTTTGTAGTTCAGCAACTCCTTCAATGCCAGCACCACTGACAGCTTGATAGGTACTGACAATCATTTTGGTAAGGTTAGATTTTTTATTAATACCATATAGAGCCATAAATGCAATAATAGTGCTACAATTTGGATTTGCGATAATTCCGTTATGGTTTTTGGCATCTGCACCATTGATTTCTGGAACAATTAAAGGAACATCATCACATAATCTGAAAGCACTGCTGTTATCTATGAATACAGCTCCTGCTTTTTTAATGAAGGGGGCAAAATATTTAGACGATTTTCCCCCTGCAGCACCCAATACGACATCTAAACCTTCAAAACTATCTTCTTTAGCTTCAATAACTTTTAATGTTTTGCCTTTAAACTCGAATTCTTTTCCCACACTTCTATGACTGGCCATAAGTCTTAGTTCATCAACTTTAATATTTTGTTCAATCAAACATTCCATCATTTGTCTGCCAACTGCACCTGTGGCACCTAATATTCCTATTTTCATAATAAAGCACTCCTGGTAATAAATTTATTGTAGATGCATCTAATTGTTTTTTCGAAATCAGCATTGTCAACACCAATGATAATATCAATCTCATCAGCGGCCTGATTTATAATTCTGATATTAATGTTGTTTTTACCAAGCTGGCCAAACAACAGGCCTGACATTCCGGGCTTGTTTTTCATGCCTCTGCCGACAACTGCGATTAAAGCTATCTTATCAATAACTGTAACGTTGTCGCAGATTAAATCCTTTTTCAATCTGGCAATAATTTCATAAATCACTTTTTCAATTGCCTCAGTTTCAACAATTACACTAAAGGAATCGACACCTGAAGGAACACTCTCAACAGAAATATTGAAATCTTCAAACACTTGTAATGTTTTTCTTAATCTACCAATCTCACGAGAAATCTGAGGCTTGTTAACGGTTATTACAGAGAAGTTTTTCTTACCAGAAATTCCGGTAATGAAATTAGGTGGCTTTATGGCATCTTGCTTACTGCAATCATTTAAAATCATAGTACCAGGATGTTCTGGTTTATTGGTATTTCTTATATTGATAGGAATGTTCTTTTCACTTACTGGAAAAATTGCCTCATCATGTATTATGTTAGCTCCCATATAACTAAGCTCTCTAAGCTCATCATAGGTAATATAATTAATAGTCTCAGGATTATCTACAATTCTAGGATCAGCTATCAACAATCCTGAAACATCTGTCCAATTTTCATAAACGTCTGCATTTACGATATTGGCCAAGATAGAACCACTGATATCACTACCACCCCTGGACATAACTTTTATTGTACCGTTAGGCAAAGCACCATAGAATCCAGGAATTACAACTCTTCTTCCATTTTCTATTTTACTTCTTAAATTTTGTTCACTTCTTTCAAAATTGACTTTACCATCATAATTAAAGGAAATAACTTCACTGGCATCAATGAACTGTCCGTTTAAATATTCAGCCAAACATTTAGCAGTCAGATATTCTCCTCTAGAAACAAGATAATCAATACTGATATCTTTGTTCATTAAATTTTTAATAACTTTGAATTCTTTTTCCAAATCAATTTCTAAATGCAGTTCTTTTTTAATGTCCATGTACTTGTTATAAATCATATTAAATAAATCATCATAAGATACTCCAAACTTAATATGTGCATGACATAAATAAAGTAAATCAGTAACTTTATGATCTTCATTATCAGACTTGCCACAAGCACTGGCAACAATAAAAATTCTGTCTTTATCGCTATCAATAATGTTTTTAACTTTTTTAAACTGAGTTGCACTGGCCAGTGAACTTCCACCAAACTTAACTACCTTAATCATAACAAACTCCTGCTACAAACAGATTTTTATCATCTGTTTTTTCAATTAAATCTTTTAATTTAAATAAATTTATAGGCTCAGTGATTATTACATCTGAGGCTATTTTTTTATAAATATAATCCTTGAAATACTCTAAGTTTTCAGTTCTTATGTAAAATTTGCTTATGTATTCCCTGTTGTTAATATCAACTTTATTATCAGTACTGATTTTTAAATTTTCGTTGTTCAATAACGAAACTATATCTTGTACTACTGCATGAGCTGTAGGGAATGTTCCTGCTCCTTGTCCAATATAAGATGTGGCACCTAAATTATCACTTTTAAATACAATACAATTTAAATTTAAAGGAATATGAGCCAATGTATCATCATTCGAAATATACTCAGGTAGAACGAAAACTTGTACCTGTCCTTCTGTTTTTATGCCTCTTCCAACAAGTTTTAGTGTTAACTGATGATTTATAGCAAAATCAATATCTTTTTGACTAACTGTCCTGATGCCAAAAGTGGTTATATCATCTAAATTTAAAGATGTATCCCAAACCATATTACCAGTTAGACAACACTTATATTTTACATCACAGCCATCTATATCATCACTGGGATTGCTTTCTGCATAGCCTAATTTCTGAGCCTGTATTAATGCTTCTTTGAAACCTTGTTTTTCTTTAGACATCTTATCTAAGATGAAGTTGGTGGTGCCATTAAATATTCCGATAAAACTATTAATTTTATCAACTCGTTTGGTATGTCTGATATTAGACATGATTGGAATTCCACCACCGACACTAGCTTCAAAAACAATGTTGACATCATTTTTCTTCGCCAAACTTATCAGTTCATCATAATAGGTAGCCATAACTTTTTTATTACTAGTTACTACATGTTTTTTCATATTTAATGCTTTAGAGATGCAAGCAAAAGGAAACTTTAGTCCTCCCAAGCACTCAACTACGATATCAATATCATTATCTAAAGCATCATCAATATTAAAAACCATCCTTTCATCAGTAGCTTCACTTTCATCTTTTACAAGAATTTTTTTAATTTTTAATTGTTCTGTAAAACTTGTATTACCTTTATCTATGATGGCAGATACACCACTTCCGACATTTCCATGTCCTAATAACGCAATTTTCATAATTTACTGTCCTTCCTGGAAAAACACTTGTTTTTACAATAAAAACATAGTATCATTCTTTCTAGATGTAATCAAGGAGAAATTATGCGTAAATTTGTAAGTACAAGAAATAAAGAAAATGTCGTTTTTTCAAAAGAAGCTATTATTCAGGGGCTGGCAAAAGATGGCGGCCTTTATACGCCTGTAAAACTGGATGATATTAAAATAGACTTAGATAAATGTTCAGATTTAAATTATCAGGAACTGGCAACATACATACTTTCAGAGATTTTTGATGATTTTACTGAAAAAGAAATAAAAACATGTGTCATAAAGGCCTATACTGATTCATTTGCGACAGATGATGTTGTTCTGGTAAGTGAAATAGGAGAGGATTTTTTATTAGAACTTTATCATGGGCCAACTTCAGCTTTCAAAGATGTAGCTTTAACAATTCTACCTCATCTATTAAGTACAGCTTATAAAACTCATGCTGAAAATAAAAAAATATACATCTTAACAGCTACAAGCGGAGATACAGGTAAAGCTGCATTAGAAGCCTTTAAAAATGTAAAGAATATCTATATTACGGTATTCTATCCTAAAGACGGGGTCAGTAAAATTCAAGAAAGACAAATGAATACTACTAAAGGAAATAATGTTGATGTGGTATCTGTTAGAGGAAATTTTGATGCTTGTCAAAGATTGGTTAAAACAATTTATGAAGACCGTCAAATTAATGAAATTTACAATAATGTTCAATTATCAAGCGCTAATTCAATTAATATCGGCAGACTGATACCACAGGTTGTTTACTATTTTAAAGCCTATCTGGTGTTAGTTAAAAATAAAGTTATCAAGCTGAATGAAAAGGTAAATTTTATTGTGCCGACAGGAAACTTTGGAGATATCCTGGCTGGGTATTTTGCTAAATTAATTGGCTGCCCAATAAATAAATTGGTATGTGCGGCGAATAAAAATAACGTTTTAGTCGATTTTATTAATACCGGAATTTATGATATAAATAGAAAATTTTATACCACCATGTCCCCTTCTATGGATATATTAATATCTAGTAATTTAGAAAGATTATTGTTTATACTCAGTGATTTTGATGACGAAAAAATTAAACAATATATGTCTGATTTAAAAATTAAGGGAAGATATGAAATAGATAAAGAAATGCTTTCTAAACTGCAAGAGTCTTTTGTGGGAATATACGTTAGTGAAAAAAAGTGCAGCCAGGCAATACATAGAGCATTTCACCGTGATAAAAGACTGATAGATCCTCATACTGCCATCGCCTATCATGCTAGCAGTAAATACAAAGACAAACATCAGAATATCATTCTTGCGACAGCTTCACCTTTTAAATTTCCAATCAGTGTATCAGATTCAATTACAAAAGCTGATATAAAAGAGGAAATAGAGGCAATGGAAAAACTGGCGCAGATATCCAGGGAAGAAATTCCATTAAATTTAAAAGATATTAACAAATTGGAAATTCTGCATAATAAGACAATAGAAATTGCTGAAGGAAGAGATTATGTAATTGAAAGGATGGAAAAATTAAATGTTTAAAATTAAAGTACCTGCAACCAGCGCCAACCTTGGAGTAGGTTTTGATACTTTAGGTATAGCACTAAATATTTATAATACTTTCTACTTCAAAGAAAGTGAAGAGCTGGTAATAGAAGGGGTGGATAAAAAATATCAAAATAGAAATAATCTTTTTATGGTTGCCTTTGATAAAGTAAATGAAAAATTAAACACTTTTAAAAACATAAATTTGAAAATAGCTGCTGATATTCCAATTGCCAGAGGTTTAGGTTCCAGTGCCTCTTTAATAGTAGCTGGTGCAATAGTGGCTAACTGTTTAAATGATAATAAACTGACAATTCAAGAACTGTTTCAAATATGTACATCTATAGAAGGGCATCCGGATAATATTGCTCCGGCTATTTTCGGAGGGTTTAATGCAAGTTTTGTGCATAATAATATTTCCTATGCCAAAAGAATCGTTGTTGATAAAAAATATAAATTTACTGTATTAATTCCAGATTTCGAAATCTCAACCAACAAAGCTAGAACAGTTTTACCATCTTCATATTCAAAGGAAGATGCCATTTCCAATTTATCTAAGATTATCGGTTTTTGCCTTTCATTAAATGATGGAGATGATAAGATTCTTAGATTATCAAATAATGATAAGATACATGAGCCATATAGAAAAACATTAATACCAGATTATGATCTGTTAAAAGAAGAATGTCTAAATAAAGGAGCCTATGCATTCATGATCAGTGGATCAGGGCCAACCTGTTTGGCAATATCAAATGATGATAATTTTTCTAAAAGAATAGATATTTCTAAAACAAAAAATGCTTGGCAGTTAATAGATTGTAAAATACATAATTCTTTAATTAAAGTGGAGGAAATATAAATGTCTAAAGATTATCTGATTATACATAAAAAGGTATTGCCTGATTATTTTATTAAAGTAACAGAAGTCAATCAGGCTATGAAAGAGAAAAAATATCCCAATATCAGTGAAGCTGTTAAAGCTGTGGGTATTTCAAGAAGCACTTATTATAAGTATAAAGATTATGTGTTTTTACCAGAAGAAAGCAAGTTTACAAAAAAAGCTATTTTAAGTGTGGATCTGATTCATCTTCCGGGAAGTTTATCAGGAGTATTAGATATTCTAAAGAATAATAAAATAAGCATACTTACAATATCTCAATCATTACCAGTAAATGAAATCGCTAATGTAATAATATCTATAGATATTACAGAAATAAATATCAGTATGAATGAATTGATTAAAGAATTAAAGGTTTTAAAACAAGTTAAAGATGTAAAATTAATTGCTTTTGAATAGTGTAAAGCACTATTCTTTTTATTAAAAGAATTGATATCATAATAATCTTACAATGCAGGACGCTAAAAAGGATATGAAAAACAAACAGCGCAATTAGTATGATCATAAATTTTAATTTCTTAACCAGATAAGCTTTTTTTAAAAAGGAAAAAAAACTACAGGTAATTAATTATTAATTTCTAATTATTTCCTTTAAGGTTGAAAAATAAAATTAGAAATGTTATTTATTGTTTTTATGGTGTAAGATATAAATAGTTAGTTTTAATTAATCATAAATTAGGAGGATTTATATGTCTGAAGTATTAAAAAATGCGCAAACTCAAATTAGAATTGCGATTAATAAGTTAGGATTGTCAGAAGATGTTTATGAGCTTTTAAAAGAGCCTCAAAGAGTTTTGGAAGTTAGCATCCCTGTAAAGATGGATGATGGAACAATCAAGACATTTAAGGGCTATCGTGCACAACATAATAATGCGGTTGGACCATATAAAGGTGGCATTCGCTTCCACCAGGATGTAGATTTAGATGAGGTAAAGGCTCTTTCGATTTTGATGACTTTTAAATGTGGTGTTGTAGGGCTTCCTTATGGTGGAGGCAAGGGTGGCATAAGTGTTAACCCGCTTGAATTATCACCAGATGAATTAGAACAATTAGCCAGAGGGTATGTTAAAATGATTTATAAATATTTAGGAGATCGAATTGATATTCCAGCTCCTGATGTTGGTTCTAATGCTCAGGTGATGTCTTGGATGTTGGATGAGTATGAGAAGATTAAAGGGCATCAAGAGCCTGGCGTGATTACAGGCAAGCCTGTTTTGTTGAAAGGCTCTTTAGGAAGAACTCAGGCAACGGGTGTGGGTGTAGTTGAGATTGCCAAGTGTTTTTTAGAGAAAACAGGCAAAAAACCTCAAGAAGCAAGCGCTGCTGTTCAGGGTTTTGGTAATGTAGGAAGTTATACATGTAAATCACTGACAGATGAAAAAATAAAGGTTGTATCAATTGCTGAGTTTTATAATGGCAAAGCATTTGCGATTTATAAAGAAGATGGCATTGATGTTGAATCGCTGATGGAGTTTAGAAAATCAAATAAAAATATTGCCGAGTTTGAGGGTGTTAAAGTGATTGATATGGATAAGTTTTGGACCTTAAATGTTGATCTGCTAATTCCTGCTGCTTTGGAAAATGCGATTGATGATGAAATTGCGAAAAAAATAAAGGCAAGAGCAGTAATTGAGGCTGCCAACGGGCCGACAACAATTGAGGCTGATAAAATATTTAAGGAAAGAGAAATTTTTGTTTCTCCTGATATTCTAACTAATGCTGGTGGAGTAACGGTTTCTTATTTTGAGTGGGTACAGAATTTATATGGCTATACCTGGAGTGAAGAAAAAGTATTGATGGAGGCAAAAGCTGCAATGAGAAAAGCGTTTGAGAACATTTGGAGTTTATATCAAGAATATAATGATACTTCAATGAGAGAAGCTGCCTATATGTATTCAATTAAAGTGGTAGCTGATGCGATGAAGCTTAGAGGCTGGTACTAATAAGAGTTCTTAAGAATTTAAACGGAAAATGGATAGTAAAAAAGAAGCAAAACAGGCTTCTTTTTTATAAGTGGAACAATCTTCGTTTTTACACTCTTTGTATTTACTATAGAATTATTAATGATAAATGGCGACATATAGATAAATTGAATTTTAATTGCGCATTTTTCAATTTATCAATTCATTCAATATTAATCTTTTATCCAGAATCCAAATTAATTTTACATTGGACTTTTATAAGAAAGATAACAGCGAAAATATCATTGGGATAAATACAATACCCTGATAGGTTCAGAACTTTCGGATTGATATTCTGTTATTTCCTGTTTAGGTATGCTTAGGCGTTGTTTTTGTTCATTTATCATAAGCTGTTTCTTTTATTGACAAAGTAATGCGATTAAATTAGTTCTTGAATTTTGTCCTGTAGAATTTTTACACAGTTTTCTAAAATATCTTTATCCCTGTTGGTAAACCTTGATTTAATTGGAGAATCGATATCTAACACTCCAAACAACTGATTATCAACAATAATTGGAAGAACAATTTCGCTATTTGAAGCACTATCGCAAACGATATGTCCGATAAAGTTGTAAACATCATCAACCACAATTGTTTTTTTAGTTGTGGCACAGTGTCCACAAACTCCTTTATTTAGTGGAATAATTTCACAGGCTGTTTTTCCCTGAAAAGGACCTAATATCAGCTGGTTATCTTTATATAGATAATATCCAACCCAGTTAATATTTTCTAAATGTTCATTAAAAAAAGCACTGGTATTAGAAAGCAGCGAAATTAAGTATTCTTCATCAGCTATAAATATTTTTAATTTTTCATCAAGACTCATAATGGATACCTCTGTCATTAATTATAGACAATTATTCTTAAACAATCTATAATGAAGTCAGACAGGGGTGCGTAATGCTGAGAAATACCCTTAGACCTGATCTAGTTAATACTAGCGTAGGAAGATCTAAGTTTCTTGGCACCTGTAGAAAGGTGTTTTTTTATGAATCAGAAAATTAAGAGTTTAGTTTATATTGCTTTATATGGAGCATTATTTGTGGTGTTAGATTTTCTAGCTAACACATTTAATTTGTTTGTTATGCCTCAAGGAGGAAGATTATCATTAGGAACAATTGCCTTAATATTATCAAGCTATCACTTGGGCTGGAAAAAGGGAGTAATAGTTTGTGTAGTAGCAGTTTTCTTAATGTTAGTGACCGGCTCAGTAAATTATTATGGAATGTTCAGTTTCCTTTTTGATTATTTGTTTGCCTATGGGGTATATGGCTTAAGCAGTCTGTTTAAAAACTATAAAAAGTTATATTGTGGTATTATAGTTACCAGTCTAATCAGACTTGCATTTTCAACAATAGCAGGAATTGTGGTATGGGAAGTTCCGTTTTGGGGTTCACTAAGCTACAATGCTTCATACATTATTCCAACAATGATAGTTGATTTAATTATTGTGCCATTATTGTATGAAAAAATAACTCCATTATTGAAATAGAAAGGCGCAAATGTATCCGGAAAAAAATTGCTCAGTTTATATTCAATCATATAAACATGATGGTTCTTTGAATCGAACGTGGGACCAGGGTTTTGTTTTGGAAAGTGATGAAAAGCATTATGTAATTGTCAGCAATAAAACCTGGGTGATTGAAAAAGATGGGAGAAAATGGTTTACTAGAGAACCGGCTATAGGATATTTTTATACTGATAGATGGTTTAATGTCATTGCTATGATTAGAAATGATGGTATTTATTATTACTGCAACTTAGCATCACCAGTGTTATATGATGGTGAAGCAGTTAAATATATAGATTATGATTTAGATTATAAAATTTTCTCTGATAATACGATAATTACTTTAGATGAAGATGAGTATAGAAGACACTCTGAAATGATGAATTATCCAGAAGAAATTGACATAATTATTAAAAGAGAAATGGAAAAGATTAAAGAAGATATTGCCAATCAGATAGAACCGTTCAACCGTCAATATGTAGAAAATCATTTTCAACAGTATTTAGAACAATTGACCAATCAATAGTCTTTCAGTTAAAATGATCTTAGATAGATATTATTGAAGAAAGGGATAATTTTAATATTGCTGATAAAAATTGAGTATTTTTTCAGATGAAAAAACATTAATTGCTCATCATTTTTGTCAGCATTAGAAACTGTGTAGCAGTTGAAAAAGATAATTATAATTTCAAAATACCAGAAGAGGTAAACGAGGAGAAAAAAATGAAAAAGAAGTTATGGATTATTATATTGTTAGTTTTAATGATTGCTGGCTGTAGCACATCAGACCAACCAAAAGACAAGGGTATAGGTCATGTTGATTCTAACTGGCAAAATGAAACTGGTGAATATAATAGTGATAAAGGTGAACAAACAAAAGCACCAATTGACAACGATCTTAAATTAATCAAAAATGGATCAGCGACAATCAAAACCAAGAGTGTTAATGATTCTTATCAGAACATTTTAAATTTAGTAAAAGAATTTGATGGTTATCAGACAGACATTAGCAGAAATGAAGGAAGCAACTATACTACAATCAGGGTGGAGTTTAAAATTCCTGCTGATAATCTAGATGCTTATTTAGAAAAATTAGATGCCAGTGAAGACGTTAAGTATCTTAATGTTTACACCAAGGATATCACCAATGAATATTTTGATTCTGATATCAGATTAAAACAGTTGGAAAAAGATCTGGCTAAGTATCAGGAATTCTTTGATAAAGCAGCCAATGTAGAAGAAATGTTAAAAATTCAATATGAAATTAATAGGACAACTACTGAAATTGAGATATTAAAAGGGCAATTTAAGTTATGGGATTCTTTGATTTCCTATTCGACTATTACATTAGATATTTCAGAGTATGATGATGTCATACAAACATCGCAGGAAATTAAATTTTCAGCCCTCAGCTTTGAAGATTTCTTATACTATTTAAAATCAGGAATAGTGAGAAGTGCAAGTGCAGTAGTTTCTGTTGTTCAATATGCGATTATTTTAGCTATTGCAGGTATTCCTGTTTGGCTTCCAGTTGGTGGAGTTGTTTATTTTGTTATTAAAAAGAGAAAGAATGCTCCAAAAAAAGAAAAAGTAAAAAAGCCTGCTGAAGAAAAAAACATTACTGAAGAAAATTAGAAATTAAAAAGTCAGCAATAAAAAACTGATTATTAAAAGAGTATAAAAAAATAAGGAAAATTTTATTATCAAAAAGAGTTTTTTTGGTTGTGCGATGTAAGAAAACGTTTTAGTGAGATTTAGATCTATTAACCAGCCAATATGTTTTTGTGCTACAATATTCTTAAGTAGGTGATGTTAATGAAAAGAACAATTGCAATCGTTGAAGATGAAAAAGATTTGAATGAATTAATGAAAAGATATTTGGAAAAGGAAGAATATCTGGTTAAGTCGTTCTATACATATGAATCTGCTTTAAAGCATACTGGTGACAAAGATATTGATTTGTGGCTGTTAGATATAATGCTGGATGAGAAAAGTGGATTTGATCTATTTGAAGCTATTAAAAGTCAAAGAAAAGATGTCCCTATGATTTTCATCAGTGCCAGAGATAAAGAGTTTGATAGAATTATTGGTCTTGAAAAAGGTAGTGATGACTACATTACCAAGCCTTTTAATATGAAAGAGGTAGTTTTAAGGGTCAATAAAATAATGCAGAGGTTTTATCGCGAAGAAGAAAGATTTGTCATTGACGGCTATACAATTAATGAAACCCAGAGAACTATAACTGATGATGAAACAACTATTGAATTAACAACTAAAGAATTTGATCTACTGATGTTGTTTGTAAGAAAAAAAGGAGTTGCATTATCAAGAGAAAATATCATCGCTTCTGTTTGGGGAGAAGGGTATTATGGCTCAGATAGAGTTGTTGATGATACCTTAAGAAGATTAAGAAAGAAAATGCCTAAACTTAATATTAATACCTTGCATGGTTATGGTTATAAATTAGGATAATGAGAAGATTTTTAAAATCAATAACAGATGTATCTTTGTTTCAACAGGTCAGCATCATTATTGTGACATTTGGTGTAGTGCTGATCTTTTTCTTTTCGGTTTATTTAAGAGGTAATATTGATGATTTTGTGGTAAATCAAGTTATGTCTCTTTTACACCGATCACAAGAAAGCCTGGTTAAAACATTAACAGAGGATAGTGGTTTTTCTGATTTAGCTTACGATGCTGATGTTATGCATTTTGTCTATTCTGAAGATAAATGTATCAAATATTACGGTGGCAGATTGGCAGATAATTTTATTGGCAAAGTTAATGAGATTGCTGCTGAAAATAAAACAGGATGGAAGGAAAGCAGTTTCGAGGTAAATGGTAAAAAGTATTATTACTATTATTCGAATGTAGAAGGAAAATATGAAGTAATTTCTGTTATTGGTGAAGCCTATGGCAAAGCAATTGAAAATGATTTATTGAGCAATGTCTCCAATACCAGTGCGATTGTATTTGGAGTGATTTTTATCTTGCTGACAATCTGGGTAGGTACGATTATTGCTCCTATCTGGCAGATGCAAAATTACATTGGAAAAATAAGGCAAGGTGAAGATGCCGTTTTGAATCTTGAAAGACAAGATGAATTAGGTGATTTAGCTAATGCTCTTGTTGGCATGCATAACGAAATTAAACGTCAGGAAGAAACAAAAGAGGAAATGATTCAAAATATTTCCCATGATTTGAAAACTCCAATTGCGACAATTAAATCCTATGCAGAAAGTATTAAGGATGGAATTTATCCATACGATACATTAGAAAAAAGTGTGGATGTTATTTTAGAAAATGCTAATAGATTAGAGAAGAAGGTTTATAGCTTATTATTCTTAAATAGAATTGATTATATGATGGATCAAGAAAAAGAAACTGATAAAACAACAGAAATGTATAAACTGATTAATGATGTTTTGGTTTCCTTTAAGATGATAAGGCCAGAGCTTCAGATAAATAAAGATTTAAGACCAGCAATCTTTAAAGGTGACGAAGAGAGTTGGAGAGTGGTTTTATCCAATCTATTAGATAATGCTTTGAGGTATGCCGAAAACAGTATTACGGTTGTATTAAAATCTGATTATTTATCAATTGCCAATGATGGTCCTTCAATGTCAAAAGAGAGAGTTGACACCCTTTTTAAGCCTTTTGAAAAAGGAGATAAAGGAAAATTTGGTTTAGGGTTGAGTATCTGTTATAAGGTTTGTAATGCTTATGATTTTTCAATTGTAGCTGAGAATTTAGAAAAAGGTGTCATTTTTAGAATTGAGGCCAAAAACAAATCTAAAGTAGAAAAAAAGAAGTCCGAAAAGATTTAAGGTAATTGAAAAAGGTAGTCTGGATTTGATAGAATGTTTAAAAGAAGTAAAAAAATAAATATATTCATTAAGGAGGATTAAAAAATGAGTACACCGCATATTAGTGCAAACAAGGGCGATGTCGCAAAACTGGTCTTAATGCCAGGAGATCCATTAAGAGCTAAAGTTTTGGCTGAAACATATTTGGATGATGTTGTTCAATTTAACGGCATCAGAGGTATGTTAGGTTTTACCGGAACATATAAAGGTCATAGAGTGTCAGTTATGGGTTCTGGTATGGGGATGCCTTCGATGGGTATCTATTCATATGAATTGTTCGCTTTTTATGGCGTTGAAGCAATTGTTCGTATTGGAACTACAGGCGCTATGAAAGCAGATATTGATTTATATGAAGTTATCTTGACAGACAGTGCTTATTCTGAGTCAACATATGCCAGACAGTTCTGTGGTTATGAAGAAAAAATCACCTATCCAAATGCTAAATTAAACGAAGAAATCAGAGAATCAGCAGCAAAATTAGGTTATAAACTAATTGAGGGTAGAATTAACTCAAGTGACAATTTCTACTATGGCGAAAATGTGGCAGAAGCTAATTTTGCCAAGACTGTAAACGAATATAATTGTATCGCTGCCGAAATGGAATCATTTGCTTTATTTGCCAACGCTAATTATTTAGGTAAAAAAGCAGCGTGTTTACTGACTGTTTCTGATAATATTGTTACCCATGAATTAACATCAGCTGAAGAAAGACAAAATTCATTTACCAGAATGATGGAAATTGCCTTAGGATTAGCTGAAAATTATGTGTAAAAGTTATATTTAAAGAGCATTAACTGATTTAAAATAGATCTTTACGACAACCTGAATTAATTCAAGTTGTCGTTTTAATTTATAAATAACAGTTATAATTATTTATTATCATATTTAAAAACAGGTAATGTGTATGCGGTTGTCTGAAAGACCTTGAAAAATTTGTCTGTTTATGTAAGTAGTCTTTAAATTATCTCTTTGCCAGAAATATTGAATCTATGGGATGTAATGTGAAGTGATGTAAAAAGTGGAAACGCTCTTTTTTTTATGTTATCATTTCTTATGGACTGAAAAGGTTTTTGTTGTGGAAAAAAAGAAATTTAATATTACAAAAGAGAAAGGTTTTCAAATAATTAATACCTTACTGATAGTAGGTATTTTATCCTTTTACATGAGCCGATTATTATATTTTAAGAAAAAGGTTTATAATATATATAGTAATTCAAGTTATTCTTTTTTATCAAAAGTTTTGGTAGACAGAATTGATTATTCATCTGCTGACAGGCTGATAGAAAATGAAGATGGTACATATACTTTTGTTGGAAATGTAAATAATAACTATATTTCTATTTCTGGAAATTTATATCGTATCATCTCTATTGACAGCAATAAAAACATTAAAATTATTGCTGAAAAATCGATAACGATTATGCCTTTATATGAAAAAGATATTTTCTATAACACCTCTATCAGCCATTGGTTGAATCAATCAGAACAGGAACATACCGGACTTTATGAAAGGATTGTTAAAAATGAAAGTTATCTGGTTGAAAATTCAAGTTGTGTTTGTCAAATTGATAACTTAGAAGAACACATATGCACGCAAGATTTGGATCTTAATAAATTTGGTTTATTGTCGTTGAAGGAATATCAGGCAGCTGGTGGACAAAATTCGTATTTAAACAATGGTGAACGTTTTTGGTTATGTAATAGAAATAGCGAAAATAAATATTATCTTGTAAATAATGAAGGAGCTATAGGTCTTGCTTTTTCGCAATCACTGATTATAGGTGTTAGACCAGTATTAACATTATGCAGCACTACCATAGCTAGAAGTGGTGATGGAACAAAAGAAAATCCATTTACACTGTTGCAAACTGAAATTAAAAAAGTTCTTGATGCCCCTGTCGGTGCTTATATTCAATATGCTGATATGAAGTGGCAAGTAGAGTCTATTGATGAAAATAGAAATGTGATACTGATAATGGATGGCATAATCCAACAAGATGATGATAACTCTCCAATCAAGTTCGGTGCTTATAATTACATAACCTTAGATAGTGGTGTGGGTTATTATTTAAATAATGAATTTTTGGAAAAATTAGAAAAATATGAAGATTATTTAGTGCTTAAGAAATGGACATATGGAACTTTTCCATACATAGGTGAATATGATTACAGAAACAGTTGTTATGGTAATGAAATCGAATGTTATGTATCGATACCCAACATCAGTTTTAAACATTTAAAAGGTAACGAAAATATCTATATAGCAAATAACGGTACTCAGTCTGATGAGTTGATTTGTGTAATTGACGAAAATCTAATTAAATTTATTGATATTAATGAGACAGCTAATGTTAAACCGGTAATCTGTTTGAATGGACAAATTTTAATAACTTCAGGGGCTGGAACTGAAGATGATCCATTTGTATTGGAGGTAATTGATAATGATTAAAAAAATATCTGCATACAAATTAATAAAAAGTTCAGAAGTAGAAAAGGGTTTTACTGGTGAAATCCAAACAGTTTTTATCAGGAATAGAAAAAAGAAAAAGCTGAACTGGTATACATATGTATTAATTTTTGTAGATATTTGTGCTTTGGTTTGTTTCTTTTTTGCATATGGACCTTATGATAAAATACGTGACCTGTTTGTTCAGACTGCTTTTGGTACAAATACTCATAAATACCTGGCATATGTACTGTATTCAGAGGAATATGCTCAAAAAATTGCTGAAAAACATACCTTTACAGCAGCTGGAAATACATCAAATATCAGTGATATTGTCTTTGTAGATTATTCAGATAAGGTAGTCTATGCCAATGAATATGAGGAAGCAGTCTTAAAGAAAAATGAAGGTAATGACTTATATAAAGTAATTAGAATAAAGGAAGGCAAATATTCAGGCTATTTGGCAATAATATATGATCCGAAAAGAATTCATCTATATATGTCCAAAAGCAGGTATGGCAATACAGTAACCGAACTGGCTAAACAGACAAAAGCTGTAATTGCCACAAATGCCAGTGGATACTATATAAATCAGGAGACCTATGAAAAATGGCCGGCTCGTAGTTTGATAGTTGATGGTAAAGTTTATTATGATTCAGGAAGAAATGGTCCTATGGTCGGTATGAATAAAGATGGAGTACTGATGCTAATGAAGACAACAGCCAATAGAGCAGAAGAAGCTGGAATGGTTTGGGGTATCGAATTTGGTCCATTTCTAATAGTAAATGGAGAACCTTCTACCTATACAGGTAATGGAGGAGGTGGGCTTCATCCAAGAACATGCATCGGTCAAAGAAAAGATGGAATAGTATTAATGTTAGTTATTAACGGTAGAGGTGGCGAAGGCTCAATGGGTGCTACTCTTGCTGATTTAGTAGAAATTATGATGCGTTATGGAGCTTATAATGCTTGTAATCTTGATGGTGGAGGTTCCTCAGCTATGGTTGAAAACGGGAAATTATTAAATAAACCTGTTTCATATCAAGGAGCAGGAGAAAGAAACGTTCTTGATGTATTGGTGGTGTATTAATTATGGAAAAAATAGAAATGTTGCAGAAAATATTAAATGAATCTAATAAGATTGTATTTTTTACCGGAGCAGGAGTTTCAACCGAAAGTGGTATTCCTGATTTTAGAAGTGTAGATGGCTTATATAATCAAAAATATAAGTATTCTCCTGAAAGAATAATCTCTCATTCTTTTTATAGACGCGATCCAAAAGAGTTTTATCGTTTTTATAAAGATAGGATGATTTATCCTGATGCCAAACCGAATATGGCCCATAAAAAAATGGCTGAATTTGAAAAGAAAGGCAAAGCTTTAGGTGTAATTACTCAAAATATTGATGGTTTACACCAGGCTGCAGGAAGTAAAAATGTCTATGAATTACACGGTTCAATCCATAGAAACTACTGTATCAAATGTCATAAGTTTTACGATTTAGATTATATTATAGACAGTGGTGAAATTCCGTATTGTGAGTGTGGAGGAATAATCAAGCCTGATGTTGTTCTATATGAAGAGGGATTGGATGATTCTGTTCTCTATGGATCAATTGAAACAATAAGGCAAGCTGACTGTATGGTAATCGCCGGGACATCTTTAATAGTCTATCCGGCGGCAGGTCTGGTGCATTATTTTAAAGGGAAATATCTGGTGGTTATTAATTTATCAGCAACATTTCAAGATGGAAAAGCTGATTTGGTAATTAAAGAAAAAGTGGGTGAAGTATTTAAAGATATCACTGTTGAAGAGGATAAATAATAAGTTGTCCGGCTGTTTTATGATTATAAAATAATTATCAGCATTTAGCCAAAAAACTATAAATCAAAAAAAGAACCTGACAGTTCTTTTTTAATAAGAAATAAAGATGATTTATTCAATATTATCCTCACAATCTTCTTTGTGATCGTCGTGGCTATAAACACCTGTTAAATTATCAGGTAAATGATTTTGTTCATCAGCCTGATAATCAAAAGGATGAATACTATAATTTTTAATTAAGTCTCTGGCAATATTAATGTTTTTAATGACAGGAGTTAACATTAATAAATCTGTATCTAATATGTAGTCATAGCTATCTTTACTTAAATACCAAAGAGTATGTTTGCTGATTGAAGTATCAATTGGAATGGATTGTTCTAAATAAATTTCACCTTCATCATCATAGTTGAAAACCGGTAATTTGATTTGTGAAATATCCTTATACCAGATATCAAGGTTTTCTTCATCTTCTTCGGTTTCAGGATCAAATTCATAATGTATGGTAAGATTTAATCCGTTAAGTAAAGCATCTGAGTTTTCAACCTTGATAAAATCAGGTAGAATTTCAGCTTTATAGTCAATATGTTTAAATTTGCGAATGAATTGATAAGAATTTGACTGATGATTATAAACAACAGCTCCGTAATTGTTAATCTCTTTATCGATAGTTTTGATGAACTCACAATTTGTGTCAGTCATATCAACAATCATGTTTAAATATAGTTTTTCCATTTTTATCACCATATTTATTTTAGCACAAGATATAAAAGATGATATAATATTTAAGGTGTTAAATCAGTTAAGAGCCCCTTTAGTTAAATGGATATAATAAACCCCTCCTAAGGGTTAGTTGCAAGTTCGATTCTTGCAGGGGGCGCCAGATTAAAAAAGATCTCTTTAAAAGGATCTTTTTTAATGGTATCAGTTTTTTTAAAATTAAAGAGGATCTTTTTTGTTTGCTATTTCCTGATTCATCTGATTGATTTTACTTTTCCAAAAAAGATATTGAAGTAGCCAGATAATAATAAATATCACTACGAAAATTCCAAAATAGCTCAAAAATCCTTTTATGGTAGGTTCCATCCATTTAGCTAAATAAGCAATTGGCATCATCGTTAATGCAGCTGAAGTGAAGTAGATTGCTGTCTGTTTGGCAATACTCCAATCTTCAATCTCCCAAATTGTAGAAATTGCTGCAAATACCGCACCTAAAAGTCCACTTAAAATAGCTTGAAAGACAACAGCGTTAATTTGACTGCCCATTGATTCTACAAGTTGTGGAACACAGGGACTATAATAACCATCGGCACGGACCAGCGAAATTAATATTGTGACAATATATCCTATTGCAATTCCTAATGGAAAACCTAATAATGCTCTTAAAAATATTTTCTTTTTCATAATTTTCACCTCATATTCCTAATACTTTCTTGACTTTACTGACATACCTTCTTGATGCATAGGTAGTAGTACCGTTTAATAATTTAACACAAATCGTTCCAGTAAAACTTAAGTCGAAATTCTGTACTTTTTGTAAGTTGACTATTTCTGAATTCGAGATGCGTAAAAATTTAAGGTTATCTGTTCTCTGTTCAACTTCATAAAGTCGTAAATTTAATGTGTAATCATCCTTGTCCGTTTCGACAAACACTTTGCCGTTTGAAGCATAAATACGATAGATGTCATCAGGCTTTAAAATTTCCACCCTGTCGTCTTTAAAGCCAGCAATGACTTTTGGTTGAACATCTTCGATTTTTTTAACTAAATCATTAATTTTTTGATCAACTTCTTTGGTGACAATAATAATTTTAGTCTTTTGACAATCAGGATCAATGCGTACTTCAATCTGCATTTTTTCACCCCTTTCAGGTTTCGACTACATTATAAGAAAATTAAAAACCTCTGGCCATAGATTTTTGACAGGTGGTCTTTTTTAAGGTACAACTGGTTGTAAAAAAAACATATTTTGTAAATCTATAGGTATTTTTCTTTAAATGTAATAGAGTAGAAAAATATTTTATGAAGTATCATTGACATTTATGAAAAAAAAGAGTATTATAAATTTCAGTTAGTTATAACTAACTCGAAATAAGGGAAAATAATTTTATGAAAAATTTAAAACAAGCACAAGAGGGAATTGAATACAGCATTAGTAATATTGTAACTGGCGATGAAGAACTGGATGCTTTTTTGTTCTCTCTTGGCTGTTATATTGGGGAGAAAATAACAGTTGTAAGACATCTTAAAGGAGGATGTGTTGTAGCTATTAAAGATGGAAGATATAACATTGATAATCAGTTGGCTGAAGCTATTATTGTTTAAGTGGATATTTAATTATTAAATGATAAAACTTTTATTTTTCAAACGCAGTTAGTTGCAACTAACTAATTCAAATGCTTATAACTTTATCCAAAAGGATTTAGATTATATAGATTTAGAAAGAAGGAGGAAATCCATATGAGAATTGCTTTAACAGGCAACCCAAACTCGGGTAAAACCACAATGTATAATGCTCTTACCGGTCGATACGAAAAGGTTGGAAACTGGGCTGGTGTTACCTTAGAGAAAAAAGAATACCCTATTAAAAAGGTATATGCGTCTGATGAACAGTTGATTGCTGTTGACCTTCCTGGTGCGTATTCTATGTCACCGTTTACCAGTGAAGAAAGTATTACAAGTTCCTATGTGAGAAGGGAAAATCCCGATGTTATCATTAACATTGTTGAAGCTACAAACCTCAGTCGTAGTCTTTTCTTTACAACTCAACTTTTAGAACTGGGAATACCGGTAGTTGTGGCCTTAAATAAAAGTGATTTAAGTGAAAAGAAGGGAACAAAAATTAATGTAGAAAAATTGAGTAACAGACTTGGTTGTCCGGTTATAAACACAGTATCTACTACAGGAGAGGGGTTAAAAGAAGTTGTTGAAGCAGCTATCTCTGTAGTTGGATCAACTCAGAAAAAACCCTATAGTCAGGGGGAAGTTGATTTGAATGATAAATCAGCAGTTGAAGCAGCTGATCGTAAAAGATTTGATTTTGTTAATAAAATTGTTGAAGAAGTTGAAACACGTAAAATATTAACTAAAGATAAAAACTTTGGTGATAAGATAGATGCGGTTTTAACTAATAAATGGCTTGGAATACCAATATTTGTAATTGTAATGTTTTTAGTATTTTATATTTCCCAAGCTGAAGGACCTCTTGGTCTAGGTAAATATTTAGAAGGAGTTTTAACAGGAGCAATTGATTCTTTTCAAGGTTATGTAGCTGATTTGATGGTTAATACCAGTCCTTTACTTCAATCGATTGTAGTTGAAGGTATCATTGGTGGAATTAGTGCTGTTTTAGGCTTTTTACCTTTGGTTATGGTAATGTATTTTTTGATTGCTTTATTGGAAGATTGTGGCTATATGGCACGTGTTGCTGTTGTACTTGATCCTATTTTTAAAAAAGTTGGACTTTCTGGTAAATCAGTTATTCCTTTTGTGATTTCTATTGGTTGTGCGGTTCCAGGAATTATGGCATGTCGCACTATTCGAAATGAACGTGAAAGAAGAGTTACAGCAATGCTGGCACCATTCATGCCTTGTGGAGCAAAAATACCGGTTATTGGTCTTTTTGCAGGAGCATTCTTTGATAACGCAAGTTGGGTAAGCACCCTGGTATATTTTACAGGGATTGCTTTAATTTTCTTAGGAGCTTTACTTGTTAATAAAATTGTAGGGCATAAGGCAAGAAAATCGTTCTTTATTATCGAATTGCCAGAATATAAGATTCCTTCTCTTTGGGGAGCATTCAAAACGATGATGAGTCGTGGATGGGCATATATTGTAAAAGCAGCAACGATTATTATGCTATGTAATCTGGCTGTACATTTAATGCAGACATTTACCTGGAGTTTTACAGTTGCAGAATCTGCTGATCAGTCTATTCTAGCTTCGATTGCTTCGCCTTTTGCTTATTTACTTGTTCCAATTGTTGGAGTGCTTTCTTGGCAGTTAGCTGCAGCAGCTGTTACTGGTTTAATTGCTAAAGAAAATGTAGTTGGTACTTTAGCTGTCTGTTTTGTAGGACTTGAAAACTTAATTGATGTTGAAGAGTTTGCTTTATTAGAGGGAGCAGGTGCAGAGGTAGCAGGAATTATTGCTATTACTAAGATAGCAGCATTGGCATATTTAATGTTTAATCTTTATACTCCACCATGCTTTGCAGCTATTGGTTCTATGAATAGTGAAATGAAGAGCGCCAAGTGGCTATGGGGAGGAATTGCCCTTCAACTAGGTGTGGGTTATACTGTAGCTTATTTTGTTTATACAATCGGAACCATTATTACGGGTGCAACTCTTAATGTTGCTGCTGCCGTGGGTGGCTTTATGGCTGTATTAGTCATGGTAGCTATTGTAGCTGGTCTTATTTTAAACACCAATAAAAAACTTAAATCTGAGTATGAATTAAGTAATGTAAATAATTAAGATTATAAAACGGGTTTATTTTATGGAAGATATTATTGTTGTTTTAATTTTAATTGTTATAGTTACAGGAATAATCTGGTATTTATATAATTCAAAAAAACAGGGAGAAGTTTGTGTTGGGTGTCCTTATTCAAAACAATGTGGAAGTAGATGCAACAGCTATAATCAGAAAGTGAAAGACGAAATAAATACAAAGAATTATAATTAATTTTAAAAAAGCAGGGGTGAACTTTAAAGTGCACCCCCCCCTTTAAATAACAAGGAGAAGTAATTAATTATGAAAAATAAAGCGATTTTTTGGGATCGTGTAGCATTGGTTTATGAGTTTTTTGTTAACGTTATTAATTATGAAACTCACAAAAATTTAAATGCTGTAATTTCACCGCAGTTTAGTTTAGATGATCTCGTTTTAGAGTGTGCCTGTGGGGAGTATGTCATAATAATGCTAAAGGGAAAAAACGCAGTAATCAAAAGGGTTTCAGAGTTTCCGCAAAGTACGAAATTCGAAAATTGGTGTATTTCTTAGAGTTATTTTACGATTAAAGGCACCGATATTGATTATTTGGCACCGATGATGACACCGATGATAAAGGTATCCGTTTGAACGATGATTTATCTGATACTGAGAAGAAACTAATCTTGGAGTTAATTAAAAATCCGAAATACACATACAATCAGTTGGCATCAGAGATTGGAATTTCACGAAGAACAGTTTCGCGAACTGTGGCATCGCTCGTCGAAAAGAAATATATTGAAAGAATCGGTAATAACAAGTCCGGTTTTTGGAAGATAATTCGTTGATTTTTATGGAGATATACTGACAAATTAGAAATTATATAATTGGTTTATTACAACAAAATTATATAAAAACAACCTGGAATCTTATGTAGAAGGCCAGGGAATGACAAAATATACAAAAATTAAAGTTACGATAGCTATTACTTTTCTGATGGGTTTTGGGTTTTATATGATGATAAGAAAAAACCTTTATATTCCTTGTGCAATTCTTGCTGTTGTCTGGTTGTCCCATATGATATATTTTATTTTCAAAGTAGATACCTGTAAGCCAAAATAAATTTTATTAATTTGAAAACTAGAATTTTCCCACTTTATAAAAAGGGCTCATTTTTAAAATGAGCTCTATGTTTTGTTAATATATTTTAATGTTAATGAAAATACATTTTTATCTGCTGTTGAATTTCTAAAGCTAATTTTTCTATCGTACCATCATCGTAAACCTTCTCCATTTTTTTTCTGATAATTCTTGGAAAAAGATTTTTCATGTCGTCTTTGTAATAATCTCCATCTCTTGGCACTTTAGCTTCTACAATAACCAAGACACCATCCATCTCTTTAACTACAAACATATAAGGAAAAGAAGTTTCGCTTTCTTTTATTATTTCATCATTTTCTAAGTAGTATCTTCTTTCTAAGGCCCAGGCATATACATAAAAAACTCCTTCTTTCTTTGTTTCGTATGAGTATATTCTTATGCTCGCAAAAGCCTTTTCATTTTCATGACGTTTAAACTGTCTGTCTCCTTTAGCCATTAAATAATCTTCAATTGAAATTTTAATCAAATTTTCCTGTATATCAATAGGTGGAGAATAAGAAAAACCCCAAGTACTGAAAACAACAGGTTTATTATGTCTCATTCTATTCAAATCAGTAAAAAATAAGGTTGCTATTATAATAACTATAACTAAGTAAACTATAGAAAAAAATCGCAGATAGCTCTTATTTTTTAATTCAGTATTATCTTTATCTTTATATTTGTATTTATATTGTTTCATAATAAACCCTTCCTCAATATTAAGTATAATATAAAAACATTCATTTTTCATAAAATGTTAATTTTTACTTTTAAAAAATGAAATTGTAACTTTGATAAATCTTTTTTGTTTGATGCTGATATTGTTTGTCGGTTTGATGTTTAAATTATAAAAAATGTATCTTGTTTATTTTCAAACTTGATACATTTATTATTCCTATGACTGCTTACTTGTAACAGCTTTTAAAATATTTTATTGTTTTTCTAAAGCCAATGTTTCGGTTGTAATGTCACATACCTCAGATGGTCCATAATATTGGATTGCTCCAGGATAAACAAATGAAGTTTCAACGGCCCATTTGTCTCTATGAGCTGCAAAATATTTAAATGGATTACCATCTAATTCAACAAGAGCTTTTCTGATAACAGGTTTGTCTTCCCCATGTCTTCTTTCAATATTCATCATCTTTGTGATTGGCATACCACCAGCGACCCACTGTTCAGCAGGTTTAGCCAGATTAGATACTTTTGATAAGTAGCCATTATAACCGTATTGAATTAGCATGAAAGCATTGTATCCTAATGAATAACAATAGTCAGCATCGAAATTAGAAGGGAATGCACATCGGCCTTCATATCCGAAGAAATGGTGTAAGGCACTGAACTTGCCATTGTATTTTCCCTCAGCTTTTCTTTTAGCCAGATTAGCTTTAACTAATGAACTGAATAATTTTTCAGATTCAATTAATGAGACCTGAACGTTTCCATGAGGGTCTCTATCCATGAATAATTGTTGCTGAATATTTAAAGGAAGCATTGCGAACACTTCTAAAGAATGTTCTGTTAATCCTTTTTCAATCATGTGATATTTGTCTTCCCAAGTTGGTAAAGCATTAAATTCATCAGCTTTACTACCAGCTAACATTTCGTTGATTTCACCAATTAATACTGAAAACTCAGGAATAAATTCAACAACCCCTTCAGGAATAACTGCAATACCGAAATTTTCTCCATTGGCTGCACGTGCAGCAACTGCATCAGCAATATAATCAGTAATTTCAGCTATTGACATTTCTTTTTCGGCAATTTCTTCAGAAACCAAACAGATATTTGGTTGAGTTTTTAAAGCACATTCTAAAGCAACATGCGAAGCTGAGCGTCCCATGACTTTAATGAAATGCCAATATTTTTTAGCAGAATTTGCATCTCTGGCAATATTTCCGATAAGTTCACTATAAGTTTTCGTTGCTGTATCAAAACCAAATGAACATTCAATATCTTCATTTTTTAAGTCACCATCGATAGTTTTTGGACAACCGATAACCTGAATGCCGTAGTTTTTAGATGCAAAATACTCAGCCAATACAGCAGCGTTGGTATTTGAGTCATCACCACCAATAATTACAATAGCATTAACACCACGTTTTTTACATACAGCGGCTACAGTTTCAAACTGTTCAACTGTTTCAAGCTTGTCTCTACCAGAACCAATGATGTCAAATCCACCAGTATTTCTGAATTTATCGACATAATCATCTTCTAAAACGATGTAGTCATCTTTAAGTAATCCGATAGGACCTCTTTTGAAACCGTACAATTGGTTTTCAGGATTAGTTGCTTTTAAGGCATCATATAAACCACAAATTACATTGTGTCCACCTGGCGCCTGACCACCAGATAAGATTACTCCTACTACCTGTTTTTTAGCAACAGAAGTATTTTCTCCTTTTTGGAATGTAATCTCTCTTTTACCGTAGGTATGTGGGAAAAGAGCTTTGATTTTTTCTTGATCCGCTACACTTTGAGTTTCTGCACCTTCCTTAACAGAAATGTTAGAGATACCTCCTCTTAACATTGCTGGAAGTTTTGGAGTGTACTGATATCTAAGTTTTTGTAATGATGAAATTTTCATATTGTCCTCCTTTTTAGTTACAAATGAATTGTAAGATATTTTTGGCTTTTAGTAAAGAATGGAACCAGTTTAAGCAGTAAAATTTGTGATTTTTTTCATTTTTCAAAGAAATTGTTAATTTTTACTCATTTATAAAAATATAAAAAACCGTTTAATTTTTTAAAACGGTCGTTTACTTTTTATTTTTCAAATCAGCAATTTCTCCCATATCAGGCAGCCAGATAGAAGAAGCATCAATTAAATTACTTTTATCTTTTTTCTGTCCAGCGATAGTTGAAGGAATTGTGCCATCTAGTTGACCTCTAACACTTTGAGCTCTCAATAGGCAGAATTTTTTTATTGTTTCTACACCAAGAAGAAAATCGTCATAAGAACAAAAAGCTGTTGGATCCTTTTCCACATAAGGAGCAATCATTTTTAGAGTATCAGCGATAAATTCTTCAAAATATCCACTTTCAAAATAGCTTTCAATTAAATAGTCAAAGTAGGCATGATACTGATCATAATACTCTCTGTTTTTCATCAGATTATGATATAAAGGTCGTTTAACCATAATTTCACCACTGGCAGGAGTGTTTATTGGATAGTTTACATAGAGAGTAGAATCATTTATAGGATTAGGCATACCCAAAGAATAAGTCGCAAAAGCAAGGTTATAGTCCCATGGTAAGATACTTAAAATACCATCTTTTTCATAAAGAAAGTAGTTGTGTCCAGTTTTACCAAGGTAGCTATCCATATTTACGACAAATACCTGAGCTGTAAAGTATCGAAGCACCTGATCCACATTGATAGCAGTTTCCAGATTTTTACCTGTTGATAGGATTTTAAGAGCTTCAATAACTCTTCTTTTATCGGCATTAGTAATTTTAAATTTAGCTTTACGGAAAATATTATCATAGCTATCAAAATTATCATCAGTATAACGCAAATGAACATCCGCATTTTCAGCTTTTAAAGATTTATAATCAGGTTTATAAAGTTGTCCATGATTAGCACCAAAATTACGCCTTGCAAAACCTTTTTCTGGTTCTTCTATGGCTACAAACAGACCCCAATCTTCTCCGTTAATCCGTACCCACACATAGCTGCATAGAGGTGTTGGAACACCCATGTGTTCCATCATATCGAAGGTAATCCAGGATTTCATATAGCTGTTATCTTGAAAAGAGGTGTCTAGTGAAAACTTGTCAAGTCCATGATAACTCTGATAAGTATAGTGGTCAAACTCTACTTTTAAACTGTAACGATCTAAACCATATTTATTGATTAAACGAAGTGAGTTGTTTCCCTTGGCACGCAAGCCTACTGCAGTAAACTTTTCGCCATCAATAACCATTGTACAAGGAGAGTATTTCTCTTTGGTAGCATTTTTAAGAAAGGTGTCCCAATCGTCAATAATAATATCGATAGTATGAACTCTACTTTTATCGAAAAGACGTGTTACATATCCTGGGTTTGCTGATTCAGGTGTTAATCCGATAGCTTCTCCGTTGATAAACAAAATCGTCACGATAAGAGCAAAGGCCATTACTATAATACATATTTGATCAATATATTTACTTTTTAACATAATTCTAATTCATATAATCGCCATTATAGGAAACCATAACAATATGATTGACACCAGAAATTTCTGCCAATTCATTGATGAAGTCAGTATCAGAATCTTTTAAACGTATTTCGTAGTTTAATTCAATACAGCCAACATTTACACTCTTACTTTTTAAGGTCATTTTCTTTACTTTTGATGAAATGAAACTATGCGCAAATTTCTCAACAGTAGAATCAGCAACATGAAGTACTAAAATATAAGGTTGTTCAAATCCTTTGTATTGAGAAAAAATTAATAAAATCAGTCCAATAAATAAACTGCCAATCACTGCCAAAGGAATAAAACCGGCAGCTAAAACGATGCCCACAGCAATAGACCAAAACAGAAAAACAATGTCAGAAGGCTCTTTAATGGCGGTACGAAAACGAACAATCGAAAGTGCACCAACCATACCTAAAGAAAGTACGACATTGCTTGTTACTGCTAATATTACTAAAGCAGTTACCATACACAAGGCAATAAGAGTTACACCAAAACTGGCAGAATACATCACCCCGGCATAGGTCTTTTTGTAAATGTAGAAAATAAACAGTCCAACCGCAAAAGAAAGCCCTAAAGCAAGGACCATATCTAAAATAGAGATTGATGTTACATTTTCTAAAAAGCTTGATTTAAATATATCTTGAAAAGATAAAGGCATAATCATGAATAATTCTCCTTTCTAATCATATTTTCGACAAACAGCGTACTTAGAATAAGAAGTAGCTTGTCGGTTTGGTAGTTGCACAGCCATAAATACAACTTCCGGTAGAAATTCATCATATTTTACTTCCAAAACTGCCACTCCATCATGAACGGGAGCATGGAAAAGTTTGGGATTAAGAAAGTTAATACTATCTAATCCTGAACGAAGATTACGATCAATGGTGACTCGAACATTTCCTGGTTTATAAATAAACGCCTCACGATCATAAGTGACAACTGTTTTAGGTTCTAATAATTGCCCCTTCATTTTACTGTATAGCTCAATAAGCAGTGGATGCTCACTATTAAGTAAAAAATCAATGTCACCATTTAAAATTTGTTTAACCTGATCGGCTGTTACTCTGACACTATGTTTGCCACACATTCCATTAATTTTGAACTTTTTTTCCAGACGGATAAATGAGGTGTTTTCACCATAGTAGCGTAAACGAAATTTTTCACGTTGATTTACACCATCTATTTTTTGTCTTAACGCTTTATCGTATGGTGTATCAAAATACAAGCTGCTCACACGATATGATCCGTGTGAGCCAGCATTAGGGTCATGATCAAACAGTTTTCTAAGTCTTGAAATAAGTATTAGATCGTCCTGTTTGTTGATATTGTGTTTTAACTCGTGTCTAAGTTTAAGTGATTGTTTACTTTTAGCTGTAATCGCTGTCATCATAGTCTGAGTTACTGTCATAGTCGGTGTAGTCAGTGTCATTATCATAATCACTATCATTATCATAATCAGTGTCATTATCGTAATCACTATCATTATCATAATCAGTGTTATTATCATAGCCACTGTCATTGTCATAATCAGTATCTACATCATCGTAATCAGTATCCTTGTCATAGTCAGTGTCATCATAATCAGTGTCGTTGTCATAGTCAGTGTCATCATAATCAGTGTCATCATCATAATCAGAATCTTTATAATCAGACAGTCCATAATCACTTTCATTTTCGATGTCTAACTTAACTTTCCAGTCATTGTTTTTAGCTGCATTTTTAATAGCTGTAACAAGTTCTTCGATAAAAGTATCATTAGGAATTTGAGAACCAGATTCGATTTCTAATACGATTTTACGATATTCGCCTTCTACTTCTTCAACAAAGTAGCCAGCATCACCAATAGCTTTTACTAAATCAGAAACTGCTTCGCGTGTCTCTTTACCAATTAAGCCATCACAACTGTCAATGATTGCAATAGCATCATTATTACGAGCAGTTACACCAGTAACGATACCTTCTTCATCATATTCAACTGCGATTTCAGGGTTAACTTTTAATACAAGAACGCCACCTTTAGTGATTTCTTGACCTTTGTTTAACCCTAACAGACCACAACCGGTCAAGCATAGACTCAATATTAGAGCCACAATAATTGCACGAATTGTTTTTTTCATAATTTTTGTCCTCCTTGAATAATTCATACTTTTAAGGGTTTTATTTTCCTTACAGTTATAGGATACGTAATAATTTTCTTTAAACTGGGGTCAGCTTGATAAATTATTTTTTAAAACCCGGTAAGAAGTTTTCCTTACGACTATAGAATACGTAACTGTATATCAATAGTAAGGGTTTGAAGGAAATGATTTATTTTAATTTATTGTTAATTAAGACTTTAATTAACAGTGTGATAAAAATTAATTATGGTTTTTAAAACCCATAGTCGGTTATCCCGCTATCAGACGCATAATCCGAATCATCATAATCAGAGGGCTGATAATCAGAATCATCATAATCAGAGGACTGATAATCAGAGTCGTCATAATCAGAAGACTGATAGTCAGAATCATCATAATCAGACGACTGATAATCCGAATCACCATAATCGGAATCGTCATAATCGGAATCACCATAATCCGAATCTCCATAATCCGAGTCGTCATAGTCACTGTCGTTTGGATTGATTGGTATAATGATTTGATCGTTTGATTTTTTGTCAGTAATTTCGATAATTACAGTTATTTTTTCACTTAAGTAATCATCTAATTGTTTTGAGAGTGCGTCACTGCGTGTTACGATCCATTCATTATTTTCAGCATCTAATACTAATGTGATTTTACATCCTTCATAAAGATATCCTTTTTCAATTGCCATATCCAGCAGTTCATCTACAACTAACTCTAAATCTTTCTTTTTATAGTTATAGCCTTCAATTAAATCATTTCCATCACTGTTGACCCCATTTAGTCCAACAACCACGTCGTTTCGATTGACATCAATACGAACTGCTGGGTTGATGCTCATGTAAATAGAGGCATAAGTCATTTGACCTAATTGGAAAACGATTGTAATCATCATAACTAACGTAGCTGCTACAGCTGCTAGTGAATAAGCCCACCTTTTTGTTTTCTTTTTCTTAGGAATAGACTGTGGAATCTGCATTTCAATTACATCAGTCACGGTCTGCCCTACTTCATAATGTCGATTTGCTACTTTCAAGAAACGTCCATCTTCATCAAGAACTACCGCATAGCTGAGATGACATTCCATAACAATGTATTTCTTCATACAGACATACCTCCTTTCGTATTCAGGGCATGTCTTAAATGCCCACGGATAATTTCATATCCATTTGAGTGGATCAAAAGCATGACTAAAATGTACTTTCTGTGTCGTTCCAAAGTTTTACGTTCTACTTTAGAACCGGCAACAAGTTTAGCCAGCGGAAGCTTTTTTGTTTTCAACATCTTATTCAGTAAATGCTTATTTTCGATAGCGTAACGAATAGCTGAAGTGCAAGCTTCAATAGTTCGTTGTTGTTTGGGAGAGTTATCAGCCACATCAGAGAAACTGACACCAAATTCGGCCATAACCGCAGATAGTTCTTCAATCTCCTGTTTTGTTGCTTCTAAGTTGGCTGATTCTTGAATATAATCGCGTTCATCGGCTATTTTGTCCATCAAAGTCTGGTCACTATCGCCTATCTCTTCATTAAGAGAGATGTTGCTCTGGTGTCTGACTTCTTTTCTTTGAAAGTCAATGATGCGATTGCGAATAAGCATGGCTGCATAAGGAAGAAAGGCCCCCCTGTTATGCTCGTAGCCTAGTATTGCCTCATGAAAAGCAATCATGGCAATACTGAATTCATCGTCCTGTTCGGTACAGAATCTGGAAATACATTTCGAAGCTTCTGATCGGATGAAAGGGATGTAGTCCCTGATTAACTCATCAGCCTTTTGCAAATCATCTTTTGCTTCATAGACTGACATAATAATCTTATGCTCTTTTTGCATGACTTCACTCCTCTCGTACATAGTATACGAATAAAAATTCCTAAAAGTGGGGTACAAAGTATAGATAAATAAAAAATTTTAAATATATATTGTACAATTAACAGAATGATATAAAATCAAATACATATTACATTACTTTAAGAAAAATTGCACAAAAAACAATTAAAATAAATGAATTAAACCTTAATTATGGGTATGTTTAGCTTTATAAAGAAATTAAATTGGTGATTTAATCACAGAAAAGAAATTTTTTCAGATTTATAATAAAAACGAAAAGAAAAAGGAGGACTTGAATATGTCAGCTATGAATATTAATAAAAATAACTTTGAAAGTGAAGTGATGAATTCTGACAAGCCTGTATTGTTAGATTTTTGGGCGCCATGGTGTGGACCATGCCGTATGGTAGTACCTATCATCGATGAAATTGCTGAAGAACGCACCGATATCAAGGTGGGTAAAATTAATGTAGATGAAGAGCCAGAGTTGGCAAGTAAATTTAAAATTATGAGTATTCCTACATTAATGGTTATTAAAGATGGTCAGATTGTAAATCAGGTAATGGGAGCAAGACCTAAGAGCGCGATTTTAGAAATGCTGTAGGAGAAAAAATGGGAATTTTTGATGTTTTCAAAAAAAAGAATATTAATCAGTGGATAGAGGAGTATAAAGCAACTTCTAATGCAATTTTGCTAGATGTTCGCAGTATTCAGGAATATCAGGAAGGTCATATTCCAAATTGTAAAAATATACCAGTACAACAGATTAATGAAATAGTTTCAATTGTGAAAGATAAAAATACACCTCTTTATGTTTATTGTCATTCAGGGGCTCGCAGTGGTAGTGCTGTGTCAATCCTAAAAAATATGGGGTATGTTAATGCAGTTAACATTGGTGGAATTATCTCTTATTCAGGAAGGGTAGAAAAATAAGTATGAAAGTTGTAATTGTAGGAGGTGTAGCAGCTGGAGCTTCTGCTGCTACAAGATTAAGAAGACTTAATGAAAAGGCAGAAATAGTTGTTTTTGAGCGTTCAGGATATGTTTCATATGCAAACTGTGGTTTGCCTTATTATATTGGAGATGTAATCACTAATTCGGCTAATCTAACCTTACAAACTCCAAAGAGTTTTTATAATCGTTTTCGTGTTGATGTAAAAGTGCACCATGAGGTCATAGCTATTAATCCGAAGAAAAAAACAGTTATTGTAAAAAATTTAGAAAATGGTACAGAATTTGAAGAAGATTATGATAAATTAATTCTTACTCCAGGAGCAAAACCAGCTATGCCAAGAATTTTTGGCATGGATACTGAAAATGTCTTTGTTTTACGTACTGTTGAAGATACTTTCCGGATTAAGGAATATGTCAATGAAAACAAACCTGAATCAGTTGTTATTGCAGGTGGTGGATTTATTGGCATTGAGGTGGCCGAAAACCTGAAAGAACTGGGAATGGATGTTACAATTGTTCAGCTGTTTAAACATTTGACGGGCAATTTTGATCCTGATATGGCTTCAATGATTCATAGTGAAATGCGTAAACATGGCATTAAACTGGCTTTAGGTCAAGCAGTAGAAGGATTTGAAAAACACAAAGAAGGTGTAAAAATCTCAATTAAAGATCAAGAGCCTTTATATGCCGATATGGCTATATTAGCTGTTGGAGTCAGTCCAGATACAGTGTTAGCCAAAGAGGCAGGTTTGGAGTTGGGTGTTGGGGGAAGTATTGTTGTAAATGATCGTATGGAGACATCAATCCCTGATATCTATGCTGCAGGTGATGCAGTTCAGGTAAAGCATTATGTTACTGGTAAAAAAGCACTTATCTCACTTGCGGGTCCTGCTAATAAGCAGGGAAGAATAATTGCTGATAATATTTGTGGTGGTGACAGCAGATATCCAGGCTCTCAGGGAAGCTCGATTCTTAAAGTTTTTAATTTGACAGCTGCAAGTACAGGAATAAATGAGATGGAAGCTAAAAGTGCTGGTTTAGATGCTGATAAAGTTATTTTATCGCCAATGAGTAATTCAAGCTATTATCCTGGTGGTAAAATTATGACGATGAAAGTTGTTTTTGAAAAAGAAACGTATCGACTTTTAGGTGCACAGATTATTGGTTATGAAGGTGTTGATAAGCGTATTGATGTTATCGCAACTGCTATTTGCGGTAAACTAAAAGCCACTCAATTAAAAGATTTAGATTTAGCTTATGCGCCACCATATTCATCAGCTAAAGATCCAGTTAATATGGCTGGTTTTATGATTGAAAATATCTCTAAAGGAATTTTAAAACAGTGGCATTTAACAGATTTAGAAAGTTTGCCTTTTGATGGCAGTGTTAACTTATTGGATACCAGAACTAGCAAAGAATACAGTGCCGGGCATATTGAAGGATTTAAAAATATACCAGTTGATGAACTTAGAGAACGAATGGATGAAATTGAAAAGGGAAAACCAGTTTATGTCATCTGTCAGACCGGTGAGAGAAGCTATATTGCCTGTCGAATTTTAGAAAGTTATGGTTTTGAAGCTTATAACTTATCGGGAGGATATAGATTCTATAGTGTGGTAACCAAAGATCAAACATTGATTGAAAAGTCTCATGCCTGTGGTATGGATAAATAATTAAATATGTTAAAAACACGCTCTATAAGAGAGTGTTTTTTTAAAGGGTGATTTTATCACAGATAAAATTAATTTTATCAGTTAAAATAAAGAAAATTATATAAATAAGGGGGAGAAAATTATGACAGAAAATAAAAAGGAATATAAAGATACTGTTAATCAATATAATTGTCTGGCGGGTAATTGTATTATTGTAGCTGGAGTTATGAAAGTTGCTGAACTTGTAAAAGGCCTATTTGTAAAAGATGATAAAAAGAGTATTGATTGTCATAGCTGTAAGGCGAACTGTTCAGCAAGAGAAAATGAAATTTAAAAACAGGGGAAAAATAACCACCTGTTTGGTGGAAGTTTTCCCCTTATAAATGAGGTTATTGTAATAAAGATAATTTTAATTGATTATAAGGAGGATGAATGACGAAGATTAGAAAGAATCGAAAAGCTGTTGTTAATCAGGGTGATTGTGTAGCCTGTGGCTGTTGTATAAAGGTTTGCGTTTTAAAAGCTATTAAAGTTGAAAAAGGTCTGTTTGCCAAGGTTGATGAAGATAAATGTGTTGGTTGTGGTTTATGTGCAAGAGAATGTCCTGCTAGCGTAATTGAAATTAAAGAGGTGGAATAATGAAAAAGAAGTGGTATGACTATTTGTGGATTGTTTCTTTAATATATTTAATTTTAGGATTTTTTAATATTTTATTTGCCTGGCTTGGTCTTTTATGTTTTTTCATTCCTCTATATATTGCTGTTACAAAATCTACTAAGGATTATTGTGGCTATTACTGTGGTAGAGGACAGCTTTTCAGTTTACTAGGAGGAAAATTTGGTTTGTCTAGAAAAAAAGATATTCCAGACTGGATGAAAAGCAAAGCTTTTCGCTATGGATTTTTAATTTTCTTTTTTATAATGTTTTTTGTGATGCTGTTTAATACCTATCTGGTTTTTTCCAACGCTCAAGATTTAAAACAGGTAATTACTATATTGTGGACTTTTAAAGTTCCTTGGAGTTTTGCTTATCAAGGAACATTGCTTCATCCAGGTGTAGCTCAATTTGCCTTTGGTTTTTATAGCGTGATGCTTACTTCAACTATTCTGGGCTTAATAACTATGATTTTATTTAAGCCTCGTAGCTGGTGTGTATATTGTCCAATGGGGACAATGACTCAATTTATATGTAAATTAAAAAATAAATAAAACACCCTCTAAGGATTTTTGAAAAATGCCTGAGGGTGTTTTAATCTTCTAGAAGTGAAATTAATTTTTCTTCGTCAATAATTTCTATCAATCCGCGAGATAGTTTAACGATATCTTCATTTTGAAAATGATGAAGCATTCGGGTTATTACTTCACGATGAGAGCCAATATGATTGGCAATTCTTTCGTGAGTTATTTTTAAACTATTGCTTTCTTCAATTAATGTTTCTTCATAAAGAAATTTAGCAAGACGTTTATCAAGACTTTTCCATAAGATCTGTTCAACCAGCCACATAACATCAGTGAAGCGAGTACCCATCACTTCATTAGTAAAATTAGCTACAGCAGCAGATTCGTCCATAATGTTTTTATAGACTTCAGCTGGGATAACCCAAACTTCGGTATCCTTTTCAGCTTCAACAATGATTTCAAATTCGATGGAGCGCATGATGCAGTAAGCTGAAAATAAACACATATCATAGTCAAACAAACGATAAAGGGTAATTTCACGTCCCTCTTGAGAAATCATATAAGCACGAAGCTGTCCCGATTTGATAAGAAGAAGGCCGGTACAATTGATTGCACCACTGTGAATAATCGTTCCTTTTTCAACTTTACGTGTTATTAAAGTATCAAGAAGTCGATTTTTTTGACTTGAATTTAGTTTATTCCATACAGGAAAAGCAGTTTCAAAAGTCATGGTCTATTCCTCCATATCACGAATAATTATATATTTTCTAAAGGATGAATGTCAATTTCCGTTATTGGAACAGCTGATAAAAACATAGATAATCTACAATCTTTAAGGAAGATTTTCAGTTTTAAAGAGTCTTGCGAATAATCTAGAGGTAAAGTATAATCTAAAGGGATGCAATTTTTAGGCGATTTAATATATGAATAGTTATTATTAGTTAATTGAAGATATAGTGCTGGCTATGTGATGTCGTCACTGAGAAAAGATAGAAACATGATAAAATAATATCAGAGGAGGCAACAGAATCCGATGAAACAAATGGTATGTTCGATTTGCTCATATGTATACGATGAAGCAAAAGGTATTCCTGAAGCAAACATTCCCGCAAATACGAAATGGGAAGATCTTCCTGTAGATTGGAAATGCCCATGGTGTAAAGCAGATAAAGAGGCGTTTCATGAAAAGAAGAATATAAAAAATGAAGAAAAGGTTGAAAAACCTCACGTGGATAGAGAACTATCAGCTATTGAAATGAGCATCATCTGTTCAAATTTAGCCCAAGGTTGTGAAAAACAGTATCTATTTGAACAATCAAGACTGTTTTCTGAATTGGCATCTTTCTTTAAAACAAAAGCAGTGCCTGTCAATGATGGAAGTAGCAGTAAAATGTTAGATTTGATTGATAAGGATATTGAAGTTTATTATCCGTATGCTAAAAAGATGTCTATTGAAAAAGCTGATCGAGGGGCTTTGCGTGCTTTAACCTGGAGCGAAAAGGTAACACGCATGATCCAATCGCTTTTATCACGCTATAAAAAAGAAGGCGATAAGATGTTAGAAGATACAGATGTATATGTTTGTACAGTTTGTGGCTTTGTTTATCTAACAGATGGCGCTCCACAATTATGTCCTGTCTGTAAAGTTCCCAGCTGGAAATTTGAAAAAATTGAAAGGAGGAACTAAACATGGCTGAAAAGTATGCAGTAAGAAATCTTCGACTTTGTACTAAAGATTGTATCTGTTTGTATGTTTGTCCTACTGGCGCAACTGATACAGAAGATAGCATCATTGATGTCAGTAAATGTATCGGATGTGGTGTTTGTGCGCAGGCGTGTCCTTCGGCAGCGATATCTATGGTACCCAAGGTTATGCCGGCTCAGCAAATAAAACAGGACATTGTTGTCGAAGCAATGCGTGGTTTAATCCAAAGCAAGGCTAAAGTTGAAATGATGGCTTCACAATTACCAGATACATTAAGTGTGGCAATTGAGAAGTCCAGTCGATTGATGGCAGAAGATCTTAATCGTGAAGCGGGATTTATGTTGCCACAAAGTGAAAATACCAGAGAATTTCTGGAAAGTATCAAGAGTTATCCCGACATTGCAGTTGATGTCGTTGAGATACTGTTAAAAACAATTGATTTCTATGAAAAAATGGAGGAAAAGAAAATGGAAAAATGGAAATGTACTGTCTGCGGCTACATTCATGAAGGGCCAATGACACCTGACTTTGTTTGTCCAATTTGTGGAGTTGGACCAGACAAATTTGTAAAATGTGAAGAAGAAGTAACAGAAAAGAAACCTTTTGCAGGTTCAAAAACTGAAAAGAATCTATGGGAAGCTTTCGCTGGCGAGTCACAAGCGCGTAACAAATATACTTACTATGCTTCAGTTGCTAAAAAAGCAGGATTTGAGCAAATTGCAGCAATCTTCCTACAAACAGCTGAAAATGAAAAAGAACATGCTAAGCTTTGGTTTAAAGCATTAGGCGCATTAGGCGATACAGCTGAAAACCTGTTAGATGCTGCTGAAGGCGAAAATTATGAGTGGACTGAGATGTATGCTCGTATGGCTCGTGAGGCTGATGAAGAAGGCTATCATGAACTTGCAGAACAGTTCCGTGGTGTAGCTGCTGTTGAAAAGCATCATGAAGAACGTTATCGTAAATTATTACGTAATGTTGAAACTCAAGAAGTATTTAAGAAAAGTGGAGTTACTTTATGGGAATGCCGTAACTGTGGTCATTTAGAAATGGGCGTTAAAGCATCTGATGAGTGCCCGGTTTGTTTCCATGCACAAGCATTCTTTGAAGTACGTGCTGAAAATTACTAGGAGGAAGTTAAATGAAAGCAAAATTTTATATCTGCCGTCGTTGTGGTAATCAAATTCAAAAAATCCATGATGCAGGTATTCCTGTAGTCTGTTGTGGCGAAAAGATGGAAGAATTAGTACATAATACTGTTGAGGCAAGTGGAGAAAAACATCTTCCTGACGTTAAAGTAGCAGATAAAACAGTTTATGTTAATGTAGGAAGTGTAGATCATCCTATGATTCCAGCACACTACATTGAGTGGGTCTATCTGGAAACAGAAAAAGGTGGACAAATTAAAAAATTAACACCAGAGGATGCACCAAAAACATCATTCTGCGTAGGCGATGATAAAGCAGTTGCAGTTTATGCATATTGTAATTTACATGGCCTATGGAAAACTGAATTATAATAAAGCTCAGTTGCCTGTCGTAAAAGCGACAGGCTTTTTTAAAAAACAGCAAACCATATGATTTTTAAATTATATGGTTTTAATTACTGATAGTGATTAAGATTTCCCCTTTTTTAAACAAAAAAACATGCTGGAAAGTAAGATAAAGTAAACTAAATGTAAAATATATTAAATTAAATGTAATATATAGTTGACATTATGTTATACAAATGATACACTAGCATCAACAGGAGGTGTGTTATGAAAAATATACGCTTAAAAGTAGCTCGTGTTGAGTTGGGTATGTCACAGGAAGATTTAGCAAAAACAGTGGGGGTAACCCGTCAGACTATCGGTGCCATAGAAAATGGAAGTTATAATCCAACATTAAATTTATGCATTGATATTTGTAAAGCTACAAATAAAACATTAAATGATTTATTCTGGGAGGAAGAGGAAAATGAAAAAGAATAAGGAAAAAAAGAATTTTGTATTTCTAGATGAAAGGCAAAGTCAGATAGCACAAAAAGCAAGCGCAAACGGTTATCTCTTTTTGGTGATTTACTTAATTGCCATATCTATTTATAAGATTACTACAGGTGGTGATCCAATTTGGGAAGTTGTTGGAATTTTTGGATCAGCTGTTGTTGTTATCGTTTCACGCCGTTTGATGGGTGATATTGAACAGCCTACAGATTATCTGAATAGACCATTACCTACTGGTAATTCAAGAAAAGAAAGAAATATACGCTTAAAGAACTATATCATTAATAGCATATTATTTGGATTGTCGTTTGCTGTTATGGATGCTGTTTTATTGATTTTTGGGGATATTGATTTTATGGAATTTGAATTGGTAAAATCGATGTTACCTGAGCTGAATAAAGGCTTAATTATTTTGTTATCGGCAGTTATGGTTTTTGCAGGAGGATTTATAGCATCTATGATATTTGAATATCTAATTGGAGAATATTATGATGTAAGACGCTATAACAAGATGATTGCTAAATTGGATGAAGAAGAAAATAATTAAAATATGCCTTAATCTCAACCAATTTAAAACTGTTGTTTTTAAGCTAAGCTTTGTTAAATCGAAAAAATAAAAATTAAATACATCTATTTTATCAAGAAAAAGATGTATTTTTATTTTATAACAGATAAAGAAAGAAGGTTTGTTAAAACATGCAGTTCATCAGATCCAAGAGGATTTTTAATTATAGATAAAAAAGAGAATAAACCAAAGATTTCTAAAGCATTGTTATGGAGAATATTTTCTTATCTGAAATCATACTGGTGTTTCTAATGTGACATTTTTTAAACAGAGAAAAGATGAAGAATTATTAGCCTTAGATGGATGAATACTCAGATTTATGAAACACAATTTAGAAAAGTTATTGATATGGAAGAAAAAAAGAGTTTATATAAGCTCTTATTTTCGATTAAACTTTTACTTCAATTTCAGGAATCCATAAATTGTTGTGTCGGGTTCCTTTTTTTATACATTTTCCATTTTTATAAGCAATTAAACTGTTAAGTGGAAATTCTGTCCAATCTTCTTCTGAAACGGGTTTGGTAGCAATATAAACACCATTATCTTTTTTCAAAAGGTGAAGAGAGGTTTTAGAATTACAGTGTACATACAAGTATTGACCATCATAAATAAACAAGTTTAATTTATTTTCATTATTTTCGGTTATTTCAAAAATTAAATCTTCTATAATACAAAACTTTTCTTCAAAAGAAGGATGATAATCAAGCTTATTGATTTTATCAATTAACATTTCTGCAATTCTTTCTGAATCAGTTGTTCCAGTTTGTATACTCTTGTATTGATCTAATTTTTTACATTTTTTAATTGTACCGTTATGAGTCAGGACATATCGATTGTTAAATTTATCAACTTTAATAAATGGATGGGTATTTAAATAATTGATTGAACCAACAGTAGCATCTCTGATATGAGCGATAAGTTCACTTTCCTCAACAGCATTTTCCAAACGAGATTTTAAATAGGCAGAATCATTAGCTTTTAGGGGCTCTTTTTCAACATTATAACCAATAGCCATTCCCCAGCCATGAGGGTGTTGTTCACTATGACAAAAAAAATTATTCAAATATGAATTTAGTTGTTTTTTTTCTCCACTGTAAGCAAACATTTCACACATAAGTTATCCTCCTAAAATATTATCAATGGCTACCTGCATAGCGATGGCGAGTTTTCGATGATTTAATTCATCCAAATGAATGTGGTCAATATCATTAGATTTAACAAAGTTATTCGGATTTAAAAAGAAGCAATTGTATTCTTTAGCTATTTTTTCATAGATAGAAGCTAATTTTTTTGACTCTTTTTGATTTGTCTCGACTGCTGATACGATCAGGATTCTTTTAATATCAGTAAAAATGGTCGAGTTGGCACCTGGATATTTTATATCAATATCAATTAAAGAATCAAGTATCGCTTTTAAACCTTCACCACTTCCTTGAGCGTCCGTGAACTTTAAATCATTAATTCCTAATTGGATAATTAGTAAATCAATTGGCTTGGCTGCAACTAAAGCATAGCCCAAGCCTTGCAACCCGTTTCGATAAGGTTTACAGTCATCAAAGATAGTTGTTCGACCGTTGACACCTTCTTCTACAATTTCATAACCGTTAAGCAATCTTGGCCATCTGTTTTCATATCTTCCACCCTGACTATTATAGCCCCAGGTATTTGAATCGCCATAAATCAATATTCTTTTCATGAAAAATATTATAACATAAAGATGAATTTAGTGAAAAAACATTGACAAGTTAGTTTATGCTAACTATAATTATTTTCTAGAATCAGAAAGAAGGTTCATTTATGACACTAGACCAATTAGAAATCGGTAAGCCTGCTATTATTACCAAAGTAAATGGTAATGGGGTTTTAAGATGCAGATTATTGGAAATGGGTTTAATTCCTGAAACAGTAGTTGAAGTTGTTAAAACTGCGCCATTAAAAGATCCAATTGAAATTACTTTAAGAAGTTATGTCTTAACTATCAGATTAGAAGAAGCACAATTAATTGAAGTGCAAGAGGTAGAGTAGTATGATTTATGCTTTAGTTGGAAATCAGAATAGTGGTAAAACAACTCTTTTTAATGCTTTAACAGGTTCAAATCAACATGTTGGAAATTTTCCAGGTGTTACTGTTGAACAAAAGTATGGAATAATAAAAGGTACAAACTATCAGGTAGTTGATTTACCAGGAATTTATTCCATCAGACCATATTCAAATGAAGAAATTATCACAAGAGATTTCATATTAAAAAATAATCCTGATGCAATTATCAATATTGTTGATGCAATGAATATTGAAAGGAATCTGTATCTTACTTTACAATTGTTAGAACTTAGAAAACCAACTGTTGTAGCTCTTAATATGATGGATGAAGTAAGAGCCAATAATGGTTCGATTAATATCGAATTACTTTCTGATCTTTTGGGAGTGCCAGTAGTTCCAATCAGTGCAATAAAAGAAGAAGGTATTTCAGAACTGATCAGAGTCGTTGAAGAAACAGCTAAAAAGAAAAGAATTCCAAAAATATATGATTTCTGTAAGCCTGGTCCAGTTCACAGATGTATTCATGCGATTAGTCATATTGTCGAAGATCATGCTGATGAAGCTGATGTTTCAGCCAGGTATGCGACAATGCAAATCATTTTAGATGATCAGAATATAATGGATTTATTAAAACTTGATGAAAATAAAATTGAAATAATTAAAAGTCATGTTGAAGAAATGGAAAACGAAAGAGGTTTAGACTGTGAAGCAGCTATTGCTGATATGCGTTATAAGTTTATTGAAAATGTATGTAATCAGGCTGTTTCAAAACCTGAAAAAAGTAAAGAACGAACAAGAAGCGTTAATATTGATAAAATATTGACACACAAATATTTCGCAATTCCTATCTTTGCGATTATAATTACAACCATTTTCTGGATTACTTTTGGACCATTAGGTACATTTTTGGCAGATAATTTTGAAATTATTATTGATAGTGGAATTGATATAGTAAATGCATTTTTGACTGACTATGGCATTAATGAGATTGTTAAGTCGTTAATTGTTGATGGGATACTGGCAGGAGTTGGATCTGTTTTATCATTTTTACCATTGATTCTTATATTGTTCTTTTTCCTTTCAATTTTGGAAGATACAGGATATATGGCAAGAATTGCCTTTGTAATGGATAAGCTTCTAAGAAAGATAGGTTTATCTGGAAAAAGTATTGTGCCCTTTCTAATTGGTTTTGGATGTACTGTTCCAGCAGTTATGGCAACCAGAACATTACCTTCTGAAAGAGATAGAAAGTTAACAATTTTATTAGTGCCTTTTATGAGCTGTACTGCTAAAATCCCAATTTATGCTTTTTTTACAGATTATTTCTTCGTTGAGCATAAAGCATTAATAATGACAGGGTTGTATTTTGGCGGGATTATAACAGCTGTAATTATTTCAACCATTTTTAATAAAATTGCCTTTAAAGGAAATCCGATACCATTTGTAATGGAAATGCCAAACTATCGTTTACCAGGTATCAAATCAGTTATCCTGCTGATGTGGGATAAAGCTAAAGATTTTATCCAAAGAGCATTTACAATTATTGTATCAGCGACAATTTTAGTTTGGTTTTTACAATCATTTGATTTGAGATTCAACGTTGTTGAAGATGCCAGTTTATCAATTTTAGGATCACTTGGAAAGCTGATGGAACCAATATTTAAACCATTAGGTTTTGGCGATTATCGTTTTGTAACGGCCTTAGTTACCGGGCTGATTGCCAAAGAAACGGTAGTTTCAACTTTAGAGGTATTAATTCCAACAGGTATTACAACGCTACTAACCACTGCAAGTGCACTGTCATTTTTAACTTTTACTCTATTATATACTCCATGTTTTGCAGCAATAGCTGCAATCAGACGTGAAATGGGATCAGCAGTAAAGACAATTGGAATTGTCATCTTTCAAATCGCTGTGGCTTGGGTTGTGGCATTTACGGTCTATCAGATAGCAGGGGTATTTATATGAATTTTATAGATTATGTTTTGATAGCAGTCGTACTGGTTATATTTATATTGGCACTTAAACATAGCAGAAAGAGTAAGTGTATAGGTTGCACGGGTGATTGTAGCAATTGCCCAGTTAATATAAAACTTAAAATAGATAATGAAATATATGAAAAAGAAGATAAACAGGATTAAGGTCCTGTTTTTAAAAAATGACAATAAAAAAAGCACAAATCATATCTGTGCTTTAAAGTACAACGTTATCAATTATTATTCTTCAACGTGTGTTTCTTCGCATGGTTCTTCAGGTTTTACACATGCTTCTTTTTCTAAATCAATGATATTTTTTTCTTCTTCGTCAGCATTTAATACATCTTTAACAACTTTAATTCCGATAGCCGCTAATGCTGCACCAATAACTGTAGCTCCGATAAATTTTTTAAATTTAAACATTTGTCATCCTCCTATATTTAAGAACATATTTTCATATGTCTTTTCACTAAAATAATTATACACTAATTATGTTTTTTTTGTAAATTACATTGCCAATTATAAGCATCTTTACACATATCTTCTAATGTTCTAGTTGCTTTCCAGCCCAGTAATTTGTAAGCTTTATTAGCGTTGGCATAGTTGATAGCCACATCACCTGGTCTTCGTGCTTCAATTTTGTAAGGGATTTTAATTTTATTAGCTTTTTCGAAAGCTTCAACCATTTCTAAAACCGAAGCACCTTTTCCTGTACCAATATTAATTTCTAAACAACCTTTATTGTTCTGTAGATATTTGCTGGCAGCAACATGAGCATCAGCCAAATCACAAACGTGAATATAGTCTCTGACACCAGTGCCATCTACAGTGTCATAATCATTACCATAAACTCTTAAATAATCTCGGACACCTGTAGCTACCTGCTGAATATAAGGCATTAAATTATTAGGAACACCCTTTGGATTTTCACCTATAATTCCTGAAGGATGTGCTCCAACCGGATTGAAATATCTTAGTGAAATGGCATTAAGCTGACTGTTTGCATGACAGGTATCTCTGATAATTTGTTCGCACATAAACTTAGTCCATCCATATGGATTGGTGCACCCCAGCTTATATCCTTCTACTCTTTCATCTGGATTATCTTCATCATATACAGTAGCACTGCTGGAAAACACCAGTTTATGCACTTTGTTTTTCAGCATTGATTTCAATAAGCTGATAGTCGCGTTTAAATTGTTTTCATAATATTCTAAAGGTAAACTTACCGATTCTCCAACAGCTTTCAATCCTGCAAAGTGAATAACAATTTCAATGTCATGCTCATTAAATATTTTATCCAATAGATTTTCATCACGACAATCTCCGTTGTAAAAAGGAATAGTGACATTTTTGAATTTTTCTAATCGATGTACAACATCTTCTTCTGAATTCACTAAATTATCAACAATTACAACATCGTAACCATTTTCAATTAGTGAGACAGCAGTATGGGAACCAATAAAACCCATTCCTCCGGTTAATAGAACTTTACTCATAATTTGCCTCCTGGTTCATAGTTTTAACTTTTCTGTAATAATATTAAATTATCAGCAAGTTTATTTCAGTTATTAAACAACTTATTTTATTGTAAGTTTGTAAAATAATTATAATCTTTTTTTAAAATAGATTACAGTCTTAGTGTATCACACCAGAAGTAAAAGGGTGTTAATTTTTGTCAATCAGGATAAAAAATGTATTTAAATTACAGCTGAGTCAGCAGCAGTATTTTTAAGATGTTTTTAAAATTATATCTTGCTTTTGTATTCCTACTATGTTAGGATATTTATGCTGCCTAATTAGCTCAGTCGGTAGAGCAACCGGCTGTTAACCGGTTTGTCACAGGTTCAAGTCCTGTATTAGGCGCCATCTAAAAGAAAACCCAGGGGTTAACACTGGGTTTTAGTTTTCTTTTTTAGAAGTTGGAGTTAATGTCTGATAAACAATATGGAACAAAAAACTGATCAGGGTTGTTATTATAGCTACCACTACAAATAATATCCAAGCTAATTTTGTGCTTAGGGAAATATTAAATTTGTTATAGATATATAAATCTAAACCAATAATTAATATGAAATAAATAGGGATGCAATGGAGATCCTTTTTCAGTTTGAAAAATTCGACAAAAAAACTTAAAAATATTACAATTCCTGGAACCGTCAATAATATCAAAGAAACACCTTCAACCGTGTTTTCTCCTAAATAGTGGATTAGCAATCCTACGGTTATTAATAAAATTGATAGCAATAGCTGCAAGAGCATATAATTAATTTTTTTCATGTTTCAATTATAATGGTTTATTTATAAAATATCTACCAGCAAAGATAATTGTTATTCTAATCAGTTTATCAAAAATGTTCTATAAAGATGAATTGTGCTGCTTCTGATAGAGTTATAATATGTCTTTTGAGAGATATAATTTTTTCTCATTATCTCTTGAATTGTTAAATCGAAGAGATAGCGATCGATAAAAATCCTTCGGTCTTCTTCTAAGATAATGGAGTTGATGCTGCTGATTATTTTTTTAATCGCATTTTCATGTTCAATCAGATCCAAAACAAATTTACAGGTTTTATCGACTTTTTTATTATCTGAAGTAATTTTAATTACTGATGTTGTATAATTCAACTTCTGATACAGGTTATTGTTTTCAGACAAAAATAACTTCCCATCAATGTAGTAGAAACCTTCTTTTTTTAAAAAATCTAAAATTTGAAGCAGTCTTTGTTTTTTAGTCATTTGACAATTTTGACAAATACTCATTAATGTCGTGATTGTTAGCATTTTGGATTTCCTTATTAATCAGTTGACGTTCAATTAACGAAAAACTATTATCTTGCAGTTTTCGATAAACTGTTCTAACGCTTCTATTGATAATTTTAGCAACAGTATCAATGTTAGTTTTAACATAATCTTCAAAAATCAATGTTTCCTCTGATAAGCCTGTTAAATACTGAGTAACATCTTCCATCATCCTGTTTAAGCGATACTGATTTTCTTCGGTATAGGCTTTACGAATTTCTTCAATAATTTCACCGATTTCAAAACCGTCCATGTATCCCTGTTTCTGATACCTTTCTAATTTTTTGATAATTAGCAAAATGCTAGAGTTAGTGTTTTTCATACTTTCTACCTCCTTTAAATCATTACACTAAATATAATGGCGAGCAATGCTCGATAATCCTAACTTAATTTATCAAATTATGATAATATTAGTAGGCAAAGGAGAAAAAGATTGAAATGAAAAAACAGGCAATCAGTTTTGAAATCACTCATATCTGTAAACAATCAGGAGCGAGAACAGGGATTTTACATACTCCTCATGGAGATGTATTAACACCAATGTTCATGCCTGTAGGTACAGCTGCCAGTGTTAAATTCATTTCCCCAGAAGAATTGTATGAAATGAATGCTGGAATTATTTTGGCTAACACTTATCACTGTATGTTAAGACCAGGAGAGGATATTATCGAGCAGGCGGGTGGATTACATAAATTTATGAATTATAATAATCCGATTTTAACTGATTCGGGAGGTTTTCAGGTTTTCTCATTAGCAGACAGCAGAAAGATTACTGAAGAGGGTGTGCATTTTAAATCGCATCTGGATGGCTCGGCTCTTTTTATCTCGCCGGAAAAATCAATAGAAATTCAAAATAAATTGGGTGCAGATATTATTATGGCTTTTGATGAATGTCCACCATATCCGGTAAGTAGAGAATATATGGAAAAATCAGTTGCCAGAACTTTAAGATGGGCTCAGCGTTGTAAGGATGCTCATCAAAAGGAAGGCCAGCAGGCCTTATTTGGTATTGTTCAAGGTGGAGAGTTTAAAGATATCAGAAGATTCTCAGCTCAGGAGCTGGTTAAGATGGATTTTGAAGGATATGCCATTGGTGGAACTTCAGTGGGAGAAAGTAAGGAAACCTTATATAGGATGATTGATTATTCGATGATTGATTTGCCAAAGGATAAGGTTAAATACCTGATGGGAGTAGGCTCCAGTGATGCCTTACTGGAAGGTATTTTAAAAGGAGTAGACATGTTTGATTGCGTTTTGCCTACTAGGATTGCCAGACATGGAACACTTATGACTTCACAGGGAAGAGTCAATATTAAAAGAGCAGAATATGCAGATGATTTTACTGCTTTAGATCCAGAATGCGATTGTTATTGTTGTAAAAACTATACCAAAGCTTATTTAAGACATTTATATCGCAGTAATGAAGGTTTAGGAACCAGATTACTTTCAATTCACAACTTGCGTTTTTTAATTAAATTGATGGAAGATGCCAGAGCAGCGATTAACGAAGATAGATTTTTAGATTTTAAAGAAGAGTTTTTTAAAAAGCATAATTTAAACTCTAAAGATTCAAGAGGTTTCTAAGATGAAAACGAATGATTTTGATTTTTATTTACCCAAAGCTTTAATAGCCCAGACTCCTTTAGAAGATCGAAGTAGTTCTAGAATGCTAGTAGTTGATAAGGCTGAAAAAACATACCGTGATTATCATTTCAGTGATATTTTAGATTTTCTAAGAACAGATGATATTATTGTCAGAAATAATACCAGAGTAATCCCTGCCAGATTATTTGGAATTAAGAAGGCTACAGACAACAATACCCAAAAGGATGGTCATTGTGAGGTTTTACTTTTAAGAGATTTGGGAAACAATATTTGGGAGACACTGGTTGGTAATGCCAAAATTGTTAAACTCAATACGATTATCAGTTTTGGTCAAGGACAGCTTAAGGCCCGTTGTATAAAAGTAAAAGAAATGGGGATTCGCCATTTTGAAATGATATATGAAGGTATTTTTATGGAAGTCTTAGATGAATCAGGCAATATGCCTTTGCCTCCATATATCAAAGAAAAATTGGAAGACAGGGAAAGATATCAGACAGTCTACAGCAGGATAGAGGGAAGTGCAGCAGTTCCAACAGCCGGATTGCACTTTACAGAAGAACTGATTGAAAAAATTAAAGCCAAAGGTTGTAAGTTTGCAGATTTGACTTTACATATTGGGTTGGGAACATTTAAACCGGTGAGTGCGGATAATGTTGATGAGCATATAATGCATAGTGAGTATTATCAGATGTCTGAACAGACAGCAAAACTGTTAAATAAGGCTAAAGAAAACGGGCAAAGAATTATCGCTGTTGGCACAACATCGGTCAGAACCATTGAAACTGTTTACAACCGATATGGCTGTTTTAAGGAGTGTACTGGAAGCACGGATATCTTCATCTATCCAGGTTATAAATTTAAAGCGACAGATGCGATTATCACCAATTTTCATTTGCCAAAATCAACGTTGATTATGATGATTAGTGCCTTTGGGGGAAAGGATTTAATTTTTGAAGCATACAGTCATGCTATTGAAGAAAAATATCGTTTTTTCTCTTTTGGCGATAGTATGTTTATTTATTGATTATGAAACAACAGGAAAAAAGAAAATATTTTAATTTGCAACAGCAGACCTTAAAAGAAATAAAAGGTTTAGAAAGTAAACCTTCTTTACTGATGCATGTTTGTTGTGGAGTGTGTGCCAGTTATGTTTCGCTGTATTTAAGCGAATATTTTGATTTAACTCTTTACTACAATAATGATAATATTTACCCGAAACAGGAGTATGATCGTCGCTTTGATGAATTGGTCAGACTTATTGATGAATACAATAAAAATAATAAGACAAAGATAAAAATTATTAAAACTGATTTTGAGGGTGAAAAATATCATCAGAAACTTGAGCCTTTGGCTAATGAACCAGAAAAAGGGAAAAGATGTCGATTGTGTTACTTTTTACGGCTGAAAGAAGCGATGCAGTATGCCAGCGATAATAACTTTGATTACTTTACGACAGTTATGACAATTTCCAGACAGAAGGATTCAGAAACATTAAATAAAGTTGGACAGAAAATTGCTCGTTTGTTTCCAAAGGTAAAATATTTCTATTCTGATTTTAAAAAGGAAAATGGCAGCTTTAAAACTGATCAGTTAGCCAAGAAATATAATCTTTATCGTCAGCAGTATTGTGGTTGCTATTATTCATATAATGATTATATTCAAAGAGAAGAAAGGAAGAGCAAACGATGAGATATTATGTTTTTGTCGATATTGATGGAACATTACTTGATAATAGTACCAACAGGATTCCTGATTCAGCATTAGAAGCCATTAATCTGGCTAAAGAAAACGGTCATAAGGTTTTTATCTGTACAGGAAGAAGTATACCTTCAGTTACTAAAAATTTTTTAGAATTGAATATTGATGGTATTGTGGCCAGCTGTGGCAGTCATATAATTATCGATGGTGTTAAAGAATATTTTTGTCCGATGCCAAAAAAATATATGGAACCGATTGTCAGTTACTTCCTTAGTAATGATATAGGTTTTATGCTGGAAGGAGAAAAAGAAAATTATCTGTATTGTGCAAATAACATTAATGAAGTGGAAAAACAACTTTATGCTTTTATGTTTACTGATGGGATAATTGTTCCATTTGATAATTTCCAGGGAAATTATGAAGAAATAACAAAAATATCATTCTTTACCTTAAAGAAAGATTTGGCAGATATAATGCTTTCGAAATTAGGCTCTGAGTTTATGAGTCATTATGATAACTGGTATCCAGGAGTATATACTGGCGAAATTGTTTATAAAAAAAATACCAAAGCTTCAGGAATAGATTTTATTATCAATAAAAATAATCATCCACTGGAAAAAGTTATAGCCATAGGTGACAGTCTAAATGACTATGAAATGATAGTTCATGCTGGTATTGGAGTAGCAATGGGCAATGCTGTAAGCGAATTAAAAGAAGTAGCTGATTTTATTACTACTTCTGTCGATGATGATGGTCTATATAATTGTTTTAGAAAATACAAACTAATATAAAAACGGGAATTTGACCCGTTTTTTACATAAATTCTCTATGATCTTTTAAGTTTTGGAAGAAATTATTAACAGCTTCATTAAATTGGCTATATAATTCATTGTCTCTATTGACACCACAAAAGCCAACTTCTTTCCATTTAGTTCTTAACCCTTTAACTCTTTCTATCATTTCTTCAGAGAAGTCGCATTGTGCTGTACACAATTTAGCCTCAGCAATAAGTTCTTCTTTTCTTTTAGCTCTATCAGAAAACGAAGCTTTCAATTCAGCGTAGTAAGCATTTTTAGCTTGATTGAAAGACTTTCTGGCAGCTGAGAATTGTTTCCATAATGCTTCATCATTCTTTCTGCCGGCGCTTCCTGCAGCTTTCCATTTCTCTAATAATTCATTAATTGCTTTAGTTGTTTTTTTCCATTCAGTAGATGTAGCCAATTCTTGAAGTTCAACAATAATAGCTTCTTTAGCTGCTTTAGCTTCTGAACGTTTTATCTCTAAATTTGCATAATGTTCTCTTCTGTTATCAAAGAATGTATCTCTGACTTCTTTATATTGCGCCCAAAGTTCATCGTCAAGCTCTCTACCAGCAGAACCTGTTATTCTCCACTGATTGAACAGATCATTCATCAGCTTGCTGGCTTTTCTGAAGTTTTTCATTTCTAAAACTTCTTTTGATTTTTCAATAATAGCTTCTTTTGTTTCTGCTGCACTTAAAGATAATTCATGTTTTTTAGCTTCGATTAGAGCCAGATATTTATCAAACTCTTCTCTTAATTCCATCTCAAAACCAGATTCATACTCTGGGAATCTTTTCCATTGTCTTTTTAAACTTGAAGCAGTTCTGACCGCATTAAAAACGTTGTCTGATTCAGAGAGTCTTTTTGCTTTCTTTACTAACTCCTCTTTTCTTTTTAAGTTTAAATCTAAATCACTGTATTCTACCATATTTCCACCTATCCATATCCCTATAATTTATTCATCAACTTATATTGTAATATTTTTTGAAGAATAAATAAAGGGAAAAGCACTTTTTTTGCTTTTATGGATGAAAAGGTTTAACTAATTTGAGTCATTTAAGCATTTTGAAAAGATTTGAAAGGATTTTTATTATATTCATTGCTTTAAATATATACTGCAGTCGTATATCTTTCTATAATTTTTTAAAGTTTTAAAAGGATATCTTAATGATATCCAGATTTATTGGTTGTTCAATTGTTTTTTTGCTTTCTTTTTTTGTGATAGATGTTTGAATAGGTGACAAGAATAATTGGTGAAATAGAAAGTGTTAATACTGCGATATATAAGTAGACATTTTCTGGGAAAATTCTTTCACATAGCACTACAAACAGCAATCCCAAACATCTGGATAAAGAAAGGTAAGTTTCTTTGGCAATAACTCTTCCTGCCAGATTTTCGGTTTTACTATAATCACTTAAAGCATTCATAGTGATAATAGTAAATGGTACATTATAGAATGGTGAAGCAACAGCATTGACAACTCCATAATATAAAGCGCCGTAAATATTTGGGATTAATACAAGAACAATAGCAGTGCTGGCAACAAAGAAAGCTCCATAGGTGTAGTATTTAATGCGATTATGTTTTTTAATCAGTCTTGAGGCTAAGGCATAAGATAAAATCGTTAACAGCGAAAATAATGAAAGCAGTCTACCATAAAAGCTTCCACTACCATCGGTAGCATTATAGACTAGTATTCCGGTTAAAGATAAAATAAGAGAATCTCTAAAACCATAAATAAAATGTGTCAACAATACGTAACGCCATTGTTTATCTTTTTGGAAAGTTAGCGATTTGAAGACGCTGAATTTAGTCATATTGCCTTTGGCTTTGATATTCAGTCCTAAAACAGAAATAAAGCCATAAACTACTAAAACAATTCTAAAAATATTTAAATAACCATTAGTATCTGAACCTGATAAATTGATGATAAATGTGGCAATAAGTGGAGCGGCAACGTTAGAGATGTTACTTAAGATTCCACTTATCGATAAGAAGTCTGCCCGGCTTTCTGGAGTTGTTACCAGCTGGTTGAGAGTGTTAACACTCAGGTAATAGAAACTTTCTCCAAAACCAGATAAAATTGCGGCAACAAAGACCAAATCAGTATTTAAAGCGAACAGCTGATTAAACTGTATAACATAAAACAATTGGAAAAACATAAAAATTAAGCCCATCGACATGGTAACTCCATATCCGATTTTTCTGGCTGCTTTTCCAGCCAGGGTAAAACAAAACGGGAATATTCCAATTCTGATACAGGTATATAAAGCCATCACTGTTAAAGATCCTGTATATGTATATAAAAAGACATTCATAAAAACAGCACTCATGCCAGAGGCAAGTGCAAACAGGACGGAACAGCTGATTAATAGTTTTTCATTTTTAGTCATAATTCACCTCGACAGCTGTTCTATTATAGCTTCATCAGCATTTAGATTCAACTTCAAATTATCATGACAGATGACAAAGGATAATGTTGTATGACTTTTTGTTTAGAAATTGTTAAGATTGTAAAATATTCTCTAGCGATAGTATTTAAGATTTTTTACTTTTTTAATAAAACTGTCAGGTAGTTTAAAATATTTGTGTTCATCTATTGTATGCTCAACTGTTTTTTTGACAATATCCATTTCAATAAAGGATTATTTGCATAAAATGATATTTTATATGGCAATATTGAATCGATTGATTCGGTTTTATTTCTGCTAAAATTATAATTATTGAAACAGCTGACTAATTTATTGATGTCACCTTCATCAGTTATGATGATGCTGTTTTTAGAATAATCAATATCATCAATCACAATCCTATCTATATTGTGATTATCAAATAGATAAAGTGGATTGGCATTTCTGCTTAAAATGAAGATTAGAAAAAATACTGTAAACAATAGAACTGGAAATAAATGTTTTTTTTCATTGTTTTTACCTTCCCTGATTTGAGAGAACAGTTAAATTAATTAAAATAGCTCAATTATATTTTAATAATATATCACAGGGAAAATACTGCCGACAGTGAAAGAAGTTGCGTTTTTTAAAAATATGTAGTATTTGGTTTGGATATAAAAAAACCCTCTGGTGAGAGTTTTTGAATCTCTAGCGATAATAATATTAACGTTTTGAGAATTGAGGAGCTTTTCTAGCTTTCTTTAAGCCATATTTCTTTCTTTCTTTAGCTCTTGGATCTCTTGTCAGGAATCCAGCAGCTTTAAGTTTTGGACGATAATCATCTACAACTTCTAACAAAGCTCTAGAGATAGCATGTCTCATCGCTCCTGCCTGTCCTGTATAACCGCCACCGTAGACATTAATGTAAACATCATATTGGCCAACAGTATCAGTAACTACAAATGGTGCATTAACAACCATTTTTAAAGTTTCTTGTGGTAAGTATTCATCTAAAGGCTTACCATTGATTACAATGTTTCCTTCACCTTGTGTCAGGTATGCTCTAGCTACTGAAGTCTTTCTGCGACCAGTGCCTTGGTATCTAACGATATCTTTTTTCTTAGTTGCCATATTTACTGATCCTCCTATTCTTCAATTTTTAACTCAACTGGTTTTTGAGCTGCATGTGGATGTTGGTTTCCTTTGTAAACAAACAGATGCTTACGTTGAGCATTTCCTAATTTAGTGTGTGGTAACATACCGTGAATAGATCTTTCAACCCATTCAACTGTGTACTTATCTTTCATAGTACGCATAGATCTGGTTCTAAGTCCACCAGGATATTGAGAGTGATTATAGTAGAATTCAGTGTCTAATTTGTTACCCGAAACGACAATTTTGTCAGCATTGATAACAATAACATAATCTCCACAATCAACATTTGGTGTGTACTCTGGTTTGTTTTTGCCTCTTAAAACTTCTGCTACTTTAGTTGATAAGCGACCTAAAGTAAGGCCTGTTCCATCGACAACATACCATGTACGTGTAACGTCTGCTGGTTTCAGCATTGTTGTTTGACGCATATTTTTTTGTCCTCCTAATCAAAATGTAGTTTCCGGGGCTACTTTTTGTCGTAAAGTGACAACTATTATTTTAGTGATTAGTTTGTAAATTGTCAACCAGGAAAAAGAGAATTACTATTTAATAGATTAATATTTTCATTTCAAATAATAATATTGAGTTAAAAGAGTTTTATAGAACTTTTAAATGGTGCAAAAAACTCTTTTTAGTAGTTTTTTGTTATTGGTACTATAGTTTTGTATCATCAATAGTGCTGAGGTATTTTTTTGCCTGTCTGACAACTGCACCTACGCTGCCATCTTCAAATGGACAGTTCAATCCTACCTTCTTGATAAGTTTATTGAATGGTAATGTTCCACCAAGAGTGCATAGACGTAAATAGTCATCAAAGGCTTGTGGATCTTTCTGATGTGTTCTAGTCCAAAATTGAAGGGCACATACTTGAGCTAAAGTATAGTCAATGTAATAGAAAGGTGATTGAAAAATATGTCCTTGCTGGAACCAATAAGCACCTTTTTCCAGTATTTCGCATCCTTTATAATCCTTTTCAGGAATATATAGCTTTTCTAACTTCCTCCAAGTGTCTTTTCTTTCTGCAGGTGTCATTTTTGGATTATCATAGATTTCATGCTGAAAATGATCGACTAATACTCCATAAGGAAGAAAGTCTAAAGCGCCGGTTATATGAGAATAATAGTATTTTTCCGTGTCTTCCCCAAAGAAGTCTTTCATCCAGGGATGAGCAAAAAATTCCATACTCATAGAATGAATTTCGCATGATTCCATTGTTGGCCATTTACAGGTTTCTACAGGAATATCTCTACTCATATAATATTGGAAAGCATGTCCTGCTTCATGAGTCAGAACATCAACATCATGACTGGTTCCGTTAAAGTTGGCGAAGATGAATGGAACTCTATATTCACTTAAAGACATACAATAGCCTCCTATTTCCTTGCCATCTCGACTTAATAAATCCCATAGTTCCTGATTTATCATCATATCAATGAATTCTCCTGTTTTTTTATGCATCTGATGGTACATTTCAGCTGCTGCTTTAACTAAACCGTCAGGATCTTTTTTTGGTGTTGGATTACCAGAAAGAAACTTGTATGGGAAATCATAATAAGCTAATTTTTCCAGGCCTAAACGATCAGCTTGTTTCTGGTATAATTCACTAACCAAAGGTACTAAATCATTGAGGATTTGTTTACGGAAATTAGCAACCATCTTTTGATCGTAATCATAGCGATGCATTCTAAAATAACCAAGCTCAGTAAAAGTTTTATAACCTAATTTATGGGCAATTTTGGTTCTTAGTTGCACTAATTCATCATAAATTCTATCAAATTCCTGTTCATTGTCTTTATAGAACTTCATTTTGGCATTGTAAGCTCTTTTACGGGTTTCTCGATTATCAGATTGAAGAAATTTGGAAATTGATGATAAATTGTAATTGTTACCATCAAATTCAATTTGGGCAGAGGCTTTTAATTTACCATATTCTGTAGAAAGTTTGTTTTCTTCAATTAATAGTGGAATTATTTTCTCATCAAAAGATTTTAATTCAAATTCTATCTGTTTAAAAAAGATTTCAGGAATGTAATGGTATAAATCAGCTTTATTTTTGAAAGCCAAACAAATCTTAGCAAATCTATTGTAAAATACTCTAAATTTTGGCTCATTCTCATCCCAGAAATCATTTTCTTTTGAGTAGAATTCATCATTAGTATTGATAGAGTGTCTGATAGAAGCTAAAGAATGCATTGTGTTAAGGTGAGAGTTCACTGCTTCAATTTCTTTGAATAGATTTATAAAATCTTCAGCTTTGGTTTGTTTTTCAAGCTCATCTAAAAGCTTTGTTAACTTCTTTTCAACTTCCTGATAGTTTATTCTTTCGTATTTAAATTCTGAAAACTTCATAGTTGGTCCTCTTTTCTATTATGTTAGATAGAAAAAAGAAAATCTAATATTCTTTTATTTATCTAATTTCGTCCTTAGGAAAGATTATATACTAAATTTGTCATTTTTAAACAGAAAAATAAAAAAATGCAATTAAAATAGTAAATGTTTAACCCTAATCTTTAACTTTTAAGTTTTTTTCAGTGATAATACTAAAAACATATTGAAATAGCAGTATAAAATTAGTGTAATTCGATTGGCCTATCTGGTTGCATTTTATAAATGATAATGATATTATATTTAAGCAAGTTGTCCACGTAGCTCAGTTGGATAGAGCATCCGCCTTCTAAGCGGACGGTCAGGGGTTCGAATCCCTTCGTGGACGCCATTTGTTTTGATGAGGCCGTAACGAAATAGTTAATTTAAATAATTTGAATTAATCCTATTAAGATGGTTCGGCTTTTTTTGTTTGGTTAATGTTTAGATGAAATATTTATAACTTTTAGGTAATTATTATCCAAAAAGCTTTAATTTAATCATCATTAAAAGAACTTCTATTATCACGATAATCTAACTATGCCTTTGGCAGTGTTCGGTACTTCTTACATAGTATTTTGATAAATTTATCTTATACAGTAAAAAAAACTTTAGATTTTATGAATAAATATGATATTCTTATAGTGGTAAACATCTGTGGTTGTTAGATATAAATATTTCATGAAAACCCTTGTCAATAAATTAAGCTTTTATAAACAAGGAAAATTGTTAGTGTATAATTTATGTTTAATTTTAAGTGTGTTTATTTTCAAAAATATATTAATGGGAGACTAAATATGAAAGTAGCATTTAAGGATAATGGGCAAAACTATAGCATGCTTAATGTTTTGCTTATAAAATGTTTTTCTAATAGTGTGAAAGGGAATCTAAAATGAATAAATTAAAAAGAATTGCAATAATTTATATTGCTTTCCTAATGTTATTTACTTCCTTTTTTAGTGGTATAAATATAAAAGGAGTTTATGCATCGGATGGTAGTATAAAAAGTAGAACTATTATTAATGCTGTGAAATCTAATAATGAAAACGAAGTGATGCTCATGCAGGAGAGAGGGAATCCTGAAAGCAGCATACGTTCGTTTGATGCTTACTATCTTGCAGGTGATGCTGTTTTAAATGAATTTGGCCAATATGTGCTAACACCGCCTTATGATTATAATTCATACTCTGTAACCTATGAAGTTTATTACAGTTTGGCAGGTACAGAGGATTATCAGCCCGGTGCAATAAAGCTTAGAATTCCAGCTAAAATATTCCAAGGAAGAGACGGAACATTTGCCGCTAATTCAAAGACAACCTTGCCTATTCCGGCTGAAGGCGCAAGTGGTGAATCGGATTATCGCTATCAATACGATGCGGATACGGATGAATACATTATCACCAATATCAATACCATTTCTTCGGGTGCTGAGGCTTCCTTTCAAATCAGGTACGAATTAAAAAAGCCTTCCTTGGTAAAAGACGAATCGTATACAAGGGAATTTGTTGCTAAATTAACGGTCAATGAAGAGCAAAAGGAAAAATCCGCAGGTAACATTCAGATTGATACCAAACATGGTATCGATCGCTGCAGTAAGAGGGTCTATCAAAAATATGAAGCGTATCCTAAAACGGATTGGGGTGATCCGTCGGATATCGATTTAGACAATGACGGCGACGGCATGGCGGATGATTATTTCTATGTGGTTTATTTTATATATGTAAAAGTGAATCTTGAAACAACCCAGCCGGCTATGATAAAAATCGAAGATCTTCCGACTAATGGTGAAGTAGTAGGCTATGCCAAAAGTACAGAATATAATTTTAGCCAAGCTAGTATAATAAGAAGCACGGTGACCTTTGACTCGACCTATGAAGAGCAGTTTTCTTTTTACAGACGCTTATTCGAATATGAGTATGGCTATTTCGTACTTGTACGTTATCCTCGCACGATCCTTAACCCTCAAGACCCCAATTCTTATCTTATAAGAAACAAGGTCAATGTATCAGTTACCGGAGACGACGACGGCATTACCAACACAGTGAGTGGTTCTGTTAGCTATAAATACATAGAACCTCAGACTTTTACAGCTCCTCCGGGGTCCACAGGTATTGCAAAGTCCGGCGGTGATTATGCTTATGGCGGAATTCAGCTGTTAATGAATGATAAACCAGCGATTTTTAAATCGTTTGCTGGAGTAACTGGATTTTTTGAAACGACTAATACCGTGCAGAAGTATAGCCTTACCTATCAGGCTCCCGATCCGTCTGACCCGGAAAACGGCAAATCTGATCCCGCCAATTACGGGAAAATACCTTTGCGAATTGAGGTTGTAGATGATCTTCTGTATTTTCATGATGCGTATGACAGTCCCTTGCAATATGGGGATTATGAAATAAAAAGAGTGGTTGTCGATTATTCAAATGTCACAAAATTTAAGTTCTTCACTTATGAGAGAGATCCGGAAACACTCGTTATTGAAGAAAAACAAATGCCTTATTCAGAATATCCTCCGATAGAATTATGGTATAAAAATGAAGACGGTGGAGAATGGATCAAACATGGAGAGTGGTATTACGAGAGCTATTATATAAGATTTAAGAAAATAGACGGTTCTGTTATTTCCAATGGAAAATCTGTTGAAATGCCGGTAAATACCTATGCCGTTAAAGTGGTGGCAGAAACAGCTTGCTATAAAACAGAACTTCCATACAGAGTGGAGGTTGTTTTAAACCCTACTGATCATGTTAAAGAACTTATTGAACGTTCAACTCCCGAATTAAGTTCCAACTTCCCTAATGGAGTTTATTATCTAAGAAATGTGAGCTCACTTCTGGTTTATGATCATGAGGGAACAATGCTTGATACAGGCAATAACATGTCGGGACTTTGGGTGGGACCTACGGTTGAAAGAGACATGGATCTTTATGGACAAAGGGTAGGTCATGGCTTCGCTTCCCATTACATACAGGACTTCCCTACCTATTCTACAATTACAAAAAGTAGTAGTTATAAGAATGATACGGGCTCAAAATACGTTAGAATTTCTTATAAAATAAATGCCTATGAAGAACTAAGATACAATGAAATTTTATCTGCTGAAGAAATCGGCGATCTGGATGTTTTGGAAGAACAGAAAGCGGGAGTATTCTATGACCTTCTGCCAAAAGGAACTATTTTAGATGAATCCAGCATTTCCGTTTCACCTTATATTCCATCTTCTAGCTCTTGGGGAATTGCTGCGTACAAGGCCGCTATGGATGATTATACAGTTGGATATACTTATGAATTAGTGGACAATTGGAGAGATACGGGAAGAACGCTCTTTATTTTAAGGGCTTCGACGCCGGACGGCGTGCGAACCTATGCTTACAAGGATGGCTATACAAGTGCCAGGATTACTAGCGGTTTTACTGTAACTTTTGATTTGATTTATTCTTGGAACAATGTGGCTGATTACGGCACAAGGCTGTTGAATTCGGTTGCTTACCAGACAACAAGCGGAAAGCTGACGCAAGGTCTTCCGGATGAGGGTGGAAACATATTGGAAAAAGACTTGTTGGCCAACCTGATGGAGGGTGCTGTTACCGAGCCGAACTTCTTGTTTGCTGAAAATAATTTAAACTTAGACATCGTAACTTCAACAGAACGTGGTCTGTCAAAACGGGTCGCTAAAACGAATACTCCGTGGACTGAAGGCAGGGATGGTTCCGTTATTGTGGATGCTGGAGAAAGCTACTCCTATCAGTTGCGACTTGGACCACCTCAGGGCACGATGGCCAAAGACATTATTTTCTACGATGCTTTGGAAAATTATCAACCCGGTACTGGTGATGTACAATGGCGTGGTATTTTGACGGGAATCGACTTGTCTCAACCGGAGTATAAAGGGGCCGATCCAATCGTCTATTACAGTACATCGGATGTCTTTAAAAACAGTAGCGCTCTAGATTTAGAAACCAATAGAGATTTAACAAATAGTGAATTATGGAGTACAGATAAACCTGGTGATGCTTCACAAATAACTGCAATAGCTATAGACCTAAGCAAAAATAATGATGGTGAACCGTTTATCCTTTCTGATAAGGAAACATTAAGTATTATATTACATATGAAAGCGCCGGATGATATCGCACAATCCGCCATCGCAAATGCGAAGACTTTCAATAATGTGTATTTATCCAATACAAATATCGACAATTATTCCGGCGAAACTCATCATGTTATTCATGCCGGCTACACACAGGTGGGACTCCCGGATTTAATAGAAATCACAGGAACAAAGACCTGGGATGATGCAGACAACCAGGATGGCAAGAGACCGGCTAAAATAGTAGTAAACGTAAAAAACGGAGCAACAGTTGTTAAGTCAGTAGAACTAGACGGAACAGTGGATGAAAATGGAGAAGTATCATCATGGACATACAAATTCACAGGCTTGCCGAAATACGCAGACGGTAAATTGATAGCATATACAATAGAAGAGACAGGATATGAACCATATACATCAGCAAAAATCAGTCAACCTGAAATGGAAGAAGATGTAAATAGCTATACAGTAGATTTAACAAACAGCTATACACCTGCAACAACAAGCAAAACAGTAAACAAGGCTTGGGATGACAACAACAACCAGGACGGCCTGCGTGTAGATGTAACCCTGCAGCTGGTTGCAAAGGTGGACGGTAAGGAAATACCATGGGCCACACTGGTGGCAGCCTCAGCATCAGGCGCTGATATGGATGAAGACGGTCTTGTAACCTTAACAGGCAAGAAGGATGAAAGTCATACCTTTGAAAACCTGCCTGTCAAGTATCAGGGCAAGGATATAGTCTATACAGTTGTTGAACCGACAGTTCCAACAGGCTATACAAAAAGCTATGACCAGGATAATTTAACAGTGACCAATACCCATACACCTGCAACTATAAATGTAAGTGTAAAGAAGATTTGGGATGATGCAGAAAACCAGGATGGAAAAAGACCGGCAGAGATTACTATTAACTTGTATAAGCAGGTTGGAGAAGCAGAACCGACACTAGTAGAAAGTAAGACAGTAAAAGCAAAAGATGACTGGT